>CAXTRT010000062.1:0-17395 GCA_964246835.1 uncultured Acidobacteriaceae bacterium | reverse complement strand
CTGATGAAGCCCGCTCCGACGACCCCGCTGCCGGCCCCACCATCACCCTCTCCCGCGCCGCCTGCCTGCCCTCGAACGCCACCCAGGCCCGCCTCGCCAACCCCTTCGCCAACCTCGACCGCTCCCGCACCGCCCCCCTCCGCATCCAGCGAGCCATCATCGGCGCCATCCCTACCCCTACCCACGGAGCCCTCGTCGCCCTCTTCCTCTACCTCTTCATGGCCTCCTACGCCACCGGCCCCGGCGTCTGCGTCTGGCTCGCCCTCTCGGAACTCATGCCCACCCGCATCCGCTCCAATGGAATGAGCGTAGCCCTCGTCCTCAACCAGGCCGTCTCCACCACCCTCGCCGCCATCTTCCTCCCCTTCGTCGCCAAACACGGCTACTCCCGCATGTTCTTCCTCTTCGCCGCCTTCACCCTCGTCTACCTCGCCGTCACCGCCCTCTTCTTCCCCGAAACCAAAGGCAAAACCCTTGAAGAGATCGAAGCCCACTTCGAACGCACCCCCACCAAGGCCTAACTCCTAGAACGTTCTACATCTCTAAAGAAACCGTCATCCCTTACAAGATAATTCTGCAAACGTGACTTGTGTCTGCATTGTCTGAACCGAGCGGACCCGCTTTGTCCCCCAGACCGAAAAGTGGTCCTCGTGCCCCGTTGCTTACGCAACGTGAAAGGTTCACCATCTCAAACGTACAGGGGCTGCATCCTTCTCCAGAACATATCCGGCCCGATCTGCAACCGTCAGGCTAGATTTCCATCGATATTCCCTGAAGGTCCTGCGTTGAAATCCATGCGGTTCACGGACTAATCTCGGCGCTGCTAGTCCGAGAAGCGGGTAATCCTGCCCAGGATGCGTCTTCCGGAACACTGCTGCCCTTCCACATACGAATGCGGAGAACATCCTTACGAACTGCGACGACCTGAAGCGTTAGATCTCCCCCTTGATTCAAGGATTCCATGAGGAACGATCGTATTCTTTTGCCCCGAGGCGCATGCACAAGCAAGCAACAGGGCGACGGGAGCTGTGGGTCTGAGACGTCGCCTGGATCGCATGCTTGTACTCTTGCCCTTGTTCGCATTTCGAAAAGACGCCAGCAAGTCTAGGGATTCCCGCAGCAAAAAGGTGATCTAGCCCAAACGTCTGCGGCTCCCGAGAAGCTACTCCTGATCTGCAATGAAGACTGCCGTGGTCAGCGCCGGGATCGTGGCGGTCCCTTCCTTCTTGTCAAAGGTCGATTGTCTGACGATGGAATCTGAGGACCGTTGTTGCACTGGGTGCAGATGCAACGCAAGGTCCTTCAGAATCGCATCGGTGTAGGTAACGGCCTGATTGCTCGCATTGAAGAAGACGACCACATGGGGCGCGCCTCCGTAGTTGCGTCCGCCGTCATCGAGCTTCATGACGATCAGGCCGGGTGTTTGGTTCTGCCCTGTGTTGAGGAAGGTTAGATTGCTCTGCACTTCAGCAAACGTCGCCATACGAAAGAGACCTGTGCTGTAGCGGATAGTGAGAAACTCCACAAAAGCTTTAGCAGTCAGGGAAATTGTTGCAGGGCTGGGCTTCAGCGCGGTGTTGGCCAATAAGGGCTGCTCAAAGGTCCATTGCGCCTGATTGACATTTGCAAGAGGAAGTCCGATTCCCCAGTTATTGCCTTGTCCCGTCCAGTCGATCTTATTGAACCAGTCGCCAGAGTTGTAACTGCCGTTGTCCATATCCTTCGAGCGCAGCAGGTCATCTCCAGCGTGGAAGAACGGAACACCTTGGGCAAGCGCAACCAGACTTAGTGCGACCGTTTGCCGACGGGTGCGTTGCTCGATTGTGTCGCTCGCAGCGCTCTTGATCTGAATAGCGTCAAAAAGCGTCTGATTGTCGTGCACTGAGACATAATTCACATCCTCAAGAGGTGAGGCCGCAAAACCCGCGGGCTGACCGCTGTACGTCAACTGAGAGGCCATGACTACCTGACCGAGCGCGTCGGTGAAGCTGTAGTTCTTCAGCGCTCCTGCAAGAGAAACGCGTATGAGGTCCTCTTCGTTAAGCAGCGCCGTCTTCTGGTCGGCGGAGCCGGTGGTCTGGCTGGTGTAGCCGTTGGGATCCGTGAAGAGCCCGGTAGCATAGCCCTGCACCTGGAAGTCGCTGCCGAAGATGTACCCGCCACGAACGCTGTCGCGAATGCGATCGTTAAAACTGCCGATACCGGTACCGTAGAGGTTCGATTGGCTGGCATTTGGGCCGATCGCGTTGTTGGCCGCCTCGGCAATCTGAAAGCCTTCACCGTACATGTAGATCTTTTTGCCATCCACACCATCTTTCTCGAGTGTCAGTGCATTTAGGGCATTGCGGATATCGACCATGTTGTAGACAAAGTGCAAACCCATCGCGTCGAAGCGGAATCCGTCGATCTTGTACTGCTTGGCATTGAGAACGACAGTGTCGACCATCAACTTTTCCATCATCTGGTGCTCACTCGCGGTGTCCGCACAGCAGGAGCCCGTCTCAAGAACGCCGTTTGCGTCAAGGCGGTGGTAATAGTTCGGCACCAGCTCGTCGAGGTTGGCGGACTGCGTTTGGCCGCTGGTGTAGGTGTGATTGAACACGACGTCCTGGATGACGCGCAGACCTGAAACATGCAGCGCCTCGACCATGTCACGGTATTCCTTAACCCGATGGGTGGGATCCTGGGCATACTGGCCCGCAGGCGCCATATAGTGAACGGGATCGTAGCCCCAGTTGTATGCGTCGGTTTTCTGAACAGCTTGTACGGCGGCTTGTTGCTGCTGACCATCGAGCGGGTAAGGAGACAAATCGCCAGGGCTAGCCCAAGTCGACTTGTCTTCGCTCACGCTACCGAAGTGAAACGAAGGAAGAAGGTGTATGCCCTTTAAGCCGGCTTGAGCAAGAGCGGCAAGATGCCGCATGCCGTTGCTTTGCAGATGAGTGAACGCTTCATAAGTCCCCTGTTGCGATTGTGGAACGGTAAGGTCGCCCACGCTAAAATCACGGATATGCAGCTCATAGAGGCTGGAGTCACTCAGGCTTGCTAGCGCAGGTGAAGTGACCTGATCCCACAACCGGGGCTTATTGCTGTCGCTGTCGAGATCGGTGATGCGGGACATGGTTCCATTAAGGGAAAGATCTACTGAGTACGGGTCAGTGGTGGTGTTGGTGTGGATGCTTTGATCCGCCGCAACGAAAACCTGAGCGCTGAACTGGTAATACTTCCCGAGCCAGCCGCTGTTGCCATTGGCAACCCAAGCTCCTCCGTTCGCCTTCATCGAGATGCGTTGTTGCGGTGTCGCGTCAGTCTCATGGTCAAAGAGCAAGAGGGACACACTCTGGGCAGTAGGCGCCCATACTCGGATCTTGACTGGGGCTGGCTCTTCACCATCTGCTTCCTCCGGATCAAGAGGCCGATGAATGACGACTCCAAGCTTCCCTTTGTAGGCGAGCAGTGCGTCCAGAGCGCCGAAGGTCTGGACGCCCGTCGTGTACTTCAGAGTTCCGTCTGAAGCAGAGGCGGTAACCTGCATCTGGCCTTTGAGTGCAGCTACAAGGGCTTTCGGATCGACGTTCGCCGGCAACTTGAAGAGCGAGTAGCTGGCAAGCTGCGGATATCGAACAAGTTCATCAGCCGTCAGCGTACCGCTGTACGGAGTAAGAGGAATCGCACTGCCACCAGTGAGGCCGTTCGCAGTGATTCGCAGAGTGGCAGTAGGGCTTGAGGCCAGAGCATAGGTGTAGCCGCTGTGCGTGTAGATCGATTGCAGAGCAATGGTCGTGGCATCAATCCAGTACGCTTGAAGCTGGTTGAACGCTCCACTGAGCAGCTGAGCGGCCGTAGGCTGCTGCGGGAATACGGTCTGATTGCCGGAGATCACCCAGCCTTCAACTTGCGAAGGAATCTGCAGGGATTGATCCTGACCGGGATCTTTTACACCAGTCTGGCAGTTATGAATGATGAAGCCGAGATAACCATTCGTCACTCCCACATCAAAGTACGGGCCGTAACTGTCATAGCCAGAAAACTGGTCTTCTGTGACGCAAAAATTTCCGGTAGGATCCGTTGTGGCTCCATAAACATACAGACTCCAATTGTCGTAGTTGCCATCTGCCCGGTAATAGTGAATGCGCGCTTTGCCTGGCGGAATGGCCGGGTCTTTACCGGTTGGTGGCTGGTACGTGAGCATTCGGTCACTGCCCGAAAGCTCCCAAAACTCATTTCCTTGAGTCGCCGGGTCGACGTACTGGTTCGGACCGGGGTCTTTCACCGTGCCATTGTGCAAGATCAGACCTACATTTTGTGCATTCGCCGTCACCCCAACGTCGAAGTAAGCTCCAAAGCTGTCACTTCCTGTAATTGGCACAGGGCCTGCCTGGAAATTGTTTGGTTCCGTCGTGTCAAAGAATGCGTAGATCGTCCAGCCGGCGTAAGTGCCATCAGGACGAAAATAGTGGACGCGAATGTCGCCCGCGGGGATCGGCGTGGGCGATGTTTGCGCCACGAGGGATGAAGCTGCTGTGACAGCGCAAAGACCAAGCAGTATCGATCTCATAATGCGGCTGACAAGTGACATGAAAGACATGACGATCTCCTCGAAATGCTGAGCATCTTCCGCGAAGCTAAGTTGTTTAGGGAGTCGGAGCTCCAGCCTAGGCGCGCTCCGACCCCACAACGGGCTAGAACACTAGACGAGCTGCCAACTGGATCTTCCGTGACGAGCTTCGGAGCCCTGTAATAGCTCCGAAGACGGTCCCTGCGTCCACATTGCTGGGGTTGGCGAAACTTGGAGTGTTTGTCACGTTGAAAGCATCGCCGTGCAGTTCAAGCTGCTTTCCTTCCGCGATGTGCAGGTTTTTCTGGAGCCCAAGGTCCATGTCTCGGAAACCCGGTCCATAGACCGCATTGCGACCGAGAGTGCCAACACGTGTGTACACCAAATTCCCCGTGCCATCGGTCGCCTGCTGATACGGAAGTTCGACAGAGTTGAAGGAGGCAGGATTGAACCATTCCGTCAATGTCTTTGGATACTTGATAGGCGCGACAAGGTCGGGCCGGTTCGTGACAGTTTGCTTACCGCTGCCACCGGCTTGAATGTCGATAGGCTGTCCAGTCGACAGTTGGACGATGTCGTTCACCTGCCATCCTCCGATCAGCAAGTCCAGCACGCGATTCGCACTCCCGCCGAATCGCTGTCCCCTCCCGAACGGGAGGCTGTAGACAAACGATGAACTGAAGATGTGCCGCTCATCCTGGCTTGAGTTCCCGTAGTTTGCAGCCTGATCGTAGTCCAGGAGGACGGCTACCGGAGTTCCCCCATAGGGACTGTTCGTATTGTCGAGCGCGTGTGACCAGGCGTAGGAGGCTGTTGCAAGCAGATTGTCGGCGCGATGCTCGTAGTGCATCTGCAAACCGTTGTAATTGGACATACCGTCGTAGTGGTTGTAGGTAATATTGCCGTCCTGGTTTACGTACGGCAGCGTCGTGGTCCCGATGTGATATTGAGTCAGGTTGTAGAAGGTGGAGAGGCGGTCTCCATGCGTTCCGACATAGGCCACGCTAAGTACGTCTCTCGGCGAGAGCTGCTGCTGCAGCTGGAGATTGTACTGCTGGAGCCGGCTGTGCTTGTTGTCCACGTTTATCGCCGTTCCTCCGATATTTGCGGGAGGGTTCGTTCGGTTGAAAGTCGCAGGCGTAGCTGGAAGTGGCAACGCCGCGGTCACAGCCGATGGACTCGTGTAGTCGGCACAGGAGTTTGGTGCTTGTCTTTGCGCCGTTTGGCCGCTCAAAGTGAGGCAATAGCCGTTCGATGCGAAGAAGTAGTTATTCCCGCTAAAGGGGCCGTTCTGCCCCAATTGATTGTTGATGCCACCGTAGTCCGGGAAGTAGAAGATGCCGTACCCGCCGTGAAGAGCTAGCTTCCCGTTTCCGCCGAGGTCGTAGGCAAATCCGACGCGCGGTGCGAAGTTCAGATAATCCTGATTGACGATTGATTTCGAAACCCCATTCACACCCGCTTCCAACACCTGACCGGTGTTGATATCAAACGAACTCTGCTGATTGTGGGCCTCGTATGGCCACGTGATCAAGTCATAGCGGATGCCAAGGTTGAGCGTGAGCCGTTTCGTAGCCCTCCAGTTGTCCTGGAGGAAGAGGCCGTCTTCCTGATTGATGTTTGAGAAAAAACCCGTCTGAGCGCCGATCTGATACTGCGAGGCGCCGCCTACCAGGTATTCACTCTCGTCGTACCCGGTGAAAAGCTGCGGGCTGTAGAAGATTCCGCCTTTCCCTTCGATTGGCCGGTAGTAGTTCGTCACTCGGCGAAGAACCGTCCCACCGACATTGAGTTGGTGCTGCCTGAAGTTGAGGCTCAGCGTGTCCGTGACTTCGTAGATATTTTGCGGCACCTCAAAGGGACCGTAATCGCCCGTGTACTGCAATTCAGTACCGTAGCCGCCGGTCAGAGGTCCCCCTGTATTCTTCGCCGCTCCGAGGGTCGTATTTTGAATCCCAAGCTCCGCGCCCACCGAAATGCCGTAGTTCGGAGGTAGATAGCCATAATTGTCGCGATTGTATGCAATGCGTGCCTCGTTGACGGAGCGAGGAGAGAAGGTGTGGGTGTAGCCCAGATCATAGCCGCGAGCATGCAGGTAATTCTGTTGCCCACTCGCATTGAGGGGTGGGTTTGTGCCGTTCTGAGCAAGTTGTGAGTTCTGATTGGAGCTGGTGTTGTCATACGAGAAGCGAAAGAAGAACAGATCGCTTCTGGAAGCGTTCCAGTCCAGACGAGTGTCGAAGGTGTTGTACTTACCCACCTGTGTTTGCTGGTAGAAGTAATTTCCGATCAGGCGGTCTGTCCGCGTGGGCAGCGGAAACGCGTTAAGGTAATTCACAGAAACAGGGTTCAGGCGGCTCGCTGGGATGATATTGCCCGGGAAGGGGGCGCAGGTTAACGGGTCGAAGATCTGTCCCTTGCTGCCAGTGGCAGGATAAACATTGTTTAGCGTTGTGGCGTTTGGATAGCAATTGGGGAAGTAGGTCGTGTAGAACGGTGCAGCACCATTGGTGATTCCATTGCTCGCAAGGACCGGGTTGAGCAGCTCCGTGAAGTTGCCTTGGCGCATCAGAGCCGTCGGCACGGTGTCGTATCCGCTGCCCGCCGGCTGTTGATAGCGGGTCCCTTCATAGTCCCCAAAGAGGAAGAGTTTGTTTTTAATAATGGGCAGCCCAGCCGAACCACCGAATTGGTTCCGGTTGTAGGGAGGCTTTGGTCCAGCGGGCAGCCCATTGTAAGGAAATGAATAATTCGGATTTGCGGCCCACTTATTACTGCGGTAAAAGTCAAAGGCTGAACCGTGAATCTGGTTCGTCCCGGATTTGATGGAGCTGACGATCAATGCGCCGCCCGCACGGCCATATTGTGCTGGAGCCACACTCGTATCGACCTTAAACTCTTGCGTCGCGTCGACAGGCGGGAAAAAGAGGATTACGTTCTGCAGACTGTCGTTGTTATCAACACCGTCCAGAATGAAGTTGTTTGCCTGAGGGCGGGTAGCATTGACCGAGATGGCGCTTCCGCCAGTGTCCCCGTGACGTCCGGCCGTATCTTGGCCCTGTTCGGCATAGGCTCCTTGGGTGACCCCCGGGGTCAGCAGAGCAAGATTGAGTGCGTTGCGACCGTTCAAAGGTAGCTGCGTAATCTGCTTGCTCTCGATCGTCTCGCCCAAAGTCGGATCCGAGGTGTTGACCAGTGATACGGCGTCTGTGACTTCGACGACAGTCTGCTCGGCGCCGGGTTTGAGGGAGAAGTTCACTGTCAGACTGGTCGTCACCCTGATGGTGAGTGTCTGCGTTTGGGTCTGAAAGCCGGGGGCTGAAACGGTAGCGGTATAGTCACCTGCAGGAACAGCTGGTACGTTGAGCTCGCCGCTCGCGTTCGACGTGCCAATCAGCTTTACTCCCGTCGCATTATTCAGAAGAGTGACGCTGGCTTGGGGAATGGCGGCTCCAGTCATGTCAGTGATGGCGCCGATAACCCGACCCGAGTCGCTCTGCCCAAAAGCATGTGGCACCACGGCAGCAAGAAGAACGCCGGCAGCGAACAGGAATTGTGTGAGTCGAGACCGATGGATGAATCTGTACGACTTCGTGGTCATTGAACTTCCCCCAAATTCTCTGCCGCTCTCGCCCTGCGCTCATCGACGCCTGTACAGATTTACGGCTCGATCGCGACCCTCCTCCCATTCCACGGATAGAAGCAATGACTGAAGCATTCTCTTTCAATACTTTTTTGATCTTCACGGCTAACATAATTAGAATGAATTGCTTACGAAATCACATTCACTAGCGATTGAGCGGTTCTATATACTCTTCGCTCCAAGGAGGAGACACATTTTGGTAGCTGGAGAGAGGACAGATCGTGTTGTGTTTGGCCTCTATGAAGCAGATCTGCGCTCCGGAGAGTTGTGGAAGGCTGGTTATAAGGTCAAGCTTGCAAGGCAGCCGTTCCGTGTCTTGGCGACCCTTCTCCTGAGACCCGGCGAGATTGTGACCCGAGAAGATCTACAAAGGGAGATTTGGGGCGAACATACAAATGTCGACTTTGATCAAGCGATAGCCGCGGCCATCAACAAAGTAAGAGAGGCTCTAGGAGACTCCGCGGAGAATCCGCGCTACATTCAAACGCTCACCAAGCGTGGCTATCGGTTTATCGCGCCCGTTTCGCTGGCTCACACTGGTCCAGATGTACCCGAGCTCCACGACTCTTCGCAGATTGAAGACGAGGTTCAAAAAGAATCTGAGCTTGTTTCTCCATCTGGAATCACTTCTGTACTTTCTCCATCGCCTCCAGTGGATGGGGCGATTCTGGAGCCACATCGGACGTCGGCAACGCAGAAGACTTTGCAGCTTCCGGAAGGACGCCCTATTGCTGGAGGACTTGGCCCTGCAATCTCATACCTGACGGTTGGGATAGGTTCGCTGCTCATCGGCGCGCTGATCGCGTACGTTGTCCTGCCAACGGCATCAAGGATGGCCCCACTCAGGGTCGACCAGGTGACGCACTACGTACCCATCTCGCTCGGACCGCCAAACCCAGAAAGCTTCTTGACGATGGTGATGGGTGGCGATCATGTGATCACGTCCGTCCTGGTGAACGGGCGACCTCATCTGTCTTCAATCGACGTCGACAGTGGAGAGGCTCGAGGAATTGAAGTCCCTGATGAGATTACCGCGAATTCACTCACAGACATTTCGCGAGACGGCTCCAAATTGCTGTTGCGGAGCCAGCAATCGACAGAGTCTGAGCAGCCGCTTTGGATTGTTCCCTCTGCGGGTGGCAGCGGGCGTCGTGTGCCTGGCGTACTCGCCCATGACGCGACCTGGATGCCGGACGGAGCGAGCATCCTTTACGCAACGGGCGATGAACTTGCCACAATCGGGCAAAACGAAGACTCGTCGACAACATACGCAAAGCTTCCAGGGCGCGCTTTTTGGTTAAGATGGTCGCTCGATGGGAAGCTGTTGCGGTTTACATTGTTTGACCCCGTTACGCATGCCGCCGCTCTCTGGGAGATGAAAAGCGGAAGTCGTTCGGCTTCCCCTATCCCGATTCCACGAGCTTTAGCCCTCACCCCTTGTTGCGGGATATGGCTGCCTGACGGCAAGTCGTACGTTTTTCAGGCAAACGATAATCTCTGGCAGCTTCAGGGTTCGGCACATGCAACAAGATTGCTTCAACTAACCAACGGTCCCCTACGCTTTCTTTCCCCAGTTGCAGCTCGAAGCGGATCTCGGATCTTTTTTGTTGGACTGGAAGCTCCGTCCGGGCTGCAGCAGTATGAACCTGAACGAAAGACCTTTGCCCCCGCGCCTGGTTTTCTCGCGGAAGCGAACCGCATCGACTACTCGAGAGATGGTAAATGGGTGGCATGGACTGACATCCACGAAAAGCTTTGGCGCGCTCGTGCCGACGGCTCCGATAAGGTTCGGCTTACCTCGGACGCTTTGGAAGTTTTCCTTGCGCACTGGTCGCCGGATGGTAAGCGTCTTTCTGCCATGGCGAGGAAGCCAGGTGGTGTTTGGCAGATCTACCTCGTGGATGCAAGCGGCGGAAAGGCCGAAGCGCTACTCAAAGAGGCGCGCAACGCCGCTGATCCCGGGTGGTCTCCGGATGGACAAAGCTTGGTATTTGGTCGTGAGCCGGACTTGATGGGAAAAGAGAGTGGTGGTCGTACGCTCCAGATCCTTCACCTTCAGTCGCATCAAATCGAGGAAATCCCCAACTCCGAAAATGTTTTCAGCCCACGGTGGTCTCCGGACGGGCGTTGGATCGTGGCACTTACCTCTGACCAAAAGATCATCCGGATCTACGACGTTGCCCGCCGGCAATGGCAGGGCCTGGCATCAACAAGCGCCGCAGACCCGGTCTGGAGTCCTGATAGTCGAGCCATCTACGTGCATGCATTCTTAGCTGATCGGGAACCGCTTCTAAGAATCGAGGTCCCTGGTGGTGCCACGCAAGTGGTCGCCGACCTAAGGAACTTCCCCAACGGCGAGGCCGGAAATTACTTTTTCGGTGGAATTACCCCTCGAGGGGCTCCTTTAGTTCAACTCCGGGTAGGAACCGGAAATCTTTATACTCTGGATCTGACATCGCATTAGAGCTGATTTTAGTAACGCCTCGAAGAGGAGTTACGTCAAGATTCTTGACCAAGAGAGGAAAGAGACATTGAGGATTACATGCTTCGTTCTCTGTAGTTCGCCCCCCCATTTTTCTAAGCTGACATCTCCCGCTGCCAGCGACCAGCCGGGCACCCTTCAAAAAAGCACATGCTCATTTGCAAGCTGAGTTGCAAAGACTATGCATCTGCTTACGAGTCTCACCGTCAGTTCTCAAAAGGAAGAAACAGCGTAAAGACAGTGCCGCTCTTCCCCGGAGTTGTGCAGCTGCGGAACCGCAGATCGCCGCGATGACGATGAACGATCTCATAACTGATCCATAATCCTAGTCCCGTTCCACCGATTCCCTTGGTCGTGTAAAAGGCCTCGAAAGCCTTCTTTCGCACCTCCGGAATCATTCCAAACCCTGTATCGGCAACCGTGATCACCAACCCACGCTTCCCAGTGCGGTGATTGTGTCCTTCGCGGCTTCGCAGCAGTAATCTGCCTCCGATGGGCATGGCATCAATGGCGTTTCCAATCAAGTTGTTCAGCACCTGACGGATCTCACCCTCCAAACACTGAACTGAATGTTCCGCATGCTGTCGCTCTTCGACAGTGATGTTGTTATTGTTGACACGCCCCTGAAACATAGCCAGGCTATCGCCAATCAGGTCCTGACAGAACACCTGGGCCGGCCTGGTGGATTGACGATGGAAACGCAGTGTCTGATTCGTGATGAGGGAAACGCGCCGCAGTTGAAGTTCTGCGGTATCGAGATAGTCTTTGACTTCGCTTAGGTCAGCACTTGACCGCATGAGATACAACAAATTCGTGATTGACTCGAGAGGGTTGTTGATCTCGTGAGCGATCGAAGCTGCAAGCCGTCCCACCGCCGCGAGCTTTTCGTTCTGTTGCAGCGCTGCGGCTGTGTTCTTTCTTTCGGTGATGTCTTCAAGAATTGCAACCAGGCGATCGGGATATTCCTTTGGACCGACCGCCTTTCCTCTCGAGAGGAGCCAGCGTACCTCTCCATCCCGAAGAATGCGATACTCAATGTCGTAATCGTGATCGCCGGCGAGAAAGCCTGCAAAGTGTACCTCAACACGTTCACGATCCTCCGGATGCAACTGGTCCAGCCAGTAGGACGGAACGCCGCTCGACTTCGGCGATCCGAAGATGCGATGCATTCGCTCGTCCGGGGTAATGACACCGGTTCGCGGATCGTAGGACCACATTCCCAAGCCGGCCGCCCCCATGCCGATGTTGAAGTCTTCCCGGCTGCGCCTGAGTTCACGTTCCGCAAGCTCCGCGGCAAGCTCCGCGGCGGCTTTACTGCGCCGGGCGGACGCTTCGCGCATCTCACGCTCGATGACAGGGATGAGCCGGGCAAGCCTCTGTTTGGTGACATAATCCTGAGCTCCGGCACGCATGGAATCGACAGCTGTCTCCTCCGAGACGGCTCCGGACATCATGATGAAAGGTATATCCAACCCCGAGGATTTCAGTAGATGGAGAGCGGCCGGTCCGCTGAAGTTGGGCAGATGGTAATCGGCAATCACGATGTCTGGAGCTTGGGGTGCTTGGAGGGCGCGAAGCATCTCAGGACCGGTTTCCACCCGGTCCATAGCCAGCGAGTACCCGCCGCGCCGCAAATGCCGCTCCAACAGTGAGGCATCGTCGGGATTGTCCTCGACCAACAGGACACGAAGCTGTTCGGAGATTAACTCTTCGGTGGGCATTCGTTCAGGACGAGCCAATACATGCCGAGCTGGCGGGTGGCCTCGGCGAAGTCATCGAATTTTACCGGTTTGCGAATGTAGCTGTTGACGCCAAGTTGATAGCTGCGGATCAGGTCGCGTTCTTCGTCCGAGGAGGTGAGAACGACCACGGGCAGCATCCTCGTGCTTGCGTCCTCCCGAATCCGTCGAAGTACTTCCAGGCCCTCAATCTTGGGCAACTTCAGGTCCAGCAGAATGACTTGAGGCTTAATCGATTCCGAGCCAAAGAGAAACTTGATCGCTTCTTCTCCGTCGCGCGCGACATGCACTACATTGGCGATATTTGATTTCTTCAACGCACGAATGGTCAGCAACTCGTGGTCGGGATCGTCTTCCACCAACAGGATCATCTTCGTGCTCGTTTCCATTGTTTACCCTAGCGTGAACCAGAAAGTGGCGCCTTGATCGACAGTGCTGTCGGCCCAAATCCGCCCATGATGGCGACGGATCACACGTGCGACCGTGGCCAGGCCGATACCTGACCCCTTAAAATCCTTGTCGCCATGAAGCCGATTGAATGCGTTAAACAGTTTATCGGCATAGTACATGTCAAAGCCAGCGCCATTGTCCCGTACAAAAAAGGCGTTGTGAACCTCGTCCAGACCGAACTCGACTGTGGGATCTGACACCTTGCCGCTGAACTTGACCGCATTTCCAAGCAAGTTTTCCAGGGCAACCTGGATGAGGTTGCGATCCGCGTTTACATGTAGGTTCGGTTCTACCGAGAACTGAATCGTACGCCCGCCGGCGGCAATCTTTAGGTCCTGGATCACCATCTCGGCAATGGCCGACATGTTGACTTCCTCGCGGGTAATTTCGGCGCGTGTAATCCGAGAAAGCTGCAGGAGTGCATCGATCAGCTCCCCCATGCGCTGCACGCCGGCGCGGACGCGCCGAAGGTAATCCAGACCGGTGGCATCGAATGATCCGGCATAATCCTCCTCCAGCGCCTGACTGAAACCATCAATGGTGCGTAAGGGGGACCGAAGATCATGGGAGACGGAGTAGCTGAATGCTTCCAGCTCCCGGTTCGTCGTTTCAAGCTCCGCCGTGCGGCTTTGCACCCGTAATTCAAGCGTTTCGTTGAGCAGGTTGACCTCTGCAGCCTTCGCCTCCGTTTCAGCATGGGCAACCGCCAGGCCCTCCGCTGCGCTTTCCGTCGCCAGCCGAAGACGTCGCTCGCGCGCGAAATACCGAAACATGGCCAAAAGCAACAGGAGATCAAGAACGCTGGCCAGGCCGACGCTAAAATAGGCACGTCGGCTGGCGGATGCAGTCTCGACCGTCCTCAACGCAAGCAGCCGTCGCTCTTCGGCCTCTATTGCATCGGCTACTTGGCGAAGATGATCCATGTCAGCCTTGCCGGTACCTCCGATAGCCATAATTCGAGCGGTGTCGGCAGAACGCCTGCGGCGTTGTTCGATCCCCACGGAAAGAAGACTTAACCGGTGTTCCAGAACGGATCGCATCTCAACGAGATGCTCTCTCTGGGCGGGATTGTCGGCGGTGAGTACACCAAACTGATCCAAATTCTTTGGAAGTTCCTTGAGAGCAAGGAAGTAGGGCTCAAGGTATGCGTCGTCCCCCGTGATCAGGAAGCCGCGATTCCCCGTCTCCGCATCCTTCGTGGAACCCATAACTCGTTCCACCTGGTAGATCACCTGCCATGTGTGCTGGACCCACTGTTCGTTGTTCAGCAGGACGTGCACCGACCGAAAGGCAAACCAGGCATTCGCCAAGACGACCACGATAGCGGCCGCAAGAAGGATCGGGACAAGACGACGATTCGTAGGTGTTTTCATGAAGTTCTTTCATCCAACCATTGTCATGAGGACCTTCCCGCTGTCGTCACCTTCAAGGAATGTACAACGGCCCCGTAGTTTCACCGGTGTACCCTGCAGTTCGGGCTTTTTTGACGCACTATCCCGGCTGAAAATGTAAATACGAACCAGACTCCACAAATACCAGTCGGCCGCAACGCAAAAGCGCCCGTGGCGCAAGCCACGGGCGCTCTGACTCAGCCCACCAAAGCTACGATTTCATCGATGTCTGCATGCTCTGTGCCATCTGCAGGTGGTCCTGGATCACCGGCAGCGACTTCTGTGCCGCATCCTTCACCGGCTGCTCCTTACCGCTGTTGATCTCCGTCTGAAAGTCCTGCACATCTTCCTTGTGGTCCTTCACCATTCCGGCTACGTACGCCTTGTCGAACGCAGCGCCGTCCATACCCGTCAGCTTCGCCGCCATCTTCTTGCCCGCGGGTGTCGGCTCATCCTTGTACTTGACGTTCTCCTGCGAGGCCAGCGCATGCAGATCGTCCAGCATCTTGGTATGGTCGTCGATCATCTTCTGCGCATACTGCTTCACCTGGTCGTTCTGGCTCTTCTGCAGTGCCATCTTCGAGGCATCAATCTCGTTGTAATTGCCCATAATGGCCTTCTTGACAAACATCTTGTCGCCCATAACCGGCGCGCCCGTACCCGTGTCGCCCGCCATGCTGCTCGTAGCGCCCGCCGTCTGCGAGCTGCCCGCCGGAGACGTATTCGGCGTGCCCGCGTTCGCCCCGCCCGTATTCGTTCCACCGGCCGTCTGCCCCTGCATCGTCCCCGCAGCCAGCACCGCACCCAGCATCACCGTACATCCCCTAAACATTCGCATCGTCAGCTCCTTGAACATCTGCTTGCTCTCCATCGGATGCACGCCTTACCCCTCGCACTCAATCCCCCCTTCACCCCGTAGAAGCCGCTTTCGCAACACCAAACTTCGCCGCCACCCTCGCCCTCAACCCAGAGCCAAGCGAAGCAGCCGAACCCGCTTCTCCCTTTTGTTGTCATTCCGCCCGAAGCGCAGCGAAGCAGACGAACCTGAGTCTCCTACTTTGCTGTCATTCCGACCGAAGCGCGCGCAGTAGACGAACCCGCTTCTCCTTTTTGTTGTCGTTCCGACCGAAGCGGAGGAACCTGCTTCTCTACCAGGAACGCTCACACCCGCCTCAAGACAATAGTCCAACCTCAGATTTTTACTTGTCCTTCCGACCGAAGCAGACGAACCCGCTTCTCTACCGGGAACGCTCAACCACCCCACCATGTACCATCACCAAAAGCAATGCCCGACCAACCCCCACAGCCAGACCGACCCCGTGTCCTCTCCGGCATGCGCCCCACCGGCCGCCTCCACCTCGGCAACTACATGGGAGCCCTCTACAACTGGGTCAACCTCCAAGACCAGCGCGACGCCGCCGGCAACCCCACCTACGACTGCTTCTTCTTCATCGCCGACTGGCACGCCCTCACCACCGACTACGCCGATCCCAGCCGCCTCAAGCAGAACGTCTTCGAGATCGCCCTCGACTTCCTCGCCGCCGGCCTCGACCCGGACCGCTCCACCATCTTCATCCAGTCCCACGTCCCCCAGCACGCCGAGCTGCACCTGCTCCTCAGCATGATCACCCCCGTCTCCTGGCTCGAGCGCGTCCCCACCTACAAGGACCAGCAAGAGCAGCTCCGCGAAAAAGACCTCGCCACATACGGCTTCCTCGGCTACCCCCTCCTCCAATCCGCCGATATCCTCCTTTACCGCCCCCACTTCGTCCCCGTCGGCGCCGACCAGGTCGCCCACGTCGAAATCACCCGCGAAGTCGCCCGCCGCTTCAACCATCTCTATCAAACCAATACTCCCAGTGACATACAAAAGGGGTGGCAAGCTCAAGAAGATCCGGCTGAACATGCCCGTTTGCAAACGCAGACTCTTCTTCCCGAGCCACAGGTCCTTCTCACCCCATCGCCCAAGCTCCCCGGCACCGACGGCCGCAAAATGTCGAAGAGCTACAACAACAGCATCCTTCTCACCGACTCGCGCGTCCTCATCCTCGAAAAGATGCACGGCATGACCAACGGCGGCCAGCGGCCCACGCTGAATGATCCTGGCAACCCCGAAATCTGCCCGGTCGGCGACCTCCACCGCGTCTTCTCAAAGTCGTATGTCGACCAGCACATCCGCACCGGCTGTCGCACAGCGACCATCGCCTGCGAGAAATGCAAACAGCTCGCCGGCCTCTCCATCTTTGAGCATGTCGGTCCCATCCAGACTCGTCGCGAAGAGCTGGAGAACGATCCTGATCAGGTTTGGGATGCGCTCGATCGCGGGCGGGACCGGGCAGACGCCGCCTGTAATGTCACGATGACGCATCTTCGCGAAGTTACCGGCCTCTCCCGCGACCGCTCCGGCGTACGGCTTGATCGAAATATCCTGAACAGAACTCCGAAGACAAATCCGCGCGACCTCTCAGGATTTGCCGCTTGGTGGAACCTTGAGCCTCACCTCTTGAGTCGAAATCTGCAAGAGCTTTGGCTCAAAACGATCCCGCCCACCGGAGTTGACCTTAAGCCCTCCGGAGACGGCATCTGGATCACGCGCGATAACCGCCGCGTGCTCGCCGCCGCCGCCGCGGAGAGCACCCCTGACCTCTGGACGTTCACCGCAAAACCAAAGTCCTACGAGATTGTCGTTCTGCTCTGCTGGCAATCCGACCTGAAACTGGTCGACTTCGTCCTTCCGCAGAAACTCTACGTCGCGCCTTGGGCCGCGGCCAAAAAGTTCGCCGGCAAAAGCGACCTCGTCTTCAGCGTCACTCGTGCGGGCGGTACCGTCGAACTTTGCCTTCCCGGAGCCGAGCCCATCGATCTCACTGGCACGCAAGCCAACTATAAAATCATGGGGGGCTAAGGAGCCTCTGAACAAGCCCTTTGCTTTTCTTTCTTTCATTCCGACCCTGAGCGAAGCCGAAGGGGAGGAACCTGCTTTTTGTTCTGCCGGCTTAATACTTCTTCGACTTGATCAGACCTTCCCTACGCGAGTTTCTTATGTCCGAAGAAAAAAAAGAGCCGTCCCCTGGCGCATCGCCAGCCCCCGAAACCAACCTCGACCAAACCAGCCCCGAAACCCCCTTAACC
>CAXTRT010000061.1:0-17704 GCA_964246835.1 uncultured Acidobacteriaceae bacterium | reverse complement strand
GCGCAGACGCGGGTGGTTCGGGCGGTAGCGACAGGGCAGGCGGTGGCGGCGGAGCGGACGGGGTCTGAGCGGACGGGGACGGCGGGATCGATGCTGCGGGCGGCTGGTTCGCAGGGAACGACGGCAGAGATTGAAGTGGCGGCGATGCGGGATGTGACGGTGCCGGCGGCGCAGGCCTCGGTGGCGACGGTGTTGCAGATGATGGCGGGATGGCAGAAGGAGACGGTCGATGCGCGCTAAGAGCCTGATGGTTGCGGTGGTGCGGTGTGTGGTGGGTTTGGCGGTGCTGCTGGCGGGTGTGGCGGCGCAGGCGGCGGGGCCGCGGTGGGTGAGTGGGCCGCCGTACTTCTATCCGACCGGGTTTGCGATTGCGTGGTACACGAATCATCCGCTGTACTTCACCGATGCGGGCGACCTGAGCGCGTCGGTGAGCCATGCGGCGGCGGATGCGATGGTGGCGCGGGCGGCGGCGGTGTGGAATGTGCCGACGGCGTCTCTGGTGTTGGCGCAGGGTGGATCGCTCGACGAGCATGTGACGGGCGCGGGGATCACGGTGGCGGGGTCGGCGACGCCGGTGCTGCCGGCGGATGTGCAGAGTGCGAACTGGCAGGCAAAGAACATCGCGGTGATCTACGACACGGACGGATCGGTGATCGATGCGCTGCTGGGCGCGGGCGGAAGCGATCCGAGTGGGTGCCTGCAGACGGGCGTGGTCGAGAGCGTGGACTCGTTCGGGGTGCACTCGACGATCCAGCATGCGCTGCTGGTGCTGAACGGGCGATGCACGGGGCCGGAGCCGGAGAAGCAGCTGCAGATGCAGTACCAGCTGGAACGGGCGTTTGGGCGGGTGCTGGGTCTGGGCTGGTCGCAGACGAACGATAACGTGTTTACAAGCGCGCCGGTGCCGACGAAGAACGATGCGGCGAACTGGCCGATCATGCACCCGATCGACATCATCTGCGGGCCGTACACGTACCAGTGCCTGCCGCAGCCGTTTACGCTGCGGGCGGACGATATCTCGGCGTTGTCGCAGCTGTATTTTCTGTGGCAGGGACAGGGATCGGGGCAGGCGGGCAAGCAGGATTCACTGGCGAATGCCTCGACGCTGGACGGATATGTGACGTTTCCGAACGGGCAGGGCATGGAGGGCGTGAATGTGACGGTGCGGCGGCGGCCGTATTTTTCGGCGACGGTGGAGGAGTGGCAGACGGTGTCGTCGGTGAGTGGGTTCTCATTCCGACGGGAGACGGGGACGCCGCTGGCGGGGCAGGATGGATCGCCGCTTGAGAGCATCGGGACGTATGAGAGCTGGCGCGAGGGCTACTGGCTGATGAGCCAGGTGCCGCTGCCGTCGACCGACCCGTGGCAGACGCTGGTGGTGACGACGGAGCCGGTGAACCCGCTGTATACGGGGCCGTATGCTCTCTCGACGATGGCGTCGGGATCGCTGACGATGGCTCCGTCGGGATCGGCGATGCAGGTAGAGACGGACATCATTGCGCGGTACTACTCGTCGCGGGTCCAGCTGACGGCGAACGATGCGGTGGCGAGCTGCGCGGCGGGCGCGGACGGATTTGAGACGGCTCCGGCGACGATGGCGCAGACGGGCTGGTGGAAGGGCGTGCTGTGCGGGTATGCGCACAGCGGATGGACGAGTGTTGCGGTGAAGGCGAACCGGAGCCTGACGATGGAGGTGACGGCGGTGGATGAGACGGGGTCGGCTTCGATGGTGAAGGCGATGCCGATGGTTGGGGTGTGGCGGGCGACGGATGCGACGGGGATTGCGCCGACGGTGGCGGTGACGCCTGTGGCGTTCAACAGCTTCGGGGTTGGGCTGAGCACGGTGACGGTGGGCGGGACGGGATCGGCCGCGGGCAGCCTGCGCATGGCGATTACGGACCAGCGCGGGGCCGGCCGGCCGGACTTTGCGTACCAGGCACGGGTGCTCTATGCGGATGCGATCCAGCCGGCGAATGTGGGGGCGAACGGTGGGACGGTGGTGATTACCGGGACGGGTTTTCGCGCGGGAAATGTGGTGACGGTGAACGGCGTGGCGGCGACGGTGACAAGTGTGACGGCGAACGCGATTACGGCGGTGGCGCCGAGCCTGCGGGCGATTGGGTCGACCAGGGCGACGCTGGCGACGGTGGCGGTGAAGGATGTGACGACGAATGGCGTGACGACGATGACCTCGGCGCTGGGGTATGGGTCGGTGCAGGAGCGGCTGCAGGTGGTGAGCGCGCCGGCGGGGACGGTGATCGAGGGCAAGGCAGCGGCGACGGCGTTTGCGGTGCAGGTGATGGCGGCGGACGGCGTGACGCCGGTGGCAAACGAGACGGTGACGTTTGCGGTGACGACCGGGTATGCGACGTTTGGCGCATGCGGCACGGTGAGCTGCGCGGTGCGCACGAATGCGCAGGGTATGGCGAGCTCGACGGTGACGCCGGCGACGGTGGGGGCGATGACGGTGACGGCGAGCACGAGCCTGCTGTCGGTGCCGGCGAGCTTCTCGGTGGTGGCGGCTCCGGATGTGATAACGCTGGTGAGTGCGCCTACGGGTGTGGCGACGGTGGGAGCACCGGCGGCTGCGGTGTTCGCGGTGCGGGTGATGGCGGCTGACGGCGTGACGCCGCGGGCGGGCCAGGTAGTGACGATCTCGGCGGCGAACGGCGGGGCGCGGATGGAGGCGTGCGGCGCGGCGACGTGCAGCCTGAAGACCGATGCGACGGGGACGGTGGCGACGATGGTGACGCCGCTGGTGAGCGGGACGATTGCGGTGAGCGCGGTGAGCGCGGCGGGGACGATTTCGTCGAGCTTTCGAGCGGCGGCGGAGACGATGTCGCTGGTGACGGCGCCGACGGGTGTTCTGGCGGTGGGAGCGACGGCAGGAAAGGCGTTTGCGGTGAGGGTAGTGGGCGGCGATGGGGTGTCTCCGGTGATGGGCGAGGCGGTGGTGCTCTCGGCGATGGGCGGCAAGGTACGGTTTGGGGCGTGCGGCGGCGCGACGTGCACGGTGATGACGACGGCGGAGGGTGTGGCGGCGAGCGCGGTGATGGCAACGGCGGGCGGGCCGGTGGTGCTCTCGGCGGCGGCGACGAGCGGATCGGTGACGGCCGGATTTACGGCGGGTGTGGAGACGATGGTGGTGGTCAGCGCGCCGGCGGGTCTGGTGACGGTGGGGACGGCGGCGACGGCGAACTTTGCGGTACGGGTGGTGGCGGCGGATGGGGTAAGCCCGGTGGCGGGGGAGGCGGTGCAGTTCTCGACGACTGCGGGTTCTGCGATGCTGGGCGGCTGCGGCGCGGCAGGATGCACGGTGCCGACGGATGCGCAGGGCGTGGCGCAGGTGACAGTGACGCCGATGGCTGCGGGTGCGGTGACGGTGGCGGCGAGCTCGGGTGCGGGAAGCGCGACGGCAACGGTGACGGGCCGGGCGCTGCCGGATGTGCTGCAGGTGGTGCAGGGGCTTTCGGGCACGGTGTATGCGGGCGATGCGATTGCGGCGGGGATGAGCGTGCGGCTGGTACTGGCGGATGGAAGGACGCCGGTGGCGGGGCAGGCGGTGACGTTTACGGTGAGCGCCGGTGCGGCGATGCTGGGCTGCGGCGCGGCGAGCTGCACGATGATGACGGACGCGAACGGCTTGGCGAGCACGGCGGTGACGCCGACGGCGGCCGGGGTGCTGGCTGTGTCGGCGCAGGCCGCGGGTCTGGCGGGGACGCTGGGGCAGACGGCGACGGTGACGGTGGTGGCTCGGCAGCGGGCGGTGGCCGCGGTGCAGCCGGTGGTGTACGTGGCGGAGGGTGCGGCGGCGAGCTGGACGGCGCAGGTGGCGCTGAGCGACAACTCGGCGGCGACGGATGGCGTGCCGGTGATCTGGACGGGTGCGGGGATGAGCTTTCAGGCGGCGAGCTCGACCGCGGCCGGGAGTGTAGCGGGGATGAACGTGCAGGTGACGGGACTGGGCGCAGGGGTTCAGGCGCAGGGGACGGCGTGCGCATGGGGCGGGGTGTGCGGCGCGATGACGGCGGTTGGCGTGAGTGCGGCGGAGTGGCAGGTGCGGGTAGTACGTGGAGCGGGGCAGCAGGTGAGTGCGGGCGCGGCGCTCGAGCCGGTAGTGCTGCAGGTGACGGACGCGGCGGGGCATGCCGTGCTGGGGGCGAGCGTGGCGGTGTATCAGGCGGTGACGGCGTGGCAGCAGGCATGCACGGATCATGGCCGGTGCCCGGCGGCGGCGGTGCTGGGATCGAGGATGACGCGGGTGGTGAGCGATGCGGCGGGGCTGGTGACGATCCAGGCGGGCGATGTGCTTGCGGGAGTTGGAGGCGAGGGGTCAGTGGTGCAGATTACGGCGGCCGCGGGAACGCAGGGGACGGCGACGGTGACGGTGGTGCGGCTGCCGTAGGGGTACGAGGTTGATTGGAGCGGTGAACGTCGCTGCGCTTTGTGGTTAAGGACGAAATACGGGGATTCTTCGCTGCGCTCAGAATGACAAGCCTTAGAGAACGAGGCTGCGCTCAGAATGACAAGCCAAAAGAGAATGAGGCTGTGCTGAGAAGGACAAGCCTAAAACGGCGGCAGCGGCTTTTATCGGATGAAGGGTGCGGCGGCGTTTGAGAGTGCGGGGTGGGTCGATGCTTGAATGTATTGCATCTGATAAATACAACGATTTGTGGAGGTTTTCTCGATGGCAATGGCCGGAATGGTGCAGGGCAACAGCCGGAAGCGGGTTGTCATTATCGGTGGAGGTTTTGCCGGGATCAATGCGGCGAAGGGGTTGGCGAAGCTGCCGGTGGACGTGACGTTGATCGATCGGAAGAACCACTACACGTTTCAGCCGCTGCTCTATCAGGTGGCGCTGGCTGTGTTGTCGCCGGCGGATATTGCGCAGCCGATCCGATCGATTCTGCAGAAGCAGCAGAATGTTGAAGTGCTGATGGATGAGGTGGTTGACTTCGCTCTGGAAAAGCGGCGGGTGTGTCTGAAATCCGGGCCCGTGCTGGAGTATGACTATCTAATTCTGGCGACGGGATCGACGCACTCGTACTTCGGGCACGATGAGTGGTCGAAGCTGGCGCCGGGGCTGAAGACGGTGGAGGATGCGACGGAGATTCGCCGGCGGGTGCTGCTGGCGTTTGAGCTGGCGGAGCGGCAGATGCTTGAGACTGGATCGCATCCGCCGTTGAACTTTGTGGTGATCGGCGGGGGGCCGACGGGGGTTGAGCTGGCGGGCGCGATCTCGGATATTGCGAAGCTGTACATGGCGAAGGATTTTCGGCATATCGATCCGCGTCTGGCAAAGGTGTTGATCCTTGAGGGATCGCCGAAGGTGCTGGCGGCGTATCCGGAGGATCTGCAGGAGAGCGCGGTGAAGCAGCTGCGGGGGCTGGACGTGACAGTGCGGACGGGCGCGCATGTCACAGATATTCAGCCTGGCTATGTGATGGTAGGCGACGAGCGAATTGACGCGGTAGTGACACTGTGGGGTGCGGGCGTACAGGCCTCGCCGCTGGGCAGGATGCTGGGTGTGCCGACGGACAAGAAAGGATGCGTGATGGTGGATGCGCATCTGAATCCGCCGAACCATCCGGAAATTTTTATCTGCGGAGACCTGGCGCATGTGGACCAGGACGGTAAGCAGGTACCCGGTGTGGCGCAGCCGGCGATGCAGATGGGGACCTATGCGGCGAAGCGGATTGCAAAGCTGAGTGTTGCGGCGAGCGGCAGCGACGGCACGACGAAGGACAAGGCGTTTCATTACTTTGATAAGGGAGACATGGCGACGATCGGACGATCGAAGGCTGTCGCTAATATCAAGTGGCCGTTCCATGCGCATTGGAGCGGGTTCATGGCCTGGGCGACGTGGCTGGTGGTGCACATCTTCTTTTTGATCGGATTTCGAAATCGATTTTCGGTGTTCCGTCAGTGGGCATGGACGTATCTGACGCTGAACGATGGAGCGCGCTTGATTACGGGCAGCCAGGATCTGCCGGGATGGGAGAAGCTGGCGACGGCGTCAGACGAGCTGCGGGCGACGGACGAGCAGATTGTGGCGGTTCATCCGTAAATCCTGTGTTTGGATCTGAGGCGGGCAGATGGTCGAGAAGGAGTACGAGCAGAGCTGTAGATCTCTCCACGTCCGCGGGACGTGAGGCCGTCCCGCTCCGGTCGAGATGACACTTTTTGGAGTGCGGATGACGACGAGAGACGAACACAAGAGACAACAGTGCCGTGTGATCCATTTGTAACCAATAAAGGTTCGGAACACTCTGCTCTAGTCCTGACTATGACCACGGTGACCTCAGCGGCTAAAGTCGCACTGTACGGAAAGCACTTACGGCATGGCTAAAGTCATGTCCTTAACGCAAGGCGCTCAACAGAGTGCCCTTAGAGGAGGTACGGGTGGCAGAGGATTTGGCGAAGGTGACGACGAGGCGGCGATTTCTGGAGGTGAGTGGTGCGGCGCTAGCGGCGGTAGCGGCGGTGCCCGTGGCGGAGGCGCAGGAGCGAGCGGTGCCGCGGTCGGCCGATCATCATTTGCCGAATGAGGTACAGCCGGGGCGGAACAACGCGGCGGTGGATGCGGAGAATCCGAGCTCGGTGTGGCCGCCGGAGACCGATGAGGGCACGGTAAAGCCGTTCAAGTACTCGTTCGGGCTGGCGCACAAGCGGATCACGGACGGGGGGTGGACGCGGCAGGTAACGGAGCGCGAGCTGCCGATCTCAAAGGCGATGGCTGGCGTGGAGATGCGACTGATCAAGGGCGGTATGCGGGAGCTGCACTGGCATCCGAGCGCGGAGTGGGCGTACATGATCTACGGCAACGCGCGGATCACGGCGGTGGACGCGGACGGCAAGAGTTTTGTGAACGATGTGACAGAGGGTGATCTCTGGCTGTTTCCCGGTGGGATACCGCATTCGCTGCAGGGTTTAGGGCCGGATGGATGCAAGTTTCTGCTGGTGTTCAATGAGGGCAACTACAACGAGTTTGCGACGTTTCTGCTGACGGATTGGTTTGCGCATACGCCGAAGGAGGTACTGGCAAAGAACTTCGGCATGCCGGAGGAGACGTTTACGAATATGCCGAAGAAGGAGTTGTTTATCTTTCCGGCGAGAGAGCCGGGGCCGCTGGTTGAGGAGCAGAGGGCGGCGGCGATGGGGACGGGCGCGAACGATACGAAGTTTCTGTTCAAGGCGAGCACGATGGCTCCGACGAAGGTGTCGCATGGGGGCGAGGTGCGGATTGTGGATGCGACGCTGTTTCCGGTGACGCCGATCGCGGCGGCGATCGTGCGGCTGAAGCCGGGCGGGATGCGGGAGCTGCACTGGCATCCGCTGAGCGATGAATGGCAGTACTACGTGAGCGGCAAGGGACGCATGACGGTCTTCGAGGCGGGCAAGATGGCGCGGACGTTCGACTTTGAAGAGGGCGATGTCGGGTACATCAACATGTCGATGCCGCACTACATCGAGAATACGGGGACGGAGGACCTGCTGTTTCTGGAGGTGTTTCCGATTGGGACGTATCAGGATATTTCGGTGGCGGAGTGGCTGGCGCATACTCCGGCGAAGATTGTGGAGGATACGCTGAAGACTGGTGAGGGATTTGTGAACGGGATTGCGAAGGCTAAGGCGATTGTGGTGCCGGCGTAGGAACCTGTTTGCGGCTTATAGCCGCAGATGAAGCAGTCTCAACGACGAGATACAGGGGTCTTTCCGCGGAGCGAGACGGTGGTGCTGTCTCGCTTCGGTCGAGATGACGGCTCTGCAGCAATGGGGAACACTTCTGTAGTGTGGTGATTCTGAAGTCTGTTGAAGAATTCAGAGGGGGAATTATCGCTACCCGAACAACAGCAGATGCTTCGGCTACGCGCTCAGGATGACAACTTTGTGGATTGAACTTCGGATTCACCACACTGGGGAAGGTCTGATTAGGTCGAAGAATGTCTAGCCGGTCCGAACAAAAGCAGGTTCCTCGCGTTGCTCGGAAGGGAAGAAAGAAGAGCAGAGGACTTGATCAGACTCTCCCTAGTCTAAAGGAGACGAACAACAGCAGATCCCTACGGGATGACCAGAAAAAGGCTTCGGGGGAAGAGGACGCCCTGCGATCGGAGGGTGATCGCAGGGCGTTTTGTTGTTCTGGGGAGTGGATTAGAAGATGATCTTTGCGCCGAACTGGGTGTTGAAGGGTTCGCCGGCGCCGATGCCGGGGGCTCCGTTGTAGTCGCCGATGGTGTCGTAGAGTTGCGCGCTTCCGCCGACGGAGGCGGAGGGTGGAGCGAAGTTGGTGCGGTTGAGGAGGTTGAACATTTCGGCGCGGAGCTGGAGGTTGACGTGTTCGCCGAAGTGGGTGTCTTTGAAGACGGACAGGTCAACATCCGCGAAGCCGGGGGAGTAGAAGGCGTTGCGGCGAGAGGTGCCGAAGGTTCCGGGTGCGGGGTCCTGGAAGGCGGAGAGATCGATCCAGTGGGCAGTGGTGGACTGTCCCTGGTAGCCGACACGGGCGGGTCCGATCTGGTTGGCCCGGTCGTAGCCTTCGCCGGTCCCGCTGATGTCGCCGGAGGCGAAGACGGTGAAGGGCTGGCCGCCGTGGAAGGAGAGGAGGCTGTTTGCGACCCAGCCGCTGGTGACGCGGCGTAGCCGGCCGGAGGTGCCGGGGACGGCATAGGAGATGAAGCTGGTAAAGGCGTTGCGTGTGTCGAAGTCGGAGTTGCTGTAGTCGCCCTTGAAGTTGTAGCTGTTTTGCGGGAGGGTGCCGCGGTAGGCGGTGACTTCGTCGAGGTTGTGGCTCCAGGTATAGACGGTCTGCATGGAGAGCCCATGGAAGTTCTGGACGCGGAGCTGCGCCTGGAGGGAGTTGTAGTTGGAGGTGCCGATGCTTTCGAGCTGGTTGATGTTGGTGTAGTTGGGATAGAGGCCGTTGAAGGGGCGGGTGGCCTGCGTGGTGCCCTGGTTGATGTCGAGCAGGCTGAGGAGGTGGCGGCCCTGGCTGCCGACATACCCGAGCTGGAGGATGACGTTGGGTGAGAGGGTGCGTTCGATATTGAAGGAGAAGTTCTCGTTATAGGAGGGGCGGAAGTTCGAGTTGACGGAGAAGATGCCGCACTGCACGGTACCTGTCTGCCCGTTGCAGGCAGCTCCGGTGCTGCCGAAGATGTTGCTTCCGGAGATGATGTTGGTTTTGCCGGCCTGGAGGCCATTCACGCCGACGGGTTGAACGGTGGAGACGGGGCTGGGACCTGTGGGATTGCCTTCAACGCCGTTGGGGGCGGAGTTGCCGGGGCGGTTGTCGAGGAAGGGGTTGAGGTTGGGGCTGTCGAAGTACCAGCCATAGCCGGCGCGGAGGACCGTCTTCTGGTCGAGCTGAAGGCTTGCTCCGACGCGAGGACTGATGGAGGTCCAGTACTGCTGGAAGAGGCTTTGGATCTGAACGCCCTGGAGGGCGAGACCGTCGCTCGAGGTGAGGTTGGGGCGGAAGACGGACATGTCCTTGTTGCTGTTGTGGAGGGGGCCGGTGTAGTCGTAGCGGACGCCGTAGTTGAGATTGAAGCTGCGGGTGGCTTGCCAGGAGTCGCCGGCGTTGAGGAAGAAGGTGTTGACGAAGACCTGCCGCTCGGGGTCGCCGATGGCGATGGAGGCGGCGGAGGTGTAACCGGCGAGGAAGTCCGCGAGGGCGTAGCGGTAGGCGTCGAGCCCGTCGGCGCCGGCGGGGAGGGCGGCGCCGATGGCCTGGGTCCGGCTGCCATCGAAGGTGAAGGAGCCGGTGGAGTGGCGATGGTAGAACTCATCGAGCTGCGCCTGGCGGAACTCGCCGCCGAAGCGCATCTGGTGGGCTCCCTTGACCCAGGAGAGCTGATCGGTGAGGTGTCCGGTGATGTCGTTGCGGCCTTCGGGCGGGGTCAGACCGACGCCGTCGAAGTGGGCGCCGGAGCCTTTGCCGATGGTGATGTTGGGGGCATTTGTAAAGCTGGCGCCGGTGATGAAGCCGAGACTTTGAACGTTGAAGTTGGTGTTGCTGTCGTTGAAGACCTGATTGAAGTAGTTGACGCCGGCGAGAACCTGGTTGGTGATGGACGGGGTGATGACGCGGTTGTAGACGATGGCGATGTTCTGCACGTGGATGGGAGCGACCTCGTAGTAATCAAGCAACTGGGAGCCGGAGGAGCCGGTGAGCGGGGCGACCTGGTTGCCCTGGCCAACGAACCAGTGGGCGCTGAGAGTGTCTTTTTCAGAGAGGCGGTAGTCCACTTTGGCGAGGCCGTTCCAGCTATAGCCGAACTCGGGATCGGAGGAGTGGTAGTTGTTGACGGCCCCGGCGGTGTCTGCGTTGAGGTTGGCGTGACCCCAGAGACTGTTAAGGACGCTCTGCATTGTAGGAGAGACGGGAATGGCTTTGGCCGCGAGGATGGCTTTCGCGCCGTTTTGCCAGCCGACAGAGGGTTCAGTAGCCGTACCGGATTCACCGATGGTGAAGCGCTGGTGCTCGAAGGTGAGAAAGCCGAAGAGCCGGTCTTTGAGGAAGGGGCCGCCGACGGAGAAGCCGGTGTTGTAGTTGCGAACCTTCTGCTTGGTGGCGGCGAAGGCGCTTTTTGCGCCGAAGAGCTCGTTGCGGTTGAAGTAGTAGAGGGTGCCGTGGAGGGAGTTGGTGCCGGCGCGGAGGGTGAGATTGATGGTGCCGCCGGGGTTGCGGCCGCCTTCGGGGCCGGCCTGGGTCTGCGCGGAGAACTGGTCAACGGCGTCGAGCGGGAGGATGATGCCGGCGATGCCGGAGACGCCGCCCTGGTTGACGGCGGGGATGTTATGCCAGAGATCGTTGTTGTCGACACCGTCGATCTGCCAGTTCATCTGGTTGGCGCGGGTTCCGTTCATGGAGCCGTAGCCGCCGCCGGAGTAGCCGGCGTAGCCGGGGGTGAGCTGGACCATCTGCGTGAAGTCGCGGCCGTTGAGGGGAAGGTTCGAGACTTCGGTGGCGCTGAGGACGGTGGTTTGAGTGACGGTGGTGGTGTCGAGCGCGATGGCGGCGGCGTCGACTTCAACGATGGTGTTGGTGCCGGCGCTGGCGACGGTGAGTTTGACGGGGAGGGTATAGATGACGCCGGCGGAGACCATGATTTTATCGGTCTTGGTGGAGTCAAAGCCGCTGGCCGAGACGAGGATGGAGTAGGTGCCGAGGGGGAGATCCTGGAAGAGGAACTCGCCGGAGGAGGTGGAGACGGAGGTGGTGGTGGCCTCGGTGTCGACGTTGGTGGCGGTGACGGAGGCGCCGGAGACGTTGGCTCCGGAGGCGTCAGTGACGGTGCCGTTGATGCCGCCACGAAAGGTCTGCGCGAGCGCGAGTGGGTGCATCAGGACGAGGACGAGTAGAGCCAGAAGGATGGTGAGGCAATGGCGAAGGGATGTCGGCACAGGCGCTCCTAAGGAATAGGGTTCAGAAAGCCATACGGGTCTATGACCACCGGGCTGGTGGTGTTTTTCATTCATGACGTGCGGGCGCGGCTACAAACTTTGGCGGACGAGCTGACGAACTGCGGGTTCTGAGAGAAAGAGCAGTGGTTCAGTGAGCCTGAAATTTGGAAATCAGTTGTAGAGGTGGGTTCACCTTACGAGGAGTTGGGGGAATTCACAACAAAAAAATGTAAGGGTGGGTTTTTTTTGATTTGCGGGGTAATTTAGGGGGTGTACGTCGCTGCGTTTCCTGGTTAAAGGCGAAATATGGAGGGTTCTTCGCTGCCGGCAAGCTGAGAGGGATTGCCGGTACGAGCAAGCTGCGGGTCTCTCCACTTCGCGAGACGGAGAAGCTGTCTTGCTTCGGTCGAGATGACACTTCTTTACCAATGTGGATCGTGCCTCCAAAGAGGAAATGCGGGGATCTCTCCGCTACGACGAGCGATGAAGCCGCTCGTCTTCGGTCGAGATGACGGCATTTCTCGGGTTGTTCAAACACACCTTTGAAGGTGCGCGGCTGATACGAGCGAACTGCGGGTCTCTCCACTTCGCAAGATGAAGAAGCTGTCTTGCTTCAGTCGAGGTGACACCAAAAGTAAAGACCGGCTGCCCTGGCAGGCGGCCGGTCTTTTCTTGGTTGGTAGGTTGTTCCAGTTCAGGCGGTGACTGGCTCGGGGACTTTGACTTTGACAGGGGTGAGCCAGTGGAAGCGGTCGGGCTTGGCGCCGTTGACGAGGGCGAAGAACTCGTCGTGGATGGCGGTGGTGATGGGGCCCATGGTGCCGTCGCCGACCATGATGCGATCGACGGAGCGGAGATGGGTGACCTCGGCGGCGGTTCCGGTGAAGAAGGCCTCGTCGGCGATATAGAGAAGCTCGCGAGGGAGGGCCTGCTCGACGACGGGGATGCCGAGCTCTTTGGCGATGGTGAGGACGGAGGAGCGGGTGATGCCGTTAAGGACGGAGTTGGCGAGGGGTGTGGTGTAGAGCGCGCCGCCGCGGACGAGGAAGAGGTTTTCGCCGGAGCCTTCGGAGAGGTAGCCGTTGACGTCGAGCGCGATGCCTTCGGCGTAGCCGTTGATCTCGGCTTCCATGCGGATGAGCTGGGAGTTCATGTAGTTGGCGCCGGCCTTGGCGAGCGACGGCATGGTGTTGGGCGCGAGGCGAGACCAGGAGGAGACGCAGACGTCGGCGCCGGTGTTGCCGGGGACGTACTTGCCCCAGGGAAAGTTGGCGATGTAGACCTCGACGGGGGATTTGAGGGGGTTGACGCCGATCTCGCCGTAGCCGCGAAAGGCGACGGGGCGGATGTAGCAGGGGGCGACGCCGTTGGACTCGACCACATCGACGACCGCGGAGCAGAGCTGGTCGAGGGTGAAGGGAATGGGCATGCGGTAGATCTTGGCCGAGTCGATGAAGCGAGCCATGTGCTCTTTGAGGCGGAAGATGCCGTTGACCGGCTCGGAGGCGCCGGGCTGGGTCTGGCTGTAGCAGCGGATGCCCTCGAAGATGGAGGAGCCGTAGTGGACGACGTGGCTCATGACGTGGATCTGGGCTTTATCCCAGGGGATGAGATCGCCGTTGTGCCAGATGTTCTCGGTGGTTTGTAAGGGCATGGTTTGTCTCGATTCTGAGCCGAATTATAGACGGGATAGAGGAGGCGGTGAGCGTAGGGGTGCATCGATGAGGTCCCTGGAGTTTGATCGAGCGCGGCCTGGCGGCTGGGGCGCGGTGGTGCTTGGGTATGCCCGGATGATAGTGACGCTGCTTCCCCGGGCCTGGGCGGGGAGGTCCGCTAAGCCTGTAAGCTAAGAGTCTGTTTAGAAACTCGCGCCGCGGCACTCTAGGAGAGAAGAACAAGCAACAACAACGACGAATGCGGGGGTCTCTCCGCTACGCGAGACGATACTGCCGTCCCGCTCCGGTCGAGATGACGGCCTTCTTTAGAGTTGTTACTTAGACTCATAGAGAAGGTAGATCGCTCGGGTTGAGCTGAAGCCATGCACTCATCGAACAGGGGCACTGCATTCAGAGTGCCCATAAAGCTTAGGAAGCCTGTAGCCGGTGCGGACGGTGGACGCGCGCGGCGGCGGGTTAGGGGAGACACGCTGCCGTATGCCGGAGCCGAGAGACACTCGCACGATGCCAGAGCCGAGAGACGTTCGCACGATGCCAGAGCAGGGGAGGCCGTGGCTCTTTCAGGGGCTAGCGATCCTGTGCTGCCTGCTGCTGGGCCTTGCCATGATTGTGAACAACCAGATGGGTGGGGAGGCGATGTGGTTCTGGTATGCCACGACGTTCCACCAGGGTGTGAAGCTTTACTCCGAGCTGCATACGGCGCTGCAGCCGATCTTTTTTCTGTTGACGGATGGCTGGATGCAGATGTTCGGGCATCGGCTGGCGGTGACGGAGATTCCATCGCTGCTGGAGATCGTGGTGATGAGCTGCGGGGTGCTGCTGGTTCTGCGGGAGTCGGTGTGGCCGGACTGGCAGAAGGGCATCGTTCTGCTGGGGACGTTCATGTTTATTGTGTGCGGCCACTCCTACCGGCTGGACGACTACCACGTGCTGGCGGAGAACCTGATTCTGTATGCGCTGTTGACGCAGCTGGTGATTGCGCGGACGGAGCGGGCCGGGCGGCAGAGGGTGCTGGTGGCGGTGCTGGGGGTGCTGTGCGGGCTGACGATTACGACGCGGCTGACGGACGGAGCCGCGCTGCTGGCCTCGTGCCTGCTGTGCCTGCCGTTTCTGGCGCGGCGGCAGCGGCTGGCGAGTCTTGCGCTGCTGGCGGCGGCTGCCGCGGTAACGGTGGTGGGCGTGGTGGCGCTGACCGGGGACTCGTTTTCGGCGTATCTGAGCAGCAGCATCTTTCGGGCGGCAGGAAGCAAGGGCGGCACCGGAACCATCTTTGCCGCGCCGTTTCTGGTGCTGCGGAATACGTTTCCGTTTCTGTGGCAGCAGGGCAAGCGGGCGGTTCTGGCGGCGGCGCTGCTGCTGGCGCTCGGCGTTGGGCTGGCGCGGTTCTCGCGGGCGAGCCTGCGACAGATCTTTCTGGCGCAGGCGGGGCTGGCGGGGCTGATGTTTCTGGCGGGATTTCCGCTATTGCGCGGACCGCTGCTCTACGGGCAGCTGATCTCTGTGGTGGTGCTCATCATGATTCCGGTGCTGTACGTCACGGTTGCCGTGGTGTGGGGCCGGCTTGGTCTGGAGCTCTCGCGGGGCCGGCATCCGGATATGCGGGGCGTGCTGGTGCTGCTGCCGCTGGCGGAGTGGGCGTCGTACTCGGCCGGCGCGGCGGCGGAGCCGCTGACGAACTACTATGCGCCGATGGCTCTGCTGCTGCTGCTGGTTCCGGTGCTGCAGCCGTTCCGCCGCTTTGGGCGATGGGTGGATCCGTTTTATCTAACGCTGATGGCGGCGCTGGCGGTTTCGACGCTGACATCGAAGGCGCTGGTGCCGTACTCCTGGCAGCATTACAAGTTTGGAGCGATGTTTCACGATCGCGTTTGGTATCAGCATCCGGTGTATGGAGCGATGTATATCGATCCGGATCTGCTGAAGCTGAGCACGGCGATCTGCACGGATATAGGGGCGCGGCCGGGGGTGCATCCGGATCTGCTGTCGCTGCCATATCCGTTTCCGAACTACTTTTGCGACACGCCGCCGTGGCACAACTATGTACAGACGTTCTTCGACACCTCGACGCGGGCGACGATCGAGCAGATGATTGGCGAGTTGAAGACGGCGCCGCCGCAGTGGATTGTGTACCAGCGCCAGCTAGACATTATGCGGGGATCGGAGAAGCTGTATAACCACGGCAATCCGTGGCCGCACCGGGAGCTCGATGCACTGATCGCGGCGAAGATCGCGAGCGGGGAATGGACGCTGGTGGACCAGAGCGATTACCTGGGGAAGGTGGCGGGCAGTGGGTGGTTTGTGATCCGGACGCGGCGCTGAGGCGGTCTTTAGGGTTCACCGGTATTTGGGGAGAAATGCGGGGATCTCTCAGCTCGCGATGCTCGGTCGAGATGACGGCCTTTTACGGGGGGCGAGATGCGGTGGTGTGATCCGGACGCGGCGCTGAGGCGGTCTTTAGGGTTCACCGGTATGCGAGGAGGAATGCGGGGATCTCTCCGCTCGCGATGCTCGGTCGAGATGACGGCTTTCAGGGGAGGGGTGCTGTGGTTGTGAGGACGCGCTTGCGTGGGAGAATGGCGGAGTGAGTGTGGATCTCCATTCCGTGAACCTGGCTGGGCTGGGGAACTCCGTGTATGTGCGGTTTTCGCTGCTGGCGCTGAGCTCGATTTTTTTCCTGGTGGATCCGTTCGCGGCGCTGCCGACGTTTCTGGCGGTGACGGCGGGCTCGGATGGGCCGCGGCGGAAGGCGATTGCGCGCAAGGCGACGCTGACAGCGTGGATTGTGCTGACGGTATTTTCGGTGGCGGGCAAGTATCTGTTTCAGCTGTTCGGGATCTCGATTGCGGCGTTTGAGATTGCGGGTGGGATCATTCTTCTGCTGATCGGGCTCGATATGCTGGAGGCGAAGCGATCGCCGACGCAGGAGTCAAGCGAAGAGGCGGAGGAGGCGACGCACAAGCAGGATGCGGGGATTGTGCCGCTAGGGGTGCCGATGCTGGCGGGGCCGGGATCGATTACGAGCGTGATGGTGCTGGTGGGGCAGGTGCAGGTGTGGTGGCAGATGGCCGCAATTATGGGATCGATTCTGGTGACGGCGGTGATCTGCTATCTGGTGCTGGGGAACTCGGACCGGGTGGCGAAGGCTTTGGGGGAGACGGGAATTCGGATCCTGGTGCGTGTGATGGGGCTGCTGCTGGTGGCGCTGGCGGTGCAGTATTTTGTGAACGGGATGACAGATTTGGGTGTGATTGCGAAGCCGGGGAGCTGAGGATGGGAGTAGGGCTTAGGGTTCAATGCGGGGATAGAACGGAGACAGGAAGGCGAGACAGAAAGCGAATAGAAGAGTAATCAGCAGAACGTTTTTGGAACTTGTTCAGAGACTTGATGGTGTGCCGTCTTAGATCACAACAGCGAGTTCCTTGCCGTGCTGAGGTGGAAGACAAAGGCAAGGTCGGGTGTACGTCTGTGTCCTGGTCGTGTCGGGGTTCCGCGTGGTAAAGGGAATGCAGGGATTCTTCGCTGCGCTCCAGAATGACAAACTTTATCGCAGAAGGACGAACAACGAAGAATGTAGAACGAAGGATAAGAGCGAAGGAAGAGCCGGTGCCGGGATGCGGGTGGCTGTGGTGCTGGTGGTTGGGATGGCTGAGTTTTGGAGGCGAGGGGTTATGCGGCGAGAGTGGATGCGGGTGAGGCGGGTGCGGGCGGTGCTGCTGGGGGTTTTGCTGCTGACAGTAGGGTGCGGGAAGCGGGCGTGGGCGCGGTTTGAGCCGGTGACGTGCCGGAACTCGTTTACCGAGGACCAGGAGATTGCGGAGGGCAGCAAGGTGGCGCGGCAGATCTACAGCCAGATGCCGGTGCTACCAGAGAACGATCCGCTGACGAGATATGTGCAGGCGCTCGGGGCGAAGCTGGTGGCGCAAGCGCCGCTAGTGCCGGGGGTTCAGCGGCAGTGGCCGTTCAACTTCCATGTGGTGGCGAGTGAGGAGATCAATGCGTTTGCGCTGCCGGGTGGGTCGATCTTTGTGAATCTGGGGACGATCCAGGCGGCGGAGACGGAGGCGCAACTGGCGGGGGTGATGGCGCACGAGGTGTCGCATGTGGTGATGCGGCACTCGACGTGCAATATGGGCAAGCAGCGGAATAAAAGTCTGCTGTATGGGCTGGGGTCGATCGGGTCGGCGATTCTGCTGGGCGGCGGCGCGGCGGGGCAGATGGCGCAGGCGGGCATCGGGTACGGGCAGAATCTGGATTTTCTGCATATGTCGCGTGGGGATGAGCAGCAGGCGGATCTGGAGGGCGTGAACATTCTGTACCGGGCGGGGTACGATCCGCGCGGGCTGCCGCAGTTCTTCGAGACGATCAAGGCGAAGTATGGGGCGGGCGGGGCGCAGTTCATGAGCGATCATCCGAACCCGGGCAATCGGACGGAGTATGTGAACGCGGAGATTGCGACGCTGCCGCGACTGGACAAGCCGGTGGTGACGACGCCGGCGTTTACGGCGATGCACACGACGGCGATGACGCGGAAGCCGCTGACGGCGAAGGAAGTGCAGGGCGGGGCGTGGCGGCAGAGCGGGCTGTATGCGGCGCAGCCGGGCGGGAATGGGGCGGTGGTGGCG
>CAXTRT010000060.1:0-18335 GCA_964246835.1 uncultured Acidobacteriaceae bacterium | reverse complement strand
CACCCCCCGCCCCAAACGCCTCCCCTGCCGCCCGCAACAGCGCTACCGATCCCGCATCTCGCCGCATCTCCGCAAAACGCACCGACTCCCGCAGAAACCGCCCCGTATCCCGCGGCGCCACCAGGCTCAGATAGCCCAGGTTCCGATGCACCATCGCCGCATCCTGCCCCGTCCCGTCCATCGCCTCCAGCAGCCGCATTCCCTCGTCTTTGTGCCCACCAAACCCGAGCGCCAGAGCCTTGCTCGCCAGAATCGCCGTCGACGTCGGATTCAGCCGCTGCGCTATATCCAGCTGCACCACCGCCTCCGCGTAGCGGCCCTGGTGCATTCGCATCGACCCGAACCAGTGGTGCGTCAGTGCGCTGCGGTCATCCGTCTCCAGAGCCAGCCCGAACTCCCGCTCTGCATCATCCGCCCGCCGCAGCCAGAAAAAATCCACAAACCCCAGGGCCGCATGCGCCTCCGTGAGCGTCGGATCGAGCCGCACCGCCCGCTCCGCCGCCTCCTTCGCCCGCCCGTACGCCTCGTCCTCCGGCAGCGTGGCATACTCGCGCAGCAGCAGGTACGTCTTCGCCAGTCCGCTGTAACTCGGAGCATGCCGCGAATCCCGCGCAATCGCCTCCGTGAACAGCCGCTGTGCCTCCTCAAGCGATGCCGGCGACCGCATCTCGCACAGATACACCCCTCGCAGGTAGAATTCGTCGCGCACCGCATCCGATCCCCGCCCGTCCGCCTCCGCCACCATCTCCGACGCAAAAAGAATCGCCTCCAGCGGCCCCACATGGAAGAACCGTACCGCTGTCGCCGTCAGCAACAGCGCCAGTCCAAATAGACTCACAAGCAGCGAGACATGCTCCGAAGGCCTGAAAAGCGTTGAAGCCGGCCCCGCAGACTCGCCGTAGCCAGCCTCATCTCTCGCTCCATCGATCCCGCCCGACTCGGCAATCCCGGGTGCCGTCGCGCTCTCCTCCGCCGCTACTGCCCCGGAAACCCCGTCCGTCGCGCCAGCAATCGCGGCAGTCTCGTCATCCGGCCCCATCTCGAGTCTCGGGCCAGTCTGGTTCATCAAGCCAGTCTGGTCTTCCGGTTCAGTCTGGCTTTCCGGGCCAGTTCCAGGCTGCACGCCCGTTAGCAGCCAGGCCTCCACCTCGCTCGGCTGCACCGAGACACCCACACCGCCCTCACCAGGAATCCGCCGTACCGGCAGCCCGCGCTGCGTCTCCCACCGCTTCGCCGCCTGTTCGTCGCACCCCAGATACGCCGCAATCTCACGCCAGCCGTGGATTCGTTCCTTGCCTGCCATCGCCACAGAGAAACCCCGCCGATCCGCATTCAGTTCTGGGGTCTGCCGATTCTAGCTCCCTCCATGCGGCCGATCCAGAAAAATCCGCCGGGCATTCATTACCCTTACTCACCCGAGTGCTCTCGACCGGAGCAGGTACGTCGCAGACCCGGAGAAACGCCGGCAACTCGACCGAAGCCCGGGGTCGCCGGAGACTCTGAACAAGTCCTTTGCTTTCCTTTCTTCCATTCCGAGCAACGCGAGGAAAAGCTGCTTCTCGCTCGGCCGACTAACTTTTCTACTTCGCGATCATGTGGCTCTTCTTCTGTTGCTTTGGATCCATTCTCGTCCGCAACCCATGACACTCTGAAGGGCGGCGTTCATCGTGCCGAACTTTCTCGCCGAGCTTCTGGTGACTCTTTGGCTGGCATTTCGCGGTGCAAAGATCCAGCCGCAAACCTACTCGCTGCCCGCAACGGGCGCCGCACTCTGAGAACCGCCGGCAGTACACACCGTACCTCCGGCAAAAGAAAAAGGCCGTGGAGTGATCCGCGGCCCTTTCGTCTTAGTATCAGCACTGCCTTTTTAGGCAGCAGCCTGCGAGCTCTTCGCCGCTGTCAAGGCTGCCTTCGCCTGCTCCACCAGCGCCGCAAAGCCCGCGGCGTCGTTTGCTGCGATGTCGGCCAGGATCTTGCGGTCCAGACCATTCCCGGCCTTCTTCAAACCATCAATAAACGTCGAGTAGCTCATGCCGTTGATCTTTGCGGCCGCGCCGATACGCACGATCCACAGTGAGCGGAACTGCCGCTTCTTCTGCTTGCGGCCGGTGTACGCAAACATCAGACCGCGTTCGACGGCCTCCTGCGCTGCCTGGTAAAGCTTCGATTTCGTGAGGAAGTAGCCACTCGCACGCTTCAGAATCTTCTTGCGGCGGTCGCTTCGCTTCGTACTCCGTTTGACACGGGGCATGGCACACACTCCTTTTGCGTACATCGTTCAGCGGCTGGAGGTAAGGGTGCCTCTTCACTCGCTCTACAACCTTATGTCTCGGTGGACCGGCTAGCCGGTCCAGGGGCCTCTCACGCAGCTACGGCCCTTTGCGCTCACTCGCCTTCAAGGCAAGCAGCGCGGCTCGACACAAAGAACATCGACTCCGCCGCGCCCAACTCAGGCGTACGGAATCATCCGGGCAACCTTCGGCGAATCCGCCTCGGACACCATGGCCGACCCACCTAGCTTGCGCTTGGTCTTGGTCGCCTTCGAGGTCAGGATGTGGCGCATCTTCGACTGGCCGCGCTTGAACTTGCCGGAGCCCGTCTTGTGGAAGCGCTTCGCGGCTCCCGAGTGCGTCTTTAATTTTGGCATTGTGCTGCTCTCTGAAACTGCATTTTAGACAACCTATTGAGTATACCCGACCGGTTGTCCGGGACCTTTCGCTTTCGGCGTGTAAATCCTTGGCTGTCCTCATCCTCCCTGCGCGACCCCTGGTGTTGTTGTCATCCCACGAGCCTGTCTTTCTACCTGGACTCGCCTCTCCTCAAACCTCTGCACAAACCGCGCAAAACTCCCGCTATCGTGCGCGAAATCGAGCAAAACAGCCCGCAAACTACCCGTTTCGTGCACAGGAATCGTAACGTCCGTCGCTACGATATTCGCCCGCCGGGATGGTATACTTACAGTATCGAGAACGTGCATAAAACGCTGATTTGACGGGCGTTTCGCGAGCATGGCGAGCCCGGCATCCCGCTTGGGCCGCGACTTTATGGAGAGACAATGGCATCGACCGCCCTGCCCACCGAAGAGATCCTAGCCACTACCCCCGGCACCGGGTATAGTGCAGAAAACATTACAGTTCTTGAAGGCCTGGCGGCCGTTCGCAAGCGTCCCGCCATGTACATCGGCTCCACCGGCGAGCAGGGCCTGCATCACCTCGTCTACGAAGTCGTTGATAACTCAGTCGATGAGGCGCTCGCGGGGCACGCCAGCCGCATCGATGTCACCATCCACGTCGATAACTCCATCACCGTCGTCGACGACGGCCGTGGCATCCCGGTTGACGACAAGACCATCAACGGCGTGACCATGCCCGCCGTGCAGGTCGTCCTCACCATCCTCCATGCCGGCGGCAAGTTCGACGCCTCAAACTACAAGGTCTCGGGCGGTTTGCACGGCGTCGGCGTCTCCTGCGTCAATGCTCTATCAGAGGAGTTCGATGTCGAGATCTGGCGCGACGGCTTCGCCTGGGAGCAGGACTACAGCAAGGGCGATCCTATCAGCAAGCTGCGCAAGATGGGCGCCTCCACCCGTAAGGGCACCAAGGTCCACTTCCTGCCCGACAAGAGCATCTTCTCCGTTCACGAATACAACTACGACACGCTCGCCAACCGGCTGCGCCAGCTCGCCTTCCTCAACAAGGGCATCGAGATCACGCTGACGGACGAGAGGACCTCCGACGCGAAGACGGGTGACTCCAAAGTTCAGTCCTTCAAGTACACCGGCGGAATCGCAGAGTTCATCAAGCTTCTCAACAAAGGCAAGCAGGTCTTGCATGAGAAGCCCATCTACATGGAAGCCGAGCGCGACAACATCGCCATGGAGATCGCGCTGCAATATAACGATGCCTACTCCGAGACCGTCTTCTCCTTCGCCAACAACATCAACACGGTCGATGGCGGCACGCATCTTTCGGGCTTTCGCACATCGCTGACCCGCACTATCAACTGGGCCGGCCAGCAGATGGGTCTCTTTAAGGACGTCAAGGAGAACCTCTCGGGCGACGACGTCCGCGAGGGCCTAGTCGCGGTGGTATCGGTCAAGCTCTCGCAGCCTCAGTTTGAAGGCCAGACCAAGGGCAAGCTCAACTCCGACATCGCCGGCACCGTGCAGGCCTTCGTCAACGAGCGCCTCGGCGCCTTCCTCGAGCAGAACCCGCAGGTCGCTAAGAAGATCATCAACAAAGCCATCGACGCCGCCCGCGCCCGCGAGGCAGCCCGCAAGGCCCGCGACCTGACCCGGCGCAAGGGCGCCCTCGACGGCGGCGGCCTGCCCGGCAAGCTTGCCGACTGCTCCGAGCGCCAGCCCGATCGCTGCGAGCTCTACCTGGTCGAGGGTGAGTCCGCCGGCGGCACCGCCAAGCAGGGCCGCGACCGCAAGTTCCAGGCCATCCTCCCGCTCAAAGGCAAGATCCTCAATGTAGAAAAAGCCCGCTACGACAAGATGCTGGGCCACGAGGAGATCCGCGCCATGATTACGGCGCTCGGCACCGGCATCGGCAAGGACGACTTCGACGTCGCCAAGCTGCGCTACGGCAAGCTCATCCTCATGACCGACGCCGACGTCGACGGATCGCACATCCGTACGCTGCTGCTCACCTTTTTTTTCCGCCACATGACGGAGCTGATCAAGCGCGGGCACGTCTACATTGCCCAGCCGCCGCTCTATCGCATCAAGAAGGGCAAGTTCGAGCAGTACATCAAGGACGATCGCGAGTACGTCTCAGTCATGGTCAAGCGTGCCTCGGACGGCATGGTGATTCGCTATGGGGCAAACGGTGGTGTTCTCGAAGGCAAAGAGCTTACAAAGTATATGGCATCGCTCAATGACTATCTTGGTTTCTTCGGCAAGGTCGTCAAACGGCTGCGCAATGATGAAGTCGTTACTGCATTCGCGGATCTCTTCGCGAATGAAGGTAAAGATCCGGCGCGTCGTGCCGACTTTGAAACACCAGCAAAGCTTGAAGAGATGCGTACGCGGCTGAAAGCCATTGAGCGGAACTTTCAGTTCAAGAACATCACGGACGTTGAGTTCGACGAGGAGCACGGCACCTATTCGGTTACGTTTACCGATGCGCAGGGTGTTCCGCGGCACATCGACTGGGCGCTTGCGACGACAGCCGAGTCGCGGCAGCTGCTGGCCAAGCATGCGCTACTGCGGGAACAGCTGGTTGGTCCGTTCCATATCGACTACGCCGCAAAGCAGCAGCCCGCGCCCAACTCGCAGGCGGCGCTTGATGAGGCCGATGAGGTGGAGCAGGAGGAGGGGGTCAACGATGTGATCGCCGCCGCTCCAGGCACGGCGGCTGAGGCCAAGCCCGGCAAGCGCTCCGGCAAGGCCGCGCAGGATCCGGTCGAGAAGCGCACACCGCGCGAGGTCTTCGAGTATGTCATTGACCAGGGCCGCAAGGAGTACCAGGTACAGCGCTATAAGGGCCTGGGTGAGATGACCGCGCCGCAGCTCTGGGAGACCACCATGGACCCAGATCGGCGTACGCTGCTGCAGGTCAAGCTCGAGGACATCGCCAGCTGTGAGGAGATCTTTACCACGCTGATGGGCGAGGACGTCGAAAGCCGGCGCAAGTTCATCGAAGAGAATGCGCTCGACGTGAAGAACCTGGATATCTAGTTATCGGCTTTGCCGGAGGGCGCTCCTGGCTAGCGTTGGTTTGGTTGAAGGAGAGGCGGATTGGGGTACCCTCTCCCCCTCCCCCCTACTTGAGGTCTAAAGTTTTCGAAATACATGACCTGGATCGGGGAAGGTCCGATCAAGTCGAAGAAAGATTGAGCCGGTTCGAACAAGAGCAGGTTTCTCCCCTTCGGCTCCGCAGCCGTCACACAGCCTACAGGCCTCTCCCTCCGCAAAACGAAGGGGACTGTCTCACCGTGCGTGCCTCATGTGCATGAGCTTCATCTGGTTCAAGGATAGCAAGGCGCAGCAGGTAACTACGCCACGCTCATGCTGATTGCAGAGCGAAGAGTCGAACTAAAGACTGACGGTGGCGCCTTCTGGGAGTGAGATAAAGCCGGCGGGATAGCTGAAGGTATTTGTCGGACCCGGCGTTGTGAACTTACCCGAGCCATTCGCAACGCTGGTCATGACACCGGAGATGGTCTGCTTGTCGATCGTCAGGGTCATGTAGCCATGGTGCTGGTGCTCCTCGAAGAGCAGATGGGCGCCGGTTGCGGCGTCCGTCGCACCAGCCGCCGCATTCATACCGTGCAGGTGGTAGTAGCCGCCGTGCCCGGAGACGATGAAGGGTGTCATGGCACCGGTGTTTGCCGTCTGCTTGGCTCGTCCTTTTTTGGCGGTCGAAGGCGCAGACGCTGGCTCCTGAATATTGCGTTCGATGACCTGATAGTTGTGAACGTGAGCGCTGAGCACCATGTTCGGCACGCGCCGGCTGTCATTGATGGCATGCTGCACCGCATCGGCCATGGCCGCCGAGCCGCTGTGGTGGTCGTCGAAGGAGTAGATGGGATGGTGCAGGGCGACGATCAACGCCTTCTCCGTGGGCGCGGTGGCGAACTCGTTCGTAAGCCATTGCTGCTGAACGGAATCAATCGAGCCGCCCTCCGGCACATTGGTATACATCCCTACGATGGTTACAAATGGGCAGTTCAAGGTGAAGTAGGGGTTTGGCAGCGAGAGTGTGACGCGCGGCGCATCAGCTGACTCAGGTTGGACTACCGCGGTCGGCGACATGAAGTAACGGACCCAGCCATCAAGAGATACCTGCGTCGCGTCGACGGGATCGCCATCGTGATTGCCGGGGATGCCGAGGATCGGCGGGGCGTAGTGATCGTAGGGATCGTAGAACTGGCTGTAGTAGTCGGAGACCTGGCCGTTGTAGTAGACGACGTCGCCGAGATGGTAGAAGAAGCTTGGCCGCGCCGATTCGTCAGGCAGGATCAGATCGCCTTTCATGGCAGCGGCCACAGAGGCCTGATACTCCGGGCTCTTCACGCCGCCGGTATCGCCGACACAATGGAAGACCAGCTTACCCAGAGTGGCGGCAGAGGTTGCGATGCCAGGCACGACGGTCTCAAGATCGAAGTGGTAAGGAGGCTCACCGAGTGGCTTCGGCAATGGCTGGAATTGCTGCGTGGCGTGCGTTAGGGAAGACAGCGGGAAGATGCCCGGATGCGCCTGCGAGCTGTTGCGTTGGGGACGGAGACGAACCTGACCTTGCAGCATGAGACCCCTCTGTCCAGAAGCTTATGCGGGGCCTGTGACAGTCCTGCAAATGCATGAGGTGATTGGCAAAAATCAGTCCGCCGGCGGAAATACAGGCGCGGTTGCGGTTTGACTACATAGGTCATACATGACTATCTTTTAGGTAGGGGGCGCTATGGCAAGCTGGGGAGTGGCGGATGCGAAAGCGAAGTTCAGCGAGGTGCTGGATGCGGCGCAGCAACGAGGTCCACAGGAGATTACGCGCAATGGCAAGCCCTTTGCTGTTGTGATCTCGATCGAGGAGTGGAAGCAGGAGTACGGTTCGGACGCTCCCGAGGGAAGCTTGCTGGATTTTTTTCGGCGATCGCCTCTGCGAGGGTCCGGCTTGAAGGTAGGACGAGTGCGGCTTGATCCTCGACCGGTCAAGTTTTGAGATATCTGCTGGACACAGATGTCATCTCGCAGCTTATGAAGAGCGACCTCATGAACAGGTCGAGAGATGGGTTGCCGCGCAGGATGAGGACGACCTGTTTCTCAGCGTAGCCACACTTCTCGAGCTGCGCGTCGGTGTTGAGCTTGCCATGCCGGGTAAAAACCAGGACAGCTTCGAGCATTGGCTCGTAGACTTGCTGCCGAAGCGATTTGAGGACCGAATTATTCCGGTAGAGAAGCATGTAGCCGATCTGTGTGGCAGAATCCTTGCTCGATCGCGCAAGGATGGATGGCAGATGGAGTCAATGGACGCCTTGATTGGGGCTACTGCCATGGTCAATGACTTGGCTCTTGCCACTTTAAACAAGAAACACTTTGAACGGCTTGGGGTAGAGTTGGTGGAGTTTAAAGTATTCACCTGATGCTATGGCGTTGTTTCAAGTACAAGGGAGGAGCCTTTCCTTCTCTACCCTTCAGGAGAAATGCTATAAGTCATTTTATCGAGCTTGTTCTTGAGTACGTCCAGTTCCGCTCTTCATTCATTTCCAAATATAGCCATCAATCAGAGAAGGCCGCCATCGCTGGCGGCCTTCTCCGTTAGTTGTACAAAGCGCGTTGACTCCATGCTGAAACTAGTCGCCGGCTACTGTCTCTTCGTCCTTGATGGTGTTCACGACTTCGACGTTGGAGACTGGAGTCTTGGCCGCGGGCTTGATGCCACTCATAGATCCTAGACCACCGATCTCGCCGATTGCGACGAAGCCGCCGGGGAGTTCGGGTTCCTGCAGGATCTCCTTGCGATAGAGCTTGGCCATGCGGGCGTTCTCAGCATCCTGCTTGAGCTTCGCATCGCGGGCACGGATCTTCTCTTCGCGGGCGTTCTTGGCGACGCCGGATTTATCGTGCGTGTCGTTGGCGGCGGCGTTGACGTGCTCGTCGTTGAGGACGAGATCGTACTTCGCTTCCTTCTCGAGACCGACCTTCTTGCCGCCGGCAAAGATCTCGTGGCGACCGTGCTCTTCGTACCACTTGGTGAGGCTCGAGGTCATGTGCATTTTTTCGATGATGTTGCGCCAGCCGACGCCGGTGTTGTAGGCGCAGAAGGAGATCTCGCCTTCCTGCGTGGCGTATGGGATGATGCACTGCTCGGTGCGGCGGAAGTCATAGTTGAAGAGATCCTGGAACCACATGCCGGCGATGAAGAGGAAGTTCCAGCGGTCGGCGCGGCGCTTCTCGATGTCGGCCTGGGTGCGGTCTGCGGTGACCTTGCCGTAGTTGCGGCCGGTGGCGCCAAAGCACTTATCGAACTTCGAGAGCAGATCGACGATCTTGAAGTGGGTCGGCGCCTTGGTGGGATCGTAGTTACGCAGCAGGGCTAGACCGGCGCCAAGCATGGTGAGGTACTTGCCACGCGACGCATCGTTCACGCGGGCAATATCCTTGGCGAGGCGATCGGCGTTGAGGAAGGCGGTGACGGGCACAGCTTCCTTGGTTTCCTTGTCGATCATGAGCGCCATGCCGATGCCGCAGTTTGGGTGGCAGCCGCAGGAGAGCTGGCCCCAGTCGCGGTCCGGTCCGTGCACGAGATCGGCCCAGTCGGAGAAGGTAGACATGAAGGAGATGGGGAACCAGTCGCGTACCGGCTCGCCGAGACCGGTCTGATTCTTGACGTCGTGCGCGAGATGCGAGAGGGTGTAGCGCTGCGCCTTGCGCCGCTCGTCCGAGACCTCTTCGTCGCGGCCGGTGAAGCTGACCGGCTGGAAGGAGAGGAAGTTGATCTTCTTCGGGTTGTCAAGCGCGAATTCGATGATGCGGCCGACCTGCTCGTTGTTGATGCCGTTGATGATGCAGGTGACGGGAACGATGTCGACGCCGGCCTCATGCAGGTTGTGGATGGCCTGGAGCTTGACGTCGAAGGAGTTGCCGACCTTGCGGTGCGAGTTGGCGGCGTTGCCGATGCCGTCGAACTGCAGGTAGGCGTAGCGCAGGCCGGCTTCCGCGGCGGCCTTTGAGAACTCCTTGGACTTGGCGAACTCGATGCCGTTGGTCGCGGCCTGCACGGAGGTGTAGCCGACCTTGCGCGCGTAGGCGACGGCGTCGAGGAAGTAGGGGCTGAGCGTGGGCTCGCCGCCGGAGAACTGGACCGACATCTGGCGGCGCGGCTTGATGGTGACCGCGTTATCGAGCATGGTCTTGATCTCGTCCCACGTGAGCTCGTGCACGAAGCCGACCTGATTGGCGTCCATGAAGCAGGGATCGCACATCATGTTGCAGCGATTGGTGAGGTCGATGGTGAGAACGGAGCCGCGGCCGTGGGTGACGGTCGAGGTGCCGTGATTGTGCAGCTTCTCGTCGTTGTGGGCGCGAATGTCGCGGCCGGGAAAGACCTCTTCGAGGTGCTTGAAGAAGGCGGTGTCAATCGACATGACATCTTCAAAGTGGCCGTGGATCGGGCAATCCTTCACCATCAGGATCTCGCCGTCGCGCTCGATGATCTGCGCCTTGATCTCGCCGACCTTCTCGTTGAGCAGAATCTCGTGCGGCAGCTTGCCGTCTACGATCTGCTGGCGGATCTCTGGAACGCAACGCGGGCAGAGGGAGTCCGTGGTGCGCGGCCAGCCGAGGGGCGGCTTTTCCTTCTGATAGCTCTTCAGCAGCGGCTTATCTGACCAGCGGGGGGTGAAGGACTTATTGGGGCTGATCGAGTTGAGCCTGTTGTAGACCGCCCAGCCGCCCTTGGCTACGTAGGTAAGAGCTTTTTCGGCTAGTTTGGATGCCTTTGCCATATGCGTTTGAGTCTCCTGAGTCGTCTTCTACTGGATGCAGCTGCGAGTGGAAGGGTTCGCTGTAAAGCCTACTAAAGGATGGGGTTTGCGGGGAGTTCCCCAGCTGGTTCCCGACCCCATTTCCGACCCTCCCAAGGTAGAAGCGCCGATTGATTTCGGGAAGAAAATACGGGCGAATGGCAGGATCCTGCATTGAATGGTAGGAATTCGATGTTTGTGTTTTGAGTTCTTCGGGGTGAGACTTGCATCTCTGTTCGCCTTGATTTCGCTTTTGGAAACCCGCTTTACTTTTTAGAGATGGAGTGAGTCCTCGATATTGGCGAAGGATTGCGCGCAGGTGGGATCGGTGGCGGTCTCGATGAGGGTGATGACGTTCGATCCGCGGTCGATGAGGATGTAGGTCTGGGACATGGGGCCGCCCTGCGCGTCGGTATAGGCGCCGGTGAAGGCGAGGCCATCGCGTCCGGCGACAGAGCGCGGCGCGACGATGGGGCTAGCCTCGGGATGGCGGCGCTTGAGATCTTTGGCTTCGGCGCTCGCGAAGCTGGGGACGGAGAGGTTGGTGCGCTGCTCGAGCAGGCCAAAGGAGCAGCCGCCGCCGCGAACCATGATCTGCGCGGAGGCGGTGGGGTACTGGGACCAGTCGGCAGGGGCGACGAACGCGATCTTCTCCGCGGTGTTGCGAAAGTAGAGGCCGCTGGGGGTTGCGGTGAGAACGCCGCCGGCGACCGTGGTCTGGCCGCTATCGTGCGTGAGGTAGCGATAGAGCAGGAGGCCCGCCGCGCCGAGAACGATTAGGGCCAGGACGACGATGCCCAGGGTGAGGCTGAGCCGGCCGCGGCCGGAGGCGGGGCGTGGCGCGGCGGAGCCCGGATGGAGCGGAGCTGATGCAGGTCGGGCGGAATCGTTGCTGTCGTCCAAGGAAACCTCTCTGACACAGTATTCGCATCTCTGCCACTCTTCGTCCATGCCGTTTGGTGTCGTCAGTAAATATCTCCGAGCGGACCCAAGACCCGTGCGTCTTTCTCGATAGCAGGTGTCTGTAAACCACTCTCTATGACCGTTACCGAGGAGCGCCGTTTGGTCTTGCACGTCACGAGCGCTGCCCGGCCGGAGATCGACCTTGCCGCGCTCGTCGAGAGGTTTGCTGCCCTGCTCTTTCGCATCGCGCACTCGGTTCTTCGCAGCCGCCCCGAGGCTGAGGATGTGGTACAGGATGTGTTCGTGCGGGTTCTGGAGCATCGCGAGGCGCTGCACGAGGTGCGTGACATGCGGGTATGGCTGATACGGATTGCCTGGAATCTCTCGCTCGATCGCCGCCGGCGCATTCGACCGCAGCAGATGGACGACTTCTTCGCCGAAGGCCTGGTCGCCCGTACGGTGCCCGCCGATCAGGCACTGGATCAGGCGCAACGCCTGAAGGCGGTGCTGCGGGAGTGGGAGCGCCTGCCCAGGCCCGAGCGCCACGTGCTTCTTCTCTCGGCCAGCGACGATCTCTCCACCGCTGAGATTGCCGCCGTTCTGGGCAAGAGCGAGTCCGCGGTGCGCGCGCTGCTGTTTCGCGCCCGGGCGCGCCTACACGCACGCCTTGCGGGCAGTGCTCCGGTCGATAAGAAAAGGAGCAGGTTATGAAGAATTCTGGGAAGAACTCCGACAGCCCCGACACTCGCAACGCCGAGCTCGAAGTGGTCCTGAAAGGCCTGTGCGACGCGCAACCGGCGCCGGGCATGGAAGGCCGTCTGCTTGCGGCACTGGCCGATCGCCCTATCGCGGCGCGACGAGCCAGGCGAAGGCGATGGCTCCCGCTCTTGCCACCGAGCGCCGGCGGAGCGCTCTCGCTTCGGCGATCCGTTTGGGGGCTGTATGCCGTCGCCGTCGTTCTTCTTGCGCTGTCCGTTGCTTTCGTGAGTCGACGCGAGATCGCGCCGCGTGCCGCGCCTGGAGTACAAGCCGCACACGACGCGCGTAGAGCGATAGGCACGACAGCCGCAATCGCCACGGGATGTATTGACAGGCCGGCGAGGGCCCCGCTGGGTTCATCGCCGCGTCCGCATGCTCCTCAGCCAGGACGCAAACCGGCGCTTGCGGAGGATCTCGCCGTAAGTTACCCCGCACCGCCCATGCCCCTCACCGCGCAGGAAGAGCTGCTTCTACGCGTGGCGCATGGCCGAGACCTGCAGCAGTCCGCCCTGCTCAACCCCAGCCTTCGCGCCAGCGTTGACGACGCGCGCCAAGAGGAGTTCCACCGTTTCTTTATCGCCGCCACAACGCTTCGGAACGAAGAGTCGCCCAACTAGAAAGGACAGCCTTTATGAGATTTGTAACGTGCCTTGTAACATTTCCATTCGCCGCTATCGCCGCCATTCTTTCCGCACAGACGCAGCCCGCCCCGCAGCCATTGAACCGCGCCGCCAGAGCCGAGCAGATGGAGATCGCACCTGTCATCACCATCTATCTCGCAAACGCCAGCCAGCAAAACGATGCCAACGAAATCCTAACCGCTGTCCGCAACGTAGTGGACCCGGGCGAGAAGATCTATCTCGTTCCCTCCCGCAACGCCATAGTTATCCGCGCCCTGCCGGAGGACGTTCAGATCGCCCGTAAGCTCATCGCCGAGCTCGATCGTCCGCGCAAGACCTACCAGCTGACCTACACGGTCTCTGAGATGGACGGCGGCAAGCGCATCGGGCTGCAGCACTTTTCCATGGTCATCGTTGCCGGGGCGAAGACCGAGCTACGCGAAGGCAATCGGGTTCCGATCTCCGTCACCTCACTGCCGGCGGGCGGCACCGGCGTCGCATCACAGGTCACGTATATTGATGTCGGCCTCAACATCCAGGCCGCTCTCGATCAATCCACCGAGGGCCTGAATCTTCGGTCCAAGATCGAGCAATCGAGTGTTGCCGAAGAGAGGTCCGGCCTGGGCACGCCTGACCCGCTGATCCGCCAGACCGTGCTTGAAGGCACGGCGTCGATGACTCTGGGCAAAGCTCTATCGGTCGGCTCGCTCGACATCCCGGGCAGCACACGCCACCTTAACATCGAGGTGGCTCTCGAGCCGATCCGATGACCCCGAGCGCGATAGTTTCATCCGCCACAGCGCTTCCGGGTGTGAGATGAAAGTAGATCGGGAAATCCCGGCGAGCGGGATAGCAAGGGGGCTACGCGTGGAGGGTGCGGACCATCCCATCCACTGACTGCGCGACGTGTAAGCGTCGACAGAAGGTGGAGGACAATGGCAACCGAGACGATTCCGACAGATGCAGCGACGTTGAAGAGTGTCGTGCAGATCGCGGCAGGCGCCGTGTACAAGCCGCTGCCGCAGAAGATAGAAGACGGCTATGTGACAGCGCACGCGGTGCAGACGATCGCTGCCGATCCGCAGAGGCTTTACACGTTATGGCGCGATGTCGAGGCATTTCCGCGCTGGCAGGAGTACGTGGTTTCGGTAAAGGATCTGGGAGCTGGTAGGAGCCACTGGGTAATGGGGAATCCGGAGGACGTCGATCCGAAGGGCAAGGACGGCAAGCGTATAGAGTTCGACTCGCAGATTGAGCGGGATGATCCGGGCCAGCGCATTGGCTGGAAGTCGATCACCGAGGGCGTGGAGCAGGAGGGCGTGGTGACGTTTGAGCCCGCTGAGAACGGGCGCGGAACGATCGTAACGCTGATCCAGAAGCAGAAGGTGCCGGGCGGCCTGCTCGGCAATGCTGCCGCAGCCACGGCCAAGCGGGGACCGAAGCAGATCGTGATTGAAGACCTTCGACACTTCAAGGAGATGGTGGAAGCCGGCGAGATTCCTACTGTTGCCGGGCAGCCGCATGGGCCTCGCGGCGTGAGTGGAGGCATTAAGGAGTGGATGCTGGGCGAGAACAATCCCACGCCGCCGGGAAGCAGCGGGCGATAGAGGCTTCGCTTTACGAGCGAGTTTGAGATTGGGCATAAGAACTTGTTTAGAAATCGTTCCGCGGCATTCCATAAAGATAAACAAGCAACAACAACGACGAAATACGGGGATCTCTCCACTACGCCGCGCGATAAACTGCACGGCTTCGGTCGGGATGACGGCATCCTTTGAGTTGTTGAACAGGTATCAAGAGTCTGGCGGGTAACGCCGGCGGGTTGAGGAGAAGGGTATGAAGGCTGTCTGCTGGATGGGAACGCACTCGATTGAGGTGCATGAGGTAAAGGATCCGGAGATCATCAATCCGCAGGATGCGATCATCCGGATCACGAAGACGGCGATCTGCGGCAGCGATATTCACCTCTATGACGGCTACATTCCGACGATGGAGGCAGGCGACATTCTGGGCCATGAGTTCATGGGGATCGTGGAAGAGGTGGGCAGCGAGGTGAAGAAGCTGAAGCGCGGCGATCGCGTGGTGGTGCCGTTTACCATCGCCTGCGGCAACTGCTTCTTCTGCAAGGATAATCTGTGGAGCCTGTGCGATAACTCGAACCCGAACGCGCAAGTGGCAGAGACGATGTACGGCTACTCGGGCTCGGCACTGTTTGGCTACTCCCATATCTATGGTGGCTATGCCGGCGGTCAGGCGCAGTATGCGCGGGTGCCGTTTGCGGATGTGGGGCCGATTAAGATTGAGAACGATCTGCCGGATGAGAGCGTGCTGTTTCTTTCAGACATCTACCCAACCGGGTTTATGGGCGCGCAGAACTGCAACATCTCGCCGGGTGACAACGTGGCGGTGTGGGGATGTGGGCCCGTGGGTTTGTTTGCGATCGCGAGCGCATACATGCTGGGCGCGGGCAAGGTGTTTGCGATCGATAGATTTCCAGAGCGGCTGAAGCTGGCTCGCGAGTGCGGCGCGACGACCATCGACTACAGCGACGACGATGTGATCATCGTTGAGGCGCTGCGCGACCTGACGGGCGGCGTAGGCCCGGACTGCTGCATCGATGCGGTCGGCATGGAGGCGCATTCGTCTACCTTCGTCGGCGTGTACGACAAGGTCAAGCAGGCACTAATGCTCGAGACCGACCGGCCCTTTGTGCTGCGGCAGGCGTTCATGGCGATCCGCAAGGGCGGGACGCTGTCGATTCCGGGTGTCTACGGCGGCGTGCTGGACAAGGTGAACTTCGGCGCGGCGTTCGGCAAGGGCATTCACATGGCCATGGGGCAGACGCACATGCACAACTATCTGGCGCCGCTGCTGAAGTCAATCGAGGACAAGAAGATCGACCCGACGTTCATGATCTCGCACGAGATCGGGATCCATCAGGCGCCGGAGTTCTACAAGAAGTGGCAGGAGAAGGAGCCGGGCGTCACGAAGATCGTGATCGATCCGTGGCGGGACACGATTGCGAATCCGCAGGTGCGGGTGATGACGCGAGAGTAGCGGGATTGTTTGCTGGCGGTATCGCAGGGGCAAAAGCGGCAGATCCCCGCGGGATGATAACTGAACGGAGGGGTCTGCTGCGATGCGGCAGGCCCTTTGTCATGCCTGCATTGCGAAGAAAGAAGGGTGCGCCGTAGACTCGGCTGCAGTGGACGCGAAGACGAGCAGGCCGAAGAGTAGAGAGAGTGTGAACGAGGCCGAACGCCTGGTATCGGCGGGGCGCGTCGATGACGATGCTGTTTTTGAGTTGAAGCTGCGGCCGCATCATTTGCGGGAGTTCATCGGGCAGGAGCGCGCAAAGGAGCAGCTGGCGATTGCGCTGGAGGCGGCGCGAAACCGCGGCGAGGCACTCGACCATGTGCTGCTGTTCGGGCCGCCGGGTCTGGGCAAGACGACGCTCGCGACGATCATCGCCAATGAGCTGGGCGTGGGATTTCAACAGACGAGCGGGCCGGCGCTACAGATTCAGGGCGATCTGACGGCGATCCTGACGAACGTGCGCGAACGGCAGGTGCTGTTTCTCGATGAGATCCATCGGCTGCAACCGGTGCTTGAAGAGAAGCTGTACACGGCGCTTGAGGACTACAAGCTGGACATCATGATCGGGCAGGGACCGGCGGCGCGCACGCACGTAATGGACATCAAGCCGTTTACGTTTGTGGCGGCGACGACACGGCCGGGGCTGCTGAGCTCGCCGCTGCGAAGTCGGTTCGGCATCCTGCTGCGGCTGGAGTTCTATACCGAGGATGAGCTGCGGTTTGTGGTGGAGCGTTCGGCGGAGGTGATGGGGGTGGCGATCGATCGCGATGGTGCGGCGGAGATCGCGATGCGCAGCCGGGGGACGCCGCGCATCGCCAACCGGCTGCTGCGGCGGGTGCGGGACTACGCGCAGGTGCGGGCCGCGGGCGTGATTGACCGGCCGACGGCGGAGGCGGCGCTGAAGCTGCTGGAGGTGGACGCGCATGGCTTCGATGAGCTGGACCGGCGGCTGCTGCGAACGATCATCGAGAAGTACGACGGCGGCCCGGTGGGGCTGAACACGCTGGCGGCGGCGCTGGCCGAGGAGCAGGACGCGCTTGAAGAGGTCTACGAGCCGTTTCTGATCCAGATCGGGTTTCTGGATCGAACGCCGCGGGGGCGCGTGGCAACGCGGCTGGCATACGAGCATTTGGGGATCGAGATGCCGCGGAGGCCGACGCTCTTTGGGTGAAAACGTGTGTCTCGAAAACGCAGGAGTTCCGCTAAACTCGAGAAGCAATGCGAACCTATACGCACCTTGAAGAGTCGCCGGCCTATGCGTTCCGCGATGCAGGCCACTATCTGCGGCTGAACTCCGCAACGGTGCGCCGCTGGGCGGAGGTGGTGGGCGGCGGGTCTCCGGAGACGATTCCCGGCGGGACAACCGTTCGCGCGCTCTCGTATGTGCAGCTCTTGGAGCTGCATGTCCTAAAGGCAATGCGTCTTCGGCATGAGGTGCCTTTGCAGCGAGTTCGCAAGGCGCTGGCCTATGTACAGCTTCACTTGCCATCCGCGCACCCGCTTCTTGATATTGACTTTGCCACGGATGGACTCGACCTTTTCTTCAAGTCCGATATGGGGCTGGTTAACCTCAGCCGGGGCGGCCAGACTGAGATACACCAGATGGTCAGCCTTTATCTGTCGAGGATCAAGTGGAGTCACGATCGTCATCCCATTCTTTTTCCGTTTGTGCAGGCCGATCAGCCTAATGAGCCACAGAGCATCGCGATCCAACCTGCGGTAGCCTTTGGTCGATCTGTTCTTGCCGGGACCGGTATTGCCACCGAAGTCATCGCCGGACGGTTCAATCAGAGGGAGAGCCTGGCGGATCTGGCGACGGAGTATGGAGTAAGCGCAAGCATACTCGAGGAGGCTATCCGTTGGGAGTACTCGCTCGTCCATGCAGCCTGAGTTCATCCTCTTCCTTGACGAGAACCACCACAAAAATCAGCGTGTCCTCGACTTTTTTGTAGAGGTTGGCGTCCGTGTAGAACGGTTTGGCGCGCATTTTGCGCCCGGCACTGCTGATGCTGAGTGGCTGCCCTTACTTCAGGATCGCGGCTGGTGCCTGCTCACTACAGATAGTCGAATAAGATTTCGCCCTTTGGAACGTGCCGCTGTGCAGATTGCACGTATCGCGATGTTTTGTTTTATTACCAACAATTTGAGTGGGGTTGAGATGGCGGCTGCTCTGCGCATTGCGCTTCCGCAGATGCGCCGCACTCACGCACTGGAGCAGCCTCCTTTCATAGCTACCATCTCCAAAAGTGGCCAAGTTGCCGTTCGCGAGCGCTTCCTCCAGAGCTGACAGTTGTAAGCGCTACTGCGCACTCGTGTCGTCGCCGTAGGTGGTGAAGGGGACGGGCTCGGTGCTGGTTGGGATATTTTGTAACGTTGCCAGATCTTTTTGGACGTCGGCCCAGGCTGCGGGTTTTTTCCTGGTGGTGAAGGGCGCGCTGAGATCGGCGTAGTAGGCGAGGATATCGTCCTTGATGCCGGGCGGGATGGGCT
>CAXTRT010000059.1:0-18385 GCA_964246835.1 uncultured Acidobacteriaceae bacterium | reverse complement strand
GCTCGTCGGGGTGGGAAGCCGGGGTCCCCGGCGAGCGAATCTGCTCGTCGGGGTGAAAGCGAAACGGCTGCTTCGTTTCGCGAAGTGGAGAGACCTGCAGCTTACGTCAACTGGCTGTATCTCCCCTTTACTTCTCCGCCAAAACCGCAATCTTCCTGATCTGCGGCGCTTCGCTCAGCAGCTCCTCTGCATTCGCCATCAGCGCCTTCGCAATCTCCCCGTTCAAGTGAGCCTCGCGCCCTTCCTCCGCCTCGAACGTATCAAAGATGCCGTATCGCCCCTCCCCTTCCTTAAGCGCGTACCAGGTCACCGTTCCGGTCTCCTGCCGCGACATCGCGGCGCCCTGCTGCAAAAACGCCTCCACGGCAGCCTCTTTGCCCGGCTTCGCCTTCAACGATCCATAAAGCGCAAACTTCACCATCGTCTGCATCCTTTCTCTTCCGTTCCATGTGATGCGACTTGCGGGTCCTCTAACCATGCCCAGCCACCCCGCACCGCACTCGCCTCTCCAGGAGTGCAACGGCATGCTGCCCTCACCCCTCCGCAGCTACAGCATTTCTCCTGAAGGTGTAGAGAAGGCCGCTCCCGTCGATGCCATTTTCTCTCAAGGAAAATGGCCTCCCTTGCACTGGAACAACGCCATAGCATCAGGAGAAATGCTCTAACCTCGCGTAAACTGGTTGGAGTGCTCGTGATCCGATTCAAGCTCCGCACCCTCCTCTCCGCTGTTCTCCTGACGCCCTTGGCGATCGGGCAGACTGCATCCCCACCGCAGACGCCCCTCCAGACTCCTTCATCCCAGACCGCACCCCCCAAAAGCCCTCCGGCGGATCTCCCCGACGGCCCAGAAGCAGCCTCCCAGGTTCGCCCGCCCGTTACCCCCACCGGCCCCACGGCCCTGATCGATACCTCGCTCGGCCGCCTCACCTGCAAGCTCTACGACAAGCAGGCGCCCGTCACCGTGGCCAACTTCATCGGTCTCGCCACCGGTACAAAAGATTGGGTCGATCCCAAGACCCTCAAGAAGGTGCACGGACAGCCGTTTTACAGTGGCACCACCTTCCACCGCGTCATCCCCAGCTTCATGATTCAGGGCGGCGATCGCGTCGGCGACGGCACCGGCGATCCCGGCTACTTCTTCGAGGATGAGATCGACCCCGCGCTCACCTTCAACGTGCCCGGCCGGCTCGCCATGGCCAACTCCGGCCCCTCCACCAACGGCAGCCAGTTCTTCATCACCGAGGCTCCGGTCGAGGAGCTCAATGGCAAGCACACCATCTTCGGCCAGTGCGACTCACAGACCGTCTCGCGCGTAGCCGCCATCGCTCGCGTCGATCGAACCGCAAGCGACAAGCCCGTCACGCCGGTCGTCATCAACAAAATCTTCATCGTGCCGGAAGGCCAGCCGATCCCACCGGATCCCACGCCGCAGCCCGCCGCGGCCGCGCCTTCCTCCACCCTGCCGGCGGCCACGCACTGACACGGCACCGTCACTCTTCGCAAGGGCTAAATGGTCCTTTTGCCCTATCGCACCATCTCACCGCTAGAACGAAAAGGAGAATCAATGCCCAGCACGCCCGGCACCTACGCCACCTTCAAGACCTCGGAAGGAACCATCGTCTGCAAACTCTTTGAGGTAGACGCGCCCGAGACCGTAGCCAACTTCATCGGTCTCGCCGAAGGAACCAAGGAGTGGAACTCCCGCTCGAAGAAGGGCTCCAAACTCTACGATGGCACCATCTTCCATCGCGTCATCCCGTCCTTCATGATCCAGGGCGGCGACCCCGAAGGCACCGGCATGGGCGGCCCCGGTTACAAGTTCGCCGACGAGACCAAAGGCTCCAAACACGGCTTCACCCAGCCCGGCAAACTCGCCATGGCCAACGCCGGCCCTAACACCAACGGCAGCCAGTTCTTCATCACCACCGCCGAGACCAGCTGGCTCACTGGTAAGCACACCATCTTCGGCGAAGTCGTCGAAGGCTACGACATAGCCGAAAAAATCTCCAAACTCTCCCGCGACGGCATGGATCGCCCCAAAACCCCCGTCGTCCTCGAAGCCGTCACCATCGACCGCATCTGAACACTTCAACTATGGGTCATCATTCTGAGCGCCCTTTCCAACTTGTCATTCTGTGCGCCCTTTCTAACTTGTCATCCTGAGCGCCCTTTCCCACTTGTCATTCTGAGCGCAGCGAAGAATCCCCGCACCTCGCTCCGGTCTGCACAACTCTGTCCGGAAACAATACAGATGCATCACCACCCTGGCAGCCTGAATAAGAAGTTCGTAGAATACGTTTGTCATCCTGAGCGCAGCGAAGGACCTCCTTTTGCCTGGGTTAGAGCTTCGAAGTCGGCAGACCTACCTCGGTCTGCCGTCTTCCTTCGCCGCCAGCCGAAACATCCCCGTCTGAAACACCGCCTCATTCATCTCGCCGCAATCCAGCTTGTCATACACAGATGTGCGGGCTCCCAGCTCCACATGCGCAAACGTCCGCACCGCCGCAGGCAGTGAGCCTCCTCCTCCGGCCAGCTCCGGCTCCCGTGCGATCCGGGCAAGCTGCCACAGGTTCACCAGGCAGAACACCACGCTGCACATCGCCAGCGCAGTCCCCGCCGGACGCCGCCACCGCACCGCAAACAAACCCAGCGCCACCCCCGCCAGCACCAGGCGTGATCCCGGATCTGCCACGCCCAGCACCACCTGCGGCAGCAGCGCCGCAAGGACAAACGCGCTCAGAGCAAATCGGACCAGCAGCCTCTCCTCGCCTGCCTGCCGTTCCCTTCCGTAATCGAGCACCAGCCAAAAGCAAAGCCCCGCCACCAGCAGCGCACCGCTAAACAGCAGCAAAAACATCCACTGCCCAAAAATCGCCTCCGTCAGCGATCTCCCATCCGCCGCGCGCGCGTTCACATACCCAAACGGCTTCAGAAAGGTATTCCCCTTGTAGAGCAGAAACCCCGGCGACCCATAACGAAACGCAGCCGGCGCGACGCTGCGCCCATCCGCATTGCCCGAGAGATACCGGCCCAGCGCATACCAAATTGTTAGCACCACCACCGGCGCGGCAGACCATAGCATCCTCAGCGCGCGTCTCCGTGTCGCCGCCAGCGCCAACAGCAGCAGAGCGCACGCACACGCCTCCATATGCGTGAAGAAGAGCAGCATCAGCAGCCCGCCCATAGCCCCACCAGTGCTGCGCCGCAGCATCGTCGCCGCAAATAGCAGCAGCAGGCACAGCCCAATCTCGAAGCTGATGTGCCCGTACCAGAAGTCCAGGTTCAGAAACAGCACCGAAGGCAGCGCCACCGCCAACCGCCAGTCCCGCGCACCAGCCGCATCACACAGCCGCCACGCCGCCACGCTCGCCAGCATAAGATACGCGCAGATCCAGACCTTCGCCGCCCACGCCCATGGCAGCACGCAATCCATCAGCCCCAGCGCCACCGTCGTCAGGCTGTTCGGAACCGGATACGGCTTCAGCACATAGCCGGCAACCGGATGCCCAGTCAGCACACCCCGCAGCAGCACCCCCTGAAACACCCAGTCCGGATAATCCACAAACGCCGGCGGTCGTGGCGACGCCAAAACCACCGCCGCATACGCCACCATCACGCCGAAAAAGTAGACCCATGCAGCAATGGGACGCGCGCCCGACAGCATCGCGCCTACGCGACGCCGATCACGGAGCACAGCTCCTTCACCGCGTCCGCGCTCTTCTGTAACGCTGTCTGTTCGTCGGCCGTCAACTTGATCTCGATGATCTGCTCCAGACCACCCGCGCCCAGCTTGCATGGCACGCCAACATACAAGCCGCTGATGCCATACTCGCCCTCCAAATACGCCGCGCACGGCAGAATCTTCTTCTTATCCTTTAGGATCGCCTCAACCATCTCGACCGCCGCCGCGCTCGGCGCATAGTACGCCGACCCCGTCTTCAGATACTTCACAATCTCCGCGCCGCCATCCCGCGTCCGCTGCACGATAGCCTCCAGCCGCGTAGGCTCGATCAGCTCCGGAATCGGAATGCCCGCCACCGTCGAGTAGCGCGGCAGCGGCACCATCGTGTCGCCATGCCCGCCCAGAACAAATGCAGTTACATTCTCAACCGATACCTTCAGCTCCTCCGCGATAAACGTGCGAAACCGCGCCGAATCCAGCACGCCCGCCATCCCGATCACCCGCTCGCGCGGAAACCCCGCCTGCCGAAACGCCGTCTGCGCCATCGCATCCAGAGGATTCGACACCACGATAATCACGCACTTCGGCGACGCCGCCACCACCTTCGTCACCACATCCGTCATGATCTTGTAGTTCGTATTCAGCAGATCGTCCCGGCTCATGCCCGGCTTGCGCGCAATCCCCGCCGTCACCACCACAACATCCGAGTTCTTCGTGTCGGCATAGTCATTGGTGCCGATGATCGAGCAGTCGCGCTTCTCAATCGGCATCGCCTCCAGCAGATCAAGCCCCTTACCCTGCGGAATTCCCTCAGCCACATCCAGCAGCACCACATCCGCCAGCTCTTTCGCCGCCACCCAGTGCGCCGCCGTCGCCCCCACATTGCCCGCCCCAATAATGCTTACCTTCTTCCGCATGGTCCCGTTCTCTCCTGATCGCACGTCTGCGATCCATCATATGCGCTTGCAGCTTCGCTCGACTCACGCCCGCGAACGCAGTACGCCCTGGCAGCGAGTCGCCAGGGCGTATCGAAACGTAAGCAGATGCAGCCTAGAACTGCCCCCACAGCAGTTGGTTATACACATCATGATGGAACTGAATCTCCGGCGCCTTCACGATGGTCCCCAGCAGCCGCGCACACCGGTCCGCAGACGCCTGCTTCAGGTCCACATACCGCCCCTTTACATCCTCGCCCAGCAGCTTCGTCGTCCACTCCGCCTTGCGGAAGTCCTCGATCGCCGTATAGATGTTGTCCGGCAGATACCGCTCCGCCTGCCGCAGGTTATCGATCTTCGCAGTCTCGCCATCGAGCCCGCTCTTGAAGATCGAGTACAGCACCATGTACGGGTTCGCATCCGGCCCCACCGACCGTACCTCCACCCGCGCCGACTTCTCATTGCCGATCGGAATCCGCACCATCGACCCACGATCCGTCGCCGACGCCTTGATCTGGTTCGGCGCCTCAAAGTGCGGATCCAGCCGCCGATACGCATTCACACTCGCATTCAGCAGCAAGCAAAGATCGTTGCCATGCGTCAGAATCCTGTCCGTAAACTGCCACGCCATCGCCGAGATCTTCTCCTCACCCGTCGGATCCCAGAAAAGATTCTTGCCGTCCTTCGTGATCGAGATATTCGTGTGCATGCCGCTGCCGTTCACACCCGTCACCGGCTTCGGCAGAAAGCTCGCCGTCATCCCCATCTGCGTCGCCACCTGTCGACAAATCAGCTTGTACAGCTGGATCTGGTCCGCCGCCGCCACCACCTCGCCATAGCTGTAGTTGATCTCAAACTGGCTCGGCGCCACCTCCGGATGATCTTTCTCATTCTCGAACCCCATCGCCCGCTGCACCTCCGCGGCAATGTCGATAAAGTCCCGCAGCGGATCGCCCGGCAGCGAGTGATAGTAGCCGCCCTTATTCACATACTCGAACGCGCCCGTCTCATGGAAGCTCCGCTCCGCATCCACACCCTCGAACAGAAATCCCTCAATCTCGTTCGCCGCATTCAGCGTGTACCCCTGCTTCTCAAACAGCTCCTTCGAGTACTGCTTCAGCACGCCGCGAATATCCGCCGCATACGTCCCGCCGTTCTTGTCAATCACCTCGCCGAATACAATCACCTTGCCCGGCCCAAACACATCCGCCGGCACCCAGTAAAACGCGCTCCAGTCGATCCCTAGCCGCAGATCGCTCTCCCGCTGCGCCGTAAACCCGCGAATCGACGATCCATCAAACGTCAGATTGTCATAGCTCTTCGCCAGAAACTTCGCGTCATAGTCCAGCATGTGCAGCCGACCCTCAAGATCGCTGAACATCACCGTCACCGCCTTCACACCCTTGGTGTCGGTCAGGTACTTCAGCCGCTGCTCCTGCACCTGATCGGCCGGAACCCGCTTCTTGCGCTGGTCCTTCGCCTCCAGATTCATGTCCTCCAGCTCGGCATACGACAACTCAAGGAAATCGCGAAACTCTCTCATGGCACTCCTTCAAATCTCGTTGGGAGGGTCCGGCTCCATACGAAACGGCGGCCGAACCAGACTGCGTTGGTGTCAGGTGATCCAGAATTGTGCGTCGAAGGTCTGCTTTTCACTTCAACGTAACAGATCCGATGCCCGCTTGAAAGTTCTCAGATCCAGCATTTCGGCAACGGAGAAGGCGACGGGTTGCTGTAACCTTATGGACAAGTACTATGCCTGCCCCAAGCAAACTCCGCCTCAAACATCTGCTTGACAGCAGAAGCCACTCACCCAGCTCCGTGGGTCATCGCATGGCGGGAGCAGTAAAGATACTCGGTGACATTGCTGGGCCGACCTGGACCGAACCATGGGATGCAGAACTTGGAATTGCGTACCATGGCGACAACGGACCTGTGTATTGGGTACGAGGTGAGCTGTTGGAAATGGATGATCAATAGTTACCGAGTTTCTTAATCAGTACGGAGTGTAGTAATAAGTAGTACGGAGTGTAGTAAATCGTTAGTTCAGTTTATAAAACTTGTCATCCTGAGCGCAGCGAAGGACCTGCTTTCCAAGAACTTGCACTCAGTACAAACGTCCGAGTACCGCAATGACCTTCAGACTCACCAAAAATTAGGTGCAAAATGACGTCAGCGCATTCACTTGTCTCTCTCGGCTCCCTTGAAAAGGTGCATATAAGAGATGCATGGCCTAACGAAGAGCGAAATTTTACGTGCTGGCTCGCTGCTGAGGGTTGGGCTCTCCTTGCGGATAAATTAAACATCAATCTGAAAATCCTCAAACGTGAGCACGCCGTAGGAAAATATTCACTCGATATCCTCGCAGCCGAAGTCTCTGACAAAGACGATGAAACGTCGGAACAAGACCGTCTCATCGTGATCGAGAATCAATACGGTTCGACGGATCACGATCATCTCGGAAAGCTCATGACCTATGCGGCGGGCGTCGGAAAAGAGGGCCAGGGAGCAAAAACCATTCTTTGGATTGCTGAGAACTTTACTGAGGAACATCAGAGAACTTTGGAATGGCTAAATAAAATCTCTCATGCTGGTGTTCGCTTTTATGGTGTGCAGGTTGAGCTTTACAGAATCGGCGACTCGGCTCCCGCACCAGCGTTTAATATAGTGGTACGACCTGACGAATATGCAAGAGCCAGTCGTGAAACATCCGTGTCGAGTGCTGAATCTGAGCGCGGACTCTTCTACCTAGAATATTGGACCGCGTTCCAAAAGCTCTGCATCGATCGGGGTGCGCTCTTCAATCTGCAGACACCCAGGCCTGATTACTTCACGCAAGCGACATTAGGCAAAACGGGCGTTCATCTTGCCTTCACCGCCGGAAAACGAGACAAGTATCTTGGTTGTGAGATCACATTGAGAAATCCTGCACTTACAGAAGTCTTGCCTCGCTTAGAAGAACATCGAGAATCAATCGAGACAGAGCTAGGAATGCAAGCTACGTGGGATTCTTCAAATAAGCTCGGAAAGATCCTGATTCGGAAATCCGCCGATCCCTCTAATCGAGATGATTGGAATATTCAGCATCATTGGCTCTTCGATAACGGGCAAAGATTCTTTGCCGTCTTCTCGAAACGTTTGAAACTTATCTAGGTATTCCATGACCACCAAGCCAACCCGTGTCGCCCTCATCCAGATGTCCTGCGAGCCCAATCCCCAGGCCAACCTCGCGAAAGCCGTAGCCCGCTGCCGCGAAGCCGCCCTCGCCGGCGCCCACATCATCTGCCTGCCCGAGCTCTTCCGCGCCCAGTACTTCTGCCAGCGCGAAGATCACGCTCTCTTCGCCCTCGCCGAGCCCATCCCCGGCCCGTCCACCGCCGCCCTCTCCGCCATCGCCCGCGAACACCACGTCATCCTCATCGCCAGCCTCTTCGAGCGCCGCGCCCCCGGCCTCTACCACAACACCGCAGTTACGCTCGACCCCACGAGCACCGCGCCCGACAACATTCTCGACATCTACCGCAAGATGCACATCCCCGACGACCCGCTCTTCTACGAGAAGTTCTACTTCACCCCCGGCGACCTCGGCTTCCGCGCCCAGCGCACGAGCCAGGGTCGTATCGGAACTCTCGTCTGCTGGGACCAGTGGTACCCCGAAGCCGCCCGCGAGACCGCCCTCCGCGGCGCCGAGACCCTCTTCTACCCCACCGCCATCGGCTGGCACCCCAGCGAAAAAGCCGAGTTCGGCGAAGCCCAGTACGACGCCTGGCAGACCATCCAGCGCGCCCACGCCATCGCCAACGGCGTCTTCGTCTGCGCCGTCAACCGCGTCGGCCACGAGCTCGGCGACGTGTTGATTGATGGCAAGCTCAACCGCGTCCCGCCCACTGCTAATGAAGTCGTCGGCATGACGGGTGATTTTCAGGTCGGCCCCAACCCCGGCCTCGAGTTCTGGGGCGGCTCCTTCATCGCCGACCCCTTCGGCCGCATCCTCGCCCAGGCCTCCCACGACAAAGAAGAGATCCTCACCGCCGACCTCGACCCCACACTCGTCGAAACCACTCGCCAGCACTGGCCCTTCCTCCGCGACCGCCGCATCGACGCCTACACCGGCCTCACCCGCCGCTTCATCGACTAAGCCTTGATTTGCTAGGAAGGGAAGCTAGGGCGTGGTTGATGTATTCCATACCGATGCTGACGTTGATGTATGTCGTCGAACTCATGCGGTCAAAGTACCCCGCTGACCGCCGTTGAGTCATCTCTGTATTTCGGTCGTCTTCAGCGCACTTTCCTCGTTGGGAGGGATTACCGGTCTCATCCTGATTGCTGCGTTTAGCAAGCGAAGCTCCACAGAGTACCGCTACGAAGCAGATTGCTTTCTTCTCGCTATTGCCGGAGCACTTATGACCATTCTTTGGCTCATAAGTGCGAGAACACTACCGGCAGTGCTCACGTTCTTCGCCTCAGCTTGGATGAAAGTCTTCTGGATACTTGCTCTCGCGACACTTTGAAGCTGGGCCAGTCGAACGCACGTCGGGCTAATGACATTCGAAGAAATGAAAGGATCCCTGCTCCACTCGATCGATGAGTGACGAGATCAAGGCTGCGTGCAAGCGGAGCTTCATCCACGCCTGTGTTGAAAGCGTGATGATTGCAAGCCTTCGTCCCAGAAGATTTGCTGATACCTGAGACTCTTGTCAGCAGTGAGAAAGACCTGAAACTCTGCCTCTTCTGCGGCGCGCAAGAGATCACCATTCTTAGGCCCGTTCCACTTTAAATAAGTGACGGTCGTTACATCGTGATCAGTTAAGACAAACCGAAGCCGTTGCGGCAGATTTTCATCAAGCAGCACTCTCACGAAGCCGATCTCATCCGATGAGCGTCAGCATAGGAAACGATCGCCCGAATCATCTCCGGAGTCGCAGATGGGTAGTCCTCGACGATCTCATCGAAGGTGGAACCAGCATCCAAGTTCTCCACGATCGCATCGGCAGGAATGCGCGTTCCCCGAAGCAGCGGAGCGCCCGACACCTTACCTTCGATCACCTCCACCAACTCGCATCCGCTCCAGTCCATATACAACCTCGTCCGACGATTCTACCGCCGTTACAGCACCCGGCAACTGAATACCAGAAGTCGAGGCGGAGTAAACTATATCGTCACGGAGGATCTATGCCCAACCCCTTCCTGGAGAGTGTCCTCGCGTCCTTCGACAGTCAAGCCTGCATCACTTGGAATCTCACCTCAAACAGCGAAGCCTCCGCCTGGTTCGAGGTTGAAGACGAACACGTGACTGTCTCCTTCACCGAGATGAGCCCATCACAGTGGCGCGTAGGCTTTGATGTTCGCAAGTCCACCAGAACCTCGCAGGAGTTAGTCCTTTCAAGCTTCCGTATCTTCTCCGGCGTCTTCCAGGTTGTGGAGGAGTTCCTCACCGTCCGCCAGCCAGAGCGGCTTGTCTTCGCCGCAAAGCAGGAAGGGTTGGGCCGCCTTTACGAAACCTACCTCGATCGGCAGGACACAGCTCTAAAGTCTCTGGGCTACGAGATGGAGGCGAGCTTCAAAGCGTCTCCTTTATCCGAATATGCCATCGTGAAGACGACACCCTCGCACTGGATCGAAAGCTCTTCGCAGTAGCCCTTATCATCCCGGCCTTACGCGGAGCCGAAGATTTCTCGCTCGAGGACGCCTCTCCCTGGCGTATATCCCCCTCGCAACGCGATAAGCTGAAGAAGCGATGGAGTTCAAGGAAGAACACAACTTGATTGAATTCAGCAGTCGGAAGTGTACTCACGCCGAACTCCAAACCCGAAACTCGATACCTAAGACCAACCTTTCGAAGACTTTGAGACTGCAGTACCCCCCGGGGGAGGGTATCCACCCCTTGTGCTTCGTTCTCGCTGTAGCAACGCATGAGAGCTCCGCATGAAACCATAGACCAGTGACCGATACACCATACAGAAACCGCATGCCTGCCGAGTGGGCCCCGCACGCTGCCACCTGGATCGCCTGGCCCCACAACCCCGAAGACTGGCCCGGCAAGTTCCAGCCCATTCCCTGGGTCTACTGCGAGATCGTCCGCCATCTGTCTGCGGTAGAAGACGTCCACATCCTCGTCAACGACGTCGCCGCCGAAAAGCGTGCTTACTCCATGCTCCGCCGCCAAGGCGCCAACCTCGCCCGCCTGCACGTCCACACCTGGCGCACCGACCGCGTCTGGCTCCGCGACTCCGGCCCCATCTTCGTGAAAAATGCCGAGAACAACATCGCCATCACCGACTGGAAGTTCAACGCCTGGGCCAAATACGATAACTACCGCAACGACGACCAGATCCCCGCCCACATCGCCGAGCTTTATGCCATGCCCAGCACGCAACCCACAGTCACCCTCGCCGACGGCACCCAGCACCGCCTCGTCCTCGAAGGCGGCTCGATCGATACCAACGGCGCCGGCCTCCTCCTCACCACGGAAGAGTGCCTCCTCTCGCCCATCCAGGCCCGCAACCCCGGAGTATCCCGCGCCCAGCTCGAACAGGCCTTCCACGACTATCTCGGCATCGACCAAACCATCTGGCTCAACCGCGGCTGCGCCGGCGACGACACCCACGGCCACGTCGACGACATCACCCGCTTTGTCCCTGGAGACGATGGCCAGGGCAACACCATCCTTACCGCCATCGAGCCCAACACCGCCGACGAGAACCACCTGCCGCTCGCCGAGAACCTCGACCGCCTCCACACCGCCCGTAGCCTCCGCGCCAGCGACGGACCCAAGCCCCAGCCCTTCACCATCAAAACCCTCCCCATGCCTGCGCCCGTCGTCTTCGCCAACCAGCGCCTCCCCGCCTCCTACGCCAACTTCTACATCGCCAACTCGCTCGTGCTCGTCCCCACCTTCAACGACCCCAACGATCGCATCGCCCTCAACACCATCGCCGCCTGCTTCCCCGGCCGCACCGTCACCGGCATACACTGCACCGACCTCATCTGGGGCCTCGGCGCCCTTCACTGCATGACTCAGCAGGAGCCCGCCTGATGCCCGCACCCTGGCCGCCACCACCCGACCTCGACTCCCTCCAGGACCTCATCCGCGCCGCCGATCCCGAAGGCCTCCTCGCCGCCGGCGCGCCCGCCGATGAGTACCAGCCCGAAGAAGAAGCGCTGCTCGAAAAGCTGCAGCCACTCTCCTCCTCTGACCTCACTCCAGACCGCATCCTCCCTTTGCTCACCGCCATCTGGGAGACCTCCTTCGGCGACCGCTCCTGCCCCACCCGCGAGCCTGCCCTTCGCTCCCTCGCTACCCAGATCGCCCACTTCTTCGGCCCTGAGGCCGAGCCGCAGGCACGCTCCTGACCTCCTTCGCCGCCGTGTAAATTATGTCCCTCGACCTTGAAGCCGCCATGCATCTCGCCCTCAACCAGGCCCACGCCGCCGAGCTCGCCGGCGAGGTCCCCGTTGGCGCCATCGTCCTCGCGCCTGACGGCGAAACCATCCTCGGCCGCGGCAACAACCAGGTCCTTCGCACCTCCGACCCCACCGCTCACGCCGAGATCGTCGCCCTCCGCGCCGCCGCTCGTACCCTTGGCAACTATCGCGTCGTGACTCCCGAAGGCGGCTGCACCCTCGTCTGCACGCTTGAGCCCTGCGCCATGTGCGCCGGCGCCATCCTCCACGCGCGCATCAGCCGGCTCATCTACGCCGCCGCCGATCCCAAAGCCGGCGCCTGCGGCTCTGTCCTCTCCGTCCTCAATCACCCTCAGCTCAATCACTGCGTTGAGATCGTATCGGGCATCCTCGCTGAAGAGTGCAGCGCCCTGCTCTCGAACTTCTTCCGCACTCGCCGCCTCCATCTCCGCCACACCGCATCGAACCTATAACGCCCTTGCGGCGCAAGGAGTCCCAAGCATGTCTGGTCGTCTCGCAGGTAAGGTCGCCATCGTCACCGGTTCCGGCTCAGGGATCGGCCAGGCCATCGCCGAGCGCCTGGCGCAGGAAGGAGCCAACCTCGTCGTCGACTATCGCGCTCACATTGACCAGGCTAATGAGACCCGCTCCCGCGTTGAGGCCGCCGGTTCAAAGGCCATCATGGTCCAAGCCGACGTCTCCAAGATCCCAGACACCCAGAAGCTTGTCGCCGAGGCCTATGCCCAACTCGGCAGCTGCGACATCCTCATCAACAACGCCGGCATCGAGATCGGCGCGGACTTCTGGGACGTCACCGAAGAAGACTTCGACTCCGTCATGAACGTCAACTTCAAAGGCGCCTTCTTCCTTACGCAAAGCTTCGTCCGCAAGCTGCGCGAGAACAAGAAGACCGGCCGGATCATCAATATCTCCTCTGTGCATGAGGATATGGTCTTCCCGCACTTCGACAGCTACGCCGCCTCTAAAGGCGCTATGCGCATGCTCATGCGGAACCTCGCCGTTGAGCTCGGACCGCTTGGCATCACCGTCAATAACATCGCGCCGGGCGCCATCAGCACTCCTATCAATACCAAGATGATGGACAACCAGGCGCAGTTCGACGCCCTGCTGCGCAACATCCCCCTCGGTCGCATAGGCACAGTAGCCGACGTCGCCTCGCTCGCCGCCTTTCTCGCCTCCGACGAGGCCTCCTACGTTACCGGCTCCACGTACGTCGTAGACGGCGGCTTAATGCGCAACTACCACGAGCAGTAAAGCTTCTTAGTTGTCATTCCGTAGGGATCTGCTGTTGTCTTAGCCTAACTCCATCATTCTCTCGGAGAGCGTACTACTGCTCTGCGTTCACGCACACAAACGATAGAATGCAGCTATGGACCTGACCCTCTACTCCGCCGCCTGGTGCCGCGACTGCCGCGAAGCGAAGCGCTTCCTCGCGCAGCACAACATTCCCTACACAGAGATCGACATCGAGAACACCCCAGGCGCCGCCGATGAGGTCCTTCGCAATGTAGGCAAACGCGCCATCCCGCAGTTTGTCATCGACGGCAGATGGGTTCAGCCCTACAAGCCCGGCCAGGGTTTCCTGCACGAAGAGATGGCCGCCCTCCTCGGCGTCTGATTCGATACACAGAATCGGCCTTTTAGATCAAACCTGCTCCCGCTCCTCCGCCGCCTGCTCCTGCAGCACGTCTACCGGCAGCAGTGCCTCCTGTTCTGCAGCCTGTGCCGCCGGGCTCGCTTTGTCCACTGGCCCGGTCACACCAGCCCGCCCCGCAAACGGCCATCGCAGCGACAACACCCGCATGCGATCCTTCTCCCGCTGCGTCGCGCGCGTCGTCGCCGTCAGCAGATCGTTGATTGTCATAACGCCGGCGAACCGACCATCTGGAGCAATCACCGGAAAGCTCGTCAGCTTGGACTCCGCCATCATCCCCGCCGCCTGTCGCAGCGTCTGCCCCGGCGACATCGCCACCGGGTCCGCGTCGCCATCCATCCACAGCGCCCGCCCCTGCTCTCGCTCCTTCGCCGCCCGAATCATCTGCGATCGCGTCAGCACCGCCGTCAGCTTGCCTGCCTCATCCACCAGCGGAAACAGCCGCTGCCAGTGCGACCACGCATCCCCGCCCCGCTCCTCCATCGATCGCAGCCAGTCCGCCGCATCCTTGCGGCTTGCTGTAGACGCCAGCGCGTATACGCTCGTGTGCATCGCCTGCCCCACCAGCACCAGCTCCATCGGATCCACGCCATACTCGCGGCTCAGATGCAGCCCCCGCCGGCTCAGCCCCTCCGTCAGCATCGACCGCGGCTGCACCAGCACGCTGATCGCATACGCGGTCACACACGCCAGCAGCACCGGCAGCATCAGCCCGCCATTGTGCGTCAACTCTACTGCCAGCATCGCAGAGGTCAGCGGGCTGCCGATCGCCGCCGTCAACACCGCTGTCATCCCCACCAGCACCCACGCGCCGGTCGACATCGTCGGCATCCAGTGCCCAAGCGCCGCGCCCACCGCCCCGCCGATCATCAGCAGCGGCGCCAGAATGCCACCTGCCGTCTCCGACCCGAGCGAGAAGATCCAGATCGCGCTCTTCACCAGCAGCACCCCCGCCAGCAGCTTCCATCCCGCGTTGCCCGAGATCATCTGCTGAATCACGCTGTACCCAACACCCAGCGCCTGCGGAAAGATCAACCCACCTAGCCCGATGCCCAGCCCACCGATCGCCGGCCACCACATCCAGTGCATCGGCAGCTTCTTGAACATGTCCTCCGAGAAGTACACCGCCCGCGTCAGCCCCGCCGCCAGAAACGCCGCCACAATTCCGATCGCCAGCGCCCCCAGCATCGCCATGTGGTACACCGGCGCACCCGTCGGCACCATGTCAAACAGCGGCCTCGGCCCCAGCAGCAGCCGCCGCACCGCACCCGCCGTCACGCACGCCATTGCCACCGGCACCAGGCTGCGCGGCTTCCACTCAAACAGCAGAATCTCTACTGCCAGCAGCACAGCCGACATCGGGCAGTTGAACGTCGCCGCCATCCCCGCGCTCGCGCCCGCCACCATCAGCACCGTGCGCTCGGAGTCCGTCATTGACAGCAGCTGCCCCAGCACCGATCCGATCGCGCCGCCCGTAATAATTACCGGGCCTTCCGCGCCAAACGGCCCACCCGACCCGATCGACACCGCCGTCGCCAGTGGCTTCAGCAGCGCCACACGCGGCTGCACCTTGCCTCCGCCAAACACGATCGTCTCCACCGCCTCCGGCATCCCGTGCCCGCGCACCTTCTTCGACCCGAACCGAGCAATCACCCCCACCAGCAGCCCGCCCAACATTGGCAGAAACACCCGCCACCACCCGGCATGCCCCTGCCACGGATCAACTTCCACAAAACTCCACCGCCGGAAGTAAAACAGATTCGTAAACAGCGCGATCAACTCCAGCAGCACCCACGCGGCCGCAGCCGACACCGCGCCCAGCGCCGCCGCCAGCACACTCACGTACAGAATGCGAGAATCCGCCGAGTAGTCCCGTAGCGCCGTTCGCGTCAGTGCCATGCTGCCTCCGCTGTTGTCAGAGCCACTCCGCTCCTGCTCGCACCGCTCACCCCCAGGCGTAGCAGGGCCTCCACAATCATCGGCCCCGCCGTCTCCAACTCCGCCAGATGCGCTGTCGCTACGTGCGTCAGCACCTTTCTTCCATGCTCCGTCAGCACCACAATCGATCGCCGCAAATCCTCCTCGTCCGCCAGCCGCTCCACCAGCCTCAGCCGCTCCGCCCGGTCCACCAGCTCCACCGCGCTGTTGTGCCGCAGCACCATCCGCTCCGCGATGATCGAGATCGACATCGGCCTCTCTGCCGACATCGCCTGCACCACCTGCAGCAGCTGATATTGCTGGGCCGAGATCCCCTGCGCCTCCGCACTGGTCTCGCTAAAGCGCAAAAACCGCCGCAGCGCATAGCGAAACTCCGCCATCGCCTCCAGCTTTCCCGCATCCAGCCGCCCCCGCCCTAGCCGCATACCCTTCCTGCCAACGCTCCTGCTCGCCATACCTCAAGTATATCGTCTTGCGACATATCTACGCCGCCTCGCCATACGCCGTAAACTGAAGCTCAAGACATCCGCAAGCAACTCGCTCCCAACAGCTAAGGAACCCGCACAATGATCGCTCGCTACACCCGCCCGGAGATGGGCCACATCTGGTCCGACGACAACAAATACCGCAGCTGGCTCACCGTCGAGATCGCCGCCTCGCAAGCCCTTGCCCGCGCCGGCATAGTCCCGCAAGAGGCCGCCGATATCATCCGCGACAAGGGCAACTTCACCGTCGCCCGGATCAACGAGATCGAAGCCGAAGTCCGCCACGACGTCATCGCCTTCACCACGACAGTGGCTGAGCACATCAACAACCCCGACGCCTCCCGCTGGCTCCACTTCGGCCTAACCTCCACCGATGTCGTCGACACCGCGCAGGCACTCCAGCTCAAGGCCGCCTCCTCCATCATCCGCGCCGGCATCGTCACCCTGTCCGAAACCCTGCGCCGCCGCGCCCTCGAGTTCCAGCACACCCCCTCCATCGGTCGCACCCACGGCATCCACGCCGAGCCCACTACCTTCGGCCTCAAACTCCTGCTCTGGTACGCAGAGATGCAGCGTAACCTCGTCCGCTTCGACGCCGCCGCCGAAGATCTCCGCGTTGGCAAGCTCTCAGGCGCCGTCGGCACCTTCGGCCATCTCAAGCCCGAGCACGAGGAAGCCATCTGCGCCGCCCTGGGCCTGCGTCCCGTGCCCGTCGCCACGCAGGTCGTCCAGCGCGATCGCCACGCCGCCTACATCAGCACGCTCGCCGTCCTCTGCTCCACCCTCGACAAGATCGCCACCGAGATTCGCCACCTCCAGCGCACCGAGGTCCGTGAAGCCGAGGAGTTCTTCTCCGAAAAGCAAAAGGGCTCAAGCGCCATGCCGCACAAGCGCAACCCCATCACCTCCGAGCAGATCTCGGGCCTCGCCCGCGTCGTCCGCGCCAACGCCCAGGTCGCCTTCGAGGACGTCGCCCTCTGGCACGAGCGCGACATCTCCCACTCCTCCGCCGAGCGCGTCATCCTGCCTGACAGCACCATCCTCGCCGACCATCTCCTCGCCAAGACCTCGAACCTCATCGACAAGCTCCTCGTCTATCCCGCACGCATGCTCAAGAACCTCGAATCCACCGGCGGCCTCGTCTTCTCCGGCCAGCTCCTGCTCGATCTCGCCGCCGCCGGAATGTCCCGCGAAGACGCATATCGCCTGGTCCAGTCGCATGCCATGCGCGCCTGGAAGGAAGACCTCGTCTTCCGCGACGAGATCGCACGCGTCCCCGAGATCACCTCACGCCTCTCCCCCGAGCAGCTCGATCGCGCCTTTGACTACCGCCGTCAGCTCGCCAACGTCGACGCGATCTTCCACCGCGTCCTCGGCCAGCAGGCATGAAGGCCGTCGCCGCTCTGCTTTCCTCTATACTTACTGCCTCGCTCCTCGCGCAAGAGCCGTCACCAATACCGCAGCCTGCATCGTCGTCCCTTGAAGACACCATCGCGCGTGCCTTCACCAACGCCCGCGCCCAGGCCCACCTCCGCCCTCTCATCCGCATCGCCGATCGCCCTCTCCTGCGCCAGATCACCTGCAGCGCCGCCGCCGGCAAACCCTCTAAGGCAACCCTCGCCAAGGAGTCGCAGGCCGACAGTGCCCTCTTCTTCATCACCGATCCTACCCATCTCCCCGCCGACGTAAAACGCGTCGCCGAGTACGACGACCGAGCCTCCGCCCATAGCCGCCGCATCACCCGCTTCTCCGTCGCGGCCTTCACCTCGCGGACCAATCCCACCCTCACCTGGGTCGGCATCGGCCTCTATTGGAGCCGCGTTACGGAGTACTTCGCCCTCCATCTCACACGCACGTACTACCCCATTAACCCTGAACGCGATCTCGTCCCTGTCTGCCGCACCGTTCGGTAACAACATTCGTTACATATGATGACCTCTCCTGACCAACTCGTCCAGATCGTTGATCGCGCCCTCGCCGACGCCGTCCACCGCTCCGGCGACTGGCTGGCCTGCCGCCCCGGCTGCTCGCAGTGCTGCCACGGCGTCTTCGCCATCTCCGCCCTGAACGCCCACCGCCTGCGCGAAGGTCTGCACTCCCTTGATCGCAGCGACGCCGCCCGTGCCTCCGCCGTTCGCACTCGCGCCCAGGCCTCTGCCGCCCGCCTCGCCCCGACCTTCCCGGGCGACCCGCACACCGGAGCCCTCGCCTCCACCCCCGCGGCTCTCGAAGCCTTTGACACCTTCGCCGACGACGAGCCCTGCCC
>CAXTRT010000058.1:0-18576 GCA_964246835.1 uncultured Acidobacteriaceae bacterium | reverse complement strand
GGTCTCGCCCGGCAAGCTCCCTCCGTCCCCCTTACCCACGGACCAGCATCGCCGAGACCGCCGCCGTCACACCCGCGACTCCCAGCCCCAGTCCCAGCAGAAAGTACGTCTTCTTTCGCGTCAGCAGCGTGATCGACGACAGCACCACACCAATCTGCAGCATCGCCTCCGCAAGGTCGAACCGGACGGTCTTCTTCTCCGCCAGCCTCACCTCCGCCTCTTCCTCCCGCGCCTTGGCCTGGCTCTCCGCCAGATCGTTCGTCCACTTCGCCAGATGCGATCGATACTCCGCCATCTTCGCCTGCGCTGCCGGCGAGGGCGAAGGTGCAAGCATCATCTGATCCAGCACCACGGAGAGATTATCCTGCCGGATCTTCTTCGCCTGGTACTCGCTCCACTGGTCGTTCGCCCGCGACTGCATCAGCAGCGCATCGGCCTGCGGTCCATGTCCCAGCACCGTCACCAGTGCCACCAGAACCGCCAGAATCGAGATCGCGAGCGCAATCCGCGTCAGGCTCTCGGCCCCACCGGCCTCTTCCATCTGCTTTGAAAACTCGTGAACGTCCGTCGGTTCCATGCCCGCGATTCTACGTCCTTCTCTGGCGCAACCTCCCCCGCCCCGCCGCTACACTCTTAATTGACCCAAACAAAGCCGTAACCCACACCCAAAGAGCCGTCATCTCGACCGAAGACGAAGCGTAGCGAAGTCGCAGCGGAGAGATCCCCGTATTTCGCCGTTGCCGTCGCCTGTTCCATAGATATCCGCCTCAAAGCGAACCAGGAGAACTCTCGCCATGTGCCCCGCTCAACATCATCCCTCACCGGCTGCCCTCAACGCGGGTACCGCCCTAACCACCCCAAATGGTTGACTTTAGCGCCAAAGTACAAGGAGGGAGCCCTACCGTACTAGCACCACTGCACTCCGTATTCGACGCCCCATATGCCGCTCCAGCAGTCCCACCCCAAACCGCAGCAGCTCCATCTCCCGTAACAGCTCGGCAGTCGCCTCCATGACAAACTCCGCAACCCCAACCCGAAACATCCGCGCCACAGCCGTTACCGAATCGCCCGACAGCCGCACACTTCCGCCTCGCCGGTCGTCCTCGCATGTAACCCCATCAGCCGTCGGCGACCACCAGACATCGCCTCCACGCAGATCCAGCCCACACACCACGCAGTGCCCCAGCTCCGGCATCCATCCCAGCAGCCGCGCCATCCACAAGCAGAAGTACGCCGCCGCCGGCGCCACCCGGCCCGCCTGCATCTCCCCCAGCACCGCCACCGCCAGCCGAAACACCGCATCCTCCGGTGCCATCTCCGGCAGCGCCTCTTCGAGCACCTCCGCCATCAGCTGCAGCCCCGCCGTCCGCTCCCAATCGATCCTCCCCCGCAGCGGCGACGCCACAATCTCGAACGCATCCATCCGCATCAGGTCCTGCTTCGGCCGCTCCGCGTACGTCGCCCGCACCATCGTCATCGGCTCCAGCGCCCCACCGAACCGCCGCCGGCTCCGTAGCGCATGCCGCGCCACCCCCTTCACCCGCCCCTGCTCCCGCGTAAACAGGCTCACCAGCAGGTCCGCCTCCAGAAACGGCCAGGTCCGCAGCACGATCGCCTCGCCCACATGCATCGTCACCCGACCCTCAGCCACCGCTATCACCCCCACAAACGACAACGCGCAGCCCCGAAGAGCCGCGCGCCAAAGAATACAACGTAGAACGAACATCGCAGAACGGAAACCTTGCTCTACCGTCCGAAGTGCGCCGCGTTCGTCTCCTGAAAGCTCGCCCACTTCTCCGGCAGATCGTCGCCGGCATAGATCGCTGAAACCGGGCACACCGGCACGCACGCGCCGCAGTCGATGCACTCCACCGGATCGATAAACAGCTGCTGCGCGTCCGAGTAGCCGTTCTCATCCTTCTTCGGATGAATGCAATCCACCGGGCAAGCGTCCACACACGCCGAATCCTTGGTGCCGATGCAGGGTTCCGCAATTACATACGCCATCTCAAATCCTCCAAAATGTTGCTAGATGTCTGCTGTCCAGACCATGATTCTAGCAGGATGCGCCTCTCGGACAAAAACCCCAACCGCGCGTCCCATCAACAAGCAAACCCTCATTTCCCCTCTGCCGCGCGCCGCTCCGCAAACTCCCTCGCCGAAGGAATCGGCCGCATCTCCCGCCCCGCAAACATCTCCGTAAACACATGCACCAGCTCGTCCTGGATCAACCCATTGCTCGCCAGAGTCTCTCGGCTGTCGAGCGTAAACGTGCTCCCATCAAACCGCGTCACCACCCCACCCGCCTCACGCACCAGCAGCACCCCAGCCGACACATCCCACGGGTTCAGCTTGAACTCCCAAAACCCATCCAGCCGCCCGCACGCCACATACGCCAGATCGAGCGCCGCCGACCCCGCCCGCCGCACCCCGTGCGACCGCAGCGTAATCTCCTGGTAAAAATGCACATTCGGCGATTCATGCCGCTTCTTGCTTGGAAATCCGGTCGCCGTAAGCGACTCCTGCATCGACTTCACCTTCGACACATGCACCTGCCGCCCGTTCAGCCACGCGCCCTTACCCTTCTCCGTGACGAACATCTCGTCCCGCAGAGCGTCGTAAATGACACCCGAGATGAGCTCACCATCCGCATCCGCCGCCAGTCCCTTCGCTCGCTGCTCACATCCCATCACCACGCAGAACGCCGGAAATCCGTGCGCAAAGTTCGTCGTCCCATCGAGCGGATCCACATACCAGCGGAACTCCGCATCCAGTCCCTCGCGCGTGCCCTCCTCGCCGTAGATCCCGTGCCCGGGAAACTTTGCCTTGATCTGCGCGACAATCAATGCCTCACTCGCCCGGTCCGCCTCGGTCACGATATCGACATCGCCCTTGTACTCCGCCGTCACCCCCATCTCGTAGTAGCTCTTCAGCAGCGCTCCCGCCTCACGCGCAATCTCCGCAGCCTTGCCAGCCAGCTTCATCTCCACCACCACAACCCTCCGGACTCTCTATCGGCATCGTCACCAAAAAACTTCAGCGAGCGTCCGCGTAGTACCCACTACGGTACCGCAGCCCATCCTTCGCCGCGAGCCCTGGGTCTGTCAGCTTCACCTTGATCTTGCGAAAACTCGTATCCCGATCGCCCTTTGGCGCGTAATACCCGATCACATACTGCGTCCGCAGATCGTCCGACACCCGCGCAAACGCCTTCTCGAGATCATTCGGATCCTCCACGTAGTAGTACTTCCCACCCGTGTCCTCGCTCATCGTGATCAACGCGTGTTCGCCGCCTGTATTGCGCCCCGCATCCGCCGCAATCGGCACGATGATGATCGAATAGAGCATCGCTCCCGCCCGCTGTGCCTGCTCCACCGCCTGCCGGTAGGTCGACTTATTCTTCGTATCGCCCCCGTCCGTAATCAGCACCATCACCCGCCGCCGGCCCGCATCGTTCCGCGTCTGCGCCAGCCGCTGCGATCCCAGATACACCGCGTCATAGAGCGCCGTGTCCGTCCCCCTGTCCAGCTCGCCCAGCCCGCTCTCAATCCGCTTCCGGTCGTTCGTAAACGACACAATCTCCCGCACCGTATCCGAGAACTCCATCAGATCCAGCTCATCCTGTTCGCGCAGCAGCGCCCGCACAAACCGCTTCGCCGCCTCACGCTCCAGCCGCTCATTGCGCAGCACACTCTCGCTGCCGTCAATCGCCAGCACAATCGATAACGGCGTAGCCGACTCCTTCTCAAACACCGCAATCGTCTGCGTCTTGCCATCCTCGCTGATCGCAAAGTCGGCCTTCTGCAGATCTCCCACCGGCGCCCCGTGCTCATCCGCAACGTTTACCGCCACGTTCACCAGCCGCGACTGCACCTGAATCGTAGGAATGTCTGCGTCGCCAACTCCCTGCGGAGCCTGTCCTGCCGTCGTCCCCGAAGGCGGTCGCCGCACCACCGGTGCCTGCGCCCATCCCGCCCGCAGCAGCAGCACTCCACACATCATCAACGCAGCCACCCGACGATTCACCGTACCAGACCTCGACCAGTAGCTGCGCCACTCACAATCTCCTCCGGAAACGGCTCGCCATCCGCCCACACCGCCCCATCCTCAAACTGCTCCCTCTTCCAGATCGGAACCGTCTTCTTGAGCGTATCGATCACCCACCGGCACGCCTCGAAAGCCGCCCCGCGATGCGCGCTCGCCACCACAATCAGCACACTCGTCTCCCCCACCATCAGCCGTCCCAGCCGATGCAGAATCGCCACCTCCCGCACACCGAACTTCACAGCAGCCTCGGCCGCCAGCCCTCGCATCTGCTCAAGCGCCATTGCCTCATACGCCTCATAGTCCAGGTACAGCGTCCGCCGCCCGCGCGTGTTATCCCGCACGATCCCATCAAACACACACACCGCCCCATCCGCGCCCGCCTTCATCGCGTCCACCAGCGCCGCCGCATCGATCCGATCGCGAACGATAGCCACTCGCTCCAGCGCCGTACTTCCCGCCGCTCTCAGTTCAGTAGGCATCCGCTCATTAGACGCGACCCGCCCTGAAAGCGCATCCCTCGCCAGCACCTCCGAATTCTCGCCCGTATCAGCTTTACGGAAGACTTACCTGCCCCCTTGCGGCGCCGCCCCAAGCTCCTTCCGATACGCCGCACTCAGCGTCCTCTTCTCGCGCGCAATCGGCAGCAGTGTTGGATAAAACTGCACGAACGTCGTATCCACCGCCGCATGCTCCTCATGGCACGTGTAACAGGCCGCCGGCTTCGCAATCAGCGTTCCTATCCCAGCATCGTTCACATCGAAGAACGCCCATCCACCTGGAAATCGTGCCGCATCCTTCACGTGCACCTCCATCCCCATCACGCCCACACCCTGTGAGTGCCCTCCCTTGTTAATCGACGGGTTCGTCTCTGCCTCTCGAATCTCAAGCACCATCATCGTCTTATCCGGCCACGTCCCGTCCGTCAGAAAGCTCTTGTACGACGCCGGATCGACAAACACGTTGTCGAACATCGAGTGGCCCGCAGCCTCCTGCGCCTTCGGCCCGTACACCATGTCAACACCCGAGCTCAGAAAGATCCACTCCCGGTAGCTCCGAGGCGCGACCAGACTCCCATCCTTGCCATACTCGATCGATTGCGGCGCCGCCGTCACCGCTGCCACATGCGCCTCCGGCCACAGCAGAAATGCACCGCCAAGCAGCGGAATCGTCAGCGCCGTCACAGCCACTCGCAGCTTTGTTCTCATCTCGTTCCTCCTGCACTTAGCGCTAGCTGCGCTATATCCCTTGGCAGCGTTCCACATCTGGGCTCTCTCTTGCCGTCCCACCACTTACCGGCGGCAGCAGCGCGACCTCATCGCCCTCCGCCAAGACCCGTTCCCGCCCCGCATACTCCTGGTTCACCGCCACCGCCAGCGATCCCCACACCGCGGACTCAGTCCCTCCCTGCTCGCACAGCAAAATAACCTCACCCGCCGTCGCACTCGTCGCCATATCGAAATCTCGCTCCGGTATCCCCATCAAATCCCGCAGCACCCCAAAGAAAAGAACCCGCACCCGCATATCCAAAAGCATACGCGGATGCGGCGACTCACCTCTTTGTTGTTATCCCGCCTATGTTTGTCATCTTGTTTTTTTATTGTCATCCCGAAGGGATCTGCTTTGGCTTCACTCCTATCCCCTTCTCGAGAAAATGCGTTTACCTTGATCGCTTGGCAATCGCCTTCGCCGCCTGCTGCTTCGCCGCCGCCGTCTTCTTCGGCACACCCTTCTGCGCGGTTCCCTTCTTCGCGGGAGCTTTCTTCGCCGGAGCTTTCTTCGCTGCGGCTTTCTTCACAGCTTTTGCCGAGGTCTTCCCGTCACCTTTCGCCGCGTGATACTGCTCCAGCAACTCCGCCCCTTTTGCCGCAAGCTTCTTCTCATCTCCCTCGCTCTTCGGCACCGGCTCACCCCACGCTGCGGCCTGCAGCGCCTGCCGCGTGGGCTCGCCCTTTGCATCGATAACGGGGCCTGGCGGATTGGCATAATGCCGCCGTAGAAACGACCCCTTCCGCATCATCTTCTCGGGCGTATCCGCCTTGCCCTTTACCCCGGGCTTCAGGTGCGCACCCTCCGTCTTCGCAAAGAACTCCCGTCCCGCATCCGTCAGCCCGCCCTTCGGGTCCTTTCCCTCCTTGGGCATGCTCTTCGGTGTCGCTGTCTTCGCCGCACTCTTTTTGGTCGTTGCCATAGCTCGTCGTGCCTCCTGCACCTGAGAAGCGCAATCTACGTCAGTAGTTTGTCGCACGTGCAGAAAAAAGCGGCAGCTCCCGAAGGAACTGCCGCTCAGATGCTTTTGACGAACGGCTCAGGCTGTCGCTTGCAGCAACTCGTCGCGAACGTCTTCAGCCTGCTTTGCCTCGCGTGAGCTCTGCGGCAGAGCCACCGCCAGCACATCTTCGAACCGAGTCGCGTAGTGGATCGTGATGCCCTCAACCTGATCCTTCGTCAGATCCTCCTCGACGTTGGTCTTCACATCGATCGGCAGAATCACGTCCCGCACCCCCGCCCGCTTCGCCGCCAGGAACTTCTCCTTGACCCCGCCGACCGGCAGCACATTGCCGCTCAGCGTAATCTCGCCTGTCATGGCCAGCAGCGGCCGAATCGGCACGTCTGTCAGCAAACTCACCAGCGCGGTCGCCATCGTCACGCCCGCGCTCGGCCCGTCCTTCGGGATCGCTCCCGCCGGCACGTGGATGTGCAGATCGATATCCTTCAGCACGTCCTCATCCAGCCCGATCATCGTCGCGTTCGACCGCACCCACGTCAGCGCCGCCTGCATCGACTCCTTCATTACATCGCCAATCTGGCCCGTCATGGTGAAGCCGCCCTTGCCCTTCATCTTGTTCGCCTCGATGAAGAGAACGTCGCCGCCCGCCGGTGTCCACGCCAGTCCAACCGCTACGCCGGGCCGCTTCGTCCGCTCGGCAATCTCCGTGTCCACGCGCACCTTGATGCCGCCCAGGAACTCGTGCACCAGCTCCGGTGTAACCACCACCTTCGCCGTATCGCCCTCGGCGATCCGGCGCGCCACCTTGCGACATACTGTCCCGATCAGCTGCTCCAGCCGTCGCACGCCAGCCTCCCGTGTGTAGTGCCGCGCAATCAGCCCCACACTCTCCGTCGGAAACTCGATCACATCGGCAAAGCTGGTCTCCGTCTCGGCACTCGGCTTCGCCGCCGGCACAACATCGTTCGCATTCTCGTCCGCCGGATCAACCGCACTGACCGCTGGTTCCGCCTTCGCCACTTCTTTCGTCAGGCCATTCTCCTTCGCCTGCCGCGGAATCAGATACCGCTCTGCAATGTTGACCTTCTCCTCCTCGGTATAGCCGGTGAGCTCAATGATCTCCATGCGGTCGAGCAGCGGCGCCGGAATCGTGTCCAGCTGGTTGGCCGTGCAGATAAACAGCACCTTGCTCAGATCAAACGGCTGGTCCAGATAGTTGTCGCGGAACGTGTTGTTCTGCTCCGGATCGAGCGTCTCGAGCAGCGCACTCGCCGGATCACCGCGGAAGTCGCGCCCCAGCTTATCGATCTCGTCCAGCATGAACACCGGGTCCTTTACTTCAACCCGCTTCAGGTGCTGGATAATCTGCCCTGGCAGCGCCCCGATGTACGTCCGGCGATGCCCGCGGATCTCCGCCTCGTCATGCATCCCGCCCAGCGAGATGCGGCTGAACTTCCGTCCCAGAGCCCGTGCAATCGACCGCCCCAGCGACGTCTTGCCCACACCCGGAGGTCCGACAAAGCACAGGATCGGTCCCTTCATATCCGGCTTCAACCGCCGCACGGAGAGATAGTCCAGAATGCGATCCTTCACCTTCTTCAGGCCATAGTGATCCGCGTCCAGAACCTCCTTCGCCTTCCTAATGTCGATCATCGCCGAGCTCGTCTTCGACCACGGCAGCACAGCTAACCATTCCACGTAATTGCGGGTAAGACTGTAGTCGGCCGCCATCGCGTTCATCCGGCTCAGCCGCCCCAGCTCCTTGAGCGCGTCCTTCTTCACGTCATCCGGCATGCCCGCGTTCTCGATCTTCTCCTTCAGCTCGGCAATATCCTTCTGCGTGTCGTCCTGGTCGCCCAGCTCCTTCTGGATCGCCTTCATCTGCTCGCGCAGGTAATAATCCCGCTGCGATGATTGCACCGAGTCCTGCACCTCGCTCTGGATCTTATTCCGGAGCTGCTGAACCTCAAGCTCCTTCGCCAGATGCTTGTTGAGCCTCTCCAGACGCGCCGTAACCTCAGCCGTTTCGAGCAAATCCTGCTTATCTGCTGTCGTCAGAAAGGGTAGATTCGACGCGATAAAGTCTGCCAGCCGGCCCGGCTCATCGATATTCAACGCAATCGTCTGCAGGTCGTCCGACAGTGTCGGCGACGCCGCCACAATCTGCTGAAACTGCTCTACGACGCTCCGCTGCAGAGCCTCCGTCTCGGGCGACTTCGCCGACTCCACATCGCCAAACACGTCCGACTCCGCCGTCAAAAACGGTGTCCGCTGGATGAACTCCCGCAGCCGCACACGCTCGTTTCCTTCAGCAAACACAAACAGGCTCTGGTTCGGCATCTTCACAACCTTATGCACGGTCGCCAATGTCCCCACCGCATGCAGATCCGTCGGATCCGGCGCGTCCTGCCGCGCATCCCGCTGCGCCACTACCAGAATCGTCTTCTCCTCGCCCAGCGACTGAATTAGCTGGATCGAGCTCTCCCGTCCCACCGTCAGCGGCAGCACCGCATGCGGAAACAGCACCGTATCCCGCACCGGCAGTACCGGCACTGCACGCGTCCCCTGCTCTCCATCCCCGCCACCCTGGCTGGACTTGCTCCCTGTTGGCTTGATCACGCTTACAAAATCGTTTGGCATTGAGTGTCCTTCTGTCAGATTTCCTTATATCAGATGAAGAACCCTGGAAAAGGTCGCATTCACATCCGTTCGTTAGGATCGGCCCTCTCTTGTCTTCCCTAAAGCGGATGGCACACGGCACCCGCGGGTAGTCTGACCCGCGCAGTCCACCTTCGGCTCACACCGGAAATGGTCTACACAGCCGCCCGATACCGTCCCAGCTCCCGCACCATTCCGCAGCAGTCGCCCAGTCCGCGCACCACCGCGTCCGCAATCTCCGGCTGGCTGAAGCGCAGATCGACATAAAACAGGTACTCCCACGGCCGCCCCGCCACTGGCCTCGACTCGATCTTCGTCAGGTCCGCTCCCGCCCTGGCCATGCGGTCGAGCGCCGCCACCAGCGTCCCCGGCCGATGCTCCACTGCAAACGCCAGACTCATCTTGTCCGCTGCGGCCCGCTCCCCGTCCCATCTCGCCAGAGCAAACTCCGGCACAATCAGGTGAAATCGCGTGTGGTTCTCCGCGTGATCTTCAATATCCGCCGCTAGCACCGTCCCGCCATACACCTCGGCCGCCAGCACAGGAGCGATTCCCGCGGCATCCACCAGGCCTTCCTCAATCACATGCTTCACACTTCCCGCCGTATCGTAGAACGTCACGGCATCGATCTCCGGATGCGCCGCCAGCCATCGCCGGCACTGCGACAGCGCCACCGGATGCGATAGCACCCGCCGCACCGCGCTGAGCTCCACCCCAGGTCTCGCAATCACCTGATGCCGCACCCGCAGGTTCAACTCCCGCACCATGCGCAGCGGCCGCGCAAGCAGCAGGTCGTAATGATCCACCACAGACCCGTGCAGGCTGTTTTCAATCGGCAGCACCACCCCGTCCACCTCACCCGACGCCACAGAGTCAAGCGCCTCCGCGGACCGCGCCTTTGAAACCACCGCTGCGCCCGAAGCGATCGCCAGAGCGGCCAGATGGCTGTTCGATCCCAGCTCGCCCTGGATAGCAACACGCCGTATTGCGACGGAATGAGGGTCAGTACGTTCCCGTGTGGATCTTTGGATTGCAAACTCCTTCTGCAGCCTTCATCAGCGTCACCGTATGCCGTCAATATTTTCATATTCTGGCAACCTCGAAATCACCTTCCGCACCTTAACTCAGGTACGCCGGGGCTGTGCGCAGGGTGCACGGCAGACACTATGACCGGACCGTTCCGTATAGGAGACCAGGCAATGCTTTGGACCATTACTATCATTCTCTTCGTTCTGTGGCTTGTGGGACTTGTCAGCAGCTACACGCTGGGCGGTTGGATCCATATCCTGCTCGTCCTTGCCATCGTCGTTCTTATCTTCAACCTGCTCTCAGGACGTCGCGCTCTCTAGCGCGGCCAGAGCCAAACCAGCTTCAAGCGACTGGGCTATCCGTAAGCCGGTCCAAACCGCACACACCGTTAGGAGCACGCATGAGCACTGACACATTCGCAGGAAAAGTTGACCAGGTTGTAGGCAAGGCAAAGCAAGGCATAGGTGAAGCCGTCGGCAACCAGGAGCTCGCAAACTCCGGTGCAGCCGATCAGGTCAAAGGCAATGCGAAAGAAGCCTGGGGCAACGTCAAAGATGCCGCCAGCGACGCAAACAGTGACGCGCATACCCGCGCGGACGTCCACGCCAGTGAAACTCGCGCGGACACCGATGCCAACGCTCACGACCTCCGCAACAAGGTCACCTCTGCCGCAGAAAACTTGAAGGACAAGATCACCGGAAGAACAGACGACGTTCGCGACCGGAAGACCTACTAAAGCAACTCGCTTTATCTGGAAAGGGCTCGCCCGCGCGGCGAGCCTTTCTGCGTCACCGGGCCATCATCCGGTCCACCGCAACAGCGACGAAAAAAATCATCGAGATAATCCCGTTTAGAGTGAAGAACGCAGCGTTCATGCGCCGCAGATCCTTCGGGCTCACAAGCGAGTGCTCATACAGCAGCAACGCCGCCACCACCCCTACGCCAATCTTCGCTGCCGCTCCAAGCCCGAAAAGCACCACCAGCCAGCACAGCACTCCGACCATAGCCACATGCATCGTGCGCGCAATCCAGAACGCGCCGTCAAGCCCGAACGCCTGCGGAATACTGTACAGTCCCACAGCCCGGTCGTGCTCGAAGTCCTGGCACGCATACAGCACATCAAATCCACCCACCCAGAGCAACACCGCCGCCGTCAGCACCAGGATGCGCGCATCGAGCGATCCGCTCACCGCGATCCACGCCGCCGCGGGCGCGATCCCGAGCGCCAAACCCAGCACCAGGTGCGACCACCGCGTAATCCGCTTCATATAGCTGTACGAGAGCACCACCGCCAGCGCGATCGGTGCCAGCAGCAGCGTCCCCCGGTTCAACATCGCCGACGCCAGTAGAAACACTCCTGAAGCCGCCACCACAAACCACAGCACGAAGCCACGGCCCAGCGTTCCTGCGGGGAGCGCCCGCATCGCGGTACGTGGATTTGCCGCATCCAGATCGGCATCGGCCAGTCGATTGAACGCCATCGCCGCGGACCGCGCCGAGACCATGCACACCAGAATCCACCCCAGCACCCGCAGGTGCGGCCATCCGCCGGCCGCCAGCACCGCTCCCGTTAGCGCAAATGGCAGCGCAAAGATCGAGTGCTCCCACTTGATCATTTCCAGCGTCGTCGCCGTGCTCTTCCAGAGTCCCTGCATCCTTCAATCCTACTTCGACGCACTCGATCCATTCGCAACCTCAAGATTGTTCGTCACCTTGAACACGCCCGGAACGCCGTTGGCCCGGATATTCGCAACATCCTTGTCGCCCTTGTTATCCACCACTCCCGAAAGCGTCACGTTGCCGTTCACCACGGTGATCCGGATCGGCTTCGCGGGGTCAAGCGCGTACCGGTTCAACTGCGGAGCCCCATAGACGGCCCGCGCCGTCGCCAGTCGGATGCGGTCGTCCATCGGGGATACCGGAGCGACCTCGATGTTGTCCACCACATCCTTCACGCCCGGATAGTTCTCAACCAGGCTCACCGCCGACGATTTATCAACCGGTCCATACGCCACGCCGCCCAGCGTCACCACGCCGTTCTGCACACCGATCGTCAGCGCGTTGAACGCCGTCGTCCCGTAGCCTACGCGATCGTACGCCAGCTTCTCCGCCAGCTTGTTGCGCAGCGTAGTGTCCTCCACCACCGGACCCGCTACCTCGATCTCATTTTCGACACCCTTCACGTTCTTGCGGTGATGCACCTTCTTATCCGCATCCTCCTTCTCCGCATACACGCCGACAGAGCCGGTCAGCGTCACCAACCCGTTCGCGACGGCAACCTTCACATCCTGAAAGCGTTTGTTGTCGAGTGCCTTCATCACATCGGCCTGAATCGCCTGATCCGCCGGCGAGCCTGCCTGCGCGCTGGTTGCACCCGCGCTTTGCGTGGCTCCCCGCGCCGCAAGACCAGCCGATGCCAGCAGGAGCGCTACGCCCAGTAAAGCCGATCGTCTCTCGTGGTTGCTCATCGCATCTCCTTCGCAGCGGCCGTTCTATCCTTAAGCAGCCCCGCTCACCCTAAGTTGGACGCGGGTTCTCGCGGAAACGCACACCTGAAAGGCTCTAGCGATAGCGCTGCCGCAGCTTGTACACAATGCTGAACACGCCGGCTTCATCCCGTGTCGCAACCACCGATTGATTCTCCTTCAGCTGATACGACACCTGAATCAGCTGCTGCGTCTGCGCATTCACACTCGTCGCAAAGGTCACAGAGAGCTGCTGCGTCAGCTGCTGCTGCACCGTAATGCGCGGCCCCGAGTTCCCCAGCGTGCCGACAAAGGCCGGATCGATCTTCACACTGCCGCCGCCAAACAGCTTCGACACCCGGTTGCTCACCGTCGCATTCAGCGCCCCGCCCAGCAGCGCGTTCGTCGTCGGATCGGTTCCCGCCTGTGTCTGCTGCGTGCTGCTGATCTGCGCCTCTTCCTGCGTCTTACCCAGCGCCAGCAGGCTGAAGATATCCGCCTCGGTCAGCGGCGGCTCCGACCGGTACGTCGGCTTGAGCGACGTCGACGTGCCATGAATGCCGATCGTCACGTCATAGTTCTCCACCCGCGCCGTCGCATCGAGATCGATCACAGGATCGATCCGCACCGGATTCGTGAAGTAGATATTGCCGCGCTGCAGCTGGTACTTGGTCCCCGCAAAGGTCGCACTTCCGTCCGTTATCTGCACCCGGCCCAGCACCGTAGGCTCCGCCACCGTCCCTCGCACGGCGAGATTGACCGTCCCTGCCAGCTTTGCATACGAATTCTGGAAGTCCAGCTGCGGCGAGCTCGTCACCTTGATATCCAGCAGAATTTTGTTCAACAGCGAGTTCGGATCCGGCGGCGCCGCAACGCCACCCGGCCCGGCAAACGCCGCAAAGTCCACGTCCGCGCCAACTGTAAAGCGAGTAATCAGAACCGACCCGCTCAGCCGCGCGCCATCCGTCCCGCCCTGCAGCCGAATGTCCGCGTCAGCCGTCGTGCTCAGGCCATTCAGCCGGTAGCGCACCTTCTGCGCCTTGAGCGAGAGATCCGCGTACACGCCGCCCTTGTACATCACGAACCCGCCAAACGTAAGCTGGCCGCCGCCCGTCGTCGCTGTCAGCGACTTGGCCTCCAGCCGGTTCTCGTTGAAGACCAGCTGCCCATTCAGATTGGTGAGCCCGTTGGACACACCATCGATCGCCGCGTCCACATGCTCGAAGTCGACCGTACCCGTCAGCTCCGGATCCTTAACCCGGCCACCCGCCGCGATCTTGAACTCCACCTTGCCCTTTGTGATCACATCCGGGTTGAACGTGTGCGCGATCGCCGTGTTGATCGACCCGGTCGCCTTCACGTCGAGCTTGCCTCCCTTCGGGTCCGTCACGCCCAGCACCACAGCCGATCCACTCGCCCGCAGGTCCGTATCCTGACCCGTGATGTGCAGCGGCTCGAGCGTCGCCACACCGCTCCGCAGGTTCGCCCGCATCGGCCCGTCCGCCTTCAGCGTAATACCCTGCAGCGTGGCCTCGAGCGGATTCAACTCCGCCGTGCCGGCGAGCGCGGCAGGATTCTTGAGCGGTCCGTTGATGGTAATCACGCCATCGATCCGCGAGCTCGCCGCCAGCCCCGGACTCGCCGCCAGCAGCGCCATCGGCTTTGCGATGTCGAGGCCACGCAGCGTCACCCTGGCCTGCGTGTCATAGTCCCCGACCAGCTGCGTCGTCGCATTCGCCGCGAGCTCCGCGCCGACCAGCGTCGAGTTCAGCGTCAGGTAAGCCGTCTTCCCTTGCGAGTGCGCCTCCGCTGTCACCTCACCGAGCTGCTGCCCGTTATAGGCGATCTGCGTCAACCCAATGTTCGCCTTCAGCCCCGGCTCCGCCACCGTGCCGCGTGCATCCGCCCGCAGATTCAGCACACCATCCACCGGCAGCTTCTGCTTCTGCACCGTGTCGAACTTCGACAGCACCAGGTTGTCCCCCTGCACGTGCGCGTGCAGCTGCTCTGTCGTCATGTTGTAGCCGCCGTCGCCGGCGATCTGCATGCCGTGCAGCTTCACCAGCAACTGCGTCGCTTCAATCTGCTTGCCTGCGACCGTCGCGTCCACCAGCATCGACTCGTATCGCTCGCCATAGGCCACGCCGTTGACCAGGTTCACCTCGCCCGATCCGTTCAGCGCCTTCAGCGTTCCCTGCGCCTGTCCATTAACCGAGAGCGTTCCCGTCACCGGGTACTTGCCCTTCTGTCCCGCGAAATCCAGCACATCGTCGAGCGACGCATTGTTCAGGTTGACCTTCGCGTCGATCATGCTGCCGTCATCCCACACATAAGAAACAGCGCCGCTTCGCGCGACCGCTCGCCGCGGCACAAATGTTCCTGATGCCGTCAGCACCGCACTCCCGCGCTGAATCCTCGAGCTCCCAACCGCCAGCCCCTTCGGCTGATACTCGGCATCCGCTACAATAGAATCGATATGCACATCCGCCTGCGTCCCCGCATGCAGAAACAGATCGTTCGCCTGCAGATGCCCCTTCACATCAATGTTCGCCAGTCGCCCTCGCGCCGTTCCCTGAAATCCCAACGACCCATGCAGCACGATCGGTAGCGCGGCCGACCCCTTCTTGCCATTCGATTGCACGCCCAGGCTGGTCAAAAGCTGGTTGTACTCCCCCAGATCTCGTACCGAGGCATCGAGCCGCAGCGCCGTCAGCGGATCGCCCTTGTTCACCCCCAGCACGCCGCTCGCGTCGATCGTTGACTGCGGTGTCCGCGCCAGAAACTTGTCAATGTTCACCACCTGCTGCTGTCCGCGATAGTGCGCGATCGCCTCCCCGTTCAGCGGAATATTCGCGAGCGCCCCACGGCTGCGAACCCCCGTCGGCGCAAACTTCACATCGGCGTCCACATTCACCGTATCCGCGATCTCCGTCGCCGGGCCGCCCCACTCCGCCTTCACCGGCCCGCTGAACGCCGTATCGAATCCCAAGTCCTTCGACTTCGTCTGCACGATCTCAAAGATCGATCGCAGCGTAATCTTGTTGATCGAGACGTTCAGCAGCGCATGCGCCCGTTGCACCGGTGTGATCGTCACTGAGTCCACCGGAGCCTTCGCGCCCACGCCGACTGCCGCCTTGTTCGCCGTCTGCGCCGCCGCCACCGTCGTAGCCGAACCCGCCGGCGCGCTCGCCGGCACCTCACCCAGCCAGTTGGAAATTCGCAGTTCGCCCGTCGCGCTTCCGCCGCCCGGCAGGTATCCCGTCAGCGCCGTGAACAGCAGCTCGGTCGGCGTCACATGCAGCTGTGCGCCGCCGTTGATGTCGTGCACGCGCACCGACGCATCGCGGTACCCGGCATCATGCAGCTTCACCTCGCCTACCACCAGATAGCCCTTCACGCAATCCGGATCGGCCGGCAGCGCCTTCGTGCTCGGCGCCACCGCATCCTTCGGGTGCCGCCGCTGCCAGAAGTGCGGCTGCTTCTGCGCCTCTTGCGGCGCGGTATAGCAGTTATGCCCCCTCACATGCAGCTCGAGCGATCCGGCGTTCAATCCATCGACCCCGCCCAGCACCGCAATTTGCTTCAACTCGAGGTTTCCATCCACCGCCGCCGCAAACTCCGGCTTCGCAAAGTGATTCAGAGATCCCGTAGCCGTCAGCTCGGAGCGTTCGCCCGTATGCAAATCGAACGCCTTCAGCGCCGCCGCATCGCGTCCCAGCTCTGCCTCGACATGCAGCTTCGACTGCGCCTCCGGCTCCTTGGCCATCTTCGTCCGCAGATCGTGCAGATCGATAGTCATCCCGTAGCGGTCGCTTGACGACAAGTAGTTCACCTGCGCGTCCAGGTCCTTTGCCGCCACATCGAACGGAATCGCCCGGTCGTTGATGACCACCAGCCCGTTCGCCAGCTCCACCCGCCCGGCCTGCAGGTCCAGCAGCGTGTCCTGCACCGGCGTCGTGCTGGTGCTCGGCTTCTTCGGCGCCGGCTGGTTCGTCTTGCCGTCCTTGTCGATAATCAGGTGGACATGCGGCTGCTCCACCCGCAGGTAGCTCAGTCCGATATGCGACTGCGCTCCCCTGCCCACCGTATGCGAGATCACGGTATTGATCTTCGCGCGCAGCAGAATCTTGTCTGCCGAAAGGTACGGCGCCTCACCCGGCCCCTCCAACCCATGAATCACCAGCCCATCCGCCTCCACCGCCAGGTGCCATAAGTTCAGGCTGATCCCGCCCAACTCCACGCGGCCGCCCGTCGCATCCTCAAGCGTGCTCACCAGCTCGGTCTTCACTCGCCGCTCAAAGTCTGGCGTCGTTGTGTACCAGGTCACGCCCACCGTCAGCAGCACGAGCAGCACCAGGAGCGTGCCCACCGTCCACGCCAGCGCCTTCGCCATCTTTCGCGTAACGTGCCATCCACCCGATCGCTTCGGACTCTCGTCGCTCTTCATCGGCTCGCTCATACCGGGTCCGCTCCATCCTGCACAATCTGCACCGTCCCCTGCGCCCGCAGAGACCGCAGCCAGTCCGAAAGCAGGCCACTTACCTGCTGCTGCAGCAGAACCTCCTGGATCCGATCCGAGAGCTTCTCGAGCGGCGGTGCCTTCACCTTCTGCCTGGCATACGCCGGCAGCATCGTCTTCTCGTAGTAGTCCTCGATCTCCGTGTGCGAGATCCGGATGCCCGACCGAAACCGAACCTCGATAAACTGCAGCGACTCCATCCGCTCGCGCCAGTGCGACCGCACCTCATTGCTGGTCACGCCGTGCGTTGCCAGGAACTTCGCCCAGCCGGCCTCCGTCTCGCAGTGCGCCTCCTTGCACGCAGGGATCTCCTTTCGTAACTGATCCAGTTGCGTACCGATATCCGCCTCGGAGATCACATGCTGCGGTTGCAGCTTGGCCTGTTGCAGCAGCAGCCTCCGGTTCACCAGCCGCTCGATCGCCTTGTCGCGCGTGGCGCTTCCCTCCGGCGAGGAGATCGGCTGAAACGCCGCCATCCGCCGCTCCTCCTCCACATCGCTCTCCAGCACCACGTCCCCGTTGACCACGGCGACCACGCGATCGATCAGCACGCCCGCGTTGGTCGGCGCTGGAACCGCCTCCTGCGCCTCCTCGGCCTTGGCGGCCGTATCTGCGCCTGTCTTCTGCTGTGCCCTCGTCGTCTGGTCCGGATTTGAAACCGCTCCGCCCGTCGTGGGCGCCGCACCCGGAGCCTGTGCTCCAAGTACACCCGCGCACCCGGCCAGCAGCGCCAGCGCGAGCATCCGCTCGCACCACCGGCACGTTCCACCCATCGCGACTTTGCTGAGGCCGTCTCGCATCGCTAGAAGCTCTGTCCAATGCTGAAGAAGAAGTTAATGTGGCTCGCCTGCCCTACATGCGGCGCCGCGCTGCTGCTGAAGTCATACAGCACCGGATAGACAGGCGGATTGAGGTTATAACTTAGATCGACACGAATCGGCCCGACCGGTGTGTTATACCGAGCGCCCAGCCCGATTGCGTGCGAGAAGTAGTTGAAGTTGCACGTTCCCACATGCGTCGTCTGAACCTTCACGCTCGAGACATCGCGGCAGGTGTCCTGGTTCGGCTGGTGATAACGCAGAAAGCTCGGAAACATCTCGCTCGCGTTCTGGAAGACATTGCCCATATCGTGGAAGACCACAAAGTTCACACTGCTTCCAACCACCGGCAGCACCGGTGCCGGCAGCCGAAGCTCCAGCTGATTGAGGAACACCGCCGTGCCGCCTACGGGATAGCCCGTCTGCAGATCGCGCGGTCCCGCCCCATTGATCGAGAATCCGCGATGCGACGTAGCCCCGCCCGCGTACAGGCGCTCCGGCAGCGGCACCGCCGTACAGCTTGCATTGGTCGTCAGCAGAATCCCCCGGCATGGATTCGTTGAGCTGTTCTGGTCCCCCACGTTCGGGTTCGACCCGTAGTTCTGCTCCACGCCGATCCGTGTGTTCCGCGCAAACACATACTTGCGCTTGCCAAACGAGTAGTACGTCGAAAATGATCCATCGAAGCGATTGAAGTCTGTCTGTGATCCGAACTTCGATGAGGCAAAGAACGTCGTCACCGTCGTATACGACCCCTTCGTCGCATCCAGCTGCGACGGCGACCGCCGGTCGTGGTACCACGTCACCCCCGGC
>CAXTRT010000057.1:0-18997 GCA_964246835.1 uncultured Acidobacteriaceae bacterium | reverse complement strand
CCCGCCCGCCGCGGCCACCGCCACCAGGACCACCGGCGCCGCCGCTTGCGCCCGCCACCGGCTTGTTCTCCGGGCCGAAGCCGATCGTCTTCCCTACACGCAGGTTGACCGTCACGTTGGCAGGGCCGATACAGTAGTTGACCGGAACCTGCGTGAGCGTTCCCGCTGCGTTCTGTGTCAGGCTGTAGTCGGCCGCGTTGCGGCAGTCTCCCTGATTGCCATTCACGAAGTACGGCCGGTCGTTGAACTGACCGTCAAAGTTGCGATCTGTTCCCGCGGTGATGTTGTAGAAGGTTCCAGATTGAGCCAGCAGAAACGGGCTGAGTGTGATGTGCAGCGGCAACTGATAGCTGCCGCCCGTGACGACGAAGTTGCGATGCACGAAGGAAGCGTTGCCGTAGTCGATCCTGCGATTATTGACGTCGGTCGCAAACGTCGTGGATCCGCCGGTATTCGCGTTGCCGAAGTTGAGCGAGTAAAAACCCCAGAGTTGCAGCTTCTTCATACGGATGTTGCTGTTGATGAGCAACTGCTGCTCCTCATAGTAGCCGCCTGAGAAGTACTGGTTGTTATAGCTGGTGGGGGAAGGCTGGCCTTGATCGTTTGTTACGGCGCGGCTCAGATACTGGTGAATTCCCTTCGCCGTGATGTACGTTGCTGAAACGGTACCGACGCGGCCCAATTGCTGATCCACGCCCAACGCCGCCTGCTGGTTATAGGAGCTGCGCAGATTGGGCGCGAGCGTGTAGACGGTGCTTCCCAGCACACTGCTTACCGCGCCCCCGCACCCGGCCAAGGCTCCCGGCTGACATGTGTTGGGGTTGGGGTTCTGGACTACATTTTGTGACTGGTTCTGTCCGTTGTACTGAATCGCAGTCAGCACATCCGACTGTTGAAAGCGGTCGTAGAAGATACCGTAGCCCACGCGAATCACCGTGACCGGCTGGCCGCCCTTGTGCGGAATACCGTACGAGATGGCAAAGCGAGGCGCGAGGTCATGATTGCTGTGGATGACGTTCTCCGCCTCATACCGCAGGCCGTAGCTGATCGTCAGATTAGGCCGAAACTTCCAGTCGTCTTCGGCGTAGATGCCGACATCCGTCAGGCGATTGGAGATCGTCGGATTTGTAATCACCGTCTGCCGGAACTGCTGCGAGGTTCCGGTAACGTAGTTTGCCAGCGAGGTGTAGGTGAACGTCCCATTCTGCCCGGCGTTTGAGGTCAGGGTCTCCTGAGTGGTTCGCAGCCTTCCGCCAAAGCGCATGAAGTGTTTGGCCAGCTGCACAGAGGTATAGTTCTGCGCCTCGATGTGCGCCTCCGTGCTCTCCGACCTGCCCTGGCTCGATCCACCGCCAGTCACAATACCCTGCACGGAAACCGTAGGCGCCAGGCTGTTCGGCGTCTGCAGCGAGTGGTCGCGTTCGTACTCGAAGCGGGTTTCGTTGATCACGTGCGAGTTGATCAGCTGCGTGTCGCTGAGCTGGATCGTATTCTCGCTCGCATCCGTGCTGTAGCCGACCGTCTGCAGACTGGTGTTACCGATCCCCGCGTTCTGCTGTCCATTCACGTAGTACTGGTAGCGCGCCGTCAGCGTGTTCTTCTCGCCGATCGCAAGATCGAGCCGCGGCGTGATGTCACTGCGCGTCTGCGGATGAAATACGGCGCGCGCGGTGGCGGGCAGCGAGCCAGTTACGACGCATGGGCTCGTCGTTCCCGGAGTCGTTGGCTGGCAAAGCGTTGTGGGGTTTGCGGGATCCGCATAGAAGTTCGTCGGGTTCACAATGCTGTTGTCTTGAATCGTGCGATGCGAGCCGCCGACCGAGAAGGAGGAGTAGCGATTGATCGGGCCGGTGACGCTGCCGATCATAAACAGCGTGTGATATGGCGGCTGCACGTTGGCGCTGCCCAGAAACGGATTGGATGTGTTGAACTTGTTGTCGCCGCCCTGCACGCTGTAGTTGCCGTGGAACTTGTCCGTGCCCGGTTTCGTGAAGACCTCGACACGGCCGTAGCCGATCTTGTCGAACTGCGCGGAGAAGGGATTCTGGTTGACGCGGATCTCGCGGATAGACGACTTTGGCGGCAGCTGACCGCCGGTAAAGCCATCCACGTAGATCTGTCCGCCGCTCGGTCCTGAGGCAGGACCAGCCAAGGCCGAGAGCTCGGAGGAGAGCTCGTCCGGATCGTCCGACAACGCATCCAGATCCTTATCCTTGATGACGGTTGCGCTTGCATTTGCATCCGAGTCCACGCTGAGCTGGTTCGACTGCGCGTTGACCTGCACCTCCTGCGACTGCTCCTGAATGGCCAGCTTCACATCGAGCGTGAACGGCTGATTCGCGGAGACGCGCACGCCTTGTTTCACGAAGGTGGAGAAGCCCTTCATCGTGACCGTGACCGCATAGAGACCGCTCGGCACGCCCTTCAGCGTGTAGGTGCCGTCGTCCTGTGAGGTGGCGAGCAAGGCCTTGCCCCCCGCGGGCGAGAACGTTACTGTGGCACCGGGGATTACGGCATCATCAGGATCGGCCACGGTGCCGTGAACAACGGCACCTGTCTGACTCCAGAGGACCGCACCGGGCATAAGGCAGAGACAGAGGAAAAAGAGCTTCAGCATAGATCGAACGTGCATTCCTGCTCCTGAAAGATGCTCTATTGGGAGCCTCCGCCAGCATCGCCGCCGCCACCCATACTCCACGGCGACAGAGCCATTTCGGCCCCGCCCTTGGGTGATGCTGCCAGAATTGACTCAACGCCGCCGAGGATGGTGACAGCGGCAATCGACCCGGCGGTTCCGTCCCCGCCGACGGCCATAACGGCCTCACCGACCTTCAGATCCGCAAGGCTGAGTGCGGGCAGGCGAGAGACGACCTGCGACAGATCGCCGCCGCCGCTCCGCTCGGGTGTTGCGTCGCCCGCGACCGCACTCGCCGGGGACTGCGGGTTTGCGGGCTGTGCCGCTCCGGCGGACTTCGCCCGCGCGGCAAAGCGCGATGCGACCTCGGGCGGAAGCTCATGGATGGCGGTGCCGGAACTGACCGACAGCACCGTAGATTGCTTGGTCTTGGCATCGCGGACCGTCAGCTGGCCCGCGGCCGCATTGATCGACTGCACCGTTCCTGACAGATGCCGGAAGGAGCCGCTGACGATCTCCTCAGCGTTAATCGTTTGAGAGCTCACTCCATCGCCGGCGCGCTCCCCTCGCACGCGCAGCTGATCGCCCGGATGCAGCTCCGCGAGCGAACTCTTCGTCGCATCTTCAAAGCGCGCGGAGTTCGGCGCATAGCGCCGGATGATCGTGGAGGGGTGCGTCGCGACCGTGATCGTGCGTGCTCCCGCCTTGATCGTCACCACACCTGTCGCGGCATCGACCGTGCTGACGATACCGCCGGTTCCATGCTGCCAGCCAGCCTGCTCCACCTCATGCCGCTTTGCGATGTCGGTCGATTTCATCAGCACCAGACGGCGCGCGATCAACATGCCGGGAGTATCCGATGCAGTGCCAATCGCCAGCACCCGATCTCCCACCGCGAGATCGGTCATCGCTCCCGGTTGCGCGGTCTTCAGGTCGGTGCTGCCGGCGGCCAGCTGCACTACCTTGGTCTCACCCGTGAGGCTGACCGAAACCTTTTCACCCTTGTCGGTCGTCAGCGCCAGCGTCGTCGCATTGAGCGCCTGGATCGTGCCGATCTGCCGCGCCGTGACGGCCGCGGCCGGAGCCGGCGTTTGCGCGCCGCAGGCATGACGCACCTGGCCGGAACCCAGCAACAGGAGCGCGGCCGCTGCACAGCTCGCTCGCCATCCCGTCATCGCCGCACTCTCCTGGATAGGCACACCCTGCGTGTCTCCGCCTCGCGCTCTAAACCACGTCACAGATCAGTACAGCGTCACTCAACATGCAATGGGGTCTGTTTCGAAGACGAGGACGGATAAGAAAAGTTTCAGACTTTTCTGTTGATCTGCGAAGTGCCGCTCTGGACTCCAGAGAGTGGATCGCGGCGGACGAACATACGTTCCACACACCGCGAGTCGTGCTTCAGGAAGACCGCATGTGGAGAATCGCGACGCTGTCTACGGGAAGCAGGATGCTCTCGTTCGTTACGGCAATGTCGCTGTTCGACGCGAGTTCAAGCGGGAACTTATCATGGTTCGGCAGCGTGACGGCCTCACTCCCAAGATTCAGGGCGACCATCACATGACCGCGGCGCATCGTAAGCCACTGCTTGCCCTCGTCGAAGCGGACCCGGACGCTCTGCAGCTGACCGTTGTTCAAGGAAGTCGATGTTCGCCGAAGACGGATCAGCTTACGCGTCCAATCCAGAATCTCCGCATGCTTGCCCTGGTGAACCTCGTTCCAGTTCAATCGTGATCGTTCAAAGGTCTCGCGTTTTTCCGGGTCCGGAATCTCGTCATCGTTCCACCCGAAGATCGCAAACTCCTTCTTTCGACCTGCTGACACCGCCTTTGCCATCTCTTCATCTTCATGGTGCGCGAAGTACTGAAACGGCGTCGATGCCGCGAACTCTTCGCCCTGGAAGAGCATGGGGATGAAGGGCGCGGTCAGCACCAGCGCTAAAGCAACCTTCGTCCTGTCGATACCTACGATGTGCTCGATCCGATCGCCGATCGCTCGATTGCCGATCTGATCGTGATTCTGGATATAGCCGAGAAAGTGATGCGCGGAGAGATCGCCGACGCGCCGGCCGTGAGTTCGCTTGCGGAAGGCCGAGTACTCGCCGTCGTAGACGAAGACCTCCTTCAGCGACTTAGCCAGCGCCTCCATCGTGCCGAAATCGTCATAGTAGCCCCGCCCTTCTTCACTGGGGTTGAGCACCGTAAAGAGGGAGTGATGGAAGTCGTCGCTCCACTGCGCGTCCATGCCCATGCCGCCCGCCTCGCGCGGCTTGATCACGTGCGGATCGTTAAGGTCGCTCTCGGCAATCAGAACCAGCCGCCGTCCCAGCACAGACGACAGCACATCCACCTCACCTGAGAGCTGCTCCATGAAGTGGACGGCGGACCGGTCCATATACTCATGCACGGCGTCGAGCCGGAGGCCGTCCACGTGATAGTCGCGCATCCACATCAGCGCGTTATCGATGAAGTAGCGCCGCACCTGATCGCTGCCGCTCTCTTCAAAGTTCACCGCCGCACCCCACGGCGTGCGATGCCTGTCCGTCAGATACGGGCCCAGCTTGATCGTGTAATTGCCGACCGGGCCGAAGTGGTTATAGACCACATCCAGCAGCACAGCCAGTCCGGTCTGATGGCATGCATCGACGAACCGCTTGAAGGCGTCCGGGCCACCGTAGCTGTGCGTCACCGCGAACAGGCCGACGCCGTCATATCCCCAGCCGAAGTCGCCGGGAAACTCCGCAATCGGCATGACCTCCAGATGGGTCACGCCCAGCGTCGAGAGATAGCGCAGGTGATCGATCGCGGAATCGAAGGTGCCGCCTTCCGTGAAGGTACCGATGTGCATCTCGTAGATCACGGCACCGGTCAGCGGCGGCCCCTGCCAGAGAGGATCGTGCCACACAAACGCTCCGTGATCGTAGAGACGCGACGGACCATGCACGCCATCGCTCATATCAAGCGCGCGCGGATCGGGGTACGCCCTGGTGTCGATATCAATCAGGTAGGCGTAGTCATCACCGCAGACTGCTTCGGCTCTCACCGACCACCAGCCGTCTTGATCGGGTCCCTTCATCTCGCAGCGCAGCTCTCCGCCGTCCGCTCCCTTGCCATAGAGCACCAGCGTCATCGTCTTTGCATCTGGCGCCCACACTCGAAACTCATGCATGACTCAACCCTTCCTTCACCAACAGAGCTACTGGAAACTTTAGGAGCAGCGTGTCCATCCGCACGACGCCGCCGCGGTGACCTTCGCCGGAGAGCCGATTGACCCAAATTCCCTCCGGCAGAGTAAGCGTAGTGTCGGCCCAGGAGCCGCCCAGCAGCAGCGTATGGCGAGGCACCACGGTAATGACCGATTCACCGCGCTCGAAGGCGATGGCATGCTCGCGCTTGCGTCCTCGAACTTCAAGCGGCGCATAGCCCGCATCTTTCCGGAACCACTCAGAGTGCTCCCTCCGCAGACGGAGCGACTGGTGAATCGTCCACAGCTTGGTCATACCCTCGTCACCGCGGCGCACAATCTCTTCGACCGTGAGCGACTGCATCTCCGCGAGCAGACGACGGCGCAGTTCATAGTCGACCGGCCGGCGATTATCCGGATCCACCAGGCTGAAGTCCCAAAGCTCCGACCCCTGATACAGGTCCGGTACACCGGGCGAGGTCTGCTTCAGCAGCGTCTGTGCGAGCGAGTTCGTGCGGCCTGCCTGACGAATCCTACCGACAAAATCCTCTACCTCCGCGCAGAACTCCGGCGAACTCAGCGTGCCGTCGATAAAAGCGTTAAGCGCGTTCTCAAACTCCTTGTTGCTCGCCGTCCACGATGTCTGCTGCTTGGCTTCCTTCGTCGCCTTCTCCATGTAGGCGCGCATGCGGTCCTTCTCGATCGGCCACGCCCCAATCACCGTCTGATAGAAGAAGTACTCCGTGTTGCGATCGATGCCGGCGTTGAGCTTTGCATTCATGCGCGACCATCGCCTAAGAATCTTGCGGAACTCGCGCGGAATCTCCGTCAGCACCGCGAGCCGCGCACGCACATCGTCAGACCGCTTTGTGTCGTGCGTGGAGAGCGTCGTCATGGTCAGCGGGTGGCTCGCCTGCATCGTCGCGTTATACGCGTGGAACTCGCCGACTGACAGGCCGTCGCGTCCCGGATCGCCGCCTACTTCGCACGCAGCGATCAGCCGGTTATAGCAGTAGAACGCCGTATCCTCCACACCCTTCGCCATCACCGGACTGGTGAACTGCTGAAAGCGCAGCACGAACTCCGTCTCCTTCTTGCCGCGAACCCCCATCGTCAGAACATCGCGCATGAAGTCGAACAGCGAGCTGTCAATATCGGATCGATTATCCTTGGCGCAGGTGACGGCCCGATCAATCGTGCCTCGATCTTCATCGGTGATCTCCTCGCGGTCCGGCTGCACATACGTTCTATAGATCGCAAAGCAAGCGGCGATGGCAACGATAGCCCGCTGAATTTCCACCCGCGTGAAGTCCCGCTGATTTCGGTTCTGCTCACAGATCTCGACAAACAGGCTGGTCAGCCGATTCACGTCCGAGCCGAGCGCCTGCTCCATCACCATCATCTTCTTGTCGTGAGCGATCGGTGGAAATAATGTCGGCTGCCCAGTGAACTCGCCGTAGATCTTGTTTAGTTCGGCCATGCCGCCGGGATGAAAGAGCGTGCCCAAGGCCGCATTCATAAAGTCATAGCCGCTGGTGCCGTCAATCGGCCAGCTCTCGCGCAGGTACTCGCCCGGCTCAAGAATCTTCTCGCCGATAATCCATCCCTCGGGCACATGCTCGCGCAGGCGATGGAAGTACTCGAGTGGATCCCGCAGACCGTCTGGATGGTCGACACGAATGCCATCGAGTACACCGGCGCGCAGCCACTCGACGATCAGCGCATGCGTCTCCTCAAACACATGCTCGCGCTCCATCCGCAGACCGATCAATGTATTCACGTCGAAGAAGCGGCGATATCCCAGCTGCTGGTCGGCTGTCTTCCAGTACGCCAGCCGATAGTTCTGCTGCGTCAGAAAGTCATCGAGGGCGTCCAGGTTCGCGTTCAGCTCACTCACAGAGCGATCGATCGCCTCGCAGACCTTCTCTTCCTCAGAGCACAGCCGCGAGAGCAGCTTTGCCAGCACCACCTTGTCGCGGTTGCGCGCGAGGATCACCCATCGATCCCAGGCCTCGGGAACCGGCAGACGGCCAAACGACGCAGCCAGAAAACTCAGCGTGTCGGACTTCGCATACTCGGCCGCGCGAAATAGAATCGCCGGCAGAGAGGTTGGCGCCGTCGGCAGCGTCTGCCCGGCCGCCTCCACCTGAAACTCCACGCCCTTCCGGATCACCTTGACGTCGCCGTTCCCGAGCGCGCGGCCATACTGATCGCCCAGAATCGGCACCAGCACCTTATCGCGCAGACGCTCCTCCTGCGGCTGCCAGTCGATGTCGAAGAACGAAGCGTAGCGGCTGGTTACGCCGTTCTCAAGCACATCCCACCAGTAGCGATTCTCCTTGCCCAGCGACATGTGGTTCGGCACGATATCCAGCACCTGACCCAGGCCGTTCTCGCCAAGAGTCTTTGAAAACCGCTGATGCGCCTCGCTGCCGCCTAGTTCTTTGTTCACCCGCTGATGATCGACCACGTCGTAGCCGTGCATGCTGCCCGGCGCGGCCTGCAGGTAGGGGGAGCTGTAGACGTGCGTAATGCCGAGGTCGTAGAGGTACTGTGCGATCGACGCGGCATCGTCAAACGTGAAGCCTTTATGCAGCTGCAGCCGATAGGTAGAGCTTGGAGTTCGGTCGGTCAAGATTCACCAGAGAGGGATGGGGCTCTTAGGGAAGAGCAGAAAGCGGGGCTGTGGGTTGCCTGTTCTCACAGGCTCAGCTTTACCAAGAAATAGCTTCGCCTTACATCGGTTGTGGCCGCCATGCCCCCGTGAGCGTAAAAGCCGCATGGACCAGAGAGATGTGTGAGAGCGCCTGGGGGAAGTTGCCGAGCATTCGCCCCTTGGCGGGGTCATACTCCTCGGAAATCAGGCCTAGATCGTTCGTCAATCCAAGCAGCCGCTCATACAGCGCCTCTGCCTCTGCCTTCCGGCCGATCAGGTGAAGATTCATCGCCATCCAGAAGCTGCAGGCAAGAAACGAGCCTTCGCCTCCAGCTAGACCGTCCAGGCCGGCCGACGTGTTGTATCGCTGCACCAGCCCGTCTTTTGTAAGATGCCGCTCGATCGCCTCAACCGTGCCGACGATGCGGGGATCGTCCGGCGGAAGAAACCCGACCAGCGCCAGTCGCAGACATGAGGCATCCAGCTCGGTCGATCCATAGGACTGCGTGAACGAGTTCAGAGATCGATTGAAGCCCTTCTCGAGCACCTCGACGCGAATCATCGCGCGGTTCTTACGCCATCGCTTCACGTCCCCGCCGCCGTCGTACCGCTCGTGGTTCTTGATGGCACGATCGAGCGCTACCCAGGCCATCACCTTCGAGTGCACGAACTGCTTGCGGCCGCCGCGTGTCTCCCATATGCCTTCATCCGGCTCCGGCCACACCTTGCAGAGGTGATCGATGAGCCGCGCCTGCAGCGCCGTCGCGTCCACGCGAATGTCGTCCTCCGCGGCTGGTGTGCGCATCAGCGCGGAGGCTACCTCGCCAAAGATATCCAGCTGAAACTGATCCGAGGCGGCGTTGCCGATCATCACGGGCCGTGAGTGCTCATAGCCCGGCAGCCACTCTGCATGCCACTCGTTCAGGTTGCGCTCGCCGCGAACGCCGTAGAGCGCCTGCACCCGGTCGGGCGCGCCCGCGATCGCGCGCAGCAGCCAGCGCCGCCAGGCGATCGCCTCCTCCTCAAAGCCGGCATGCATCAGCACCAGCAGCGTAAATGCGGTATCCCGCAGCCAGCAGTAGCGATAGTCCCAGTTGCGCTTGCCCCCGATACTCTCCGGCAGGGAGGTCGTCGGCGCCGCCACGATGCCACCCGATGGGCGATACGTTAGAGCCTTCAACGTCAGCAGCGATCGATCCACCATCTCCTGGTATCGTCCGCGATAGGCGCTCCGGGCCGTCCACTTTGTCCAGAAGTCCACCGTTCGCTTCAACGCCTTTTCCACATTCGGCGGCTTTGGCACCTCTCCAAGAGACGACGCGTAGGTCAACGAGAAGTCGATCACCTTGCCCTTTCGCACCGTGAACTCGCTCAGCGTCCGAAGATTCTCGCCGCGCAGCTTGGCCTCCGTATGCAGCACGACCATGTCCGGCCCAGAGACCGCGCGCAGCTGCCCGCCGTGTGTCGTCACCCAGGGGGTCGTACGCCCGTAATCAAATCGGATCGCCAGCACCATGCACATCGCTACCTTGCCTTCGATCCCACGAACGCGCCGGACCACGCACGAATGCGACTCCCGCGGCGGCATGAAGTCCAGCAGCTGCACCACGCCGTCCTTCGTCTCAAATGTGGTTTCAACCACCATCGTCTGCGGCAGATAGCGCCGCGACGTGCGCAGCACCTCAGCCTTTGGAGAAAGACTCCAGCGGCCATGATCGGCCGTGCCCAGCAGCGCCGCAAAGCAGGCCCCGGACGAGAAATCGGGCCAGCAGAGCCAGTCGATCGAGCCGCTGCGCGAGACCAGAGCCGCCGTCTCGCAGTCGCCGATCAGCCCATAGTCTTCGATTCGAGCGGCATGGAGCGCCGTCTTTGAAAGATCGTTCATCACCTGCAGCAGTTCCTTTCCTGGCCCACACCATATGTCATGGCGTTCACGATTGGCATCGCGCTCCGGAGCAAACCCGGAGCAAACACTTTCGCGCTTCGCCGCATCCGTCCTGATTGAAGTCTAGTGGTACCTGCGCTTCAAACAACATCCTGGTGTCTTTTCGGGGTTGGATGCGGATTGTTCGATCTTGACCACATGAATCGCTGCACTTGCGTCCATCAAGGTTTGTAACTAGGAATCTATGTCCTTGAGTTTGCGTCCCATGAAGCCGGCAGAGGGTCGGCGTCGTGTCCTTATTGAAGAGATCGCGCCACAGGTAGACCACGGCCGGTACTCGGTCAAACGAACTCTCGGAGATACGGTCAACGTCTCCGCTGCCTTCTTCGCGGACGGTCACGATCACGTTGCCGGCCGCCTTCTTTATCGACATCAGAGCGATCGCCGCTGGCGTTCCGTCGCTATGGCCCCGCTCGGCAACGACCTCTACTCTGCCAGCTTCGTCGTTGACAAACCCGGCACCTGGCGCTTTACGATTCAGGCTTGGATCGATCACTTCGACACCTGGTACTCGGACCTCCGCAAGCGCATTGATGGTCAGCCGGATCCGCTCCATCCGGACGCCGCATCCACCCCGCAGAACATTCCTCTCGCGCTCCGCTCCGGTGCTTTGCTGTTGGAAGAGACGGCCGAACGGGCCAAGGGCGCGGACGCCAAGCTGCTGCTGCAGGTGGTTCTCTCGCTCCGCTGGCTGGCCGAGCAGGACGCCGCTCATTATGACTTTCCCCTCGCGCCCGAGATCGCCGAGATCGCCTCGCAGTATCCCGACCTCTCCTTCGCCGCCAAGTACGATCAGGAACTTGAGATCTGGGTTGATCGCGAGCGCGCGCGCTTCTCCTCCTGGTACGAGCTCTTTCCGCGCTCCGCTTCGCCTCAGCCGCTGCATCACGGCACCCTCGCCGACGTTGAGGCGTTGCTTCCCTCCGTCGCCGCCATGGGCTTCGACGTTCTTTACCTACCGCCCATCCATCCCATCGGCAAGGCCTTTCGCAAGGGTCCAAACAACAACGTCGTCGCGGCCGAAGGCGATGAGGGCAGCCCATGGGCGATCGGAGCGGACGAAGGCGGCCATAAGGCCATTCACTCCAAGCTCGGCACCCTTGCCGACCTCAAAAAGCTGGCCAAGACCTGCACCGGGCAAGGTATCGATCTCGCCATGGACATCGCCTTCCAGTGCTCACCCGATCACCCCTGGGTCAAGGAGCATCCGGAGTGGTTTATCCTCCGCCCCGACGGCTCGATTCAGTACGCTGAGAATCCACCGAAGAAATACCAGGATATCTATCCGCTCAACTTCGAGTCGGCAGATTGGCGCGGGCTCTGGGAAGAGCTGCTCTCCGTCTTCCTGTTCTGGATCAAGCAGGGCGTCACCATCTTCCGCGTGGATAATCCGCACACGAAAGCGCTCCCCTTCTGGGAGTGGGTCATCGGTCAGGTACATCGCGATCACCCCGAGGCCATCTTCCTCGCCGAGGCCTTCACCCGGCCGCACGTCATGTATTCGCTTGCCAAGGCCGGCTTCACCCAGTCCTACACCTACTTCACCTGGCGCACCGGATCGGCCGAGCTGCGGCAGTACCTCGAAGAGATCACGCAGCCGCCGGTCTCTGACTTCTTTCGCCCCAACTTCTGGCCGAATACGCCCGACATCCTGCACGGCTCACTGCAGGCTGGCGGCCGGCCCATGTTCATGCAGCGTGTCATTCTCGCTGCCACGCTCACGGCCAACTACGGCATCTACGGTCCTGCCTATGAGCTCGGCGAGAATGAGCCCATAAAGCCCGGAAGCGAGGAGTACCGCAACAGCGAGAAGTACGAGATTCGCGCGTGGAACCGGGAGTCGCCAACCTCGATCGCTCCCCTGATCACCAGGCTCAACGCCATCCGTCACGCGAACCCGGCGCTCCAGACGAACGAGCGGCTCGTCTTCCACACCGTCGATAACCCCAACCTGCTCTGCTACTCAAAGACCACTGCGGACCACGGCAACACTATCCTGGTCGCCGTCAACCTCGATCCCGCGCAGGAGCAGGGCGGCTGGATCGATCTCGATCTCAAGGCGCTAGCAGTGCCGAACGGCGTGAACTTCGACGTGGAGGATCTACTCACCGGTCAGCACTACACCTGGCATGACCGCAGCAACTACGTCGCGCTCCGCCCGGATGTGATGCCCGCGCATGTCTTTCGCCTCACCACGCAACAGTCATAATCGAAACGCCTTCTTCGTCTCAGCCTGCGGAGACTGCCTGGAAGCAACTTCGAGCGATGACCAACATGGGCGAGTCGCCCCTCAGCGCGACTCGCGTCTTTCTACCTCATCGTCCTCCGCCAGCCGTCGTCGCATCGCCTCTCGAGCGATTTTGCTGAAAGCATTCATCCGCTCGATCGACTCTACCTTCTCCTCCCAGCTCTTCGACTGCAGATACGCCCGCATAGACGCCTTCGCCCGGATGTTGAAGGCCATCTTGTCCTCGGACCGTATGTCTTCGATCACAGGATCTCCTTGCAGGAATCAAAATCTGGGCGGTACATACACCTCGGTATATCCGCCGGTCACCACCGCAGCTACAGCCTCAGAGATCGTAGTTGCTACGAGCTGCACCTGTGGCCATTGAGCATTCGTCAGTACAACCAGAGCGATCTGGCGCTGCCTCAAATTCTGTTGATAGCGGATGTTCTTATCGGTGCTGACCACAACAGTAAACCCCGCCTGCTCGGCTTCCGCGATTAACTCTCCATTCGAGAGTCGCTCCCAGCCCAGGCTTCGTGCTTCCTCTACGATATGACCTGACAGATACTGCGCAAGACCGCGTGGTACGCCGTTATCGAGAAGAACCCGCATGAGTTTGCCGTGTAACAGCTACTTCGTATTGAGGGATCGCGCTATAAAACCCATCAGTGCCTCCACCTCATGGCGACTGACCGCAAACTGTTCCGTCAGCTCGTCAAAGGTCAGTCCTGCTTCCAGATTGGAAAACAAGACCTGAACTGGAGTTCGGGTGCCTCGCAGCACCCACGCGCCGCTCACCTTACTCGGTATACTTTCCACCGCTTCGCACTGTGACCAATCGAGTACCGGCATAGTCTGCCTCCAACGAGAGCTTACTTCCCTGCATCATAATCGTTCTGGAGATCATGCCCTCTTGAAGAAGCTTGGAAGCGCCACCGACCCACTCTGGTACAAAGACGCGATCATCTACGAGATTCACGTACGGGCCTTTGCCGACTCGAACGCGGACGGCATCGGAGACTTTCAGGGCCTGATCGCGAAGCTCGATTACCTGCAGGATCTCGGCGTCACCTGCCTCTGGATTCTTCCCTTCTTTCCCTCGCCCCTGCGCGACGACGGCTACGACATCTCGAACTACACCGACGTCAATCCCAGCTACGGCACCATCGCCGACTTTCAGGAGTTTCTCAACGCCGCGCACGAACGCGACATGCAGGTGATGATCGAGCTGGTCATCAATCACACCTCCGATCAGCACCCCTGGTTCCAGGCCGCGCGCAACGCACCCAAGGGATCGCCCGAGCGCGAGATGTACGTCTGGTCCGACACCGACAAGCTCTACGACGGCGTCCGCATCATCTTCACCGACACCGAAAAGTCCAACTGGACCTGGGATGAGGTCGCCGGCCAGTACTACTGGCATCGCTTCTTCTCGCATCAGCCCGATCTCAACTTCGATAACCCACGCGTCATGGAAGAGGTCCTTAACGCCATGCGCTTCTGGATGGACATGGGCGTGGACGGCCTTCGCCTCGATGCAATTCCGTACCTCGTCGAACGCGACGGCACCAGTTGTGAGAACGTGCCCGAGACCCACGTCAAGATCAAGCAGATCCGCGCCGCCATTGATGCCGAGTACGACAACCGCCTCGTCCTCGCAGAAGCCAATATGTGGCCGGCCGATGTGCGGCCCTACTTCGGCGACGGCGACGAATGCCAGATGGCCTTCCATTTTCCGCTCATGCCGCGCATCTACATGGCACTCCGGCAGGAGGATCGTCTACCCATTACAGACATCATGGCGCAGACGCCCGACATCCCCGACAACTGCCAGTGGGGACTTTTCCTGCGCAACCACGACGAGCTCACGCTTGAGATGGTCACCGACGACGAGCGCGACTACATGTACCTCGCCTACTCGGCCGATCCGCGCATGCGCATCAACGTCGGCATCCGCCGCCGGCTTGCGCCTTTAGTCGATAACAATCGCCGCCGCATCGAGTTGCTGAACTCGCTGCTGCTCTCGTTCCCCGGCACGCCAATTATGTACTACGGCGACGAGATCGGCATGGGCGACAACATCTATCTCGGCGATCGCAACGGCGTCCGCACGCCGATGCAGTGGAACTCCGACCGCAACGCCGGCTTCTCAAAGGCGGTACCCGCCAAGCTCTACTTCCCCGTCATCATGGACCCTATCTGGGGCTATCAGGCCATCAACGTCGAGGCCCAGCAGTCCGATCAGTCGTCGCTGCTGCACTGGACGCGCAACATGATCGCCCTGCGCAAGCTCTTCCAGGTCTTCGGCCGCGGCACGCTTGAGTTCCTCCACCCGGAAAATCGCAAGATCCTCGCCTACATCCGCAACCTTGACCGCGGCGACGGCAGCTCTGAGACCGTCCTCTGCGTCGCCAATCTCTCTCGCTTCGCGCAGCCCGTCTCGCTGGATCTCAGCCAGTACACCGGCATGCAGCCGGTAGAGATGGTCGGCTACGTCAGCTTTCCCACCATCACGCGCGACCCCTATCCCCTCACCCTTGCCCCGTACTCATTTCTCTGGCTGGAGCTGCAGCCCGCGCCGGTAAAGACTCCTGCTCCCGAGGTCGACGAGGCCAACCCCGCCCTGCAGCTGCTCAGCAAAAACGGCTCCGCCGCGGAGATCTCTCAGCTCGTCACCGGCCCGGGTCTCTCCTTTATTCAGCAGCTGCTGAGCACCTATCTGCCGCGCCAGCGCTGGTTCGGTGCGAAAGCCCGCACCATCGTCTCCGTAGCCGTCGAGGACTGCCTTGATCTGCCCGGCACCAACGCCGTGATTCTCTTTCTCAACGTTCGCTACGAGGATGGCGGATCAGACGTCTACCAGCTGCCGCTCGCCATCTCCGTCGGCCACGCCGCTGAGGCCCTGCAGGCCGGCTCCGCCAACTCCATTCTTGCCTCCTTCACCCGTGCCGGCCAGATCGCCGTTCTGCACGACGCCACTGCCGACGAAAGCTTCCGCCAGGCACTGCTCACGACCATCGAGACCGACGCCACCGCCAAGGGCCGCATGGCCGATCTCGTCGGCCATCGCTCTACCGCCTTTGAAGCCATCCGCGGCACAGCCCCGCTGCCCGCGCGCACCGGCTCGGCCGAGCAGTCCAACACCAGCATCCTCTACGGCGGCAAGCTCATTATGAAGCTCTTCCGCCGCCTACAGCCGGGCGAAAACCCCGACACTGAGATCGGCCGCTTCCTCACCGAGGTCGCCCACTTCCCACGCATCGCGCCCTTCGTCGGCGATCTCCGCTCCGTCACCCCCGGCGGCGAGCCGACCACGCTCGCCATGCTCCAGGGACTCGTCGAAAACGAGGGCGACGGCTGGGAGTGGACGCTTGAAGAGCTCGGCCGCTACTACGACTCAGTTGCCACCTGCCCGATCCCCTCGGATCTCGGCCGTCCCGCCAGCTTTCTTGCAGACACGCCGATCCCGCACGACGCCCGCGAGCACGCTGGCCTTTACCTCGATGCCGCCACCCTGCTCGGCCGCCGCACCGGAGAGATGCACCTCGGGCTCGCCACCCCGACTGACAACTCCGCCTTTGCCGCCGAACCCTTCACCGCGGCCGATCTCGCAGCTGACGCCGCCCGCGTCTCCGCGCAGGTCGCCACCGCGCTTGACGCCCTCAAGCGCGGCATGTCCAGACTCCCCGACGCCACCGCCGACCGCGTCATCGACGATGCCGCCATGCTGCTCAGCCGCCGCCGCGACCTGCTCGCCGCTACCCAGCGGTACGCTGCTGGCGATCCCGCGCAGTACGGTCATCGCACCCGCATCCACGGCGACTACCACCTCGGCCAGATCCTCCGCGCCAAGAACGACTTCGTCATCCTCGACTTCGAGGGCGAGCCCGCGCGCTCGCTCGAAGAACGCCGCCGCAAGCAGTCCCCGCTCAAGGATGTCGCCGGCATGCTCCGGTCGTTCAGCTATGCGGCGTTCGCCGGCCTGGCCCGCTTCGCGCAGCGCCGCCCGGAGGCCGCCCGCAGCGTCGAGCCTTGGGCGCAGCTCTGGGCGAACGCCGTCTCGACCGCCTTCCTCGCCGGCTACCGCCAGGTCGTCGCCGCCGATCCAGCCCTTCTTCCCGAGCCCGCCATCGCACAGAGTATGCTCGACGTAAATCTTCTCGAAAAGGCCCTGTATGAGCTCCAATACGAACTGAATAACCGGCCGGACTGGGTTCGCATCCCACTCGCCGGCATCCTTGCTCCCCTGACTTGATTCTCGTGCTGATTCAAACCTGATTCTTTTTTTCTGCCGCTCGACCGAACCATCCATTTCCAGAGACTGCTCCCTATGGCCAACACTGAAGCCGCAACACTCCCCGCACCGACCCCTGCCGCCGTTCCTTCGGGCGGCCTGCTCGTTGCGCTCTCCTCCACCTCGCCTGAAAACTTCACTGCCACCCTGGCCACACTGGCGAACGCCTTCACCGGCCAGTCCGTCCTCGTCATCTCGCCCGATACCGTGCCACAGGACGAACCGCTCGGCGCCAACCTCACCCTGCTGCCGCCGGGCGACAACGCCGTAACCGCGGGCTCCTGGCTGCTCACCCCGCCGGAGCTGCTCGGCGCCTTCCGCCAGATGGCCATCCACGGAGCCTCGGCCGGCCTCGTTCTCGGCCCCGAGGCTCACTCGCTTGAGCCCGCCGTCCTTCGCTCGCTGGCAGACTCCGTTCTTTCGGGTGGCGCCGATCTCGGCGTACCGGACTATCAACTCGGCCCGCGCGAGGGCCTCTTCAACTCCGCCCTGCTCTATCCGATCTCACGTTCGCTCTATAACGCCCAGCCGCGCTTTCCGCTCGCGCTTGACCTTGCCGTCTCCCGCCGTGCGGCCGATCGCCTTTTGCCCGGAGCCCAGAAGACCAGCTCGATAACCAACGGCATCTTCTGGCCGGTTGCGGAGGCCGTCGTCGCCGGCATGCGCATCGAGCAGGTCGAAGCCGGCTCGCGGTCTCTGCCCACGCCCACCATCAGCGATCTCAATACGCTGCTTGCCCAGATCGGCGGCTCGCTCTTCGCGGACATCGAAGCCAAAGCCGCCTTTTGGCAGCGCTCCCGCCCGAACCAGCCTCCGCTCACAGACACCCGCCTCGCCGCCGAGACCGACGAGCCCGCCGACGTGCAGTCACTCATCGAAGACTTTCGCGTCGCCAACACCAACCTGCGCGAGATCTGGTCGCTCGTCCTGCCGCCGCAGTCGCTCTTCGGTCTGATGAAGCTCTCGCAGCTCGACGCGCCGGACTTCCGCATGCCCGCCGCGCTCTGGGCCCGCATGGTCTACGACTTCGTCCTCGCCTTTCGCCTGCGCACCCTCAATCGCGGCCATCTGCTCGGCGCGCTCACCCCGCTCTATCTCGCTTGGGTCGCCTCGCACCTTCTCGTCCTCGATAGCGGCATTCCGCCTGAGCAGCACGTCGAAGAGACCGCCGCCGCCTTTGAGAGCGAGAAGCCCTACTTCGTCTCGCGCTGGCGGTGGCCCGATCGCTTCAACCCCTAACCCCACAGAGACTAGACTCAAGCTCGAGAGACACACCCGTTGTCGTAACAGCCGCCGAAGGAGACACCCATGCCGCAGGTTCCCACCAACATCTACGATCCCATCGCGCTCCCCCAGCCCTCGCTCTGGCATCAGGTGGGCGACTCGCTCAGCGCGTCCATGCACCGCTCCTTCGTCAAGCTGGCAAGCTTTCTTCCGGGTGTTCTCTCGCTTCTCATCGCCGTTCTCATCATGACCGGCGTCGGTGCCCTGCTCTCGATGGCGCTCCGCCGCATCCTGGTTAAACTCAACTTCGACGAGCGGCTGAACCGCAATAACAACGCCAGCCTCTCGGACTTCTCGCCCGCCCATAGCCCCACGCTCCTCGTCACCCGCATCGTCTTCTGGGGCTGCGTCCTGCTCGGCTTTGTCATCGGCATCTCAGCGCTCGACGCCTCATTCTCAAACAGCTCGCAGGTCTCCATCTTCCTTCTGCCCTACGTCGCGCACTCGATCGGCGCTGTCTTCCTGCTCGCCGCCGGCACTATCCTCGCGCGCTTCTTATCTCGCTCCGTCCTCATCGGCGGTGTCAACGCCAAGCTGCAGTACGCGCGCTTTCTCTCTCTCGGCGTCAAATGGCTCGTGCTCACCCTCACCGGCGCCATGATCCTCGATCACCTCGGCATCGGCGGCACCATCATTGAGCTCGCCTTCGGCATTCTGTTCGGCGGCATCGTGCTCACACTGTCACTCGCCGTCGGCCTCGGCTCCCGCGACATAGTCAGCCGCTCGCTCGAACGTACCGCCGATCGTCTACCCCCGCTCGACCCCAACAG
>CAXTRT010000056.1:0-19682 GCA_964246835.1 uncultured Acidobacteriaceae bacterium | reverse complement strand
GGGTACGGCGGATGGGGCGGGCCGGACTGGGCGACGACGCGCGAGGTGCCGCGAACGATGGGCGTTCTCACAGTTGATCTGGTAGAGGCGCGGGGGAACGAGGTGGTGTGGCGCGGAAAGGCAACGGAGGACCGCGTGGCGGACTCGCAGCATAAGAACGAGGACCAGGTGTGGAAGTCGGTGGGGAAGATGTTCGAGCACTATCCGCCGAAGCCAGAGAAGGGCGATAAATAATGCTGGATTTGATGACGATACGGGATGGCCCCGGTGCCGCCTGGCGTGAGAGTGGCTTAGGGCACATGCAGCAACGTAAAATTTCACTATGCGATATCTGATTGCGCTGCTGGCGGCGGCAGGGATCTTCGTGAGCGTGCTGGCACTGCGGGTTCACAATGAGGACCCTGGGATGGCGCCGCCGTGCGCGGTTACGGAGCGGTTCGACTGCGGAACGGTGAACCACTCGAAGTACGCCGTCTTTCCGCCGAAGCTCTTCGACGAGAAGCCGGGAACGGTGCATGTGCCGGTGGCGGCGATGGGGATTGCGGGATACGGCATGATGGCGGTGGCGGCGCTGCTGGGCCGCATGGGGCTGACTCTGGTGCTGGCCGAGGTCGGGTTCTTCTTTGCGGCGATGCTGACGTACCTCGAGGCGTATGTGATTCAGAAGTGGTGTATTTACTGCCTGTGGTCGCAGTGCATTGTGGCGGCGATCCTGCTGCTGACGACGGCGGTAGTGACGCAGCGATGGTGGGCCGGGCGACGGCGCGGGGCGGTGTCGGTCTAACGCCCGAGCCGATGAGAACTCATGGCGTTCTAGCTGTGTCGCGGTAGACTCGAGGCCTATGTGGCCTAAGTTGTTCGTACAGTATCTTCCGCAGCTGCTTGAGCTGCTGCCCCATGTCTCCCGCGTAGTGCCGATGGCGGACAAGTACCTGGCGCAGCGCAGCGCGAGCGACGAGAAGCTGGATGCGCTCGGTGAAAGTGTGCGCGGCGACCTGGGCAAGGTAGCCAAGGCGCATATTGCGCTGGCCGAGCAGCTGGATGCCTTCGCCGGTCACGTGAGCGAGGGCGCGGCCGAGGCCAAACGGGCGCGCATGGCGGCGGAGCTGGCGCAGCTGAGGGTTGAGGCGCTGGAGAAGCAGGTGGCCGGGCTGCGATCGCTGGTGCTGGCGAGCCTGGTAGCGATTGTGCTGGTGCTGGGGCTGGTGGTGCTGGCGTTTGTGCTGGGGGCGCGCTCGCATTGAGAGGGTGAAAGGGCGCTGGTTAGGTGCGCCGGAAGAACCCACCCATGACGATAAGGCTGTCATGGATGGGGCACCCGCCTCGCGTGGCAATCGCAAGGTTGCGATCCACCGCTGATCTTTCAACGCTATGATGGCTGCACCCAAAGCAGGTCCTTCGACTTCGCTCAGGACGACAATCGAGGCTTTGAGGATTGGATGGCACGGCGGGGCAGGCGTAAGATTAAGGCATGGGAATTACGCGGGAACAGGCCCTGGAGTGCTTCGCAAGCGACGATCTGATCGGGATCGGGATGGAAGCGGACGCGGTGCGGCGGCGGCTGCATCCGGAGGGTGTGGTCAGCTACATCATCGATCGCAACATCAACTACACCAACTTCTGCACGGAGTACTGCACCTTCTGCGCGTTTTATCGACCACTGAAGGGCAAGATGGCCGCTGAAGGATACATTCTCGACTTTGAGACGATCTACGGGAAGATTGCGGAGACGCTGGAGATGGGCGGAACCGGCGTGCTCATGCAGGGCGGCATCCATCCCGACCTGAAGATCGATTGGTTCGAGAGCCTGTTTCGCGGCATCAAGGATCGCTTTCCGGCGATCTGGCTGCACTGCCTGAGCGCGAGCGAGATTCTGGCGATCGCGGAGTACTCCGAGCTGACGCTGCGCGACACAATCATGCGGCTGCGTGATGCCGGGCTCGACTCGATTCCGGGCGGCGGCGCGGAGATTCTGGACGACGAGGTGCGGCATAAGATTGCGCGGTTGAAGTGCAAGACGCAGGACTGGGTGGACGTGCATCGAACGGCGCACGAGCTGGGCATGCGAACCACGGCGACGATGATGTTCGGCGTGGGCGAGACGATGGAGCATCGCGTGAACCACTTTGAGGTGGTGCGCCGGCTGCAGGAGGAGACGGGCGGTTTTACGGCGTTCATTCCGTGGTCGTTCCAGCCGAACAACACGGCGCTGGGTGGGCGGGGATGGGAAGAGGCGACCTCGGTCGAGTACCTGAAGACTCTGGCGATCAGCCGTATGTATCTCGACAATATCGAGAATGTGCAGTCGAGCTGGGTGACGCAGGGGCTGAAGGTGCTGCAGATGGGCCTGCGGTTTGGCGGCAACGATGTTGGATCCGTGATGCTTGAGGAGAACGTGGTGAAGGCGGCGGGGACTGCGAACTCGACGACCGAAGAGGAGCTGCGGCGCATTATTCGGGATGCGGGGTTTGTGCCGAAGCAGCGGGATACGCTGTATCGGACTTTGTTTCTGAACTAAACACAGCCCATAGCGATGTGAACCAGAGCCGCCAGCTGACAAATCTTTGTGTGGCTGAGTTTTCTTTGCTGTGCGCCTGGCGGCGAAAGGCTCTCGCGATTGACGATGGTCAGGTTATCGACCTGAGCGAGAGAGTCTGCTGGCAGCCCGGTTTCGCCCATACGCAGGAGCAAGGTAGCCGGACGCGGTCTATGGACGGACGTGGAGAGCGGCACGATGAGAACCGTACCCGCTCTGGGATGGCGGTTCCTCGCGTCCACGGAGACGATAACGACGGGACGTTTGCTCTTGTCTACAGGATCGGTGGGCAGATGAGTCCACCAGATCTCACCGCGACTGGGCAGACGGGTTTCTTGCGTGGTCACTGCGGAAGACCTCCCAGAGCCCGTTCCCCCAGCGCCGCCCAGCCTTTCTCTTCCGCCAGATCTTCATCAGTCGCCGAATCGTAGTAGGCGGTGTACGCCTCGCCGATCTCGGCACGCTTCTGAGCGTCCTGAGCCTCTTGCAGGATGTGATCGAGGGCTTGAGAATCGGAGGCAATCTTGCGGGCCTTGCGAATTTTACGGATATAGCGCTCGGACTCAGGCGAGATACTATAGCTCTTCTTAATGCGCTGGATTGTCATACCGTCATCCTACCGTCTTCCTACTCCTCGGAACAAGATCCTTTGCGCTGTCCGGAGAGCAATGCGTCGCGTAGAATCGCAAAAAGGCACAAAGGGGTGAGGCTCTGAACGGTTTTGTGGACATGTTGGGGATGGCGATGCTGGCGGCCCCGCATGGCTTGGGGCACTACTGGAAGACGCACTACGCGGATAAGACGTTTGAGCACCTGTACCGCTGGAATGCGTTCGATACGGCGCTGTTGATTCCCTACTTCATCGTGATGGTGGTGCTGGCGTTTTACGGCATTCATCGCTATCAGCTGGTATGGCTCTACTACAAGAACAAGCAGAAGGAGGCGCGCTGGGCGGAGCCGCCGGCGCGGTTTGCCGAGGGCGAGCTGCCGTTCGTTACCATTCAGCTGCCGATCTTTAATGAGCAGTTTGTCATTGACCGGCTGATCGATGCGGTGTGCCGGATTGACTACCCGCGCGATCGGTTTGAGATTCAGGTGCTTGATGATTCGACGGACGAGACGCAGGCGGTCGCGCGAGGGATCGTGGATCGGTACGCGGCAGGAATGAACGGTCTCGAGCCGCAGCCGATTGTCTACATTCACCGGACGAACCGGCACGGTTACAAAGCCGGTGCGCTTGATGCGGGGCTGGACGTGGCACGGGGCGAGTTTGTGGCGATCTTCGATGCGGACTTTGTGCCGCCTGAGGATTGGGTCTTGAAGGTCATCGATCACTTTGCCGAGCCGGGTGTGGGCATGGTGCAGACACGATGGACACACCTGAACCGCAACTACAGCTTTCTGACGCAGGTCGAGGCAATTCTGCTGGATGGACACTTTGTGCTGGAGCACGGCGGGCGATCCCGCGCCGGGGTGTTTTTCAACTTCAACGGCACGGCGGGCATGTGGCGGAGGCGGGTCATTGGCGAGGCCGGCGGATGGCAGCACGACACGCTGACCGAAGACACGGACCTCAGCTATCGGGCGCAGCTGATCGGGTGGAAGTTTAAGTACTTGCAGGATGTCGAGTGTCCGGCGGAGCTGCCGATCGAGATGACGGCGTTTAAGACGCAGCAGGCGCGCTGGGCCAAGGGGCTGATCCAGACCGGAAAGAAGATTCTGCCGCGTGTGCTGAAGAGCGATGCGCCGTGGCATACGAAACTTGAAGCTTGGTACCACCTGACGGCGAACATCAGCTACCCGTTGATGATCGTGCTGAGCACACTGCTGATGCCGGCGATGATCATCCGCAGCTGGCAGGGCTACCTGCAGATGCTGCTGATCGATCTGCCGCTTTTCATGGCGAGCACGATGTCGATCTCCTCGTTCTATCTCGTCAGCCAGAGGGAGCTTTACCCGCGGACGTGGTGGAAGACGATCGCGTATGTGCCTTTTCTGATGGCCCTGGGTGTCGGTCTGACGATTACGAACACGAAGGCTGTGATGGAGGCTCTGTTCGGTGTGCAGACGGCGTTCGCGCGCACACCGAAGTACTCGGTGACGAAGAAGGGCGAGAAGAGCCAGGCAAAGAAGTATCGCAAGCGCCTGGGATGGGTGCCGTGGGTGGAGCTCGGGCTCGGATGCTACTTCGCGTATACGGTCTGGTATGCGGTCTCGACAGAGAACTTCTTTACTGTGCCGTTTCTGCTGTTGTTTGTGCTGGGATATTGGTACACGGGGCTGCTGAGTTTGCTGCAGGGACGCTTCGAACGCAGTGGGGCCGCGGGTGCGGAGATGCACGAGAAGCCGTATCCGGTGGGGATTTAATAATCAAATCCAGTAGTCTGCGCTTACGACCAAGGGGAGAATGACTCAATGCTAAAAGGCTTATCTGTCGCGGTCTCCATATGGATCGTCTGCTTCAGTTTTGTAGCCCATGCCATGGACTCCGTACCTAAAACCGAGTACCGTGCGCGGCGGGTTGCGCTGGCGGAGAAGCTGAAGGGCGGCGCGGCGATTCTATTCGCGGCTGAGGAGCCGGTGCTGGACTTCATGCCGTACCGGCAGGATTCCGACTTTTACTATCTGACCGGATGGACAGAGCCCGGTGCGGCGCTGCTGGTGGTGGATGCCGGGCCGGCCACAACTGTCCCGCGATCGGGCGAGCAGGTGCCGGCGCATACCTATCGGGAGATCCTGTTTCTGCCGTCACGCAACCTGGTGATCGAAAAGTACACGGGCGAAAAGATGGACGCGACGACACCGGGCGCGGCGGCGAAGGCCGGCGTGGATGAGGTTCTGCCGGTGACCTCGCTGCCGCAGGTGCTGGGAAGGTTTCTCGCGGAGGATCGCAGACGCACACGCATGCTGTGGTCACAAACGGACATGCCGGCGGCGACAGCAGCGATAAATTTTCTGGGGCCGACTCTGGGGGTCGACACGGCGACCGTGCGGGCGCAGGATGTGCGGGCGCTGACGATGCAGCTGCGCACGGTCAAATCCGCCGCAGAGATCGCCCTGCTGAAGAAAGCCAGCGACGCCTCCATCGCGGCGCAACTGGCAGGGATGCGGGCGATCAAGCCTGGAATGCGGGAGCGCACCATAGCCGGTGTGGAGATGGCGAAGTTTATGGAGGACGGCTGCGAGCGCGCAAGCTATGCGGCGATCGTGGGCTCCGGCCCGAACTCGACCACGCTGCACTATGCCGACAATGGGCGCGTGATGGAGAAGGGGGACGTGGTGGTGATCGATGAGGCGGGCGAGTACAGCATGTATGCATCCGACATCACGCGCACGATGCCGGTAGACGGCCACTTTACCGCGCGGCAGAGGGAGATCTACGGCATCGTGCTGGGCGCGCAACGGGCGGCGGCAGCGGCGTTTGTTGCGGGCACATCGAAGATGGGAAGCATTTACGATCGCAACCTGGACCGCAACTCACCCGAGGTACATAACTCGCTCGACAAGGTGGCGTACGACTACATCAACACGCATGGCAAGGACCTGCATGGAGAGCCGCTGGGCAAGTACTTCCTGCATGGGCTGGGACACTCGGTCGGCATCGACGTGCATGATCCGATGGACTACGCGCAGACCCGGCTGGACAGGGGCATGGTGTTCACGATCGAGCCTGGCGTATACATCCCGGAGGAAGGTATCGGCGTGCGCATCGAAGATGTGTTTTATGTGGACGAGACGGGACGGCTGGTAGACTTGATCGAAAGCCTGCCCCATGAAGCTGGATCAGTGGAAGCAGCGATGCATCACTAAGTTTCGACGAGCCTCTCGCAGGCTTTTCCAACTTATTTCCGCGTAAGGGTTCTCTGCATGATTGGATATGCCATCCTTGGTCTTTCGGTTCTTGCCGGCTACTGCATGACGGTGGCGTGTGCGTTGATCGGCACAATGGGCATCGCGTCGGCGGCGCCGCGATTTGTTGTGGCGGATCATCGCGTGCGGGGGACCTACAAGCTGACGCATGAGGCGCTATGGTTTTGCTGCGTTGTCGTCGGCGGCTTTGTGACGGCACGATTCGGCCTGGGAATGTCGGAGTGGCGCCAGGAGATCGGGCTTATTGGGGTTTTGGAGCTGATACTGTGGCGGAATACCTGGGAAGCGCGGCAGCGGGGCACGGCGCACCAGATCATCATCAGCCTGCTGACGGTGGCCGGCGTGCTGATCGGATTTTCCATCCGCAACAAGCTAACGATCTAGCCGTCTTGCCGTCGACTTTAGAGAGCAGAGCGTTATACGAAGAGACCCGGTCGAAGCCGGGTCTCTTGCGATGCAGCCTTTAGAAGCTTAGAAGCGAACACCGATCGTGATTGGCAGATAGCTGCTCTCGTTTGAGTTTGGTGGGTAGAGGTTATACGGCGTACCAGTTCCGGTGTAGGTGGGGTCACCGGCGCGGAACTGGTTGAAGGTGTGCACGTAGCGAGCCTCGGCGAAGAAGCGTTGATTGGCAAACTTAGAGAATTTGTACGTCACGCCAGCGCCGCCCGTGACGCCAGGCGCGTTGCTGGTGTAGTGATCGATGTTCTGGTTATAGGTGTATTGATAAGGCCCGTAGAAGTAGCTGTACGCCTGGCCAATCTGCGGCAGGGTAAAGTTAGTTACCTTGTGATAGAAGCCGCCGCCAACGACGGCATACGCGCCGAACTTATCGCCCTGGTAGAAGTTGAAGGTTGGGTTCAGGGAGAAGGACCAGATGTGCGCGTTGCCGTCGAGGCCGGTAAAGTTTACAGCTGCGCCAGTACTATCCGTGAAACCGAGATTGTTATACACGTTGAGCTGATTGCGGAGGATCCCGCCCGGGACGCTGAACCGGTCGTAGTCGAACTGCGCGATGACCGCAAGCTTTTTGCTCAGGTTTATGCCGCCGCCAACTTCAAAACGATAGTTCGTGCTGAGATAGTTTGAGGTTGCACTTCCAACCGGCACGTTGAGACCGACACCCGCCACAAAGGCCAGGCGGTTAGAGCCGTCGGCGTTGTGAAAGCGGTCGTTATAGTTCGGCCGGCCGTAGCGACGACGGCGTGGAGGCGGCTGCATATTGCCGTCGGCGGCAGGATCCGCAGTAAGGTTCAAGCTGTTAGCAGGCGCCGTAGTGTCCGCGGGGGAGAGGCTCGAGGAGGAGGACGAGCTATCCAATGCCGCATCGGGCGCGAGTGGTGCATGCAGCGCTGCCTGAAGATCGAGGTTGAGCGTTTGCGGGGCGCTGCTCTGGCTCGGAGCGACGGCAGACAGGCTCCGAACGGGGAAACTTTCACCCTGCTGCGCGTGCAGTGTCGTAGCAAGGGGTGCAACAAAAATGGCGGCAGCGGCAAGTGCGCTGCGGCGACCGAGAGGCGAGGGTTGACGGTGTGACCTGGTCATAAGAACGAAACTCCCTGAGATGCGGGCTACTGCCCTGGGTGAAGGAACCCGAGGCGAACGCTGATGTTGTGCGCTTGCACTCGTTTCTATAGACGCGCTGACTCCCTAAATCGACCACTCCGAACGGTTACCGAACAGTGATCCGATGAAAGATTGCGTACGGGCAAGAAAAAGCAGCCGGGACACGGCTGCTCTTTCTTCCACCAAAGGCGACTTCTTCCCGAAGCTTAGTGAATATCGAACTGCTCCGGGTGCAAAGTGGGGTCGGATTTAACCAGGATCGTCTTGCCGACCATCTCTTCCATCTCCTGCAGCCACTTGGCCGTAGGGCTCTTCAGCTGTTTGACCACCTCAGGATTGACGCGCAGCATGATGTCGCCGCGATCAAGGTGCTTCTGCATCTTGCGCATCTCGATGTAGATGTCGTTGCAGACGGTGACCGCGGACTTGACCATGCCGGTTCCGGCGCAGATGCCGCAGGTGGTAGAGAGCGTGCGCTCAAGCGACTGCTTGACGCGCTTGCGGGTGATCGCCACCAGGCCGAAGTCATTGAATTGGAGCACCTTGGACGGCGCACGATCCTTCTTCAACTCCTCCTCAAGAACAGCCATCACTTTATGGCGATTCTTTCTTTCGTCCATGTCGATGAAGTCGATGATGATGATGCCGCCGAGGTCACGGAGACGGATTTGCCGGACGATCTCCGGGATTGCGTCCAGATTCGTCTTGACGATGGTGTCCTCAAGCCGCGCCGTCTTGCCGACGAACTTGCCGGTGTTGATGTCGATAGCGACGAGGGCTTCGGTCTGGTTGATGACGATGGAGCCGCCGGACTTGAGCCAGACCTTCGACCGCAGTGCCTTGTTGATCTCTTCAGTGATGCCGAACTGCTCGAAGAGCGGAGCGTCCTTGGTGTAGAGCTTCACGCGCCGGATCAGGGACGGCTGAAAGCGCTGCAGGAAGCGCAGTACGCGCTCATACTCGCTTTCGGTATCGACCCAGATGGCGGAGAAGTTGTCCGTGACCTGGTCGCGCAGGATGCGCTCGACGAGGTTGAGGTCGTGGTAGATGAGCGCGGGCGACTTGGAAGCCTCGCTGCGCTGCTTGATGTCGGCCCAGAGATTGAGCAGGAAGCGAAGGTCGGAGCGGAGCTCCTCTTCGCTGGCGCCGGAGGCGGCGGTGCGAACGATGAAGCCGCCTGAGGCGTCGCCCTTCTCCGACAGCAGAATCTCCTTGAGGCGCCGGCGTTCGCTGTCGGACTCGATCTTGCGCGAGACGCCGGTGTGATTCACCGTTGGCATGAAGACCAGGAAGCGGCCAGGCAGGGCAATGTGCGAGGTGATGCGCGCGCCCTTTTTGGCGATAGGCTCCTTGGCGATCTGCACCAGAACCTCCTGGCCGGGCTTCAGCAGATCGCTGATAGCGGGCAGGTTGGTCACCTGCGCCGAACGATGGCCATCCCGCCGGCCAGGCCGGCTCCCGGAGCTGCGATCACGATCACTGGAGGCACTGCTCGAGATTGGAGAGGAGGAGCGGCCACGGTCGCCACCCCGGTCGCGATCGCGGCCGCCACGACGGCCATCGCGCCGGCCGCCACGACGGCGGTCGTTCCGCTGATCCTCCGCTATATTCGTGTCCGTTCCCGCGACAGCGCGAGGAGAGTCAGCCTCTTCGTCATCATCGCCGGCCGGCTCGCCGGCGAAGTCAGATTCGGTAAAGCCCATGGGATCCCGCCCGGCCGTCTCCTCGAAGGGGCTGGCGAACGCGCCGTCTTCGATCGAGTCCTCCTCCTCAAAGGCGAAGTCGTCTTCTTCCTCTTCGGTGGCGGGCTCGGCCGGCTGGGTGATCTGGTCGATCGACATCTCGCGCAGCATCGTGCCGAGATCGGCCGCTCCTTCGAGCGTCTCTTCGTCATCGTCGTAGTCCATCACCTCGATGGACGCGGCGTGCAGGGTCGTGGTGTGAAAGTCTTCTTCACTCTCGGGCTCGTTGTCCTGCGCGAGCTCCTCGACGATGAGGTCATCTGCCTCGGCAGAGATCTCCGGAGCGTCGGCAGAATGTACGGCGCTTATAGACCCGGTCTCTGCAGCTGCCTGGGGATCGTTCTGGGAATCGGCTTGGGCATGAAGGATTACAGTCTCATGCTGAAGCGGCGAGGTGGGCTCGGTGATCTCCTGCGTTACGGGCAGGGGCGGAGCCTCGGAGAGCATCTCGCCTTCGGGTGTGATGGAGGTGAGATCCTGCGCGAGCGGCGTCTCTGACACCTGCTTAACTGCGACCTGCTCAACGGCAGAGTGCAAACCTGTCCCGCTCTCCGGCGACGATGCGGCAGGCTCACTTTCGGAGTGCAGCGGGGCCAGCGGCGTTCCGGCCGGCGGCGTGATGCTGTGGGTCAGCGCTGAGAGCTCGGCTATCGGCTCGGGCACGGCCTCGAGCTCTGGGGCCGGCTGGCGGAACTCGCGCGGGGGAACAGGGTCAAAGCGGTGCGAAGCCGAGGCATCCGTCGGCTCATACTCCTGCTCGGCGGGCGCGACGTTCGCGGCCTCCGGCGCAGATGCAGGAGCTTCAGAAGGCAACTCCTGGGGGGTGGCTTGGGAGTCATGCTGCGCTGCCTGGAGCTCGTGCGCTGAAGCGCCGGGGGCGATCTCGGCCAGCATGGCGTTGGCTTCAGGCGGGGTGGCTACGGCCAGGCCGTCGGCGTCCTGCTGGACCGGCGCAGGCTCGTGGCGGAACGGAACGACGGGTGCAACGGCGAAGGAGGCTTCGGGTTGCCGCTCAAAGCTGCCGCGGCCGCCGCGGCGGTTGTCCGACCGGCCATCACGCTGACCACCGTCTCGTCCGCCTTCACGACGTCCGTCGCGGCGCGATTCCGAGCTTGAAGTTGACGAAGAGGTGCGCGGGCGGAGGGTCTCGCCGGGAAGCACGCTGCCGCCATCCCACGCGCCTGGCAAGGTGAAGTCGGGAGCGGCAGCAGGAGTCGACGGGGTGGAAGCGCTCTGCGCCGCTTCCCCGCCCTGCCGGTACTTGGACAGGCTCTCACCGGGAAGGATGATTGGTTCGGCCGGCGGTCGATCCGTTGCCTGCTGGTCGGCGGCATCGTGTACGCCGTACAGCGCTCGCGATGGAGCAAAGCCGCGCGGAGCTCGTGGGCGATCGTCGCGGCGATTCCGTCCACCGCGGCCACCATGGTCGCGGCGGCCACGGTCGTTGCTCTCTCGCTGGCCGCTGCCGCGGTCCTGTTGGCGGTCTTGCTGGTGGTTCGGCGAAGATAAAGGAGACGACTCTGCGCCGGCTTCCTGAAGGGTCTGGTCGCCGCGCGGACGCATGGGCCGGCGAAGCCCTGGATCGGCCTGAACCGGAGTCGCGGCGGCGGAGGCGTCCAGATCGAATCTGCCTGCGTAGCCGGAGTCATTGGACTCGGTGTCGAATGGCTCCGGAAGGTCGTAGCCGGAGGAGGGGTCGGGGGTGAATGCGACTTGTTCGGTCCCGGGGAGGTCCGTTGCAGACTGCGTTGCAGGCAGACCCTCGCGGTTGCCGCTGCGGCCGCGACGGCGGCCACGGCGGCCACGCCAGCGGCGGCTGCCATCAGCTCCCGGAGCGCCTTCGCCGAGATCCGCCTCGTTGCCTGGCTCGGGCGTGCTTCTCTGGATTGAGGATGCCGGCGTCGAATCGCGATCGTCCGTGGGGGACGAATCGCCGGCGGGCGGCTCGGCGGCGGGGCGCGCCTCGCGGGCTGGAACGTCGCGGTTGCCACCGCGTCCACGGCGGCGGCCGCGGTCATTGCGGTCGCCGCGGTCTGTACGATCGTTCCGGTCGTTGCGCTCAAAGGACCGGCTCTCCTGCTGAGACTCGCTTCGAGCGGGTGCAGCGGCACCATCGGCGGCTTCGGCAAACGCCCGGTCCTGACCGTCGGCTGCGGTGGAGCCTTCGTTTCCTTGACTGTCACGTCCGCGATCGTTGCGGCGGCCATTCGAGCGGCCGCGGTTCTCGGAGGTGTCAAAGTCCGCGGAGTCGCCGGCTTCTTCCATGAAATCAGTGATGTAGAGGAAGGCATCGCGTTCGAGGCCGACATCGACGAAGGAGGACTGCATGCCCGGCAGCACGCGCGTTACCTTGCCGTTGTAGATGGATCCCGCGAGCGTGTACTCGTTCTCGCGTTCGTAGTAGATCTCTGTGAGCTCGTCGTGTTCGACGATGGCTAGCCGCGTTTCATGCGGCGTGGAGGAGATGTAGATCTCTTTCGACATGTGGTTCTGCTCTTTCTGCCCGGCCCGGTGGGGTCGCGGACGGCAGACGAGTCAGAGAGACTATCGAAGCGGCTGAGCCGAAAGGGGCTTAGACGCTACCTGGAACGAACGGGCAGGAGCGGTCTGCGGAGGCTCGTGAGACTGCGGCCGATATCTGGAAGGACAGTGAAACAGCCGCGCTGGGGCCCTCTGTGACAAGGTGCGCGGCGATACCGGACGGAGCAGAAGAACGAGAGAACGCGGGAGACGCCGGCGAGCAAGCGGATGTGGCCAAGACAATCTCGCGTGTGCGAGGCGGGGCCGTTTGCCATCCGGATACGATCATTCGCCTTGAAAACCTGCCCGGCCAACGGGTTCGATTGGATCTCTGGCTGGCCGGCCTTTTTGCTAAATTCAGTGCCGCTCGCTGCGCCTGGCGCCAAAGGGAGCGGATTGCCAAGGGTGGCATCTACAGCCAACCCCTAGTGCCTTCAGTATGTCACGATCGCGTGAATCGGACCAGAGATCCGGATGTGAAGACGTTCCGCTCCTGGTTCCAAACCATGTATCTTCACATCGCAAAAGAGGTTAGTTCACGAAACGACGCATGCGGATGTTCATGACGATGCCGAGAGCGAGGAAGGTAAAGAGGATGGAACTACCCCCGTAGCTCATAAGCGGCAAAGGGATACCAGTGACGGGCATCAATCCAACTACCATGCCGATGTTGACAGCGATCTGGAAGACGATGACTGCAACGATGCCCATGACTAGAAAGCTGCCGGGGAGGTCCGAGGCGGTCTGAGCGTTCTGGATGAGGCGCATCAATATCAGGAAGTAGAGGACCAGGATGCCGATGGCGCCGACGAAGCCGTGCTCCTCGCAGAAGGCGGCGAAGATAAAGTCGGTGTAGGGGATGGGGAGAAAGTCGCCCTGGGTCTGAGTGCCTTTGTTGGCGCCCTTGCCCCAGATGCCGCCGGAGCCGACGGCGATGAGCGACTGGCGGATCTGATAGCCGGAACCGCGGGGATCCGACTCGGGATCGAGGAAGCTGGTAAGTCTCGCTTTTTGATAGGGTTTGAGCATCTTTCCGGTGCTCCAGCCGATGCCTACGACCAAGGCGAAACCAAGCAGGAGAATGCCGGCCTGTTTGAGTTGGAGGCCGCCAAGGAAGAGACCGCAGAGCAGGATCGGCACATACGTGAGTGCGGTGCCAAGATCGGGCTGCTTGAGGACGAAGAGCATGGGCACGCCGACCAGCGCGAAAGCCTTGGCTATGTTTTTCCAGGTGAGGGATCTACCGGCCAGGTTCCAGAAGTAGCGGGCGACGGCGATGATGAGCACAAGCTTGACCCACTCGGAGGGCTGGAAGTGGATGCCGCCGCCGAGATTGATCCAGCGCTGGCCGCCGAGGACCTTGGTGCCGACGAGTTTCACGGCGATGAGCGAGGCGATTGAAATGATGTAGGCGGGGGTGGCGATGTCGAGCAGACGATGGTAATCGACTAGTGAAATGAGGAACATAAGGCAGATGCCGACGAGCAGGAACTCGATCTGCTTGGCGTCGAAGCCGTGGAATTTGGTGTGGGCGGTGGCGGATTTGATTTCGAAGACGCTGATAATCGACAGGAGAAGGACGAAGCCCAGAAGCACCCAGTCGAAGTCACGGAAGGTGGAGAGGCGAGGCATGGTTTGAGGGTACTTTACGTCGATTTCGGGTGAAATAGGGTTTATGTGATGGCGGTTAGGTGCTTTTGTACTGGTCTTGCGCTTGGTGGTCGGACTGTTGGCGAGGGGGATCCTAGCGTTCCCCGTAGAGAAGCAGGTTCCTCGCTGTTGCTCGAATGACAACACAGAACAGCGAGATGTCGGCTTGTCTACTTCTTGATTCCGGCCTGGGCGCGCCATTTGTCGGTGAGTTGTTTGTCGGCGAGGGCTTTGATGAAGACGCCGCCAACGACGGAGCGGGCCTGGAAGGGCTCCTGCTTGCCGGTTTTGGTGTCGTACCAGTCGGTAAGCGGGACGCGGCTGGGGGTTTCGTTGATCCAGAGGGCGATGGGATCCATGATGGCGTTGAAGTCGGCGGGATTTGAGGCGAGGGTGGCGGTCCAGATGGACCAGTCGAGCTTGGTGTAATCCTTGCGGCTGTCGAGGGGAAGGCCGTACTTGTTGAGCTTGGTTTTGTAGAAGGCGATCTCGGAGTCGCGGAGGGATTTGGGGAAGAGGTTGTAGCCGAGGATCTGATCCCAGATGAGGTTGTACTTCTGGCTCCAGGTGTTCGGGGAGTCGTAGGCGAGCTTATAGTGGTCGCCTTCCTTGTCCATGGTGATCCACTTGGCGGCATAGTCGTGCGCGGTTTTGCTGTAGTCGCGGGCGACGTCGTTTTTGCCCTGGAGTTTGGCGAGATCGGCGTAGGCCTCGAGGGCGTCAATGGCTTTCAGGGCGAGGTTGGCGTTGTGGGTAACGTGGCCGGCAAAGTCGTCGGTGGTGAGCTGGTTTTCGGGGTCGAGGCCGTGGGCGCGGAGGAACTCGGCCCACTGGGTGATCTTGGGCCAGTATTGCTCGGCGAGGGCAGTGTTGGGCCTGCCGTTGAGGGGCGCACGGGCGACGGCGTCGAGCATGATGAGCATGTTGCCAGACTCTTCAACGGGCATCTGGTCGTCTTCGGTCTTTTCGCCGCCGCCGTAGGTCTGGCCGTTCGCGAGCGGGTAGGTGCCGAGATCGTGCGGCGCGAAGGGGAAGCGCCAACGGTTGGGGAGCGCGGTGTACTCCATCAGGGGGCGGAGCTCGGCTTCGAGAAGGGCGGGATTGAAGAAGAGGAAGAGCGGGGCGGCGGGGTAGAGGACGTCGACGGTGCCGATGGAGCCGTTTGAGGAGTTCTCCTTACCGAAGACGAGCGGTTTGCCGTCGAGATCGGCGACGAAGCCGTGGGCGGCCCAGGCCTGGCGGTAGGCGAGGATGCAGAGGTTGGCGTAGTTGGCGCCGGCGGTCTTGGTTAGATCGGCGGTGAGGGTGGTGTCAAGCTCCGTGCCGCGAGCCTCGAGGGCGGGCATCTCGCGCTCGGCGGCGTCGAGCATGGCAGAGACGGTCTGACCGTTGCGCTGCCACCAGGGCTTCAGGTTGCGTTCGAGGTACTGGATGGCGTAGCCCTCGGTATAGGAGACGAGGACGTGGCGGGTGACGGCCTGGTCGGCTACGGTGTGGAAGAGGAGCTCGGTGGCGAGGTGGGCGTCGCCGCGGCCTACGACTGGGGAGGCGTCCATGTCGTCGGCTTTGGGAAGGAGGCCGGTGGTGGAAAAGGCGCCGTCCGCGGCGACGGAGGTGTTGCGAACGATGGCGGAGACGGACTCTTCGTCTTTGGGAACAGAGAGATGGAAGTAGCCCCAGTCGATGCGGAGATCGTCGCCGGAACGGTTCAGAACGCGCTGATCGCGGGAGCCGACGGAGAGTACGGTTTGGGTCTCGGTCTCGTTACGGGCGTAGGTGACGGCCTCGCCGGGAGCGTTGACGGCGATGACGGGGCCGACGTCGGTGAGGACGGACGCTTCTTTATGGGAGGCACCGTCGATGGATTTGAGGGTGTAGCTGAGGTAGGTGACGGGGCGGGAGAGGATATCGAGGTCAGAGAGGATGGTGGGGGTGAAGAAGGTGAGGTCGAGCTGGACGCCGCCGCCGGTGAAGCTGTAGCGGGTATGGGTAGGGGTGACGGTGTGGGCGATCTGCTGCATGGCGGGGAGATCGCGCGGGCTCGAGCCCATGAAGCGCATGGTCTTGCCGTCGACACGGAGCAGGCCGGCGATGGGCTGGGGCTTGCCGGTCCAATGGACGGTATTCGAGGCGGTGAGGTCGTCGGTGTCGGACCAGATGGAGAAGTAGGGGTTATGCGTGATGAGCGGGGTAGACGGATAGCGAACGGGCTGAGGAGTTTGCGCGGCGAGCGGGAGGAGGGTGCAGAGGGCGAGCAGGAGGAGGGCGGCGCGGAGGTGCTGGAGCAAGATGGATGGCCTCGGTCGTAAGTGATGTCGAGGACATGGTATGCGTTTTCGCGGGTCGGTGGAAATCGCACGGCAGAGATCTAAGGCCTTTGCCTCGCGGGCTTACCGCGGCCGTCCTTACTGCGGAGCGGGGCCGGAGGGCTGGCTGGCCGGTGTGGGCGACTTGTGTTCAACTGCGCCTGACGAGCCGGTACGCAGCGCGAAGACGGCGATAAGGGCGAGCAGGACTACGACGGCAATGATGACGATGACGATGTAGTTTCTGGCGTTCATGCCACGATCGGGGCTGGTGCCTGGAGCGTCGACGGCGTTGCGCGGGTTATAAGGCATTCTGCTGAGATGACGGACAGGCGGAGAATGGCAGCCTGCGTTGGCCGTCTCGATCGCAGGATGGGTGGTCGACCGCCGGCTTTGTTCCGGGAAAACAATTCCTTTCAGAGAGTGAAACTGCTTTTACCGGAGATGGGCGCGGCTTCTTTTCTTCTCCGGGAACATCCAAGGCGGCACGGGAGAACGATGCCATGAAGACGATCTTGATTACGGGTGTGAGTTCAGGCTTGGGAAAGGCGCTTGCTGAAGAGGCTCTGCAACAGGGTTGGCGCGTCGCCGGCACGGTGCGGAAGGAAGAGGACCGTGCGGCGTTTGAGGCGCTCAAGCCCGGACAGGCATTTGGCCGGATTCTGGATATGAAGGACATGGCCCGGGCGCCGGAGGTGGTGCGCGAGATTGAAGAGCAGGTAGGGTCGCTTGACGCGCTCGTGAACAATGCCGGATACGGGTTGTGGTCAACGGTTGAAGAGGCACCGCTCGATCAGGTTCGCGAGCAGTTCGAGGTGAACGTGTTCGGTCAGGTGGCGATGCTGCAGGCGGTGCTGCCGGGCATGCGAACGCGGCGTGCAGGGCGCATTCTGAACATCACGTCGATGGGCGGGCTGCTCACGTTCCCGCTTGTAGGCCTCTACAACTCCACCAAGTTTGCGATGGAGGGCATCTCCGAGGTGCTGCGGCAGGAGGTGGCGGAGTTTGGAATTTTGGTAACGGCGGTTGAGCCGGGAATGTTCAAGACGGACTGGGCAGGACGATCGCTGCGGCATGGGCCGGAGACGATTCCGGAGTATGACGCTCTGCGAAGGCGCGTGGAGGCGCAGGAGCTGACTTGGAATGGCGATCCGGTGAAGGCAGCGAAGGCGATGCTGACGATTCTCGAAGATCCGAACCCGCCGGGACACCTGCTGCTGGGGACGATTGCGAATGAGCTGGTGGACAAGAAGCTGGAGGTGCTGCGGGGCGAGATTGAGGCGTATCGGGAGATGTCGGCGGGGACGGACGTGGGGTGAGGGAGTGGCGCTTCGCTCCGAAAGTTAAAGCAAAAGCAGGTTCTTCGCTGCGCTCAGAATGACAATTCAAGGGCATGCAGAATGACGGAGTAAGAAGCAACTGCAGGTCCCTCGACTTCGCTGCGCTCCGGTCGGGAGGACACGGCGAGGGAGATTTTTGGGGAGATGCTCCGTCTTACTCGGCGGGTGGGGAGCTCTCCGGGGTGGTCTTCGGCTTGGGGCGTGCGGGTAGGGTGATGTCTGGCGAGGGTGTGGCGGCGGGCGAGTTCGCGGGCGGAACTTTGGGCAGGACTGCGGGTGAGATGGGGGGTGGCGTGACCTCGGCGACCTGACGGACGTTGTTGGCGCGCTCGCGCTGCTTGTTGACAAAGGCCTCAATGACGCGGGCGGCGAGTTTGGCGGAGTTGGAGCCCCAGTCGCCATTCTCCCAGAGGACGGCGACGACGATGTCGGGGTTGCGGCGGGGGGCGAGGCCGACAAACCAGGAGTTGGGAACGGTGCGATGGCTCTTGCCGGAGCGGGCGAGGGCGTCGTGGCCGATGACCTGCGCGGTGCCGGTCTTGCCGGCGAAGTCGACGCCTTCGAGGTGCGAGGCGAAGGCGGTGCCCCCGGCGGTGGTGGTCTGAGCCATGGCGTCGGTGACGATCTGCCAGGTGTCAGGGGAGATGGCGACGTTGCGGCTGCCGGCGCCGGAAAAGGTCTCGTGGACGGCTTCAAGCTGCTGCGCGGGGACCTCGTCGGGGAAGACCACGTGAGGCCGCTGGAGGGCGCCGCCGGAGGCGACGCCGCCGATGGCGCGGGCGAGTTGCAAGGGGGTAGCGGCAATGGCGCCCTGGCCGATGCCGACCGAGATGGTCTCGCCGGCGTACCACTTCTCGTGGAAGTTTTTCATCTTCCAGGCGGTGGAGGGCATGGTGCCGGAGGCCTCGTCGGGCAGGTCGACGCCGGTACGCTGACCGAAGCCGAGGGCGTCGGCGTACTTGGCGATGGTGTCGATGCCGAGGCGGTTGGCAAGGGTGTAGTAGAAGGTGTCGCAGGACCAGGGTATGGCGTGGTAGATGTCCACCATGCCGTGGACCTTGTCGCACTTGAAGTAGTGGCCGTAGAAGCTGGCACCGCCGGAGCACTGGACGTGCATGGTCTGGGCGACCTGCTCTTCAAGGCCGGCGACGGACATGACGATCTTGAAGGTAGAGCCGGGGGCGAGCTGGGCCTGGATGGCTTTATCGAGCAACGGGTGGTCGGGATTCGAGAGGATCTCGTTCCAGTAGGTCTTGGTGAGATGGACGGAGAACTGGTTGGGATCGAAGGTGGGGCGGCTGGCGAGGGCGAGGATTTCGCCGGTGTGAGGGTCCATGGCGACGATGGCGCCGATCTTGCCGTCGAGGGCCTGCTCGGCGGCTTTCTGCACGTCGAGATCGAGGGTGAGGCGGAGGTCCTTGCCGGGAATGGCGAGCTCCTGGCGGACCTGACCAAGCTCCTTGCCGTGGGAGTTGACGATGACGTCGCGGGAGCCGTCGGTGCCGCGGAGAAGCGCGTCGTAGGTCTGCTCGACGCCGGAGCGACCGACGACGTCGCCGGGCTCGTAGAAGGCGTAGCGGGAGTCGTTGAGCATGGCTTCGGAGACCTCGCCGACGTAGCCGACGAGGTGGGCAGCGAAGCCGTCGCGCGGGTAAAGGCGGCGCTGCTCGTCGCGGAGCTCGAGGGCGGGAAGCTCGTTGCGGTGGGCCTCAAGGAAGGCCTGCTCATCGGGGGTGATGTCCTGCTTGAGGGGGATGGACTGGAAGCGGGGGGCGGCGGCGAAGCGGTGGAGGATGGTCTCAATCTGGGCTACATCCATGTGCAGCCCCATGGCGATCATGGGCAGCTGCGCGGCGGCGTCGTGGAGCTGGTCGCGCAGGATGTAGCAGGTGACAGAGGGATAGTTGTCGACGAGGAGGCGGCCTTCGCGGTCGAGCAGGCGGCCGCGCGGGGCGAGGACGGGAATCTTGCGGATGCGGTTGGCTTCGGCGAGGACGCGGTAGTTTTCCGCACCGACGACCTGCAGGCGATAGAGGCCGGCAACGAGGATGGCGAGGACAGCAGCAACGATGTACTGGCTGGCGTGCAGCTTGCCGAGTGAGACCTTCTCTTCCCTTCTCCGGATGCGGCCACTGGGGCGAAGGGGCGGGCG
>CAXTRT010000055.1:0-19722 GCA_964246835.1 uncultured Acidobacteriaceae bacterium | reverse complement strand
TGGTGGCCAGAGACGGGATCGAACCGCCGACGCCGGCCTTTTCAGGGCTGCCGGACAATGCAGCTAAGTAGCCTGAAATCAGCGGATGTTACTGAAAGGAAGAGCTTTATACCTTGATCCATTTGGGACTGATTAGGACGGTTTGTGTTGTTTTGGGCTGGACATTGTTCGCGTATTGTTCGCGCCAAGACGGACTGGCTCCGAGCCGAATACGGTCCAGCGTTGCCTGAAGGATCTTTCAGACAGTACAGCAAAATCATGAGCCGAGTTGCTCGACTGCGAGCAATTCGACGACCCGCCGCTTGATCTCGTCCCGGATCGTTCGGACCTCTTCCATCGATAGCCCTTTGGGATCTTGCAGAGACCAATCGGCCCTGCGCAAGCCTGGGACGTAAGGGGCATTTGTCTCCGCAACCCATCGTGATGAGCAGCGATGCATCCTCCGCGAGTTCCTGAGTCAGTTTTCGGGCTTGGCTCGGCTGAGGTCGATTCCAACCTCCTGCATCGCTGTCAGGACTTCGGGATGCACACGCAAGCCCGGTTCCGTCCCTGCCGAAACAGCCTCCACCTTCTTGCGATCGGCAAGCTGGTTGAAGAAGGCGGCTGCCATCTGGGAGCGTCCGGCGTTGTGAACGCAGGCGAAGATCACTTTTTGCATCGTGCGGTTCCTTCTACTTGGTTCCGATTTCGTCGATCTCTTTCTGAATGGAGAAGCTGTCGAGTGTGGTAGAGGGAGGCTGAAAAAGAGGCTGATGCGACAGTCAAGCGCCTGGAACGCTTGGCTGTAGGCGCGGTCGATCTCTTCTGGGGTCCCTTGCACCGCGGCGGGGTCGGAAATGCCCCAATGCGCGGTCATCGGCTGCCCTGGCCACAAAGGGCACACCTCTGCGGCTGCTTTGTCGCAGACCGTGAAGACGGAGCTAAGATGGGGGCAAATCCGGTTTGGAGAACTCATCCCAGGACTTACTTCGTGCATCCGCTGCACTAAGGCCGGCTCTTTCGAGCTGACGAATGGCCTCCGGTCGCACGGCTCCGGCCGGGTGACTGCCGGCACTGAAAGCAGTGAAGTTGCCCCGCCCCTTTCGATTCATGATCGCCTCGGCCATGATCGAACGGGCGGAGTCTCCGGTACACAGAAAGAGGACGTTGTAGTGCGGCATTGCAGCTCCTTGGGCTACGATCGAGTCAAGTGCGAAGCTGCTAAGCGCAGCAGGTCGGCCCGCAGCAAGCTGTTGAATCTTTGCTTCGCGGCTTGATCGCATAGACCTTCACACTCGCCGCGGCTGCGTTGATGTCGTGCTGTGAGAGAAGCGAGGTCAGCTCGTCGTGCAGTGAAGGGACCGGGGCACAGCAAGCCGCCTTGATCGCCTGGAGTGAATTCGCGGCGTCCGGCTGGGTCTCGCCCATCAACGGCGAGCAGCAACCGGCTTGGTTCTCCACCTTCGCATAAGCGTTCAGGTCCGCGCCGCTGTCTACGATCTCTACGTGCTCGAACCCGGCGGCGAGCAGTCCATCTTTGTAATCGCCGATCTTGATGGCTCCAGCTATGCAGCCGACGTACGCGGCCATGCTCTGTGCGACGGCCTCGGGGAGCTCGTGCTTGAGCGCGATGTCGCTGACGGCGACTCGGCCACCGGGCTTGAGGATGCGGGCGATCTCGCGGAAGACGGCGGGCTTGTCGGGTGCAAGGTTTAGAACGCAGTTGGAGATGACGCAATCGACCGACGCATCGGGAAGCGGGATCTGATCGATGTTGGATTGATAGAACTCGACATTGCTGTAACCGCCCGCTTGGGCGTTCGCCCGCGCCCGCTCGATCATGGCCTTGGTCATATCGATGCCGACGGCGCGGCCCTTCGGCCCAACCATCTTCGCCGCGAGAAACACGTCCAAGCCGCCGCCCGAACCCAGGTCGACCACTACCTCACCGGGCCTTAGATGAGCCGTAGCGGTGGGATTGCCGCAGGAAAGTCCCATGTTGGCCTCTGCCGGGATTGAAGTCAGTTCCTCAGCCGAGTACCCGAAAGCCTCGGCGACGGCCTGCACACCTGCATGATCGTTGGATAACGTGCTCTCCGCTACCGCTCCGTACTTCGATTTCACCGACTCTAAAAGCTGCTCTGTCATAACCGCCTCCATGGAACATATCTGCAGGCGCGACTATATCGATTGCAAACGAATACGTCAATGCGTATAAGTTAGTCATGGCGAAATCGGCACCGTTCGATGTAGAGCGTTTTTTCCAGGCGCTGGGCGACAACACCCGGCTTCGGCTACTCAATCTCATGGGAGAGCAGGAGATTTGCGTCTGTTATTTCGTAGAGATTCTGGGCGGTCCTCAGCCCAAGATTTCGCGGCACCTGGCTTACCTGCGAAGTGCCGGGATCGTCGCTGCGCGGCGCGAGGGAAAGTGGATGCACTATCGCGTCGTCCTGCCGCCGCACATCGGAGCGGCGCAAATTCTGAAGCAGACTCTCGGCTGGCTCAAAGAAGAGAAATCGATGCAGGCCGACCGGACGCGGCTCACCAAGGCCTGCTGCTCCCCGGCGAAATACCCCCTTCTGGACGACGCTCCGCTCCCTACAACGATCCCAGAAGCATCCTGCGAGGTCTGCTGATGTCCATCGCTCCCTACACGCAAGAGCAAATATGCTCCCCGGCCGCTCGTAAAAGGTTCTCGTTCCTCGATCGGTTCTTGACGCTTTGGGTCTTCCTCGCCATGGCGATCGGCGTCGCGATCGGCCACTTTGTCCCTTCCTCGGCCGAGTTAGTCAACCACTTTCAGACCGGCGCGACGAACATCCCCATCGCTATCGGACTCATCATCATGATGTTCCCGCCCCTGGCGAAGGTCCGATACGAAAAGCTGGGCGAGGTCTTCCGCAATAAGCGCGTTCTCGGCCTGTCGCTCGTACAGAACTGGCTATCGGTCCGGTGCTGATGTTCCTTCTGGCCATCGTCTTCCTACGCGGCGAACCGGCCTACATGCGCGGGCTGATCCTGATCGGCATCGCCCGCTGCATTGCTATGGTGCTGGTCTGGAACGAGCTAGCGGAAGGCGATACAGACTACGTTGCGGGTCTGGTGGCCATCAACAGTGTCTTTCAGGTGCTTTTCTACAGCCTGTACGCCTGGGCTTTTCTGACGGTGCTGCCGAAGTGGTTCGGTCTGGAGGGCAGTGCCGTCCAGATCGGCATCGGCCAGATCGCAAAAAGCGTGGGCCTTTACTTGGGCGTTCCGTTCGTCGCCGGTTTCCTGACGCGGTTCATGCTCATCCGACTCAAGGGAGAGGGGTGGTACCGGACGCGCTTCATTCCCCGCATCAGCCCTCTTACCCTTGTCGCTCTGCTGTTCACGATCCTGGTCATGTTCTCGCTCAAGGGCGATCTGATCGTGCGGCTGCCGCTCGACGTGGTGAAGATCGCCGTTCCGCTGGTCGTCTACTTCCTCTTCATGTTCCTGGTCAGCTTTTGGATGGGCAAGCGACTGGGTGCGAACTACGCACAGTCCGCGACGCTCTCTTTTACGGCGGCCGGCAACAATTTCGAGCTGGCGATCGCAGTTGCGGTTGCCGTCTTCGGACTGAACTCCGGTGAGGCGTTCGTCGGTGTTGTCGGCCCGCTCATCGAAGTTCCGGCGCTGATCGGCCTGGTCAACGTTGCGTTCTGGATGAGGCGGAGGTACTTCGGTGAGGAGGCAGCAGGCTTCCAGGTGCAACTGGTCGAAGACTCGGTCTAGCAGACATTAATTTGTCCCCCTACAACCTCTTCCATGCCACGGAGTGACTCCCAACCCAAATAGCAGACGGTACAGCACTTACGAGCCGGCACAGTCGGCAAAACCGGCCCAGTGAGCGGTGATTGCGGGCCGAAATGCGGGCAAACACAGCAGGTGGCTAGTTGGGCTGATCCGTGTGGAGTCGGCCCAACAAGCTCCCTTGTCGCGTCCTCCTCATCCGCGTGATTGGAATCGTGACACGCGTAACCGCCGAGCACGGATCCAAATCCTTCACGCGAATCAGCGTCACAAAGTACCGCGTGATCCGCTAGCAAGCTTCACGATTCTGCCGAGCTGACAAATAGAGTTCTTTGAAAGAGGACGCCTGAGCGACCGCAGGATCGACAAGACCCAAACTGTTGCCACGATGTGGAACCACGACAATGCCGTTTGTCATAGATATTTCGGAGCTCGATCCGCGCGCACGGTTGCGGGGAAAAGGGGGTGCTGGCCGGACGCCAAATCACTTACCGGGCCATTGAGGAGTCCTCCCTCTGTTCGGGAATATACATTGCATTTCTGCCACAGTATGGAATAATTGCAATGTATGGTGAACCGCGATGCCAAACAGCGATTAATTGAACTACTCAGGCGGTTTCCTGCCGTTGCGCTTCTTGGGCCCAGGCAGGTCGGCAAGACAACCCTCGCTCTGAATCTCAAAGGAGCAGGTGATGTTCCACCCCATTATCTTGATCTGGAGCTCCCTTCAGACCGCGCTAAACTGGCCGACCCCGAACTGTATCTATCAACCTATGATGATCGCTTGGTGATTCTTGACGAGATCCATCGTCTTCCGGGGATCTTCCAAACGCTTCGTGGCCTGATTGACCAAAGAAAACGAAAGGGCAAGCGCACGGGGCAGTTTCTCCTGCTCGGATCGGCATCCATCGACCTCCTGCAACAATCAGCGGAAACGCTCGCAGGCAGAATCGCCTACCTAGAGCTGACGCCATTCTTAGTAAACGAAGTCGCCGGCCTCGACGCCGATGCTACTTCGGCCCTTTGGGTAAGGGGTGGATTTCCGGATAGTTTTCTCGCGGAGACTGAGGCTGAGAGCTTCGAGTGGCGTGCAGCTTTCATTCAAACGTATCTGGATCGAGATGTTCCGTCGCTCGGTCCGCGCATCCCGGCCGAGACACTTTATCGCTTCTGGCAGATGCTCGCCCATAATCAAGGGCAGATGTTGAATGCTGCTCAGTTAGCAGCAGGGCTGGCAATCAGCGGTCAAACAATCGCTAGATATCTCGACATCATGGTGGATCTTCTGCTGGTGCGGCGCCTGCAGCCTTGGTCTGCCAATGTCGGAAAACGGCTAGTCCGTTCCCCAAAGGTTTATGTGCGGGATAGTGGTCTCCTCCATACTCTGCTTGGTGTACGCGACCAAGACACCTTGTTAGGGCATCCTGTTATCGGGGCGAGCTGGGAAGGAATGCTTGTCGAAAATATCTTGAGCACGATGCCCGCAAGTACCCCCGCATGGTTCTACCGAACTGCCGTAGGCGCAGAGATCGACCTCGTGCTGGAGGTAAAGCCAAACCAGCTCTGGGCGATCGAGATCAAACGTTCTCTTAGCGACCCAAAGCCGCGGAGGGGGTTCTTTATCGGTTGTGAAGACATTGGGGCTGTAAGACAAATCGTGCTGTATCCAGGCGATGAAAGTTACAAGCTCGATGCAAAGACTGATGTCATGCCATTGAAGAAGCTTCTCTCAGTCGAGTTTCCAGTGCTGTTTGCTACAGGAGCTCCCACTTCTACAGCAGTCCCTGAGGCCAACGGATGAATAAGAAGGATCTTACGGAAGCAGACATCCGCACGAAGTACATCACTCCTGCAGTCTTGGGTCTAGACGGTTCGAAATGGGACTCGATGACGCAGGTCCGCGAGGAATTTTACTTCACCAAGGGCCGGGTGATCGTACGAGGTAAGAGCGTCGAACGCGGCGAAGCCAAGAAGGTCGATTACCTGCTCTATTACAAGCCAAACATCCCCATTGCGGTCATTGAGGCCAAAGACACCTCTGTTGCAGCGATGGCTGGATTGGATGCGTAGTCATGACCTTACCCCAAAGGGCCGCGGACCACGAACCCGGCAACAACTAACGTTACGACTCAAACGAATCGCAATCGCGAACCGGCCCAATGAGAAAGGAATGCTTCAGTGATCCTCTCCGACAACGAGACGAAGGTAGACTTCCTCAACAACGAACCGATTGCCAAGACGATCGTTGCGCTCCTGCGCGAGCGTCCCAACCAGCCGATCACCGTAGGAGTCCACGGCGATTGGGGGGCAGGTAAATCGAGTGTCCTGGAGATGGTTGAAGCGGCTTTGGAGACTGACGGAAAGGTCGTCTGCCTGAAGTTTAATGGCTGGCGCTTTCAAGGTTTCGAGGATGCAAAAGTCGCCCTCATGGAGGGGGTAGTCGAGGCTCTACTTAAGAAGCGTTCGACCTTGACGAAGGCGATGGCATCGGTGAAAGAGGTCTACCACCGGATTGATCGGTTGAAAGTTGCAAAGAGAGGTTTAGGACTGCTCGGCGCGGGTGCTGCGTTCGCAGTCGGTCATCACGAGTTAGGTGTGATGGCGTTAGCTTCAAGTCTCGGCAGTACTCTCACGAACCCGGAGTCCTACTCGAAAGAAAAGATGTCGGAGGTGATGGACGGCGCGAAGGAATTGTTGAAGGAGAAGAAGGAGGAAACGAGCAACGTAGCGGAAGATATTACCGCGTTCCGTACGGCGTTCGAGAAGATGCTTGCGGACGCAAAGATCGAGCAGCTGGTCGTACTCATCGACGATCTGGATCGTTGTTTGCCCACGACGGCGATCGAGACTCTGGAAGCGATTCGTCTTTTCATGTTCACAGCCCATACGGCCTTTGTTGTGGCCGCGGACGAGGCCATGATCGAGTACTCCGTTCGGGAGCACTTCCCCGATCTACCGGACACCACGGGTCCACAGTCCTATGCGCGTGCCTACCTCGAGAAATTGATCCAGGTTCCGTTCCGTATTCCCGCCCTGGGTCAGACAGAAACACGCATCTATGTGACGCTACTCCTGATTGGTGCCGAGCTTGGCGACGATGACCCAGCCTTTACGGCTTTACTTGCTGAGGCGAGAAAGCATCTCACCCGCCCCTGGCTTGGCGGAACCTTGGATGCTGCCGGCGTTCGAAAGGCTTTGGAACACGACAAGTCGAAAGAGGAGCGCACTCACGGCGCGCTGCTGATCAGCGAACAAATCGGCCCTCTACTCGCGGCCGGCACGCGCGGAAACCCGAGACAGGTGAAGCGATTCTTGAACACGTTGCTCCTGCGTCAAGCATCGGCGCAAGCGCGGGGTTTTGGTGAAGACGTGAAGCTTCCGGTATTAGCGAAGCTGATGCTGGCGGAACGGTTCAACCCGCGGGTCTTTGATCAGATCGCAACGGCAGCAGCATCTTCTCCCGACGGGATCTGCTCGGAGCTTGCCGTGGTGGAAAGATCGAGCTCGTCGCCCGAAGCGAAGATCAATGGCGTAGCCAAGGGCGGAAAGAAACAAGACAAGTTCTCCCGAGAGGCCATGGAGGACTTGAGCCAGACCGCGAAGGAGTGGCTCGCATCGGAGGGAGTCAAGGAATGGGCTGCACTCCGTCCGCCGCTGGCGAAGACGGATCTCCGGCCATACCTCTTCGTCGCCAAGGATCGAAAAGACTATTTCGGTGCCATAACCCACCTCGGCCAGGTCGCGGCGATCGCAGACAAGCTGTTGGGCGCGAAAATCGCAGTACAGAAAGAAGAAGGTGCGCTGAGGCAGCTGGCGGCACCGGAAGCGTCACAAGTCTTCGAATCCCTGCGCGGCACGATTGTTGCGACGGATGAATTCAAGAGCCGTCCCAAGGGCGCGGACGGAATGGAAGTGCTGGTCCGTGCGCATCCGGAGTTGCAGAACAGTCTTTTGGATTTTTTCGAGTCCTTGCCGACGGAACGCCTGGGTACATGGGTGAGCGCGGGCTGGAACAACGCGTTGCGTGAACCTGCAGCGGTGGAGCGATACAAAAAGCTGCAGGAGGGCTGGCTGTTGACGGGAAGTAAGGAACTGCGTTCGGTAGTGGCTGCGCGGATTCAGTTGCCGGTGGGAGGGGGCCGATAGTGGGAACTTCGAATTCAAATCCTGGGGCCGGAGGCGGAACCCCTCTGGTGCCCTCTTGGCTAGGAGGCACGGGCCCAGGCGCACCGGACGGTGCGCCTCCGGGAGACGGGCCGGCCTCACCACCTGCACCGCCTTCGCTTCCATCGCTCCCGGCGGCCGGTGATGCGGCTCGGTTCACGGGTCCGCGGTCCAACTTCACCCGATTCATCAACTCCGGCGGACAGGATCGGCGAAGTCTCGGGCGTGCTTTGTCGGGCTATGTGGGCGGTTCGGTTGGCGGCAGAGCGATCGCGGCCGAGCGGATGGCACCGTCGCGTCAATCCACCGCTCGGTTAGCAAATTTTTTCGGAAGCGCAGCGACGGCGGGTCTACCCGAAGCGTTGCGGTCGATTGGGCTGGAACGACTCGCGGGTAGGCCGATGGGAGAGGTCCTGCGGGGCATGACCGATTTCATTTGCCCTCCAGGTGGTTCTATTGACGAAAGTATCGCACGCGAGGCGTTCATCGAAACACTGGCGAGGCTCGCCGACAGCGGAATCACGGAGTTGGAGACGCTCACGGCAGAGCAGATGCAGACAGTGCTTGAGCTGAACATCGCCTTTGCGATCGAGGCAAGGATCTGTAACGACATCGGCTTGAACGCCATAGCTCTGCCGTCGAGCCCTGAAGAAGCAGCGGCGATACAGGAGCAGCTTTTCGAATTCGTGGAAGGAAGCGTGGCGGACGCGTTTAGCACTGCCCCGCTCGGCCAGGGTCTTACCTCCGAGCAGACACAGGTCGAAATCGACCGCATCTACACGCAGGCGTTCGGGGTCTTGCAGGTGCTTGCGGAGAGGGAGGCTGAGAAGTGATGAATAGACATCTTCTGGTTGGTCGTTTCGGGGCAGCGGATGACGTGCCGGTTGCAGCCGGTACGGGTGAAGTCGTCACCGAGCTTCAGTTCGTTGCCGCAAAGAAGCGTTTCGATTCTGGGATCGGCGACGTCCTCGATCATCTGGAGGGCTTAAATATCTTTCCAACAGAGATCGCTGTCGATCTGATGATTATTGCTGGTCTGCTCCATGCTGCGGATACTCGCATTTCTCGTTCGACGGAATCACAGGATGGTTGGACACGCGAAATCCGGCTTGTAGCACCGGTAAGTGATCCAGTGTTGTGGAATCACACATCTGGAATCCTCCGGTCGATGCTCGACTTCTTGACGGGCGATAAGTGGCAATTCAGTTTCCGAGCGCGGCCGGAGGGCTTCACGAGAACGGTCGCAGAAAAGCCGCTCGTCTACGAGCCGTCATCGTTTGACGGGGTGTCGTTGTTTTCCGGGGGTCTGGACAGCCTTATTGCGGCGATCAATGCCCTCCAGGCAGGTCGCAATCCTTTGTTCGTGAGCCACGCCGGCGAGGGTGCAGTCAGCGCCTCTCAAGAGAAGGTGTTCCACGATCTGGAGCTGAAATATCCAAAGCGGGCTTTCCGAAGACTTCGGCTATGGATGGCCTACGAGCAGGGTCTTGTCTCCGTTTCAGGCCCAGAAGATTCCACCCGCGGTCGCTCCTTCCTTTTTTTCTCGTTGGCTGCGATGGCAGCGAGCGGCTTTGAAGGTCCTTGCCGGGTAGAGGTCCCCGAGAACGGCTTGATTGCAATAAATGTACCCTTGGACCAGTTGCGTCTGGGTTCACTGAGCACGCGCACAACTCATCCGTTCTACATCGCAAAATGGAACGAATTGCTCAGAGCGCTGTTCTTGCCGGTGACAGTAGAAAATCCGTACTGGAATCAGACCAAGGGCGAGATGGTTGAGAACTGTCGCAATCAGGGCGTCCTCAGTGGAGTGATTCCACTCAGCCTTTCCTGTTCTTCTCCGAGCAAGGCACGGTGGGTAGGGCGTCCGACAGAACACTGTGGGTTCTGTCTGCCCTGCCTTATTCGGAGAGCGGCGCTCGAGAAAGGCCTGAGCGGAGTCGATCCCACGATATACACAGTCTCGGACCTGCGGGCAGAGCCGCTGAAAACAAGCAAAGCTCAGGGCCTACAGGTCCGGTCGTTCCAGCTAGCCATACGACGGCTGCAAGCGAAGCCGGAGCTGGCGAAGTTATTCATGCATAAATCGGGGCCGCTCTCCCAAGAATCCGACTCGCACCACGCGGAACTGGCTGGAGTCTACCTTCGCGGAATGATGGAAGTAGCTGAACTTCTAGATGGGGTTCAAACGGAGCCGTAGTGGGGAAGTCATTCCATCTCGTCGATTTCCATTGTCATCTGGACTTGTTCTCTGATTTCGAGGCGGTCGTCCTTGCAGCTGAAGCTGCCGAGGTATACACGCTGAGTGTGACCACCACACCGCGAGCGTGGCCACGCAATCTGGAACTCACGCGGGACAAAAAGTTTGTGCGTGCGGCTTTGGGGATGCATCCGCAACTCGTTGGCGAGTTCCCGCGAGATGTTGAGGTCTGGGACACCTATTTCGACCAGACGCGCTACGTGGGCGAGGTTGGTTTGGACGCTAGTCCAAGGTTTTATAAGACTCTGCCGAAACAACGGGAAATCTTCAGTCATGTCTTGCAGCGATGTGCGGAAGGCCCCGATTCCATGGTCTTGAGCATTCACTCGGTCAGGTCGGCGAAGCTCGTTCTGGATGAGCTCGAGCGGCACCTCCCGATGCGAGAACACACAGTCGTTCTGCACTGGTTCTCAGGTACATCATCAGAGTTGCGACGCGCTATCGAGCTGAACTGCTACTTTTCGGTAAACGCGGCCATGCTGGATGGGGAGCGCCGACAACGTTTGGTGAAGGAGATACCGTTGGAACGCTTACTAACGGAAACAGATGGCCCGTTCACGACGTGTGCTGGAAGGGCTGCTGAACCAGCAGATGTCAGCGCAACCGTCGGCGCTCTAGCCACTGTGCTGAGTCTCAAGGAAACCCAAATGGGTTTGCAGGTCTATAAGAACTTGCGAACTCTACTGCAAGGTAGGCAAGTAGCTCGTTGACGCCGTCGCAAAAGTGTATACCCCAGCAATACGCCTCAAGTGTGACAGAATCATGTCTCACAAGGCTCAAGGTTCTGTTTTCTTTGCACGAGATGGCCAAGGCTTTAAAACCTAACGCGACAACAAAAGTAAGGACGGTCAACTCGTCGGCTATCTGCGGGTCAGCTCGCTACCCAGCGTGAGGGCATCACGTTCGACAAGCCATTTCTACAAGGCCTCTGGCAAGGATCTCCACCGCCCTACGCTTGAACAACTCAGCAGCTATGCCCCGGAAGGGCAATACAGTGATTTGTCATTGGATGAATCAAGAGCGGCATAGTAGCCCCTCACCTCCTGCTCATCACGCTCCCGGCCCGCGAAGTGCTGATCTTCGCCAATCACCTTTGCTACCTGTTCTTGGGTAAGCAGATTGCCTTCGATCATGGTGGAGTAGTGCGTCGAATACAGCCTGGCTGTCTCGCGCAGATTGGCGAGAAGGCGTGGCGTAATCGGCAGAGAATCAATGATGTGCTTGGCCGCTTCTATGCGGATCAAATCACGAGCGATTGCCGGCGTAATGGTGAATATGGGCTGCATCTGGCTCTCCTGTCAGCCACGCTGCTCAATGCGTTTAGCGATGAAACTGCAGTCATTCTGTCTTTATTTTACCGTTATTGCGCTGATAGGGCCTGCATTCCTGCTCGGAGAAGTAGCTCACCTGATCGAGCCTCACTGCGTTCGTTCTTGAATCCAAGCCCAGCAACACTGCTAATCGCACAGTTTAAGACTGCACCAAACGCGGTGCAAAGTGGAATCCTCACCCTGATGTGCGCTACATTGGACTTCCTAGGCGAAGGTAAGGCGAAAATACATGAACGCACAAGCAGCCGTACTCAGACGAGAGATCGAAGCAAAGCTGGTACACCGCATCCCCGGAGCGCTCTCTCCGATTGTGCAGCAGGCACCGCGATTGCAGCCGACCGGAAACGCGCGACTAGACGCTCTCCTGAATGGCGGCCTGCCTCTCGGGTCGGTGTGCGAGGCGACCGGCATGGACGGCTCCGGCCGAAGCTCAATCGCCCTCTCTGTGCTTGCAAGTGCATCCCGCGAGAGTGCTTGCGCTTATATCGATGTCAGCGATGCCTTATCCCCACGGAGCGCGGCAGCCGCAGGCGTGCAACTTCGCAATCTTCTCTGGATCAGGTTTGCTGAGAAGGGTCAGAGCGCGACACCAAGGTCGGTGGCGAGTGCACCAGCGCAGGAAGTGAATACGCAACGAGAGCAGCGGCAGCTGGCGCAGCAGCATTGTGGCATCTTGCACCCGCGTGGCGAGACCAAGGATCTAGCACCGTCTCTGGAGCAGATGCTTTTCTACAAAGAGGAACGGCGCCGACGCAAGCTGGAGGGTACGCCGGGCCACCCGAATCAACCACTTGGATTGCACACTGCCTCGCAAGATCAGGTGAAATGGGAACGCTTCAACATCCGGCGGGTCGACGAGAGTGATCCGCTACGCCAAGCGGATCGAGATGCAGCGCAGGCCGCTCGCCAACGGGCCTCCGTTCAGATCAGTGATGGACCTCAGAAGACTTCAGAGCAGAAGCCGTGGACGCGGCTGGATCGCGCGTTGCGCGCCACCGATCAGGTACTTCAGTCCGGCGGCTTCCGGATTATAGTCCTGGACCTCGCATCGGTACCTGCGGAGCAGGCACTACGCATCCAGTCGGCGACCTGGTGGCGTTTCCAGAAGGCCGCGCAGTTGGGTGATGCGATCCTTCTCCTGCTCACAAGAGAGCCTTGCGCCCGCTCGACCGCGGCGTGCGTGTTGGAGTGTGGGTCCGAGGCAGAACCAGTCGTGCAAGGCGTACTTGCCGGCATGACGCATGCGGCCCAGATCTCCCGGCAGAGAAGCGGACCAGCCTTCGGTAAGAAAGCACCAGGGCGGGTGACAAGCTGGGATGCGAGTCCGCTCTGGATGCAAGCGGCGGGGAGGTAGTGTGTCCTATGCAGCCGTCCACATCCCTGAGTTCCCAATCAGCGCTTGGAAGCGCATGCTGGGTGCGCACCGGCAGCCGTTGGTTCTGCTCGACGGTGTAGCGCCTCAAGAGAAAGTGGCCGCGCGGTGCGAAAAGGCCCGCAAGTCCGGGGTTCAGCATGGCATGTCGAAGGTGCAGGCTAAAACAACATGTGACGCTCTGTTTCGACTCCGCGATCTGGCTGAGGAGCAAAGTGCGTTTACCGCTGCACGCCTAATCGGGGAGCGCTTCACGCCGCGGCTCCAGGCCGTCGCCTCACCCAAGAACGCCTACGGCGGAGCACAACACCTCTCTTTGTTGATGCTGCTCGACTGCTCCGGGATGGAAACGCTCTTCGGGACCGTAGAGAACTATGCGTGCAAACTGCATGAGGAACTGACCGGCGAGGGCTTTCGAGCAGGAATCGGTACTGCTCGAAGCGCAGAGGCCGCGCTCATGCTGGCCCGAAGCACTCACCGGATCGTAACCGCGAACGACGGGAACATTCGCGCTAAGCTTGGGCCGCTGCCGGTCACGTTGCTCCCGTGCGACTCCCGAACGCTGGCGATCTTGTCACGATGGGGTATTCGTACCCTGGACCAGTTGGCCGCACTTCCCGACAGCGCGCTTGTAAGCCGGTTAGGACAACAGGGCCGGCGCCTGCAATTGCTGGCACGCGGCGAAGCAGCGCATCTTCTCGTTCCTGACGAAGAAGCGTTCACGCTCACGGCGACGACTGTACTCGACAGTCCTGTAGAGGTGTTGGACTCACTACTGTTTGTTCTCTCGCCCATGCTGGAGATGATCCTGACCAAAGCGATGGAGCGGGCATATGGAGTTCGGTCGCTTCAGCTAACGCTGCTACTCGAACGCGGGGCAACGCACAAGATAACAATTAGACCCGCCACACCATCACAGAACCGCGAAGCCCTCCTAAAGTTGCTCAATCTGGAGTTGCAGGCAAAGCCGCCACAGGCAGGCGTGCTGACGGTGACTCTTGAGGCTGAACCCTCAAAGCCGCAGACGGCTCAGCGTGGTCTCTTCCAAACTCAATTTCCCGAACCCGACAAGCTAGACCTGCTCCTTGCCCGTTTGCGTTCTATTGCCGGAGAAGACAATGTCGGATCGCCAACTATCGAGAATAGCCATCGTGAAGACGCCTTTACCGTTTCTCCGTTTGAGCCTCGGCTCGAAAATTCCACAGAGGAGGTCAGTCAGCCTTCGCGCATCGCCATGCGGATATTCAGGCCACCGCAAGCGGTTCGCGTAACCTGCTGGGACAATCAACCGCGCATGTTGTTCTGGCAGGGTATGAGGATGCCAGTCCAGACCTGCGCCGGTCCATGGCATTCATCCGGATTTTGGTGGGACAGCAGTTCGTGGGAAGACGATCTCTGGGACGTTGTCATGACGCAGCATAGACAAGCGCTGCGCTTACGGCAGGACCTCGGCTCGGGAGCTTGGTTTGTGGTGGGCCTCTATGACTGATCATTATGTGGAACTGCATGCGCGTTCCGCATTTTCGTTTTTGGAAGGTGCGTCGTTGCCTGAAGCAATGACACAGCAGGCGGCCAACCTTGAGCTGCCCGGGCTGGCGATTCTTGATCGGGACGGTTTGTACGGTTCTCCGCGCCTCTACACCACGGCGCAGAAACTCGGACTACGTTCCCATATCGGCGCTGAAGTCTCTGTCGAGGGCTTCGGTCAGCAGCGCATGCCGCCGTCCTGGCAGCCTCACACGATCCCGAGTCGCCCGGTACGGCTTTCGTTGCTGTGCGAGTCGCAACGCGGGTATCAGAACCTCTCATTGCTCATCTCCGGGTACAAGCTCGCGCAGAAGACCAAGGGGGACGGCATCGCATCGTTTCGCAAGATGGAGGAGCACGCCGAAGGGCTTATCTGTCTCACCGGGGGCGACGAAGGCCCACTCGCTGCAGCCCTTGACCGAGGAGGCATGGATGAGGGACGCCTTGTGCTTGCGCGCCTGGTGAAGACCTTCGGGCAGAGCGGTGTGTATATCGAGTTGCAGCGGCACGGCATCTGCGAGCAGGAGGCGCGAAACCAAGCCGCTATTGCCTTAGCGAGTGAGTTCCACCTTCCGCTGCTTGCCACCAATGGCGTGAGTATGGCGACCGAGTTTGAGAGAGAGATCCTGGACGTGCTCACGACGATCCGGCATGGGTGCTCGCTTGATGAAGCCGGATTGCTGTTGCAGCAAAACAGCAAGCGGCACATGCGCTCTGCGGCTGAGATGTGTTCGCTGTTTCGGGACGTGCCTCACGCGACCTCAGCGACAGGGGATCTCTCCGATCGACTCACGTTCCGAATGAAGGACATGGGGTACGAGTTCCCTCGTTATCCCATACCGGAAGACGAGACCATGGCAAGCTTTCTTCGCAAGCGAACCATGGAAGGAGTCCTCCGGCGCTATGGCTGCAAAGCCAGTGCGAGGCTGCGTTCCCGCGCTACAAAGCAGGTGGAAAAGGAACTCACACTGATCGCGAAGCTCGGGTTGGACGGCTACTTCTTAATCGTCTGGGACATTGTCGAGTTCTGTCGGGAACACAGCATCCTGGTGCAGGGGCGTGGCTCGGCTGCCAACTCCGCTGTTTGCTATTCACTTGGCATTACCGCTGTTGATCCAGTTGGCATGGAGCTGTTATTCGAGCGTTTTCTCTCCGAGGTACGTGGCGAGTGGCCTGACATTGACCTCGATCTGCCCTCCGGGGATGATCGCGAGCGCGCGATTCAGTACGTCTACGAGCGTTACGGCCAGCTTGGTGCCGCCATGTGCGCCAACGTCATCACCTACCGCGGGCGCTCGGCTGCTCGCGAGGTTGGTAAAGCTTTGGGCTTCGACGCCGATATGCAGAGCCGGCTCACACGGCTGGTGGGAAGCTGGGAATGGAAAGGTCCCACCGACACGATGGAACACCAGTTTCGTGAGGCTGGGTTCGATCTGCGCCATCCTCGCATTGCCAAGTATCTTGAGCTCTCCATCCGTATGCTCGATCTGCCACGACACCTCGGGCAGCACTCTGGCGGCATGATCATCGCGCAGAACCAGCTTGCCTCCGTCGTTCCGCTCGAGCCCGCAAGTATGCCGGGACGCACCGTCGTGCAGTGGGATAAAGAAGATTGCGCCGACATGGGCCTAATCAAGGTAGATTTACTCGGGTTGGGGATGATGGCGGTTCTGAAAGATTGCGTGGAGCTGATTCCACGTTATTACGGAAAGAAGATCGACATTGCGCAGATCCCCCATGATGATCCGGAGGTCTTCGACATGCTGAAGGCAGCGGACACGGTCGGCCTATTTCAAGTCGAAAGCCGCGCTCAAATGGCGTCTTTACCTCGTAATAATCCAGACAAATTTTATGATCTTGTCATCCAAGTCGCGATTATCAGGCCTGGGCCGATCGTGGGTCAGATGATGAATCCCTACATGCTACGGCGGCAAGGAAGACAAGAGATTTGCTACGCACATCCGTTGCTGGAACCGGTGCTGCGCCGCACGCTCGGCGTTCCACTTTTTCAAGAACAACTGTTAAGAATCGCCATGGTGATCGCCAACTTTACCGGAGGTGAGGCTGAGGAGTTGCGTCGCGCGCTCGGGAGCCGGCGCTGTGCTGACAAGATGCGAGCGCTGGAGACTAAGCTCCGTGCCGGCATGGACGCTAACGGGGTGGATGCGAAGGCGCAGGAAGAAATCATTCTCGCGATCAGTTCCTTTGCACTCTATGGATTTCCAGAGAGCCATGCGGCAAGCTTTGCGCTGATTGCCTACGCAAGCGCCTGGCTCAAGTTCCACTATCTTCCGGCGTTCACCGCAGCGATCTTGAACAATCAACCGATGGGGTTTTATAGCGCGGCCGTTCTCGTCAAGGATGCGCAGCGGCATGGCCTTCGAGTAAAGCCGGCCGACATCACGTGTTCCGATTGGAACTGCACGCTGGAGCCGGAGTCGGAAGGCGCCTACGCCCTTCGTCTTGGGCTTCGATACGTTCGAGGCTTGCGGGCGAGTGTGGCAGCAGAAATCGAACGTGTGCGGTCCCTCCGTCAGTTCGGCAGTATTGAAGAGCTTGCGAGACGTGTGCCGACCCTCTCGCAAGCCGAACTAGATACCCTTGCGGAAACAGGAGCACTGAACTCGTTAGGAGAAAAGGTTCATCGTAGGGATGCGCTCTGGCAGGCCAGTCGAGCCGGACAGCATGCCGGACCACTTTTCTCGGAACTGGATCACGACGAGGAGAAGTACTCACCACTCCAGGCGATGAGCCCAGAAGAGCGGATGGTCGCTGACTATGCCGGGACCGGCGTCACAGTAGGCCGTCATCCGATGGCGCACTGTCGCATGCAATTACGGCAGATGAGCATTCTGCGAGCCGGCGATCTCAAGCTCCTTCGGCACGGCGTTCCGGCGCGTATCGCCGGTTGTGTCATCGCTAGGCAGCGGCCCGGCACAGCGCACGGCTTCATTTTCTTATCGATCGAAGATGAGAGCGGCATCTCGAACGCCATCATCGCCCCAGACCTTTACGAGGCGAATCGATCGTTGGTCACATATGGGAAGGTGCTGCTCATCGAAGGCTCGCTTCAGAACGTCGATAAGGTAGTCCACATTCGCGCCGCGCACATTGAAGAACTTCACATCACTGCGGCACCCATGGTGTCCCACGACTTTCATTAAAGGCGCTTGTATGAGTGAACCTATGACCTCGCCCGGAGATAAGCAGCCTCCAAAGGAGTGGTGGCTGGAAAATTCTTGTCGTATTGCCGCCTTCCGGCTGCGGCAGAGTAAGTACATGAGCGCGAACACCGTTCCTTTGCGAGAACAGGTGCGCGATTGCGTCGAGTTCGTGCGCATTGTCTGGGAAGAGATCGAGCGAAACCTCCAGGAGGAAGACTCGTGTTGAATTCAATCCGTGGGAACCGTCTTACCAGCACTTGGCGTTGTCCACACTGCCAAAAGGTGATTCACACCAGAACTTTCCGCTTGGCTCCAACGGACAGCTCGAGATTGGTTTGTCCAAATAGCCTCTGCGCTCGAATGTTCGACTGGAAAACGCAGAACAAGGGCAAGCTCTGGCCGGAGCAACGAGCATACAGCGTACTCCGTTAAGACCAGTTTTCCAGAGGCTCACGTCAGGTCATGTGTTCTACCCACCTGTGTTCCTGCTGTCCGATCCAGTGCTCGACGGGTGGCCACACCACGATGAAGAAAGCTAGGAGCAGGCATAAAGTGTTGATAATGATCTCTCCAGCGGAAAGTCGGGTCGGTACCAACACTTCTTGGCAATAAGGACAGATCTCATTCGGCATCAATCTCTGGCTCGTCGAACGACTCGTCTGAACCTGCGGCTTCGAAGTCGAAGCTCCCTTCAGCAAAGGCATGAGCGGCCTCCTCTTCTCGTTTGTTGTTCTCGGTATCCCGTTCGAGTTCCGCGTAGGCCTCGCGCTCACGCTTGTCGCGTCGAACATCGAGCAATTGTTCGCCTACGGTGTGTTTTGGGAGAAGCAGTACTGCACATACGCTTCGAAGAGTGACTGATTGCGTAATCCTCACTTGAGAAGGTATGCCTGGTGCGTTTTGTAGAGTTTTGTGAAAGCTTCGGGAGTGATGATGTAAGCGCGTCGCTTGCCTCGGCTCTCGACTACCGCTTCGAGTCACTTCTGTTCGATCCAAAAGACAATTTCGGCTTTCCTGACATGCAGGGCGTTTGTTTCGGCTCGACCTTCTCAAAATCCTGAGCTGCTAAATGAACGCATTTGCAAGCAATAGGCACTTTCTGATGAAAGTAGTGCTGGATTGCACAGTGCCTAAGTGACATTAGGAACAAAGTGGTGGTTCGAGGGAAATCTCGGCACATCACGCTGCTCATTGGATACATGTCGGCGAGCGGGTCACAGTTTGTCCGAATACAAATCATGTCTCAACTTACCGTCATTTCCGGAGAAACGCATGAAAATCGGCATCATTGGAGCAGGGCACATCGGTAGCACGCTTGTACGTCATTGGACGGGCCTTCGGCACGCAGTCAAGGTCTCGAATTCCGGTGATTTGAAAACACTTTCAGCGCTTGTGAACGACACCGGGGCAGTTGCAGCATCGACACCAGATGTCGTTGAAGACGTAGAGCTTTTGGTTATCACGATTCCCCTCAAAGCGGTCTCAGAGCTTCCTAAGGGGCTTTTGGAGAACCTGCCCAGCAGCTCGGTAGTCCTGAACACGTGCAACTACTACCCCTCATCTCGGGATGGTGTGATAAAGGAAATCGAGGACGGCTTGACGGAGGGCGAATGGGTATCAAAACAACTCAACCATCCAACAATCAAGGCTTTGAACAATATGATCTACCAGAGCTTAGATTGCGGCGGCCTGCCAAAGGGGCATCAGAATAGGATTGCCCTGCCTGTTGCCGGAGATGATTCAAAATCGAAGCAGATGGTCTTGGCGTTGCTGGACGAACTCGGTTTCGACGGCATGGATGCCGGTGATCTGAAACAGTCGTGGCGACAACAGCCTGGTACACCCGTGTACTGTACGAATTGGAACGTTACCGTACTGCCTAAGGCTCTTGAACTGGCGAATCGATCGGCGTCGCCTCAACTGCGGGAAGCAGCAATCCAAGCAAGGCAGGGGCTTACACCCAATGCCTCGGTTTCTGAGATTGTTCGCGTCGCTCGAACGCCATGGCCGACGCTCCAGATGGAGGAGGCGCTTGCATAACTTTCCAATCGTCAACCTTATCGAGCTTCATGTTTCTTAGGCTTCGTGCTTGTAAGGTAAGCGTGGCGTGTGGGCCGCATGTACACGTGGCACCTCTGCCATGAAGATGTG
>CAXTRT010000054.1:0-19836 GCA_964246835.1 uncultured Acidobacteriaceae bacterium | reverse complement strand
CTACCAGCCCCTCCTCAACCACTTCGCCGCCCTCCCGCCCGACGAGCTCCAGCGCCGCAAACAGGCCGCCGACCTCTCCTTCCTCAATCAGGGCATCACCTTCACCGTCTATGGCCGCGATGAAGGCACCGAGCGCATCTTCCCTTACGACCTTCTCCCCCGCATCATCACCGCCGCCGAGTGGGAGACCGTCGAGCGCGGCCTCACCCAGCGCATCGTTGCCCTCAACCTCTTCCTCAAAGACATCTACAACGAGGGTCGCATCCTCGACGACGGCATCGTTCCACGTGAGGTCGTCTACTCCTGCAAGCACTATCGCCGCCAGATGGCCGGCCTCCAGGTCCCGCGTAACGTCTACATCGCCGTCTGCGGCACCGACCTCATCCGCCTGGAATCGGGCGAGTTCGTCGTCCTCGAAGACAATCTCCGCGTCCCCTCCGGCGTCAGCTACATGCTCACCAACCGCCGCGTCATGAAGCGCATCTTCCCCCATCTCTTCCGCACCTACAACGTGCGCCCCATCGAGCAGTACACCCAGCTCCTGCTCGGCAGCCTCCGTTCCCTCGCCCCCGAAGGCCGGCCTGAGCCCAACATCGTCCTTCTCTCCCCCGGCGTCTTCAACTCCGCCTACTTCGAGCACGCCTACCTCGCCCGCCAGATGGGCATCGAGCTCGTCGAAGGCCGCGATCTCGTCACCCACGACAACGTCGTCTACATGCGAACGACATCCGGCCTGCGCCGCGTCGACGTCATCTATCGGCGCGTCGACGACGACTTCATCGACCCGCTCGCCTTCCGCGGCGACTCCATCCTCGGCGTCTCCGGCCTCTTCAATGCGTATCGCGCCGGCAACGTCACCCTCGCCAATGCCTTCGGCACCGGCGTCGCCGACGACAAGGCCCTCTACGCCTACGTCCCCGACATCATCCGGTACTATCTCTCCGAAGAGCCCGTCCTCAAGAACGTCGAAACCTTCCTCATGACGCGCCCCAAGGAGCGCCAGCACGTCCTCGCCAACCTCGACAAACTCGTCGTCAAAGCCGTCGGCGAGTCCGGCGGCTACGGCATGCTTATCGGCCCGCAGTCCACCGCCGACCAGCGCGAAGACTTCGCCCGCCGCATAGAAGCCGACCCCCGCAACTACATCGCCCAGCCCACCATCAGCTTCTCCCGCGCCCCCTGCCTCATCGAAGACGCCCTCGAGCCCCGCCACGTCGACCTCCGCCCCTACGTCCTCTACGGCGACAAGGTCACCATAGTCCCCGGCGGACTAACCCGCGTCGCCCTCAAACGCGGCTCCCTCGTAGTCAACAGCTCCCAGGGCGGCGGCAGCAAAGACACCTGGGTCCTAAGCGAATAGCAGCAGCCGCCTTCTCTTGTTTGCCATTCTGAGCGCAGCGAAGAACCCGCTTCCCGCCTCTGTTTTTGATTTGTCATTCTGAGCCGCAGCGAAGAACCCGCTTCCCGCCTCTGTTTTTGATTTGTCATTCTGAGCCGCAGCGAAGAACCCGCTTCCCGCCTCTGTTTTTGATTTGTCATTCTGAGCGCAGCGAAGAATCCCCGCATTGGTCTCACGCAACGGAGCGGCAGCGACGCAAGCACTTCACCACGCTTTCGCTCGGCTCTAGGCCGCATCAGAATCACGCTCTGTCCCCTGGTCGCAAGTAATTTCTACTTGTCATTCTGAGCGCAGCGAAGAACCCCGCATTTCGCTTCGGGCTGCACAGTATCTTTAGCTAAAGCGCACGCATCGAGCTGGCAGTCTCAGCCGAAAACAAAATGAAATGGGTTCGTTACAACCCCTCGACCTGCCAATACTCCACATACGACGACGGCCTCCCAGAAACTCCGAAAGTCAGTCTGTGTCCATGCTGTGGTTTTAGAACCCTGCCAAGGCTCAACTGGTATGAAGTATGCCCTGTCTGTGACTGGGAAGACGATGGACAGAACGATAGCAGCGATGGCAAGCACAATGCATGGAACCACATGGTGAGCCTCCGCAACGCAAGACGGAACTATCTTCGCTTTGGCGCGTCGATCAAACGCAGTAAGAAGTATGTCCGAGCACCGCTTCCCGACGAGCAGGTAGGAGCAGTGTCTTATAGAACAATAAGTTCACAGTACAGTCGCAAGGAGAAGCTCATGGCAATTCTTCAAACGACGCAAGCCGCATCGGCTTCGCGGAAACTCATCCTCGTGCGGGACGGCAAAGAGCACGAGGTCCTTGTCGAGATCGGTCCCATCAGCCCTGTCGGCCAGAATGCATCCTGCCATGTACGCATCGCGGGCGAAGAGCAAGAGTTCAACCAGGACATCTACGGCGTAGATGGAATACAAGCTACGCAATTAGCCATGACCTTCGCCGGGTCCACTCTCGACCGCATCGCAGGAAAGGAAGGCTCATATATTAATGAAGAAGGTCATCCGGCCGATCACGGCCTCGGCCGTATCCTCAGACCTGACACACTGCCAGAAGACAGCAGTTCTGAGCAATGATTGAGTTCCCGAAGACAACGGCGTACTTTCGCGAGCAGGTATTGATCAAGCGCCCGTACCTCAAGATCGAGTGGTGTATGGGAGTTCTGGCCAACTACATCGATCATCAAGTTCAGTCGGATGGACGCATTCGCTTTTGGGGCCATGTGCCCGATCTACCGGGCAAGGTACTCCGAGTTGTTACTCTGGAAGACGGAAAGACACTCCACAACGCATTCCCGGATAGCGGCTACACAAGAAGGATCCGATGAAACTCAACTACTACGCCGATACCGACTCCCTCTACATCGATCTCTCCTCAAGTGTCAGCTCCGACTCAAAAGAGATCGCGGACGGCCTCGTCGTCGACTTTGACGACTCCGGCCACGTCGTCGGCATCGACATCCAGCACGCCTCCGAACGCCTCGATCTCACCTCCGTCGAAAGCCGGCATCTCCCGCTGGCAAAGAAAACCGTGTAGTCAAAACCGAGCTAAATCACGTACCCGCATCGTCTCCATTTTCTATGAGGCTTCCTCGCCGCGACCGTAGCCCAGCCCACCACCCGCCTCACTAAGTCACGCACGCGGCACGCGCGCGCTTCCATCCGCAACATTCACCCTACCCAACCTGCCTCTCCCGCTTACACCTTTCTTATGGGCCCGCCTCTAGCATCGCAGTCAGCGTTGCTCGTGAGCCCACCCCCGCATGCCCGTACCGCCTGCGATCCTCCCGCGCCGTGCCCCGCAGGAGCCAGTGTGAACTCGTCCAAAGATTTCAAAGACCCCGAAGATTCCAAAAACCCCAACGACCAATCCCTCCGCAAGTACGTCATCCCCATCACAGTCATGCTGGCCTTCGTCTCCTTCTGGAGAGCCTCCGCCATCGTCCTCTGCGATCTCGGCTCCTCCGCCTACTATGTCGGCGGCATCGCGGAAAAAGCCATCGGCAAATCCGCCCCCTGGTTCATCCTCGCCATCATGCTCTTCTCCTACGCCGTCCGATCGGTCTACATCGAGAGCTGCAGCATGTTCGTGCGCGGCGGCGTCTACCGCGTCGTGCGTAAGGCCATGGGCGGTGTCGCTGCCAAGTTCTCCGTCTCCGCGCTCATGTTTGACTACGTGCTCACCGGGCCCATCAGCGGCGTCAGCGCCGGCCTCTATCTCGCCGCCCTCCTCAACGAGCTGGGCGAGCACTTCCACATCGGCTTCCTCCACGTCGCGCCGCCCTGGTTCGCCGCCGCCTTCGCCGCTCTCGTCACCCTCTACTTCTGGTACACCAACCGCGTCGGCGTCCCCTTCTCCAGCACCCGCGCCCTCCGCATCATGCAGATCACCACTGTCATGGTCGTCACTCTCATCGCGTGGTCGCTCTACACCATGCTCACCCGCGGCTTCCATCCCGTACCCGCGCCCATCCCGGCCAACTTCCACTTCAGCGAGTCAGCCCTCGGCTGGCTCAAAGGCACAGCCCTCCCCAGCTTCACCCTCGTAGCCGTAGTCATCGGCCTCGGCCACTCCGTCCTTGCGCTCAGCGGCGAAGAAACCCTCGCCCAGGTCAATCGTGAGATCGCCGCGCCCAAGCAGCAGAACCTCCAGCGAACCGGCTTCATCGTCTTCCTCTACAGCCTCCTTTTCACCTCACTCGTCTCCTTCTTCGCCGTCATGCTCATCCCCGACGCCGACCGCGCGCGCTACCTCGACAACCTCATCGGCGGCCTCTCCATGGTCCTCGCCGGCCCCTTCGCCCTCCGCCTCGCCTTCCATGCCTTCGTCGTTGTGGTCGGCGTGCTCATCCTCTCCGGAGCCGTCAACACCGCCATCATCGGCTCCACCGGCGTCCTCAGCCGCGTCGCCGAAGACGGCGTCCTGCCGCCCTGGTTCCGCACCCTCCATCCCAAACACGGCACCGCCCACCACACCATCAGCGTCATCGTCGGCCTGCAGCTGCTCACCATCCTGCTCAGCCGCGGCAACGTCGATATGCTCGGCGAGGCCTACGCCTTCGGCGTCGTCTGGAGCTTTGCCATGAAGGGCCTCGCCGTCGTCATCCTCCGCTTCACCAATCCTGAGGCCAAACGCTGGCGCTTCCCGCTCAACCTCCGCATCGGCAAGCTCGATCTGCCCCTCGGCCTCATCGCCACCACCGCCATCCTCTTCACCATGGCCATCGTCAACCTCTTCACCAAGAAGGCCGCCACCATCGCCGGCGGCATCTTCACCGTCGTCTTCTTCATCGCCTTCACCCTCTCCGAGCGCAAATACGCCGCCGCCCAGGAGGCTACCAAAATCAAAGTCTCGCCTGATCCCGACGACCCCTTCCGCGAGGTCGCCCGCGAGCGCTTCCGCTTTGAGCAAGGCGAAGACCTCTCGCCTGCCGCGCTCGCAATCCAGCCCGGCTGCACCGTCGTCGGCATCAAGCATCCCGACGACCTCCGCGCGCTCGAAAAAGTCCTCGCCGGCGACATCCCGGACATCCGCACCGTCGTTGTCATCTGCGTCCACCAGACGTCAGCCGAAGCCGCCAGCGCCACCCTCTCGCCAGAGCAGGTCGTCGCCGACCCCGAGACCGACGTCTTCAGCGAGATCGTCTTCTCCGCCGAAAAAGCCGGCAAGCCGCTCAAGCTGCTCGCCCTCGCCGACCCCGACCCCGTCCACGCCCTGCTCGCCGCCGCCACCGCCCTCCATGCCGCCGACCTCTGGCTCAACTCCTCCCGCACCCGCAACCCCGCACAGCAGGAGCAACAAATCCAGCAGTCCTGGCAGACCCTCCCATCCACCACGCCAACCCTGCGCATCTCCCTCGTCACGGAAGTCCCCGCCAATCCAAGACAGCTCGATCGTGCAACCACCACCGTCTAATCGCCCGGCCCCCAAGCTCTCCCGCTGATACTCTAGACCAGTCCAGTAAACTCAACTGCCGTCATCTCGACCGGAGACGAGCAGTCTCATCGCTCGTCGTAGCGGAGAGATCCCCGTGTTTCGTCGTTGCTCTTGCACTTCTGGCGATCACCGCCAATAGAGAGCGAGCGCATCCCCAAGCCTCAGCCCTTCTAAGGAACGCCCCATGCTATCCCGCGTCGCCGACAGTCTCTACTGGATGTCTCGCTACCTCGAACGCGCCGAGCACACCACCCGCATCCTCGACGTCAACCTCAACCTCATGCTCGACGAAGGTCCGGCCTCCGCCGAGCGCCGCTGGCAGCGCGTCCTCCTCGCCCTCGGCAAGCCCAAACACCTCCGCTGGTCCGGCAACCCCTACGCCCTCACCCGCACCCTCACCTTCGACACCGCCAACAAAGCCTCCATCCTCGCCTGCCTCATCAGTGCCCGCGAAAACTCCCGCAACGTCCGCGAGCAGATCTCGTCTGAAATGTGGGCCCGCCTCAACTCCCTCTACCTCCAGATCACCCGCCCCGAGATGCACTCGGACATGCACGCCGAAGCCCTCCTCCCCGAGGCCGAACCGACCGAGTTCCTCCAGCAGGTCATGGAAGCCGTCCATCAGTTCCAGGGCGTCACCGACTCCACCATGAGCCACGGCGAAGGCTGGCAGTTCATCCAGGTTGGCCGCTTCATCGAGCGCGCCACCGCCACCGCCATGCTCCTCGAGGCCTTCTACCCCGACCTCTTCCACGACGACTCTCCCGACCACGACCTGCCCGAACCCAATGAGTACCTCGACTGGATGGGCCTGCTCCGCTCCGCCACCGCCTTTGAGGCCTACTGCAAGGTCTACACCGCCGACCTCACCCCGGAGTGGATCCTCGAGTTTCTCCTCCTCGACGCCGAATTCCCCCACTCCCTCCGCTTCGCCATCGACAGCCTCCAGCGCGCCCTCGACGCCATCCAGGGCGAATCCGGCAAACTCCGCGCCGAACCCCTGCGCCGCCGCGCCGGCCGCCTCCAGGCCGCCCTCTCCTACTCCTCCATCGACGAAATCCTCTCCGGCGACGTCCTCGCCTACCTCGCCAACATCAAAATCGAGTGCCGCGCCATCCACGAAACTATCTACGAGCTCTACGTCGACTACTCCATCCAATCCGCCCTGGCCGGCTAACCCAAGACCCCTTCTTGGTTGTCATCCCGTAGAGATCTGCTTCTCAACACAGCAAAATCTCACCCGAACGCTGATTCTTTTATTCTCATTCTGACCCTGAGCCTGCCGAAGGGAAATGAACTGCCGCCCCCTCAACACATCTCCCCATCCGCCCACCGTCCAGACTCATACCAGCTCGTCTCCAGCTCCGGAACACTCAGCCGCCCATGCCCCCGCGTGCACGCCATCTCCACCCCATTCCACTCCAGAAGATTATGCGAGGGCCGCCCCACCCGCGCCGGCAGCGCCAGCGCCCGCAGACACTGCTTGCAGCGCGCATCCTGGTCCAGAATCGCCCACCGCAGCCCCAGCAGCGCAAACAGCACGAAGCAGACGATCTGCAGGAAGTCCGCAACGTTCGGCGCCGACCCCGCTATCGGCTCCAGCAGATCGCCGCTCAGCACACCCATCAGCGACAGCACCAGCGACGCCTTCGCCAGGAAGAAAACCTGCCGCCGCAGCCATCGCCTCCCCCGCTTCGTCGCTCCGTCTTCGCTGTGCCGCCGCGGCGCCACCGCAAACGCCACAAATACAATCAGCGGCGAGGCCAGCAGTGACCGCTCAACCTGGCCCGTATAGTTGCTCCATCCTGCATGCACCCAGAGCCGCAGCAGCAGCCCGGGCATCGCCGCCGCCAGGTTCAGCCCCACCAGCGATCCCAGGCAAAGCGTCGTCGTCCCCTGCAGCCTGCGTCGCCACGCCTCCCCGCGCAGCCACAGCGCATCCAGGATCATCCCCACATAGAAGTCAGCCACCCTCGCCGGCCCGCCCCGCGCTCCCGTCAACCCGCGATGATGCATGTGCCACAGCTCAGCCTGCCACGCGCGCGACCACTCCTCCCGCTCGCCCCCGGGCACAACCCTGGCCGCAACCAGCAGCAGCCTCGCCTCAAACCGCACACCCCACGTCCCACCCGCCGCGCTCACGACCGCTTCTCCAGAACCAGCCTCGCCAGCAGCGGATATCGCTCCGTCGCCGCCATCGCCGACTCCCTGCCCGCCGCCGTCACCTCGTAGTACCGCCGCGCCGGCCGCCGCTTCGCCGCCGCCTCATCCTCCGGCTCCCACTTCGAGACCACCAGCCCATCCCGCTCCAGCCGCCGCAGCGCCGGATACACCGTCCCGCTCGGCAGCCCCGTCGCCTCCATCACATCCAGACCAAAGCAGTACCCCAGACTCAACGTCTTGAGGATCAGCGCCGCACTGTGGGAAAGCCGAGGTCCGTTCATACGACTATGTAGCACACTAGCACACAGCCACGGCTCCCACCAGCATCCTTACTCCTCTCTTTTCGTTGTCATTCCGAGCGAAGCCGAGGAACTTACTCCTTTCCTCTGTTTTCATTCCGAGCGAAGCCGAGGAACCTGCTTCTCGCCTTCCACGACGGAGCGCAGCGACGTACCAGATCGCATCTTACCCTTGCCTTTCTTGCTGTCATTCCGAGCGCAGCCGAGGAACCTGCTTCTCTACCGGGAACACACAACGCACCGGGAACAATCGTCCGACCCCGCCTTGATCTTTCGTTCCAACCAACCATGGTCATCCGGCGATCGTTTTTGCTCGATGAGTGAAAAGTCGACGCACCTGCTTCCCTGCCGGGAACGCGCGCACCACACTCCTATCGCCGAGGGTTTTTCAGAGAGTGTGGGAAGGGGAAAAGTCGGCTCTTCCATCGCCTGCTTTTGCCGAGCATCATAGCCCAACCCGGAACGCAGATCTCGGGAACAGCACACCCGCCATCCTCGGCTTACTTCCGAGAATGCGACTTATCAGGACTGACCGACTACCGAGTGACGGACCGCCTCCAACACCTTTGCAAGCGTAGATCAATTCACTTTGCTTTATCTATGTAGCTTTCTACAATTACTCAAGCGCGTAGGAGGCACGATGTTCGCTCGTTTGGTTTTGGCTTTCAACCTGGTGGTAATCGGAACAACAGCTGGAACAACGACGAATGCGCAAAAGCCTGCCCCACCCTGCAAGAGCACGGTTACGGGAGCTCTTGAAGTGGTCCCACTTGAGAGCAACGTGTATGGCAACAAACGCTTCCTCCGCGTATGGCTGCCACCCGGCTACTCGGAGCAACAGTCAGCGACGGAGCGCTATTCGGTGCTCTATCTCTTCGATGGACAAGACCTATTTGATCTCTGCACGACGCGCCCAGGCCAGGATGAATGGCACGTCGATGAGATCATGACCGACTTAATCGTCAGGCAAGCCGTGCAGCCGTTGATTGTGGTTGGAATCGATAACTCTGGTCCCGGTCATCGTGAGGAGGAGTACTCCCGGTATAGCGCTATGGCGGACGCTCCGCAAAAGCTCTCCGCTTTCATGAACTCCGAAGTTGTTCCACTCATCGATCAGCGCTTTCGAACAATCAGTGACAGAACTCACCGAGGAGTCGGTGGAGGGTCGTTAGGCTCACTCGCAGCGTTGACGCTCCTACTGGATCAGCCGGATATGTTCGGCCTGGGGCTGCTTGAAAGCACCTCCCTGCAGAATGGAAACGGCAGAGTGCTGCAGGAAACCTCACAAATCGTGCAAGGGCCATCGCGTGTTTCCATCGGCGTGGGGACGACGGAGGTTCCGCCGTCGGAGGCTGCGGCCCATGGATTTCCCGATTTCGATGACGCCGCTGTTGCGATGAATCGAACCCTTGCTGACAACATGAAGAAGAGTCTGATGAACCATCCAGAGGTGAAGCTGACCGTCCAGCAGGGTGGGCAGCATCAGGATCGCTATTGGAGCGAGCGTTTCGGACCCGCTGTACGCTTCCTGTTTCCCCCTGGCGCATCAGCTGGCCGATAAGTCCCGGGAAACGCGCCTAGTGGAACTTGGCCACCTCAGACTCGGACGTGCCAGGTAACTAGGATCGGTCAATACTGGCCCCCTTAGTGGGGCTATTCTTCCATTGCAAAGCGCAGGGTTCGGACCGTACGCTCGTCATCTCTCGGCGAGCAGTGACGCCGTTTGCTTCGCATCCCACTCGGCGCGATCAATGCCCTTGACCAGCTGCCAAATCACCCAGTAGCACCACGCCAGGAACATAGGGAGAAGCACGTAAGGTATGTCGTACTGCGGGACGGCGACAACCAGGATGTTCTTGGTGATAAAGCCAACGCCCCCTAGGACAAAGAGCGCGCTAAGCGCGCGGGGAAGGTAACCGGAACGCATCATCAGGTAACCACGCACTACCGCCGCGGTTCCATAGAACACGGCAAAGATGCCGTTGATGTACCCATAGATCGTGAGGCAGAGGTATGTAAAGTTAGCCTTGATCTCCGGCGAGAGCACCCGGGCGACATCTGCATCCACAGCCGGCAGCGCAGCGGCGAAGTAAAAGATTTCTCCGGCTGCATAAACCGCCGTCGCCATCAGCCCGAAGCACAGCGCCAACAAAGCAAGGTTGCGGCTTACGGGTCGAAGCAGCGCATAGAGCAACACGTTCAGCGTGATGTCGCAGGAAGCTTCAATAAGATACGCGGCAAAGCTGGCGCGGAAGAGGCCAATCGAACTGGCCACCTGGTGCGCAGTGCCGGCCACGGTGTTGTTGATGAGCAGCGTGTTTGGCACGTGGGACTCGCCCCATCCGCCTGTCACGATTGTGACGACATACAGCACCCCGATCACCCGCGCATATTGCCTTGCTGTGTCTGCGTTCATCGCGCCTCGTGTCGTCCTGATACGTTCGCCTTCGGCAACCGGTTCCTCAGATGCCAACGCTCACAGGTCCGCGAAGTAGCCGTACTGTGATCAGAAATGCTGCGGCTACGTGTCTCGACCAAGCCACAACCGGAACTTCACCGTGGATTAGTAATAATAAACGCCGTTGTGTGGACCACTTCCGAGAATGCAACTTCAAGGCAGGAATAAAAGAACCGTCACACTTAGCTCTCCGCCGTGACAGGCTCCCAAAGCTCAACCCGGTTTCCCGCTGGGTCTGTGAGCCAGCCAAACTTGCCAAAGTCATAGCTCTGGCGCTCCGGGTCAACCGTCACACCCTCCGCTTCTAAACGATCCAGCAAACCATCGAGGTCGTCCACCTGAAGGTTGATCATCGCCTTCTGTGTAGGAGGGAAGTAGACACTGTCCTGCTTAAAGAAGGAGAAGACAATCTGGCCACCGTTCGTCGGTGCACGAAACGCATACGCCCCATCGATTTTGCTGAGTCCAAGATGCCGTTCGTACCATGCATAGAGCGTTGCGGGATCGTCCGTACGCAAAAACATGCCGCCGAAGCCGGTTACTGCAGCCATAGAGCCTCCTCAAGTTGTTGTAATTCAAATTGGCTGGACGCCTGCACCGCGTTCCAGGGTTGGACTCCTCAGGCGACCGACGCTGCCGCAGAAGCAGAGGGCAGCGGCTCTCTGCGGCGGAGCAAAGCGGCTGAGACCAGGGTGACGACGACTCCCACCGGCAACGGCTCGATCAGGGTGTAGGCCATATTGACCAGCGGGTTCTGGTAGAGCTGCTGCGAGTGATGGATCGCGGCGATCTTCGCGGCCGTCGTTGCGGGATCGAGAGCAGAAGCCTGGACACGATGCACCTGCGCGGCAAAGTAGCCGTCCATAAAGTGAGGCATGAAGTTGAAATACACAATCTCCCACGTGACGACGTAGCAGGCGCACGTGACGGCTGTGATCAGAAGTCCGCATGTGAGCGCGCGTCCAAAGGAATCCGGCCTGAAAGAACGTTGTCGCGATAGCTGCGTATGCCAAAGTACACCAGCAGGAAGGACGCCACCATCATGGTGTAGCCGAGAGCCATGCTGTGGCCGGAGCCGCTTTTGCTGGAAAGGAGGATCGAGCCTTCCATCAAAACGGAGATCATCACGCCGGCGATCAAACCAAAGGTAAGAACAATCTTCTTCATAAAATGGGCTCCGGAAGCGAATCAGGTGAAACCAGAATGTCTGCTTGGAGGCGAAAGCGCGTCATTCTTTCGGGTGAAAGTACGAAAAAAACGCCAATTTCAACCTTTTGGGTGACCCGCTACGGCAAAAGCCCCAGCTCTTTGCCGCGCTGGACGGCTTGCGTCCGCCGGGAGGCTCCGAGCTTGTCGAACGCGCGGGCACAGTGTGTCTTGATCGTGTTTTCGGAGACGAAAGCTGGGCGGCGATCTCGCGATTGCTGAACCCGCCCGCGACGAGAGCCAGAACCTCCAGCTCGCGTTCCGTGATGCCAAGGCTCTTCTGCCGCGTCCGATCCAGGGTGAACGGACCGGGTGCCCGCACCTCGGCAGGAACAAGAACCTCCTTGACCACCACCGTCTCACGCACCACTTCGCGCCCTCGTGTCAACCGCAGTCCGAGCCAGATTCCGAAGACCGAGAAAAGAACTGCGACCAATGCTCCGTAAATATCTAGGGAATGCTCGATGACGATGAAGCGGTACTGCGTGTACTGCAGAGCGGCCATCAGAAGTCCGCCGACAAGGCCGAAGATGAGGGCGTGGCGCTTCATCCAAGAAGTATAAAAAGCCCCCGGCGGATTAGTCCCCAGAAACCCGCTTATGTGGACCGCTGCTCAGCCTCGGCCTCCCCCGCTGTAAAGCCCACATGCGGTCACCAGCCGTTCAAGATGCCGGAAGCCGCCAACCTTCTTCTTCCGCTGCCGAAGCGTCAGCACTGGCGCCTCATCCTGCCTTGCTCTAGCATCCAACGCATCCGCTCCCGCCAGCCGCGCCACTCCGGCCTAATCGTTGGAACTACTATGTAGTATGCTATCCAACATCGCCCCGCCAAGGACCCCGCCCCGCATGCTCGAACTCCAAAATGTCTCCAAAACCTACCGCAGCATCCCCGCCGTCGAAAACATCAGCTTCACCCTCTCCCCTGGCGACATCCTCGGCTACCTCGGACCCAACGGCTCCGGCAAGTCCACCACCGTCAAAATGGTCATCGGCCTCGTCCAGCCCACCCGCGGCAAAGTCCTCTTCGCCGGCCGCGACATCCACCACGACCTCGCCGCCTTCCGCGCCAACCTCGGCTACGTCCCCGAAGAGGCCCAGGTCTACACCCATCTCTCCGGGCTTGAGTACCTCCAGCTCGTCGGCCGTCTGCGCGGCATGCAGGAGCCTCTCCTCGACCGCAAAGCCCGCGCCCTCCTGCACCTCTTCTCGCTTGAGAAAGCCCAGTACTCTGCCCTGTCGGACTACTCCAAAGGCATGAAGCAGCGCGTCCTCATCGCCGCCGCCCTGCTGCACAATCCCAGCCTCATCGTCTTCGACGAGCCGCTCTCCGGCCTCGACGCCGTCTCCGCCCGCCTCTTCAAAGACCTCCTTCTCCTCCTCGCCCGCCAGGGCAAAGCCATCCTCTACATCTCGCACGTCCTTGAAACCGTGGAGCTCGTCTGCAACCGCGTCATCGTCCTCACCCGCGGCAAGGTCGTCGCCGACGCCGCCCCCCGCGAGCTCACCCGCCTCATGCACCTCCCCACCCTCGAAAGCGTCTTCACCCAGCTCGTCCAGCAGACCGACACCGAGCAGGTCGCCCGCGAGATCGTTGACATCATGGAGGTCGCGCATGCCTGACAGCTCCCGCATCACCCCGCTGCTGATCCGCCACTTCTTCCGCCGCTTCTTCGATAACGACACCCTGCAGACCGAGGGCGACACCACCACCTCCGTCGTCCGCGCCGTCTCCATCACCGCCATCCCCGGCCTGCTCATCGCCTTCTTCCTGCAGAACCAATACCCCGCCCGCGCGCTCACGGTACTCGCCCCAGGCGGGAGCTTTCTTCCCGGCTGGGGCGCCATTTCAGACCAGTACTTCTTCGTCCTCTTCTCCTTCATCGTCCTCGGCGCCGTCTCCATCTTCGAGTGGGAGATGCTCTTCCCCGATCGCCTCGACTTCCTCATCCTCTCCCCGCTCTCGCTCCGGCCCTCGCAGCTCTTCCTCGGAAAGTCAGCCGCGCTGCTCGGCTTCTTCGTGCTCTTCCTCGTCGGCGCCAACCTGCTCGGAACCCTCATGCTCCCGCTCATCAGCAAACTCGGCTTCGCCCGACACCTCGTCGCCCACGCCGCCGCCGTTCTGCTCGCGGGCATCTTCGCGTCTCTCCTGGTTCTCGCTCTTGGCGGCACCCTCCTCTGTGTTCTCAGCCCGTCCGCCTTTCGTCTCGCCTCCCCCGTCCTGCGCATGCTCTCCATCACCGCTCTGGTCCTGCTCCTCCTGCACTACGTCCGCTACAGCGACGGGCTGCCGTCGCTCCTCACCACCCCTCTCGGCAGGGCCAGGTGGCTTCCTCCACTCTGGTTCCTCGGCGTCTATGAGCACCTGCTGCACGGCGCCGCCGCCCCGCCCTTCGCCCGGCCCATGGCCGTCTATGCCCTGCGTGCCACAGCCATCGCCGCCGCCCTCGTCCTTGCCACCTATCCCATCGCCTGGGCGCGCATGCGCCGGCTTGCCATCGAGGGCATCGCCCACCGGCGATCCGCTCCCTCACGCCTGCTCGCACACCTCGTCCACACCGTTGTCCGTCGCCCGCCCGAGCGCGCCGTCTTCCACTTCATCGGCCAAACTCTCGCGCGCAACAGCCACTATCAGGTCTACCTCGCCCTCTATCTCGGAACCGGCCTCGCCCTTGGCCTCGCCTGCGCCGTCACCGTCCACGTCGACCAAGGATCGATCGCCCCCGCACTCAATCAGCGAGGCCTGCACGCCCTCCTTCCCTTGCTCCTCTTCTGGATTGTCGCCGGCCTCCGCGCCGCCTTCGCCTTCCCTCTCTTCTTATCGGCACGCTGGGTCTTTCGTGTAGCCGGCGCCAACATAAACGAGTGCGCCGCCGCCGCCGCCCGCTGGACCCTCGCCTGCGCCCTCGCCGCCACGCTTCTCCTCCTCTTTCTCCTCACCGCCGCCGCCTGGGATCCCCGCCGCCTCCTCGTCCAAGCCGTCTGCGGTCTAGCCCTCAGCCTCCTTCTCACCGACCTCTTCTTCGCCTCGCAGCAGAGCATCCCCTTCAATCAGCCGCGCCTGCCCGGCCGCACCAACTTCCCTCTCCTGCTGACTCTCTATATAGGCATCCTCCCGCTCTTCGTCTACGGCATCATCCGCCTCGAAACCTGGATCGAAGCCTCCCCCAGCCCGAAGAAGAGCTCGAAGGCTACGAAGGAGAGTTCCAAATCCTCGGCCTAAGCTGAAGCGCAACCCCGATTCTGCAAAGGGGAAGAATCCCCCTTACTCCGCATCGACCGGATAGGCCCCTGAGCTTGCCCGAGCCATACACCGCACTTGCCTTTCTTTCTTCCATTCCGAGCACCGCGAGGAACCTGCTTTATGTTCGGACCGACGAAACACTTCTACTGAAAGATGAAAGTTCTTTGACTAATCAGAGCATTCCTACGTCGACTACTCCAATAGTCCGCCCTCGCCGGCTATCCTGTCCTACACCGATCAGGTCAGAAAGCTAGGCGAAGCGCTACCTGAACCTGCCGTGCCGGAAAGACGTTGGCCGTGCCGAAGGTACCAAAGGCAGCACCATCGGACACGTTCGAATCCGGGCTGATGTAGTTCGTCGCGTTCAGCACGTTGAAGGCCTCAAGTCGAAACTCCAGCGTCTGCGCTTCAGTCAGCAAACTAAATTGCTTGTGGGCGGCAACATCGAACTGGCCAAAAGCCGGTCCGCGAAGGTTGTTGCGTCCAGAGTTGCCGAAGAGCTGCGTCCCGGCAGGAATCTGCACCGCCGCCGCATTCAGGTAGCCCGAGACGCTGCTCTGCGTCTTCGTCAGCTTGGCGCCGTACACAGCGGCAGGCGTGCTCAGGAGGTTCGGCCGAAGACCGTACGTCGAGCTCGTGGTAGACACGACCTGATTGGTATTTGCCGTGTACGTCAGGTTGATTGGCACTCCGCTTGTCACCACGTTGATGCCCGTCAGCTGCCAGCCGCCCAGGATCTGCTGCTGCCACGCGGGCGCGCTCGCTCCCCAGCGGCGCCCGCGGCCAAACGGCACGTCGGCTATAAAAGACGTCGTATCGTTCAGCGGTTGGTTGTATCCGGAAGGTCCGCGGTCCCCGTTCACGTTGGCAATGTTCACAACGGCAGAGTCGCCGTTCTGCGCCTCCAGGTCGGCCGATGAATTGTTCACCGCTTGCGAGTAGGTGAACGAATTGATCAGGAAGATGCCGTTCGCAAACCGTCGCTCCAGCTTCGTCTGCAGCGAGTTATAGGTCTGAAAGCCCGCGTTGCTCTCCGTCAGGATGTCCGTGAAGTTCGCGATGGGCCGTCGATTCAGCAGCGATGCGCTCTTGTTCGCGGCGCACTGTCCGCCCGCGATCTCTGCCGGCGTGCACAGCCGGGCCTGGTTGAAGTCTTCAAGCGTCGCGATATGGACCCCGTGATTGCCGACATACGCCACCTCCAGCGTGGTCTGCATCGGAAGCTGCTGTTGGACCGAGAGGTGGAACGCCTCGATATAGCCATTCTTGAAGTCTTTCGGCGTGTAGCGGGTCTGCGCGCGTGTCGTCGTGAAGTTGCTCGGTCCGGCAAAGTTGGTCTGGTACCCATCCTGCGTGCGGCGAAAGCATGTCGTGGGATCCTGCGTCACCGCGGCACAGAGCCCCTGACCCGGTGTCTGGTTCACTGGCAGCGTGGCACTATAGTTGTTCGGCCCGTTATACGCCAGCAGCCCTTCTCCGCCGAAGCGGAACAGGTAGGCATAGCTGATGCCGAATCCGCCGCGAACGACCGTGCCCGGCAAAGCCTGATAGGCAAAGCCAAGTCGTGGCCCGAAGTCTTTATAGTCCGGATTTACCAGAGCGCGATCGGCCAGCGAGTTGCCGCCAACATAGTGAAGCTTGTAGATGTGGCCCGGCACTGTACTGTTCACGTCCGTCCCCGCACCCGCATGGAGCAGCTGTTGGCTTACCGGGTCGAAGTTGAGAACCTGGTTGTTCTGTTCGTAGTTCGGCGACACAAACTCGTAGCGCAGGCCGGCGTTGATCGTGAGGCTGGGCAGAGCCTTCCAGTCGTCTTGGATGTACCCCATGTGCCAGAAGCGTTTGTAGTTCACCTCATTCACCGCATTCAGCGAGTAGTTGCTCCGCGCGCCGAACAGAAAATCGGAAAGGTTGTAGGCTTGCCGCTGAACGCCGCCCGCTGCGATCGCACCTGTCGCGCTGTACTGCCCTGAGTACGTATCCTGACCGAACTTGGGATGAAAGTCCGAGATCGCCTGCGCCAGCCAGCCATACTCATACCCAATCTTCAGGCTGTGCCGTCCCCGTATAAAGGTATAGTTCACCTTCGGATTGGACTGCGTTGGATTGGTGAACTGCGGGTTTGTCGCCTGCTCGCCGAACTGCGTAAAGCCCGTCACTGTCTGGGTATTCAGCCCGCCGGTATAGGCCGGGTCCTGCGGAACGTTTGGAACTCCGGCAAGCAGGTTCTGCTGTCCAAGAAAGATCGGGCTCTTGCCGCTCTGGGTCCAGGTCTGCCCAAAGCGAAGTTCAATGATCGAGCTCGGCGAGAGAATCCAGTTGTACCCCGCCGCCAGCTGGCGTGTGCGGGCGTAGAGTGTGCCGTTGCTGTTGCCGCCGGCAAGGCCGGGAAAAGGAGGCGGCAAAAAGAATGCCACCGCACGCTGGCTGTAACGAAAGAAACCACTCTGCTTCGGGCTAAGGTTGAAGTCCGCCCGCCCGTCGCCCTTGTCGTCCGTTGTGGTGTACGCAGGCAGGTACTGGAAGTTGAGCCCTGTAGGTGCAACGCCGGGAATGTTGGCGGCAGGCAGTAGCTTGAAGGCGGCTAGCGCTACCGGGCTGATGTTCGGATCGGCCAGGTTAACTTGGCCGTTGGCATAAACCTGGCCGGTGTACGGGTTTTTCACTGGCACCGCCGCACCTGTCGCCGTGCCGTCCGCCGTGAACAGACCCGTCAGCTCGCTAGCCGTAGGCAGCGTCGCCTGAGTCAGGGAGTGCTGCACCACGCGAAGACCCTCATAGTCGGCAAAGAAGAAGAGCTTGTCTCGCAGGTGCGCTCCATGGAACACGGGACCGCCGATCGTGCCGCCAAACTGGTTCTGCACCAGCGTAGGCTTCACCCCCGTGCCGGTAAATGGCCCAAACGCGTTCAGCACCGTGTTCCGCAGATAGTCGTACGCAGTTCCATGGTAGGTGTTCGTGCCGCTGCGAGTCGTGGCGTTGATAATGGCGCCGCCCGCCCGCCCATACTCGGCGGAGTAGTTATCGGTTTGGACCTTGAACTCCTGGATCGCGTCTGGCGATGGAATCACGGCCTCATTCGAGTAGCCTTGGTTGGCTTCTTGGTAGGCGTTGTTATCAATGCCGTCGAGATTGAAGTTGTTGTACTGCGACGTCAGTCCATTCGCGTTGTACGAAGCATCGCGCGCCGGCGCGCCTGTTGATGCCAGCCCTATCAGCGAGCGTCGCACCCCAGGCACAAGCACGGCGAGATCGGCGTAGGCGCGGCCATTCAGCGGCAGCGTAACCGCCTCCGCAGACTCGATCGTTGCACCGCGGTCGCTTGTATCCGTTTCAAGCTGGCTGGCAGCACCCGAAACCGTAACGCTTTGCGTATCGGCGCCCAGGGCGAGAGTCAGACCGACGCGCTGGCGGGAGCCAACGTTTACCGAAAAAGGATCGGTCGTCGACTTCGTGAAACCCAGCGCTGTGACCGTCAGCGTGTACTGACCGGCTTGAACGTTGTCGAACTCAAAGTCGCCGTTTGAGTCCGTCTGCCGAGAGACCGAAACCCCCTTCGCAACATCGTGCAGCTCGACCGAAGCTTGAGCGATGCTCGCACCGGACGGATCCTTGATGCTGCCCAGTACAGCACCCGCGTCGAACTGCGCGTGGAGGACGCCGGGAAGCCCCATCAGCAGCGCAAACCCGAACAACAGCAGAGCACGACAGGAGTACTTGATTCGTTCTATGTGGCAGGAAGCATCGAGGTGCAAAAAGCGCATCGCAGGGAACTCCATATCGAAGGGAATTCTGCAACCGTATCGGTCCTATGTGTACATTCGATGAACCGGCTGTTATGTGCGCGTGAACGGCTCTGCTGGACAACCTGTATTCCTTCCGGAACAGCGCTGCATCGAAGGTGATCTCCAGACAGACTTCGCACAAATCCGTGGCGTAGTCACCCATCCCACATCGCTAAACTAGGGATATGTCGATGCCCATCCATCCCGCTCTGCAACAAACCAACCCACTCTGGACCAAGGCCAGTCCTAAGCCGCATCCTGCGAAGACTTTGACCGCAAAGTACAGGGGAAGGGGTACCACCTCCAAAGCAGCCGATCCCTCCATAGCCAAACGTTTTGCTGCCGTCATAGCCTAAGTGTCGCGTTAGAGTAAGCCATGCACTACTCCATCCGGCACCTGACCAAGTTTCTCTACTCCAACGCCGTCAGCGAGTCCATGATGGAGACGCGCATGCACCCGCGCTCGGACGCCCTCCAGCGCTGCCTCACCTTCCACCTCTCCGTCTCCCCCCGCTGCCGCGTCTTCTCCTACCGCGACCACCTCGCCAACCACGTCCACCACTTCGACATCCCCGCTCCCCACGGCCAGCTCGTCATCGTTGCCGAATCCCTCGTCGAGATGCAGCCCGCGCCCATGGTCCCCTCCTTCCTCGCACCCGAGGCCTGGAACGACCTCGACCAGCTCGTCCACGAGGGCGACTACTGGGAGATGCTCTTCCCCTCCGAGTTCGCCACCCCCACCCCAGCCCTCGAAGAGCTCGCCCGCACCTTCGACGTCCGCCGCCGCGACGACCCGCTCATGGTCCTCCACCACCTCTCCCAGCAGATCTACGAGTACTTCGACTACGTCCCGCGCTCCACCAAGGTCGACTCCCCCATTGACGTCGCCCTCGGCAACCGCAAAGGCGTCTGCCAGGACTTCGCCCACATCATGATCACCCTCGTGCGCACCAAACTCCGCATCCCCTGCCGCTACGTCTCCGGCTACCTCTACCACGGCGAGTCCGCCGCCGGCTCCGGCGCTCCGGACCGCTCCGTCGCCTCCGCCACCCACGCCTGGGTCGAGGCCCTGATCCCCCAGCTCGGCTGGGTCGGCTTTGATCCCACCAACTGGCTCGTCGCTAGCGACCGCCACATCCGCACCGCCGTCGGCCGCGACTACGCCGATGTCCCACCCACTCACGGCATCTTCCGCGGCCGCGCCGACTCCGAACTCACCGTCGCCGTCCGTGTCACACCCAGCGAGGGCTCCTTCTCCCTCGACCAGGAGCTCCCCGTCCCCGAGGACTGGTCCATGCTGGTCGAGAAAGCCACCGCCCTCCCCGACCA
>CAXTRT010000053.1:0-20620 GCA_964246835.1 uncultured Acidobacteriaceae bacterium | reverse complement strand
CACATCTTCATGGCAGAGGTGCCACGTGTACATGCGGCCCACACGCCACGCTTACACTGTTCCGGCAGTTGCCTTCGATCGACCAGATTCTGGTGAACTCGGACACGACGCCGGTCCCCCAGGAGCCCTCGGCTCGATCGCAATTGCAACAGCACTCGGATGCACTGTGAGCGACAACTCCATCGGCTTCACTAACCCAGCTCAGGCTTGCGATCTGAAGTTTGATGACGATCCCTTTTCAACTAACAGCCGAGAAGAGGCATGCTGACAGACGATCTATGAGCAGGCTGGAGCGTGACAATAGACTTCAATGGTCTTCGCCGGAGCATCTTCTTCTCATTTGGTTTACATGTAACCACTCCGCCCCGGATCAGAATTTACCATTGCTGTTCTGCCAAGTCTCGCGCGGCGGGATGATCTGAGTTACATCCCAATGTTCGGCGATGGCGCCATTGTGCACCCGATAGAGATCATAGAAGGCTGCGGACTGCCGCTTTCCGTCGTGCTCGCCAACGGTTCCCTCGCTGAGCGTAAGAACCATATTGCCTTCACCCAGGAGCTTGTGCAGGCGAATGTATTCAGGTTTGCTACCATCTCGCGTTGCGCCCCCCAGGGCCTGGAGGAGTGACGAAAGTCCATCTCCATACAGAGGGCTGTGTTGGGCTAGTTCGTTGTCCTTGAAGTAGGTGCTTGCCTGCTCAAAATCGCGGCCTATCAGAACAGCATTCGTAAACCGCCCCACCAAGAGCTTGTTCGTACTGGTCCGCTCCAAATCCTTCACTTCGGTGGCGCCATCAGTCATTGTGCGCTGGCTAGGATTCACAGTCCCGGGATTAGCTTGCAGATTGTCCCAGTGCTCGACGATCCGATCGTCTTGCCACCGATGTACTTCGAAGCCCACCAGATTGCCCCAGTCGCCCAACTCATAGTTGGCGTGCGCGACGCTGAAATCTCCGTCCTCAAAGGCGCGGCAAACCTCTACCTTAGTGCGGTTTGCCGGAAGCGAATCCATGAAGGCCAGGATGGGCCCTAGCCCGTCTTCAATGCCGACGTTGTGCTGGATGTATCGCCGCGAGTCAAAGTAGGAGACAGGGAATCTCGCACGGGTCTCCAGGCTCTTCTGAATTTCAACAGTCCGTTCTTTTTTCGTCTTGGACACACTCATTCACCCGCTTGAGATGCACTTTTGAAGGATGGCGACTACGGTTTGGGAGGCGAAAAACGATCAACCAAAGCGAATCTGTAGACCCAATAACATTCATGCCTGATATAGGCCGTTGCGACCAGGATGTCGGTTCATTCATCGAGAAAACGCTTAGACCACAACAGCCGGATTTACTCATAACGGATAATTTGCATAAGTATCGGCAGGACAAGGCATTCGAAAGAATGATTGACCATCCTAGGGAGAAGCAGAAATCTTTGGAGTTTGCGAGATCTGCTCACTTTGCAAGCTAACCGTGGATAAGCAGTTCCGGGAACACTCTCCTCACTGCGTAAGACTTGCCTCCGTTGCCGGTGAAACTCTCCAGGCCGAGGCATCGCGGCTGGGAGGCGTCCCGAACATGCGGGTGTACTCGCGACTGAACTGCGACGCGCTCGCATAACCCACTTCGTAAGCGGCATTTTCAACATTCGCGTCACCGGAAACCATCATTCGGCGCGCCTCAAGAAGACGAAGCTGCTTCTGATATTGCAGGGGTGCCATCGCCGTTAGCGACTTGAACTGGCGGTGGAACGTTGTCGCGCTCATGTGGGCGACTTGGGCGAGCTCTTCCACTTGGAGTGGCTCACGGAACCTGTCCCGCAGGTGGTGGACGGCCTGCATCACCCTGTGGTCGTGGCCGTTTGCCATCATCATCACGTGGCGAATCTGGTTGCCTTCAGGACCGATGAGTAGCCAATAGCAAATCTCGCGCATAATTCCTGGATAGAGTGTCGGAATAGCATTCGGTGTCTCTAGCAGTCGAACTCCACGGAGCGCACAGTTCACGAGCTGGCTGTTTAGCGGCAACGTAAAGGCTCCACACGCTTTCGCTTTGATTTGGGACTGTAGATGGAGCCCGATCTCCTCGGCTACTTTCTGAAGGATCGTGAAATCCAGCTCGACTACCAGTCCCAGGTAAGGCTCAGCTCGGCTCACAGCGCAAACCGTGCCGCGTGAAGGCATCTCGACGGTGACTATAAGGCCCTGACCCTTGCCGTACTCGTAACGCTTTTTACCGAACATCGCGCACTTTTCGCCTTGAATTGTAATGCAGAGCGCAGGCTTGATCGTGCACAGGGCCGGCTGCGTCAGTGGGTCTGACCGAAGGATTGACAAACCCTGAATCACCGTCGTGAACGGGCTGATCCCTTCCGCTTCATCTGTGTAGCGGCGTACGAACCGTGCCAAACGGGCCAATTCCGTAGCCTCTTCGTGTTCAAGAGAACGCATACCAACAAGTATGCACCCCCTCAAACCATCCGATCCGCTTTCTGTATAGAACCGACCAGCTTTCGTCACAGGGGCTGAGGCAAACTGACTCTTGTTGACATTGACGTTTGAGAGCTCAGGTACACGCGACAGGATTAGGCATGAAATGGGGAGTCCTCGGTATTCTCGCCGCCTGACCAAAACCGTAATCTGAGTGTGGAAAAGGAGCTTTATGAAAATTCTTATGGTGTTAACCTCGCACGACAAGCTGGGCGATACAGGCAAGAAAACGGGTTTCTGGCTGGAAGAGCTAGCGGCGCCCTACTACACGTTTAAAGACGCGGGCGCGGAGATCACCCTCGCTTCGCCAAAGGGCGGCCGGCCACCGCTTGACCCCAAGAGTGACGAGTCCGCTTTCCAGACCGAGACGACTCGCCGCTTTCAGGCCGATGCACAAGCAAAGGCGCAACTCGCTGCGACGGTACGCCTGGACACGGTCAAGCAGGCGGACTTCGATTCCGTCTTCTATCCTGGTGGCCACGGACCGTTGTGGGATTTGGCGGAAGACCAGAACTCCATCAAGTTGATCGAGTCTTTCCTGGCTGCGAGCAAGCCAGTCGCCCTCGTATGCCATGCTCCCGGAGTCTTGCGGCATGTCACGACACCAGAGGGAAAGCCGCTGGTCGCGGGCAAGAAGGTTACTGGCTTTACCGATACCGAAGAGGAGGCCATGGGTCTCACCAAGGTAGTGCCGTTTCTTGTCGAAGACGAGCTAAAAACACAAGGCGGTATCTTTTCCAAAGTGGCCGACTTCCAGCCTAACGTGGTCTCCGATGGGCTTCTGATCACAGGGCAAAACCCTGCATCATCGACGCCTGCCGCCGAGCTGCTTGTAAAGACTCTCAGCTAAATTCCGGCTGCCAGCCCAGGAGGGTTTATCTGATGTCTGTATCGACACGCGCCTACGCTGCTGAAAGCGCAACCGCTCCACTCGCGCCGCTCACCATTGAGCGGCGCGAGCCCACCCCCACCGACATTGCCATCGACGTTCTCTTCTGCGGCGTTTGTCACTCCGACCTCCACCAGGCCCGGAATGAGTGGGGCATCAGCAACTTTCCTATCGTTCCTGGACACGAGATCGTCGGCCGGGTCCGTAAGGTCGGCACCGCTGTCAGCAAATTCCGCCAGGGGGATCTGGTCGCGGTCGGCGTGCTCTACGACTCCTGCCGCATTTGTACCAATTGCAACGCCGGTATCGAGCAATATTGCCTGAAAGGAGCGACCGAGACGTACAACAGTATCGATCGAAGGCATGGCGGTATTACGCGCGGCGGCTACTCCGAAGCGATTGTTGTGGACGAGGCCTATGTGTTCCGCGTGCCAGAGCATCTGGATCCCGCGGCAGTAGCCCCGCTGATGTGTGCGGGGATCACGACCTATTCGCCGCTCACGCATTGGAAAGTTGGTCCGGGTCAGAACGTCGGTATCGTCGGGCTTGGCGGGCTTGGTCACATGGCTCTCAAGTTCGCTCACGCACTCGGTGCCCGAGTAACGCTGTTTACTACGTCACCAGGTAAAGCGGTGGATGCGCGGCGTCTCGGTGCGGATGAGATCGTCATCTCGAAGAACCCTAATGAGATGAGTGCACATGCGGGCACCTTCGACTTCATCCTCGATTGCGTCGCCGCCGAGCATGACGTCAACGCCTATCTGGACCTGCTAAAATCCGACGGGACCCTGGTACTGGTCGGTCTTCCGGATGCACCCCTTCAGATTGCCGCCTTCAGTCTTGCTCTGGGTCGCCGCTCTCTGGCGGGCTCCTACATCGGCGGCATTGCCGAAACGCAACAGATGCTCGATTTTTGTGGGGAGCACAATATCGTTTGCGACATAGAGATGATCCGCATGAACGAGATCAACGCAGCCTATGAGCGACTGTTCAAGAGTGACGTGAAATACCGCTTTGTTATCGACATGGCGTCGCTGCGTGAGGATGCTCAATGACGAACGATATGCCCAATGTGAATCACTCTCCTGCCGAGCGTCCGTCCCTGCCCACCGGGGCGGACACAGCCCCCTCCTTCGTGCTTGCACTGGCTATGACGGACGCGCCACGTTTACTAGACAACCGAACGGCGCCCCTGATGCGCGATGTTGTGCTGTCGGTGAATGGATCTGATCATGCAATAAGGGTAGACACCCGCATGACGCTGCTGGACGCCCTCCGCGAGAAGCTCGGTCTAACCGGGTCCAAGAAGGGCTGCGATCAGGGTCAATGCGGTGCGTGCACCATCCATATTGACGGGGAACGCCACTTAGCCTGCCTGACTCTTACAGTCGCCTCTCAAGGTCTGCGGATAAAGACAATAGAAGGCTTGGCGGATGGCGAACGCCTCCATCCCATGCAACAGGCGTTCATCGACCATGATGCCTTTCAATGCGGTTACTGCACTTCTGGCCAAATCATGTCGGCGATCGCCTGCGTGGGAGAAGGCCATGCCGGTTCGGACAGAGACATTCGCGAGTACATGAGCGGCAATCTGTGCCGGTGCGCAGCCTACCCCAACATCGTCGCGGCCGTGAAGCAAGCCAAGGTCGAAATGGAGAAAAGCTGATGCGTCCTTTCGCTTACGAGGCACCGACTGACGCCGCGTCCGCCGTTGCACTCGCGTCCGTCGAGGCGGGCGCGCACGCTAGCTCAGCCGTGCAGTACAAGGGCGGCGGCACGACTCTGATCGATCTTATGAAGCTCGACGTCATGCAGCCAAACACGGTCATCGACATCACCGGAATCCACGATGAAGCAATGCACCGGATCGTTCGCACCAAGGGCGAATTACGTATCGGTTCACTGGTCTCGATGGCGAAACTGCAGGCCGATGAAGCGACGGTTCGCGATTATCCGATTCTGACCGAAAGTCTTTGGCAGGCGGCGTCGCAGCAGTTACGCAACATGGCTCGCCTGGGTGGGAACGTGCTGCAGCGTACGCGCTGCTCGTACTTCCGCGATACGAGCTATGACCAGTGCAACAAGCGCGTGCCGGGCTCAGGCTGTGCAGCGCTGGACGGTGCCAATCGAGGACATGCGGTGCTTGGTGTGAGCGACGAGTGCATCGCGCTCTATCCCGGCGACTGGGCTCCCGCTCTTATCGCGCTCGACGCCCGTGTGGAGGTGCTGGGCAGGTCCGGCAAGCGTATGCTCGCCTTCGAGAATCTGCACCGCCTGCCTGGTACGACCCCGCATGTCGAAACTAGCTTGGAGCCAGGCGAACTCATCATGGCCTTCATCGTTCCGGGCGGGCCAAGACGGCGGTCTTTGTACCGGAAGATTCGCGACCGCGAGAGCTATGCCTTCGCCAACGCCAGCGCAGCCGTAGCGATGGACTTCGATGGAGAGATCGTACTGGACGTCAGGATCGGACTGGGGGGCGTGGCTACGATTCCCTGGCGAGCACATCGTGCTGAAGAGATGCTACGGGGCCGAACATTAACCGAGGCTAGCGCAAGCGCAGCGGCGGAGGCCGAATTTGAAAACGCCCAGACGCGCGAACACAACGCCTATAAGGTCGGCCTGGGCAAAGCAACGATGGTGCGCGCGCTTTTGGACGCGCAGGCCATGGAGATTTCCTGATGAATGACATCAATATTGAGGCCCCAGCGCCGCTCGCCAACATGGGGCAGCCGATCCAACGCTCTGAGTCGATCGCGAAGGTTACGGGTGCACTGGTCTATGCAGCAGACACCGCCCAGCAGACACCATTGCAAGCCTATTTTTTGACCAGCGGCATCGCGCGCGGTCACATCTTGTCGATCAATACCGCGGCCGCCGAGGCGCTTGAAGGCGTTATCAAGGTCTACACCCACCACAACGCCCCCCACAGGATCGCGACGCCCTACACGCTCAAGGGCGGTTATGTGTGGGATACCAATATGCCGCTCACCGGATCCGAAATCCATCACGACGGCCAGATCATCGCGATGGTGATCGCTGAGACGTATGAGATCGCGCGCGACGCATCGCATCGCATCGTGTCGCGCTATGCACCCACAGTGCCTGCTGCCACGATGGACAGCGCGGGCGTGGACATCACCCATCCCGAGGCGCTGATCGAAGAGGAGAAGAACGTCGGTGATTTCAGAGCTGCTTTCTCCGCAGCGCCGGTGAAAGTTGAGGCAGAGTACCGTACGCCGGCGCAGCATCAGAACGCAATCGAGCTCTATTCAACCACCGCGTCTTGGTCCGACGGCAAACTGACGATCCATGAGCCAAGCCAGTACGTGACTGAGCTCGCCTACGGCGCGGCGGCGATGATGGGAGTCGACCCATCGGCCGTCCATGTCGTCAATCCTTACATCGGCGGGGCGTTCGGCGGCAAGGGTTTCATGACGCAGCGGACCGCGCTGATCGCCGGCGCTGCACGCGAACTGGGCAGGCCTGTTCGCAACGTCGTGACACGAGACCAGGGCTTTACGCTAGCCTCTTATCGCGCCGAGACCAAGCACCACATCCAGCTCGCGGCAGATCGCGACGGTCGTCTGCTCGCGTACGCGCATGAGAGCTGGGAGATGCAATCACGAAACGACGACTACCCAGTTCCAGGCTTCGGCGTTACAACCGCGATGTACGGCAAGCCGGCGATCCTGACGCGCGTCAACATGGTGAAAGCTGACCGGCAGACGTCGGGTTTCATGCGAGCACCGATCGAGATGCCGTACATGTACGCGCTTGAAAGCGCCATGGACGAGCTCGCAGTCGCACTCGATATGGATCCCATCGAGCTGCGTCGCGTGAACGACATTCGCGAGAGTCCGATCGACGGTGCGCGGTTCACCAGCAGATCTTTGATGCAGTGCTACGACGAGGCAGCCTCAAGCTTTGGTTGGAGCAAGCGGAACTCACAACCGGGGTCGATGCGCGACGGCGACTGGCTCATCGGCTATGGTTGCGCGACCGCGAGCTACCCGACCCATGTGGCACCTGCAACCGCCCGGGTGACGCTAAGCGCCGACGGGCAGGCTCGGGTCGAAGTCGCGGGGCACGACTCCGGCCAGGGAACCTATACGGCGTTGGGCCAAATCGCAGCCCGCGAACTAGACCTCGACCCGCGCCAGGTTGAGGTGATCATGGGCGACTCCAAGCTGCCGGCGGCTCCGGGCTCGAGCAACTCCATGTCGACGGCGTCACTCGGATCCACAGTGAAGCTTGCAACCGACAAAATCCGCGCGCGCTTCGGCTCCTCTATGCCTCCCGGCCAGGAACGCGCCGCAGCCTTTGCACGACTGGGTGTTAGCGAGGTCAGCGAGCTCGGCGAGTTTCTGCCATTCGGGAAAAAGCCGAATATTCTAGATCAGCTCCGCAAGGGCCAGGTCCCTCTGACGAACCAGGCGCGCGGTGACGAGTCCAAGGACTGCAAGCCCTTGATGTTCGCCTTTGGTGCCGAGTTCGTGGAGGTGCGCATCCATCGTCTGACGCGCGAGATCAGGGTGCCGCGGATGACGGGCGCATTTGCGGCGGGCCGCATCATCAATCCACGCACGGCTCGGAGCCAGTATATGGGCGCGATGATCTGGGGCATGGCGTCCGCGCTCCTCGAGGCAACGGAGATCGACGAAAAGCGGGGCCGCTACGTCAACGATAGTCTTGGGGAGTACCTGATGGCGGTCAATGCCGACGTTCCCCAAGTCGATGTGATCATGGTTCCCGAGGAGGATCTCGAGGTTAATCCTCTCGGTGTGAAGGGTATCGGGGAATTAGGCATCGTCGGTACCGCCGCAGCCGTCGCCAACGCCGTCTACCACGCGACCGGCAAACGTGTCCGCGACCTGCCGATCGTCATGGATAACCTCCTGTCTTAGCAATCCCACAATGACGGTTACAAGACCAATCTCATTTCGCGCCCGAGGGTTGTCGGAGCAGCAAACTTAGATGGCCGAATATGCGATATTTGATCGTCGCAAATGGATGTTCCACCGTGCTCCTGTGCAATCTGATCGCCTCAGGGGACGACATCTTCATCGACCAGCTTGAGGCCGCAGGTGTGGCCTATGTTCCGTCCTTTCTGCTGGGAAGTTGTCGCCTCTGCAATCTTCCGCACTGGATAGTGCTGCAGCCTCCCTCGATCGAACACCCCTTGCGGTCGCTTGGCGTGGCTCCTGCAAGCGCGCGCCCAACGTCCTGCCGATCCGGGCACATCTGCTGTGGATCACCTGCGCGAAAACATGGAAGCCGCATCACTCGTCGAATTGAAGCGGAAACAGGTGGAACTGGGCCTCCCCGGCACGTTTTGGAGGGAGTCCGTACATTTGTTAGCGAGAAACAGGTTTCACAAGGCCTGCGAGCATGACATCTCTCGACTGTGTGTTAGCGGGCGGCTGCAAGGACCGCAGGGCGAAACTGTGCGGCAAAGTCTTCCACCGTGGCAGAACCGAAAGCGACCGCGACCGTGCCGCCGGCAAGGATGACCTCGACTTCAGTTATACCGATGAAAGCGAGAATTCGTTTGAGGTATCCGGACTCGTAGTCTGAGCCTGCGGCGGGTTGGCCGGAGTCGTAGGTGCCCCCTGAGGCGATAATTATCTTGCAGGTTTTGCCGGTGACCAAACCTTTGCGTTCCGGCGGGCCGGAATGGGTGACGCGGGGCCGTACGATGAGATCGATCCAGGCTTTCAGGTTGGCGGGAACGGTGAAGTTGTACATGGGCGTACCGATGAGAATCTCATCTGCGGAGAGAAGTTCGGCGATGAGTTCGTCAGAAACTGCCAAGGCCTGTCGCACCTCGGGCGTGTACTTGTCCTCAGGCAGGAAGATGCCTGTGATCCACGGGACGCCAACGTAGGGCAGGTGATTTTCCGCTAAGTCGCGGAGAACAACCCTACCAGCGGAGTGGTTTGCTTGCCACGCTGTGACGAAGTCGTGGCTGAGAGTACGGGAGAGGGAGTGATGGCCACGAGGGCTGGATTGGATGTTAAGCAGGGTAGGCATATTTCCTTTCGAGGCAGCTTTTGTGGTCGAAGCTATGGTCAACTTTGTTGACCATACGCCTAACATACCTGTGCGGGATTATGATAGTCAAGCCGGTTTACTAAAATGAAAAGAGCTCTGCCAAACATCGCTCGAAGCCTGATTGTCGCGTCTCGGGCTCATATGGCTGCCGTAACAGCTCGGCTGGCGCTGCGTGGATATGAGGACTTCCCGTTTGCGTCGGCCAGCCTGCTGTGGCTGATGGATGAAGGTGGGACGCGCTCGACAGTGCTGGCGCAGCGTGCCGGCGTGACGAAGCAGGCGATGAGCCAACTCGTGCGACTGATGGAACGGCAGGGTTATTTGGAGCAAGTCCCAGACCTGATAGATACGCGGGCAAAAGTTGTCCGGATGACCGGACGCGGTGAGGCGGTGAAGGCCGCCTGCGTCGAAGTTCGCAAGGAGTTGAACCAGCAGGTGACACGGACCCTCGGAGCGGATCAGGCTGCGCTTTTGGAGGCGAACCTGGATGTCGCCGCAGGTTTATTTGGGAAGATTACCGGGGCGAATGCACGATAGTTGACAGCCCGACCGCTATCTGCGGCTCCAGTTGAGTGTTCGACATGACCCGTAGGGCGTAATAAACCTATGCGCGAGATCTTCTGCTGCATCCGAATGCACGTTTTTTGATCCGTCGCCCTCCACCGGGTTTCTATTCGCATCTCTGGATGAGCTGTCTTGATGCGAGCTCGGTGCCGGTTGGGGTTCGAGAGGAGAGTCGATGCTGCCATTTATTGGTCGGCCTCGGAAGACCAAAACGCGCACGCAGGCACCGTAATACGGTGTCGCCGCAACGGGTAAAAGAGTCCTTTTAGACCGCTTGTTCGTAAAACGGCATGTATGGCTCTCACGGAGTCCAGAGGCAATGGAGCAACACGGCCAGCTTGCGGGCGACTGCAACGACAGCCTTACTCTCGGCCTGCTTGCCACCTCTAGCAGTCAGATGGAGACCCCACTGTCGAACCTCCGAGTCTCGTCCGTGCGATCGCAGGATGTGGTTGGAGCACTCGATCAGCAGACTTCTGGGGTATGCGTTGCCGGCATGGATGATGCCGAGCTAAGGATCGTGATCTCCGGACTGACTCCGCCGCGGTCGCAAGCCCAGGTAGCAACCCACATCACGACTTCGTCCGAACCGTTCCTTGCTGCCGAGGGTCAGCACGAAGGTCAAGGCAGTGAGGTGGCCGACGCCGCGGACCTTCAGCAGCGCCTGCGTCTCCGGATACGCGGTATGCCCGAGCTGCTGGATCTGCCAGTCGCACTGCTTGATCTTGGCGGTCATCTCCGCGATCTGCTGGAGCACCGAACCGAGCGCCTGTTCCAGTCCAGACGGCATAACGGCCAGGCACCGCTGAGCGAAGCACGTCGTGACAGAGGCGGGCATACGGAAGCCGCAGGACTTCGTCAGACCACGAACCGCGTTCATCGCAGTCGTGCGCAGCCGCACCAGCAGAGCTCGCAGACGGATCAGGGTGAGGGCCTCCTGCTGTGCGACGGTGCGGTGAGCGATCGGCCGAAGTATGTTCGGATCAAGCCAGGCATAGCGCGCCAGCTTCTCAGCATTCACTTGATCGCTCTTCCGATCCCTGTGCAAGATCGCACGCGGCTCGCGGACGTTCGCTACGATAACTTCGTGGCCTAGTTCCTCCAGCGGTTCGCTGATCCCGATCGAGTGCGTTCCTGCGTCCATCGCAACTCGCGCGAGAGGCACATCGGTGAACCACTTCTTGATCGCCTTTGGGGTCGTCCGGAAGCGGCCCGAACGACGACTTCTCCGTCATGGTTGAGGGTGCAGGAATGGCTCCAGACATCGCCAAGGTCGATCCACATCGTGATCTCAACCTTGGCCTGCCTGGAACTTCAGCGATGAGGTGCTGCGTTGGCTTCTTCATGGGTAACGGTCTCTCTCCGATCCGGAAGACCTGCTCATCCGATCATCGGTACTCACGGACCTCAAGTAAATCCACAGGCATAAATCTGCTTCTCCGCTCCGTTACCGCTTGCGCTTGGCACGTTTGTCCGCGCGGGCCTGAACTTCGTGCGCCTTGGCGATGGCTCCGAGCAGGCCGGGATAGTGGCGGTCCACCTCGGCGCAACGGGAGGTGTTGAACATTTCTACACCTCTGCGTTCGCTGTAGATCAGTCCGGCTTCGCGAAGGATTTTAAGATGCTGTGACAGTGTGGATTTGGGGATCTCCCGGTCGCCGACCGTCAGGAAAGTCGAGCAGTTCTCCTCGCAGCCTTTCGCGATGTCGGCGTAGATGGCTACGCGCACCTGGTCCGAGAGCGCGTGGAGGATTGCTGCAACCGGAACCTCCTCAATGGCAGGATGAATGAGCAGCCTCATATCCATACTTTAGTCCCTAGACGTTAGTTGTTCAATACATCAGAACAAATGAATCTACATCGGTGGGCGTCTTGTCTGATGTTCAGAGCACGGCAGGGATCACTTGCAAACGCGTAGAAAGAGGCATTTAGAATGAGAAAGTTAAGCGGAAAAGTAGCAGTCATCACGGCGGCCACCTCCGGCATGGCTCTCGCCACGGCGAAGCGGTATGTCGAAGAGGGTGCCTACGTCTTCATTACAGGGCGCAACAAGGAGCGTCTGGATAAAGCGGTAAGCGAGATCGGCAGCAATGTAACCGGCGTGCAGGCGGACTCCTCAAAGCTCGCCGATCTGGACAGGCTGTACGAGACGGTGAAGAAGGAGAAGGGCAAGATCGACATTCTGTTCGCGAGCGCCGGTGAGGGTTCCTTCGCCTCACTCGAGGAAGTCACCGAAGAGCACTTCGACTCCACCTTCAACACCAACGTGCGGGGCACGCTGTTCACTGTACAAAAAGCTCTTCCGCTGTTTAGCACGAACGGCTCCATTATCCTGAATGGATCGGTCGCCAGCGTGAAAGGAACACCCCACTTCGGCGTTTATGCGGCAAGCAAGGCCTCGTTACGGTCCTTCGTACGCACGTGGCTCGTAGAGCTGAAGGATCGGGGTATCCGGGTCAATCTGCTAAGCCCTGGAACGACTGATACCCCAGCTCTCGATAGCCTGGGCTTCGGCGACGACGTGAAGAACTATATGGCAAGCCAAATCCCCCGCGGCTCGATGGGCCGCCCGGAAGAGATCGCGGGAGTGGCTACATTCCTGGCATCGGATGACTCAAGCTTTGTCAATGGCATAGAGCTCTCTGTTGACGGTGGCCAGACACAGATTTGATGAGTCTCTAATTCGCGACTTCACAGGCCGAATAGTCCTGTGAGGTCGCATTAGCGCCAGTAACGGCCTGATTGCTTCCCCCGAGGGATCCCTCGGGGCACCTGGACCATCAAAAACTCGCGAGAATACCCGCATACTCCCCTTCTGAGAGATCTCGGTAACCGATTGTCTTTCCTGTTTGTCTGCTGACCTCGGCGGCAAGCTCGGTTAGCGTGTAGGAAACATCGCCGGCGAGCTCGTAGGTCTGGTCCTCGTGACCTTCACCGGTTAGTACAGCCACCGCTGCCGCGGCGTAATCTGCGCGGGCAGCTGCGGCAAAGCGCCCTTCTTTTGCGCTGCCAACTAGAGCACCCTGCCTCAATGTCGGAGCAATAGCGGCCTTCTAATTCTCCAAATACCAGCCATTGCGCAACATGACGAACTGAATTCCACTCGCCTTAAGATATCTCTCCGTGGAGAGGTGTTCGCCCGCAAGCAGAGCTTTGATCTGTCTTCGTGCAGAATGCTCGTGTAAGCGACAATCCCGCCGTCAACAAGCAGATTGCCGATCTCACGGCTCTTGGACGCGTCGGCGTCCCGACGACATCGGCCCCATGATCGCTTGCTTGCTTTCGGAGGACAACCGCTGGATCAATGCTCAGCGGATCGAGGTTTCGGGAGGGACGTTGATTTGGCGTTCGAGATAGCCCGTTGCAATCTCCAGAGTCCCAGCGGGCAATCGGTAACGGGACCCGGGGCAGAATAGCCCCGCTCAGTTGAATCTACCCTACACGCGTTCCCGGGCCAACATCAGATAGAAGCACAAGCGGGTGCCCCTTTTGACGCTACTCTCTGGCCAAGTTCATAGCCCCAACTTCCGTCGTACACGACAACCCAAAACAGAATGGAGACACAAGATGAGCAACGATATCCAGTCACCTGGTCCCAACCCCACACACGACGCAAAGCTTGAAGTCCACCGAGGCTGGGTGCGGAGTGGCAGAGAGGGACCCTAGGACAGAAGGCCTACTACATCAATCTTGAGGCCAAGCCCGGCAACGGCGACAAGGCAGAGCGATTTCTGCGGGATATTTTGTCCGGCGTCGAGCAGGAACCAGGCACAGATCCATGGTTTGGCACGCGATTCTCCGACACAACCTTTTGGCATCTTTGAAGTTTTTCGGATATTGCGGCTCGGAAAGCGCATAATCTCGGCCCTCGCGGGCAGAACTTTCTTCGTTCTGCAGAACTGGAAAAGATGTTGGCTCATCCTGCGCACGTCTAGCGGCTCGATGTCATCTTCGGAAAATTCAGCCGTGCGAGGTACGAGTGATGCCGTCTTTCATGTACAGCGCGTTTGCCGGGTCTTAGACAAGGAATCAGGTTGCAGCCCGACCCCTAATTCCCCCGTGCCTACCAACGTTTGGCATCGCTTTTCGGAACATTTCCCACCAGCTTGCTCGGAATGCCGTTCACGGTTGTTCCAGCATGCGCAAAGTTAGGAGACAGATTTGCGTCAAAGTCGGCCGGAAAATTGAGCATAGGCTTGGAGGCGGCATCCAGTCTGCGGACCTGCTCCGGAGTAAGTCGCAGGTCGAGCGCTTTGAGATTAGCGTCCAGATGCTCAACCGTGCGAGCGCCGAGGACTGTGGACGCTACACCCTGCCGACTCTGCACCCAAGCTAAAGCTACAGTGGGAACGTCGCTGCTGACTTCTGCGGCGACCTCCTGGACCGCATCAATGATATCGAGCTGCTTTTCGCTGAGATCACCGACGAAGGTTCCACGGTATCCCCGCATTTTCTGGCCGTTCGTGCGCGTGTACTTGCCGGAGAGAGCACCCATTTTCAGCGGACTCCAGGGCAGAACTCCCAAGCCAAGTTCATCGGCCATGGGCACAAGCTCCCCTTCCACCGTGCGCTCCATCAGGGAGTACTCGACTTGAAGGGCTATCAGCGGGGCCCAGCCACGGAAGTATGCAATCGTCTGCGCCTGAGCCACTTTCCACGCGGGCGCGTCAGAGAAGCCGATGTAACGCACCTTGCCTGCTGTCACCAGGTCGTCAAGCGAGCGCATCGTCTCCTCGACTGGCGTGAACCTGTCCCAGTTGTGCAGGTAATACAAATCAATGTAATCGGTCTGCAGGCGTCTTAGGAACTCTTCGCATTGAGCGACGATCGCTTTGCGTCCAGCCCCTCCCCCATTGGGATCACCAGCGAAAAGATTGAAGAAGAACTTCGTCGCGATCACCACGCGATCGCGGTTTCCCTTTTTCTGTGCGAAGTAGTCGCCGATGATCTTTTCGGAGTGGCCACGTGTGTAGCTGTTCGCGGTGTCGATGAAGTTACCGCCCTTCTCAAGATATCGAGACAGGACAGCTTTGGACTCATCGACATCGGAGCCCCAACCCAAATCGTTTCCAAAAGTCATACCGCCCAGGCAGAAGGGGCTGACACGCAGACCGTAACGGCCCAGGGTGATGTACTCATTTGAAGGCATATTGTTCCATTCAATAGCTGTAGATGACAATCTACCGCTATACGCACCATGCATTGGTAGAATGCCTGTCATGAGTGCAGTGCATTTACGCGGTGTTGATCTTAATCTCCTGATCCCGCTCCAAGCGCTCCTCGTAGAGCGAAACGTCACCCGCGCGGCCAACCGCGTCCACCTGACGCAATCCGCGATGAGCCGTGCGCTGGAACGGCTTCGCGAAGCTCTCCGGGACGAACTCCTTGTGCGGTCTGGAGGTAAGTATGAGCTCACGCCGAGGGCGGGGGATCTGCTGCAAGAATTGAACCTGCTGATGCCTCGATTGGAGCAGTTTTGGACAGGGGACACGTTCTCTCCCGCGTCCGCAAAGGGACGTATTCGCTTGGCGATGACGGACTATGCGGCCGCTGTGGTCTTGCCTCACTTGATAGCTGCATGTGAACGCCAGGCGCCAGGCATATCGATTGAAGTGATTCCTTGGCATGAGCGCTCGTATGAGGACCTGAGTGCGGCAAAGGTCGATCTCGTGTTCAGCCCGTTAGCGGTTCCACAAACGTTGTGCATCCAACCGCTCTTTCGGGAGCGTTTCGTCTGTCTCTCCGGCAAGCGATTCGCCTCGGGCAAAACGTCTATTACCCTTGAGCGCTTCATGCAGTATCGGCATATCTCTGTTGAAACGGAGCCGAACCAACAAAACCTCATTGATCGTGCGCTTGCCGAATTAGGACTCAGGCGAACTGTCTGCCTGCGCCTGCCCTTTCTCTTGCCAGCGCTTCAGGTGCTACTGCAGTCAAATCTCCTGCTCACGACACCCCTTCGGTTGGCGCGCATGGCGAGCGATCAGGCAAGCCTTTATATCGCAAACGCACCCTCTGAACTGCCAACTTTTCAGTACACGAGCGCCTGGCATCCACGACTTCAACAAGAGCCAATGCAGACTTGGTTCCGTGTTCTGGTGGAACAAACGTGCATGCAGTATTTGGCGTACAAAGATGAGTCTTGATAAACCGCGTTAGCGGAAGCTTGCATCCCGCAGGCGCCAGAATAAACGCGACGAATGTTAGGTCGCTGCCGGTCTCACGGCCGTCGAGCAGCTGAGCTTGGAATTTGCTCGCTCCGGATGATGGAGCGGTCCTCTGTTGGCCCGCAATGCCCTTGAGAACATGCAGAGCCATCTTCCAGGAGCGGGGAGGTGGTCAGGCATTTACGTTATGAGAGGCCGGAGCCAGGACGACGCAAGGGATTGATAGCAGATTTTTATGGTGATTCGGCAAGTGCTCAATGACTTTCTCGGGTCTGATCGCTCACAGGTGCCGTACCTAAAAGATCATTCCATCAGTGATTACGATTCTGCTTCTCGTCAGTACGGGCACTTTCGCCGAGCATTAGTAAGGTTGGGCGGAAACGGGAAGACCTGCTGCATGATCGCTTGCGACCCACCATGCTCGGCAGCGAACAGCCGACGTGGATGCTGCACAACCAAATCAAACTTCCCACAGTTGGTCTCTTCTGCGGACATCTCAGACGATTAAAGCTTTTGCATCCCGAAAAGTGGTCTGAATGGATCAGTAAATGAGATTGTGACGAGCTAAGTTCAGTTAGCGACGCCCCGCAAGGCTGTCGCAGGAAGGGAACAAATGACCTATACGCCCTCTGACACGGCGATCCTGCTCGTAGATCCCTACAACGACTTCCTTAGCGAAGGCGGCAAGGCTTGGCCACGAGTAAAAGATGTGGCCGCCAAGGTCGACCTGCTGGATCATCTTCGCGGAGTCGTCAGCACTGCTCGCGCCAATGGATATCGATTGTTCTTTGTGCCGCACCACCGGTTTGAAGCCGGTGACCTTGCCGACTGGAAGAACGCAACACCCTACCAGCAGGGTCAGGTCAGGATGCTCTTATTTGAGAAGGGAACTTGGGGGGGCACCTTTCATGACGATTTTCAACCACAGCAAGGTGAAGTCGTTGTTCAAGAGCATTGGGGCTCCAGCGGCTTCGCGAACACCGACCTGAACCTGCAACTCAGGCAGCATGGTATCCGAAGGATAGTACTGATTGGCCTGATCGCAAACACCTGCATCGAGGCGACCGGGCGGTTCGGCCAGGAACTCGGCTACCAGGTGACGCTAGTGAAAGATGCCACCTCTGCGTTCAGTGATGAAGCGATGCACGCTGCGCACGAACTCGACGGGCCCAGCTTCGCGCATGAGATCCTCACCACCGCCGAACTACTGCCGCTACTCGCCGCCTAAGCACTTGCCGAGCCTGTCACTTTACCTGCACACGGAGATTGACCCATGAACCTACCTATTATGGCGGATGTTAGAACTCAAGCCGTTATTAACGCTCCCATCGACGCGATTGACGTGACCGCATGGGTATTCGGCATCACCGATGCCGAATACCAAGCCTGTTCCAAGAACCATATCGCGGCAGCGGCGACCTTTGCGCCGGACGGCCGCCGCATGTCGATCAACGTCGAGCATGTCGGCCAGCTCCTCGTTCAGCATTACGTCGAGGACCTCGCCGAGCGTCAGCATTGCCGCCTCCTGTCATGGAGCGATGCTTTCGGCCCAACTATTAGTGATCGAGGAAACGATAACGTTCTCTGGGAGTTCTGGATCGAGGCCATCGATGCGCAGACTACCCGCTTCACCAACCGCATTCAAGCTCAAGCCGTCCCAGGATGGGAGGATAGCCTAGTTAAAGCTGGCATAAACCTTGAGCAGGCTCAGCGGCAGTTGGCAAGCGTGATTTCTGCACATAACGCGGAAGAGACGCCTCTGTTCGCCATCGATATTGAAAAGAAGGCACGTGCAGGACGTTGGGGATAGCGCCCTTAATTTAGAACTTGTAGACAAAAAATCGCCGGTCGGCGTAAAACGTGAAGGAATAACTATGGGAAAGCTTGATGGCAAGGTTGCCGTGATCACAGGTGGATCGAGCGGCATGGCGCTCACAACAGCCAAATTGTTCGTTGAGGAAGGCGCTCACGTCTTCATCACGGGCCGGCGGCAGGAAGCGCTAGACGAGGCGGTTGCCTTAATCGGCAGGAACGCGACCGCTGTACAGGCCGATTCGGCTAAGCTCGAGGACCTCGACCGCCTGTTCGAGACGGTGAAGCGGGAGAAGGGCAGCATCGACGTGCTGTTCGCGAGTGCCGGGGCTGGCGGTGAAGCGCAGAAGATCGGGGACATCACCGAAAAGAACTTCGACGCGCTCTTCAATCTGAACACGCGCGGCACGCTGTTCACGGTGCAGAAAGCGTTGCCGCTGTTCAATGACGGCGGTTCAATCATCATGACCGGATCGATCGCGTCGGTCAAAGGCTGGCCTGCCTATAGTGCCTATGCGGGCAGCAAGGCGGCGCTGCGCGCCTTTGCCCGCGCGTGGCTCAATGAGCTGAAGGACAGGCAAATACGGGTGAACATACTGAGCCCGGGCCAGATCGCGACACCGATCCAGGACCAAATGTTCGACGAGGAAACGAAGCGGCAGTTCGAGGCCCTGATCCCGCGAGGCAAGATGGGCCGCCCCGAGGAGATCGCGACGGTAGCGTTGTTTCTTGCTTCGAATGATTCCAGCTATGTGAACGGGGTTGAACTGGCCGTCGACGGTGGCACCTCGGCAATCTGAAGTCGCCGCGCGAACAAACGAAGGGATCAGGTCCTCTGTCAGCGATCCTCTGCAATGAAAGGTTCCTATCTCATGATGACTGAACAGCAGGTCGTAATTATCGGTGGCTCCGAAGGGATCGGGCTCGCGGTCGCGAAGGCGGCGCGTACTCTCGGAGCTCGAGTTCTGGCCGTCTCAAGGAAGAGAGAAAAACTTGAGGCTGCACATGCTGCGGTGAGCGGCTTGGAAATCCGCGTAGCTGACATCAATGACACCGTATCAATTCAAGAGCTCTTTTCCGAGCTCTCTTACGTCGATCATGTCTACATCGCGGCTGGCAGCACGAAGTTAGGAAGTCCGCTTGATGACCCGCTCAGCGACTTTCGTCATAAATTCGATGAACGCCTCTGGGGTTCGATCGACGTAGTTCGTGCCGCGCATCGTCTTATGCGTCCTGGTGGCTCCTTTACCTTCACTGGCGGCCTCTCTTCTGCCCGCCCCGTGAGTGGAGCCTGGGTGTCTGGCATTGCGACCATGGCGGCGGAACAGTTGGCGCGCGTTCTTGCTCTGGAACTTGCACCCATACGCTTCAATGCCATCGCACCCGGTTATACCGACACCCCGATGTGGGACAGCATTTTCCCCGAGAACGGCGCGCAAGCGCTCAGCGACGTCACAAAGAAACAACCGATCCCCCGTCTAGTGACCGCAGATGAAGTCGCCCAGGCTGTATTGCTGCTCATGCAGAATGAGGCGATCACGGGTGAGACGATTCACGTCGATTGTGGAGCACGGCTGACCTAACGCTTCCTGGAGAGATTAAAGATGGTCGATCATAACGGAACACCGGTCCAGAGTGACCGCACAGCTGTCAATGGAACGAAACTCCACTATCGTTTCGCGGGAAGCGGTGCCGCCGTTGTGCTACTTCATGGCGTTCCCAAGACTGGGTACCACTGGCGTCATCTGCTGCCCTTATTGAGCAACAAATACACCGTGATCGTTCCAGACTTGCGGGGTCTGGGAGATTCGGATCATTCTGAAGGGGGCTATGATTCCGCCACCATGAGCGATGATATCGCCGAGCTGATGTCGAAGCTAGGCCATGATTCGTACAGCGTCATCGGTGAGGATTGGGGTGCCGCAATCGCGTACCAGCTAGCGGCACGGAATCCGCAGCACGTGAAAGCCCTGGTTTTTGCAGAAGCATTCATGCCTGGATTCAACTTCGAGAAGCATACGGCGCTTACTCCCGAGAATATTTCTGACGTGTTTCTCTGGCATGTCGGGTTCTACTTTACCCCGGACGTGCCTGAGATGCTGATCGCCGGCCACGAACGAGAGCTCATCACTCACATGATCAAAACCGAGCGGCGGTTCCCCATCAGTGCAACTTCGGACGCGATCGATGAATATGTGCGCTGCTACAGCATGCCGGGCGGCATCCGCTCCATGCTGGCCGTGTATCGCGCCATGCTCGTGGATGGTGAACAGAATCGGCAATCTTCCAAGATCAAGCTTGAGCTGCCGGTCCTTGCGCTGGGTGGTGATGCCTTCGTTGGTGAGCGCAACGAAAGCATGATGAAGCAGCTTGCGAACAACGTCGTCGGTCACGTCTTCCACGCCGGGCACGACCTCGCGGAAGAGGTTCCGGCGGAGATGGCTGCAGTCATACTGCCGTTCCTGGCTGCGCATCAGTAAGCGGGTCCGATTGGCTGCAAGAAACAACACGCGAGGGAAAGACCTAGATGAGCTAGCATGGGCAGCTTCCAATGCCCGTTAACGTAACGCGCCACGGAGACAAGCTGCACAGAGTGCAAGGCTCGTTCCGGCTACAGTCTTCTTCTCTTTATTTTCCACTACTTACCTTTTGTGGGTA
>CAXTRT010000052.1:0-24688 GCA_964246835.1 uncultured Acidobacteriaceae bacterium | reverse complement strand
TCACGTGCGGCTTCGATCGATCAAACTTCTCCTTACCCATGATGACCCTCTCCCTCAGTGTGACCGAACAGCGTTCGGATGGTTTGCAGCAAACTTCTGTCTACCTGAAATGCTCCCGCATGGCCTCAATAGTAGGCATACAGCTTAAAGTAGCGATCGCGCAGGTCGGCGGGAATATGCTCGAGCGACGCGAGATACAGCTCGCGGATCTGCCCTTGATCCCCCGGAACCAGTCGCTTGTACCCCGTTGCCGCGGCGGAGCCAAGCAGTCCCTGATCGACAACTCCCTCAAAGTCCCGGATACGCAACGACGCGCGTTCTACGGATTTAAGAAACTCGGCGGCTCGCGCCGGAGCGAAAGCTGCCGCTATGGCCTCGCTCATCGACCTGAAGGTATCCTGATCGTGAACGGCGAGAACTGGCTGCTGATACGTCGTGCTCACATGCTGCTCCTGCAAACCGATACAAACGCACGGAAACATCCCGTCCTATCTCATGTCAACTCTGGAGCGGGAGACGGGAATCGAACCCGCGACCAACAGCTTGGAAGGCTGTGACTCTACCACTGAGTTACTCCCGCATGACCGCGGCGGACTACCTTCTACAAGCCTCGATCGATGCTGCCTTCAACCGCGAGCTGTGCGATTGAAAGATCTGGAGCTGATGATGGGGCTTGAACCCATGACCTCTCCCTTACCAAGGGAGTGCTCTACCGCTGAGCTACATCAGCAAAATCTGTTCAACAAACTCTTCTATCCTACCGCGAACGCGTCCTCGCCACCAGCGTGCGAACGGTAAAAAATCCCAAAAGAACCAACGTCAGCGAACGCGGCTTGCCGTCCTCCATGGTGAACCATGCCAGCGTAGCCAGAATCAGAAAGATCGCGAGCGCAACCAGCAGACGGCCATTTCCAGCCGGGCTAAAGTCCATCGCAACCCTCGCTGCCGATCGGGTCATAGTCAGAAAACCACACGAGAAGAAGTGGTGCACAGGGGAGGATTCGAACCTCCGTAACTCGTAGAGTGGCAGATTTACAGTCTGCTGCCATTAACCGCTCGGCCACCTGTGCCCGCCGTGTCGCACGCCCTGAACGCCGTCTTTGACCTTCGATCCAGCAGCCACAGCCTTCGCCGGAGGCAGGCCCCGGTGTCTTGAAAGCGTTGGTTGCAGGAGAGAAGTGATCGAGAGCCGTCGGCCAATGGCGCGAAACGGTACATCCTAACTCTGCATCTGGCTACGTCGTTCTATGTTGCTGTACGGACCGGACACCCACCGAGAAGACTGGAGCTGGCGAAGGGACTTGAACCCCCGACCCTCTGATTACAAATCAGATGCTCTACCAGCTGAGCTACGCCAGCTCGCAATGGCAAATCCGGTGCCTCCCCTGTAAACGCCGTCCTCTAAAGACGAAACGAACGCTCACGCAGGAGTGCGCCGCGAGTCTCACTTTAGCATGGGCCGATCCCGGCCGCAAAGCGCGAATCTATGCCGCTCTCTCCGTGTCCACATCGTCGAACGGCACGATAGGCGATACTAATCCGGCATGTCGCGTCTCACTCGCACCCTCCTGCTCAGCATGGCCGTTGTTCTCGCCGTCGCCCTTGCCGTGGTGCTTTGGACGAGACATCTGCCGCCCCGCATCGCGCGCGTGTTGCCGGAGGCGGATGCCATTCTGTACGCGAATCTCAAGCCGGCGCGGCTGGCCACGCACTTCGACCGCTCCGCCCCTCCGCGCAGCCCCGAGTTCCAGGCCTTCGTCGATGCCACTGGAATCGTGCCCGAACGCGATCTCGATGAGGTTGCCTTTGCCCTGACCCGGCGCCCAGACCCCGCCGGCCCGAACGGTCCCGTCGCCTACACGGAAATCTTCCGGGGGCAGTTCGACTCCGGCCGTCTAGCCGTGTATCTGGCCAAACAGGCTGGAGCGCAAGAGATGTACGCCGGCCATACTATCTACTCCCTTGCTACAGGCGATCCTCGTTTAACTGAGCCGCGTCTCGTGCGCATCGCAATCCTTCGGCCAGGCACGATGGCCGCCTCGAATGCGCCTACAGCCGAGCAGATCCACGTGGTGATCGATCGCGACCGCGCTGGGCTGGTGGGCGGAGCGGCTCCATCGCTGCTCGCTAACCTCTATCCCGAGATCCCCGCGCTTTCGACCGCCTGGGGCATCGGCAGTCTCGGCCTGCCGTTTGCCGAGTCCGGCCACGTCGCCGTGTTCGGGCTGACCCTGCCCCTGCCTGCCGATCAGCCCATGGTCGCAAGCCTTCGCTACCTCGGGGTTCTTCGCCTTCGCCTCGAAGCGATCGCGCCGACTCCTGCACTCGCCATGCAGCAGACAGGTGCGCTGACCGGTCTGCTGGGACTCCTGCGCACGCTGCAATCCAATCCCGGCAGTGGGTTTGGTGCCGGTGCCAATCCTCAGTTTGCGGCCGTCCTAGCCTCCCTCACGATCGTGCAGACCGGCTCACAAACCGTTGTCACCGCCGATATACCCGCGGATCTGCTGCGACAGGTTATGCTCCCTCGGTAGATACACCTGGCGCGCCGCCAGCGAATCCGGTTAGTGCCTGAAACACCGATCCAGACTTTCAGTTCTTGAATCTAGCCACGTAATTTTGCGCGGAGGAGCAATCGTTTTCTGGTCTGGTTTTCACACGAAAGCATCCAATCATCTGTGGATCAGCCAAAGCTTTCGTTCACCAGAACCGCGCCGACCGACCTTTAGCAAAACGAAAGAGGAATTGTAGATGAGTACACACATGCGATCGGGATCAAAGACCGTGATGAGCCTGCTGGCGCTTGCCGCAGTGGCGGCCACTCCCCTGCTGCCGGCCCAAGCTGGAACCCAGGCCGGAGCGCAGACCAAGACGACCATTACCGGAGAGGCGGCCTTCACCGACTACTCTCAGGAGCATCCAGGTGTACGCCGTAAGATCACACCGGCCGATCTGCCGCAGCCGAAGGAAGATCAGTCGGTCGACAATGGGGCAGATCTGGTGCCGCAGCCAGACGGCGCTTGGCCGCAGGCTCCGGCCGGCTTCAAGGTCGAGCGCTATGCCCAGGGCTTTACGGAGCCGCGCCTGATCCGCACTGCACCAAACGGAGATATCTTCCTGGCTGACAGCAAGGCCGGCAAGGTGATGGTGCTGCGCGGGGTTGGTTCTGACGGCAAGGTGCAGACCACAGAGACCTTTGCCGAGGGCCTCGATCATCCCTTCGGCATCAACTTCTACCCTGCCGCAAATCCGAAGTATATCTACATTGCCAACACTACGTCGGTCGTTCGCTTCGCCTACAAAGCAGGCGACCTGAAGGCCTCGGGCGCGGCGCAGACTGTCGTTCCGACTCTCCCCGGTTACGCGCAGCTTCGGGGCGGCGGTCATTGGACGCGGGATGTAGTGTTCTCGCAGGATGGCAAACGCATGTTCGTCTCGGTCGGCTCCGGTTCGAATGTAGACGATACAGACAACAATCCGAAGGAGTTCCACCGGGCGGACGTGCTTGAGTACTCGCCCGAGGGCAAGTTCGTGAAGATCTACGCGAGTGGCATTCGCAACTGCGTCGGTGAAACGATCAATCCGAGCACAGGCCAGCTCTGGTGCTCGACCAACGAACGAGACCGGCTCGGCGATAACCTGGTTCCGGACTACATCACCTCAGTCAAGGAAGATGGCTTTTACGGCTGGCCGTGGTACTACATGGGAGCGAATCAGGATCCGCGGCACGCCGGCAAACACCCGGAGCTAAAGGATAAGGTCCTCGTCCCGGATGTTCTCCTCCAGCCGCACTTTGCGTCACTCGAGATGCAGTTCTATGAGGGCTCGCAGTTCCCTACTGAGTTCAAGGGCGACGCCTTTGCTGCCGAGCACGGCTCCTGGAACAAGGCCAAGCGTGCCGGCTATGAGGTCATCCGCGTGCCGATGCAGAATGGTAAGGCAACGGGCGAGTATGAAGACTTCCTGACCGGGTTCGTCACCGACGACGGTAAGGTTTGGGGCCGGCCGGTGGGTGTTGCCGTGGCAAAGGATGGGTCGCTCTTCGTCACCGACGACGGTACCAGAACGGTATGGCACGTCAGCTACACGGGCAGTACAGCCAAGACAGTAGCCAGCCGCTAACCCGCATTCGATCAGAACCAAGAAAGGGCAGCCGACAGCGGCTGCCTTTTTGTTGTCCATACGGCGAAAGCTATAGCCGAAGAAGCCGCTCCGCATGGCCAGCCGCAAACGCCTTCATCTCGTCTTCCGTCAGTTCTTTCGCTAGCGTCTCAAGAAAGCCGCGGCCGCGCGTGTTGGGGCTGAACGGGTAGTCCACAGAAAACATCAGCCGGTCCAAGCCGACAACCTCTCGGGCGCAGCGAAACGGCTCCGGCGTGAAGTAGCCGCTCGTCGTAATAGAGACATTGCTCTTCAAATAGTCCGCTACCGTGCGTGGCAGCCTCGCGGCAGGCGAGAGGATGGCGCTCGACCGCGCCAGCGCGTAGGGCAGACCTTCGCCCATATGGCCGATAATGAGTTGCAGCTCCGGCAGCCGCGCAAAGAGTCCGGAGACGATCAGCCGCAGCACATGCAGCCCAGTCTCCGCGTGCCAGCCCCAGCCTGCAATCGACAGCAGAAGGCCGAGCTCGCCGGGCAGTCCGCTGAAGTAAGCCTTGCGTACCGCCTCAGGTGGTTCCGCCGGATGTAAGTAGATCGGCACCTTTAAAGCGATAGCCGCCTCAAAGACTGGCGTGAACCGTGCATCATCCAGGAACAGCCCGTCCGTCGTTCCGTCCAGCAGAGCCCCTTTAAAGCCGAGCTTCGTAACGCAGCGTGCCAGCTCCTCCGCAGCCCGCTCCGGCTCCTTCAGACCGAGTGTGGCAAAGCCCGCCAGGCGCGACGGATTGGCTGCGACCGCGGCGGCTAGCTGATCGTTGACGGACTGCGCGAGAGGGGTTGCTGTCGCAGCCGGCAACTCGTCAAAGCCGATGGCTGCCAGCGACAGCACCTGCAGATCGATGCCGGCCTCATCCATCGCCGCGATTCGCCCGGCGCCGATGTCGAGGAGCCTTTCCTGCAGCTGCGCCGATTGCGTGATCCCGCCCAGGTAGGGACCGGTGGCTTTGAGGAAATCCTGGGTAACGAAGTGCTCTTCAAGAGTGATCGTTCGCATGGAGGTAAGACGCCGGATGGCGTCCGAAGGCGCAGAACAAAGGGCAGAGGCAAGGCTCCTACCCTTTCATGACGCGATACCGGGATTACAGGCCTTTGTCTGCGTTGACGCCCAGGCCGGCGATCGTTATCCGCAGGTACTTGTGCGGGTTTACCGAGAGATCGTGAATCTTGACCTCGTAGTGCACATGATTGCCGGTTGTGCGGCCGCTGTGCCCCACGTACCCGATAATCTGCCCGGTAAAGACCGTCTGCCCGGCAAGCACGTTGAAGCCTGACATATGCCCGTAAAGCGTCTTCAGCCCGTGACCATGATCGATCACCACCTCACGCCCATAGCCATTCGACAGCCCGGCCGAGATCACGACGCCATTGGCTGTCGCCCGGATCGGCGTGCCAAGCGGCGCAGCGATGTCTATACCTTTGTGAAATTCGCCCTCGCCCGTGCCGAGCACAGGATCAACGCGCTGTCCGAATCCAGAGGTAATCGCGCCCATCACCGGCCACAGGCTCGGTGCAGCCGAGGCGTCGAACACGGTGTCCACCCCAGGGACTCGATTCAGACTCGATCCCACGCCAAAGCCGGTCGACGCGGGCGTGGCGAGAAAGCGGGCTGCCGATCCATTGAATGCATTCGAGCGGAGCGCGTAGAAGGTGTCGAGCGACTTGTAAAAACCAGCATCAGACGCAACGTTCGACTCCGTGGTGAGCGGAGCATTGGCAATGGCGGCGGCATCGGACTTCCTGCCACGGTGCGCCAGCTCCGACACCCGCCCGGCCGGGCCCGAAAGTTTGCTGGCAGTCATGCCATATAGGGCCGAGACCTCTGTTGCTAGCGTGCCGAGACTTGCGACCTGCACGTCGCGCTCGTGGGCTGCATGCTCGAGATGGGCGTAGTCACGCTGTAGATTGTTGTGATCCTGACGCAGCTGGTTGAAGTGCGCCGTCTTGATCAGCATGCGGGAGTACGAGCCGGCCAGGCCGGTCACAGTAAAGACACCGATAACGGCGGCGGCGGCGACTATATACGCGTAGTAGAGAGGAATCGGAACCTTGGTCAGGCTGCCGTCGGACTCACGGCTGACGAACATGATGTAGTACCGCTTGTTGAAGCTCAATCACTGCTCGTAGTGCCCAAGTTTGTCCGCGTGCGAAGCCGGCTCTAAGGAGGCGTGCGTTTGAACGAACCCAAATGCGATTCGCGAACGCGCATTTCCCCGGGGGCGATGCTTAGGCTAGCTTAATGGACTGTGTAGGGGATTGCAACGTTTGTGGGAGGAGATCTTCCGTCCGTCCTGCGTGAGGGTTTGGACGCCGGACGTGCAGGCGTATGCTGAGAGGCGCAATGCGCTCCTCCGGAGAACTCAGTTTTATCAAAGACTTACGCAAGCGCTTCCCCTCTCGGAACCGGCGCGGACTCGACCTGGGTATAGGGGACGATTGCGCCTTGCTGCGTGTTCGCGCAGGGTGGCAGGCGGCCGTCACGACTGATCTCTTTGTGGAGAATCGGCACTTCCGCCGGGAGTCTCACAGCGCCGAATCAGCCGGCTATCGCTGCCTGGCGCGCGGGTTGAGTGACCTGGCGGCAATGGGCGGGGCGGAGCCTCTGGCTGCCTTTCTCTCGCTTGCGCTGCCGCGAAACACCCTCAAAACAGCGAAGGATCGGCGCTGGTTAGGCGGATTTTTGCGTGGGTTTGAGGCGCTTTCGCGGAGGTTCGGTGTGCCGCTTGCGGGAGGCGACACGGGTCAGGCTCCGGGCGAACACTTTTTGGCGGATATCGTGCTGGTTGGGCAGTTGAAGCCGGAGCGGGCGCTGCTTCGGTCCGGGGCCGGACCGGGCGACGGGATTTGGGTGACGGGTGCGCTGGGAGGAGCGGCGGCGGAGCTCGAGACGATGCTGGCGCGCGCGGCGGCGGGAGTACGGCCGAGCCGCATGCACGGGCCGCAGAGCTTTCCCGAGCCGCGGCTGGCGGTCGGCGCCGCACTCGGTCGACGTGCAGGGGTCGTAACCGCGTGCCTGGATGTGAGCGACGGGCTTTCAACCGATCTGGGCCATCTGTGCGAGGAGTCCGGGGTTGCGGCGCGCGTAGAGACGTCACAACTGCCGGTGCATCCGCTGGCGGCGCGGCTGGGGCCGGAGCGGGCGCTGGCGCTGATGCTCCACGGCGGCGAGGACTATGAGTTGCTCTTTACGGCCAGGGCGGAGGCACGGCTGCCGAAGCGGCTGGCAGGTGTGGCCCTGACTCGGATCGGCACAGTGCTCAAACAAGATAAAAGTCGACCGATAATGACAATGCTGGACGAAGAGGGGCGGGAGGCGCCACTGGTGGCCGGGGGATGGGAGCATCTACGGTGACAAGAGCATGTGCGATGACGGCAGGACTTCTAAACCGAACTATCGCAAGCGGGCGTTCGCTATGAAGAGCCGCAAGCGATGTCTGCTGGTGGCGCTGTGGATGACACTGCCGATCGCAGTCTCGCTGCAGATGACGACGGTGTTCACGTCGCAGGTGGTGCTGAGCCGGTGCGGGCTGCTGACGGCGGCGCTGAACCTTCCGGGATTTCTGCTGGTGTACTTGGCGGCGTACCAGATGAATGTTCCGGTGCTCTCGCTGATTGCGGCGGGGGATCTAATGTTCTGGGTTCCGGCGATCTACGCCGTTCTGCGGTGGGGCGAGTGGGTGCGGATGCGCCGGCGAACGTATGCTGCGAAGGGCCAGAGTGCTGAGAGACGGAGTGCTGTGCAGACACAGCCGGAGGGGTAGGAATGCGGGAGACGACGAGGATTCTCCGGGCGATGGTGACACCCGTTGTGGCCGGGGCTCCGCTGCACGAGGGGCCGGTCTTTGCGGCGCCGTTTCATGTGCCGGGGGCTACCAACGAGGCGGCGTACAGCTATGCGCGGTACGAGCAGCCGAACTGGACATCGCTCGAACGGGTGCTGGCGCTGATCGAGACGGGGGACGGTTTACCCGATGGCGCCGTGGCGCGCGCTCTGTGCTTCGGGTCGGGCATGGCGGCGACGATGGCGGTCTTTGGCGCGGTGCTGCGGCCCGGCGATGCGGTCGTGCTGCCCGCGGGCGGCTACTTCACGGCGCGCCTGCTGGCCGAGAGCTACTTCAGCGAGATGGGTGTCGCGGTGCGATCCGCGCCGGTCACAGGCAAACTACAGGGCGAGTTGCAGGACGAGCTGCTTGAAAGCGCACGGCTGCTATGGCTGGAGTCGCCGAGTAACCCTATGCTCGAGGTCTGCGACATCGCCGCGCTGTGCGAGCGCGCGCACAGCGCGGGCGCTCTGGTCGCCTGCGACAACACAACGGCAACGCCGATGGGACAGAACGTGCTCGCACTGGGGGCTGACTTCTCCGTGGTCTCCGACACCAAGCTGATGACCGGGCACAGCGACCTGCTGATGGGCCATGTTGCCGTCACTGACGCAGCCTGGCACGCGAAGCTGCTCGCGTGGCGCAATCTTACGGGTGGCGGACCGGGGCCGATGGAGGCATGGCTGGCAACGCGTTCGCTGGCAACGCTGCCGCTGCGTCTGGAGCGCTCTACGGCCAATGCGCTGCTCGTTGCACAGTGGCTGGAGGGCCGGCCGGAGGTGACGGGCGTGCGCTACCCGGGGCTGAAGAGCCATGAATCGCACGCGACGGCGGCGCGGCAGATGCGGAGCTTCGGCCCGGTGGTCAGCTTCACGCTGCGGTCGGGCGAGGCGGCAGAGAGCTTTCTGCGAAAGACAAAGTTAGTCACAAATGCAACCAGCTTCGGCGGCATTACCACCTCAGCCGAGCGGCGGGCACGGTGGGCGCACGACGCCGTTGCAGAGGGCCTGATCCGCATGAGTGTGGGCTGCGAGGCGATCGAGGATCTGCTGGAGGACTTTGGGCAGGCGATGGAAGGGCGTTGCTAGTTGTTTGTTCTTCGTTCTCCGTGTTCGTTGTCCGTTGTCCGTTGCCTCCCGGCTTGTGTCCCGACGACGAACAACGTAGAACGAACAACGGTCAACCCAAAAGGGACAGGTGTGGCGACGCAGGTAGTGCACGGCGAATTTCGGCGCAACTGGGAGGTCGAGGTGCTGCAGGCGCAGCCGCTGATCGCCCCGGCGCGGCGCTATACCTACCCACGCGCGGTAGCCGGCGAGGAGGAGGCGATGGCGCGCGGGGCGCTGGAGCTGATGGTCAGGCCGCGAGCGGACGGACAGAGTGGATCTGGCGGGTCTAGCGGGTCTTTTCTCGCGACCTGCTCGCTGGGGTTCAAGAATCCGTCGATGCCGACGGGGGTATGGTCTTCGCCGAATGCGGATGAGATGTGCGCCGTGGCGGGTGGATATGCCTATCTGGTGGATACGACCGCGCCCGAGCGTGTGGCGCAGATCTCCCTGCGACCGGTGACGGCGGTGCGGGCTTTGGAGGCGGAAGGCCTGCTGCTCTTCGCGGGGTTTACCAACCTGGTGGCGTGGGGCGCGGACGGGCTGCGATGGACGACGGCGCGGCTGAGCTGGGAGGGCGTGACGCTGGGGGAGGTGACCGGCGGGCGACTGCACGGGACGGGATGGGAGATGATGAGCGATAAAGAGCTTCCGTTTTCGGTAGACCTGCGGACGGGCTCGCATGAGGGTGGGGGATATCTGCGGTAAGCGAACTCTTTTACATTCCGATTGGCAGTCAGCACCTCAACCTATGCAGCCTGCTTGCGCGAAGCGACCAAACCGGTGCGGAGGCACTCTCACCAAAGGTGACTATCCTGCCAAGAGATGCACGTCACTTTCTGCGGAGCCGTGTGCTGCGCCCCTTACTGCGCCTGCTGCGGCGCGGCGTGAGTCCGAAGCGGCTGGCGTGGAGCCTGGCGGTTGCGCTGCTGGTCGGCGTGAATCCCTTTATCGGGCTTACGACGCTGCTGATGCTGCTGCTGGCGTGGATCTTCCGGCTGAACCATGTGGCGACACAGATCGGGATTCATGTTGTGGCGCCTCTACAGTGGCTGCTGTTCCTGCCGTTTATTCATGCGGGTATCGTTCTGTTCCGAGCGCACCGGCTGCCGTTATCGAAGGCGGAGATTGTGCACCTGAGCCACCGCCAGCCGCTGCACCTGGTGCATCTGCTGTGGCAGTGGGAGTGGCATGCGCTGGTCATTTGGGGTGTCTTTGCGGCGCTTCTGGCCCCGCCGATGGCGGTGCAGATTCGCCGGATGCTGGTGACCGCCATGCGCCGGAACCGGGATCTGCTGGTGTGACGCGGACAGGCGCTTGGTGCCGACTGCCGCGAGAGGTTCTAAAGCCATAGCGGTCCAACACCTGCTAGGCTTCATCGCATGGAAGTTCCGGTCAAACTGGTGAAGGCTCTGGAGATTCTGCGGCAGGCCGGGCACGCGGTGGGTGAGCCGAGTGTCAGCGTGGCCGGCGGAATTATCGTGCAGATCGATGACAAGACGCTGAACGAGGGCGAGATCTTCAAGCTGGCGAACCTGCCCACGTAGACACGCCGGGGCTTTGATTGGAGGCAGCGCGCGATACCACGATCGTGGGAGGCGCTCTGCCGCTGGCGTGGGGTGGCCCGAGGCACGACGCCGGGATACGCTTCGCGCATGAGCCCTTCCCTTCGGCAGCAAATTGATGTGAACATCCGTGAGATCGAGCTTCGGCTGGATCGTCTTGCCTTCCAACAGCAACCTGATCCGCACCGGATTGAGGCGGAGAAGAAAGAACTGGAGATCCTGAAGCAGAAGCTGCACGCGCTGCCGCAGGATGTACCGGCAGGCGTGTACGCGTAAGCACGCTTCGCGCTGGAGGTGCGCTGGCCCGTGCCGCTCCAACGCGGGGTGCACGGGCCTATGTGCGTTCGAGCAATTTTCCTGATGCTGTGCCGTTGTCTGACTGCTGTAGAAGCCATTTTCCTGGAGAGAAGATGGCAGAGGCGGAGCACGGCCTGCTGTACACCTTCAGGAAAATAGCTATCGCGGCCAGGGTCTTCCGGCGGACGGCGCGATGGCCAACGTGCGGCATCGAAGGCTGGTATGCCGAACGCGCTGGTGTTCAATCCGGGAAGCAATTCGCTGAAGTTTGAGGTGGTGGAGACAGCGGCGGGGCAGCGCTTTGCCTCCGAGGCGCACAAGCAGGTGAGTGCGGCGATCGAGGACTTTGGCGAGACGGCTACGCTGACGGTCGTTCATGAGCTTCGCGGGCGCGGGCGGGAGGTGGAGAAGAAAGAGCAGGTGGAGGTGCCGGACATGGGGGCGGCTGCGCGGTATGCGGTGGGGTGGCTGAGTGAACAAGGAGTGCTGGACGGGCTGGGGTTCGCCGCGGTGCGGGTGGTGCATGGCGGCGCGAGGTTCGCCGGAGCAACACGGGCGACGGCGGAGGTGCGCCAGGAGATTGAGGCACTCGAAGAGCTAGCGCCGCTGCATAACAAGAGCGCGGTGGAGATCCTGAAGGAGCTCGATGCGGCGTTGAAGGACGTGCCATTGATGGTGACCTTCGACACGGCGTTCCACCGGACGCTGCCGGAGGTGGCGTGGCGGTACGCGATCGAGGCGGGCACGGCGGATCGCTGGGGAGTGCGGAAGTTTGGATTTCACGGGCTCTCGCACCGGTACATGCTGGAGCAGTACGCGAAGACGGTGGGTAAGCCGGTGGACGAGGTCTCGCTGGTGACGCTGCATCTTGAGAGTGGCTCGTCAGCCACGGCGATTTTGAAGGGCAGGTCGGTCGACACGACGATGGGCTTGACGCCGCTCGAGGGGCTCATGATGGGGACGCGGTCGGGCAGTGTGGACCCGGCGATTGTGCCCTATTTGATGGAGAAGGAGGGCGTCGATGTGGCGGAGGTGATGACGCTGCTGGAGAAGAAGTCGGGGCTGCTGGGGATTGCAGGCGGATCGCTCGACACGCGGGTGCTGGTGAAGCGGGGCGACGACGCGGCGCGGCTGGCGCTGGCGATGTTCGGCTACCGTGTGCGGCTGGCAGTGGGCGCGTACCTTGCGGCCCTGGGCGACGCGGTGGATGCGGTGATCTTCGGCGGTGGCATCGGGGAGAACTCGCCGTGGCTGCGAGCGGCGGTGGCGGAGGGACTGCGAGGGTTTGGGCTGGAGTTCGATGCGGAGCTGAATGAGCAATCGGTTGAAGGCCAGGTGAAGCTTTCGAAACAGGGATCAAGGCTGGGGGCGTGGTCGATGCCGGTGGAAGAGGGGCTGCAGATGGCGTTGGAGTGCCGGAGGGCGATCGAGGCAGAGGGCGGTTGAACCATTGTTCCGGGCAGGTGAGGTGTTTCCGGTAGAGAAGCAGGTTTCTCCCCCTCGCTGCGCTCCGGTCGGAATGCCAATAAGGAGACAGTTACAGCACACCCGACCTCACTTGCACTAGAGGTGTTTGCGGATGGCGCGGCGGCCGGCTTCTGTCGCAAGGCCGTAGAGCACGTGCGTGAAGAACTCGCTTGTGTGCTCGCGCAGAGGCTGCTCCCAGGGCGGAACATCGAGGCCGGCCAGCGGGACCAGGGACTCGTGGGTGAAGAACTGCATGATGAAGCCGAAGACCGAGCCGTAGCCCACAGTGACAACAGGGGCGAACTCTGCGGCAGCGCCATAGACCGCGCCGGTGGCGGCACCGAAGACGAAGTGAATCGCCTGCATGGAGGCGTTCTGCTGCGTCTTCGTGAGGGGATGGCCGGCCATGCGCTCGGCGAGGATGACGGGCGGCGGCACCTGGCCGAGCGTGCGCGGCGGATAGATGAGTTCGCCGACGATCTTGGCCCCGGAGCCGGCGATGCCGCCGAGGGCGCCGGCCAGAAGACCTTTAGCGATATTGCGTGAGGCTGCGGTGTTGCGGAAGACCATGATGTATCCATCCTATGGGCAAGCGTGACGGAAGAGATCAACGCACGCAGATCTGTGGATCGCACGAACTCAGAGGGCCGCCGACGTTGGCGGGGTAGCGTCTGGAACGAAGTGGTAGAAGCTGAGCGTGACGTCGCCCTGTTTGAGCGTGCGTGTCTGCGTGAGGCGGCCGATTGTGGCGGGCAGATGCGTGCGGGTGGCGTGCTCGGCGACAATGCGGACCCCTGGCGCGAGTATGCTGCCGGCGCGGGTGCTGCCGAGGAGCTGAAGGGTGTTGGTGTACTCCTCCGCGGCGTCGTACGGCGGGTCGAGAAAGACGAGGTCGAGCGGGTAGACGGGCGGCGTGTCGAGCAGGCGGGTGAGGAAGGCGGTGGCCGAGCGCTCGTGGACGGTGATGCCGGCGCTGATCTCTCTGATCTTCAATGCGCTGAGATTCGCCCGGAGGGTGGCGATGGCGGGCGCGGCGCGTTCGACGAGGTGGACGTGCGCTGCGCCGCGGCTGTGTGCTTCAATGCCGACGGCGCCGGTGCCGGCGTAGAGATCGGCGAAGCGGCTGCCGGCGACCGTGGGACCGAGGACGTTAAAGAGGGTCTCGCGCAACCGGTCCGAGGTGGGCCGGGTGGCGGAGCCCCGGGGGGCGAGCAGAAGCCGGGAGCGAAGGGTGCCGGCGATAACGCGCATGGAGTGATGGTAGCGGACCCGCTGCTTCCGATGAGCTGGCGCATACAATCAGAAGGATGCAGGCATGGAGCTTCAGCCTCGGACGATGGATGGGCGTGGAGGTTCGGCTGCACGCGTACTTTCTGCTGCTGCTCGCACTCACGATGGGCGCTGCGCCGGCAGCGGGAGCGGATGGAACGCGCGGCTTTGCGCTGTGGCTGACGGTGCTGCTCGCGGTTGCCATCCGCGAAGGAGCGCGGGCGATTGCCGCTGCCTGGATGGGGCTTGAACTGAATGCGGTGCTGCTGATGCCGACCGGCGGTCTGATGACCTTTGCCAATGGAGCCGAGCTAAACCCTGTGGCGGAGCGGCGTATGGCGGCCGTTGGGCCGAGTGCGAACGTGGTAGCGGGCGGTGTGCTGGCCGGACTGATGCTGGCGGTCTCGCCCGAGGTGATGTTGTGGCAGCAGCCATGGATCAGCGTGGGGCATCTGCTGCGGGCTTTGGTGTGGAGCAATCTTCTGCTGGGGCTTGTGAACCTGCTGCCGGCGGTGCCGCTAGATGCCGGACGCGCCGTACGGGCGACACTCGCAAAGACGCGCGGCATGCCGGTGGCGGCAAAGGCGGCGGGTGGGTTGAGCCGCATGATTGCGCTGCTGCTGGTCTTTGGCGGCCTGGCGCTGCGACAGTCGTGGATGACGGCCGCGGGCGCGTTTCTTCTGCTGGCGGGATCGCTCGACCGGCAGACGGTGCTGGTCGAGAACGAGATCGACTCGATCCGCATGCGTGATGTGATGCTTGAGGACTTCAACACGCTCTCGGGTGCGGACACGCTCGAAGAGGCGCTGCATCGCGCCATGCATGCGACCCAGGATGTCTTCCCTGTCGTCCGCAGCGGCAGCCTGGTGGGGGCGATCTCGCGGCAGAGAATCGTGGAGGCGCTTGAGAGCGGTGGCAACGGGTACGTGCAAGGGATGATGACGCGCGGGCTGACGACTGCGGGTCCGGACGATCCGGTGATGACGACGCTGCGGAAGATGGTCGGGCACGGCGGCGCACAACTGGTGCCGGTGGTAGAGGGTGACCGTGTGGTGGGAATCGTAACGCCGGGAAACCTTTCCAATGCGACACGGCTGCTGGCGCGGCAGCGACGGCTGAAGAAGCTGGCAGAGCGGTAGCGACGTGAGTAACAGAGCGGTAGCTACGATGAGGTCCAGGCCGGTAGCGGATGTGGACGGTGGACCGGAGTCCCTTGGGCAAGGGGCTGCTGGACTCGATCCAGCAAGGCTGGAGGCCGAGACGGAGCTGGCGGCGGGTGCGGCGGGCGAGCGCGCGGCACGAGACCGGAAGCCGCTGGCGCCGGGGCTTTACCTGGTGGCAACACCGATCGGCAACCTTGAAGACATGACGCTGCGCGGGCTGCGGGTGCTGCGCGAGGCTGACCGGATTGCCTGCGAAGACACACGGCAGACGCAGAAGCTGCTGCATCACTTCGGCATCCGCACGCCGACGGTAAGCTACCACGCGCACAACGAGGTGGAGCGGGCACTCTCCCTGCTGGAAGAGCTAAAGTCCGGCGCGCGGATCGCTGTGGTGAGCGATGCCGGAACGCCGGGCATTGCGGACCCGGGAGCCGTGCTGGCGCGCGCGGCGATCGCGGCAGGGATCGACGTCTTTCCGATTCCCGGAGCAAACGCCGCACTGGCGGCATTGATTGCGAGTGGACTCGGTGCGGAGCGCTTTCGCTTTCATGGATTTCTGCCGTCGAAGGCGGGCGAGCGGCGGACGGTGCTGGAGGGCTTGCCGGCAGCGGCTTCTGGCGCAACAACGACTGAGATCTTTTATGAGACACCCCACCGGATCATGGAGGCATTAGGTGACGTCGAGGCGATCTTCGGGCCGGGGCAGCCGGTGGTCGTGGCCCGCGAGCTGACCAAGCTGCATGAAGAGTTTCTGCGGGGACCGGTGGCGGCAGTACGGGCAGAGCTGGCCGGGCGCGAGAGTGTGCGCGGAGAGATGGTGCTGCTCTTTGCGCCCGCGGCCGCATCGGTGCAGACCGCCGGCGAAGTCGCAGTCAGTGTGCGGACGGCGGTACGGGCATTGATCGCGGCTGGAGTGAGCGAAAAAGATGCGCTGAAACAGGTGGCGCGGGAGCGCGGCCTGGGCAAGAGCGAGGTCTATCGGGAGTGGCAGCGGGAGCGTGTCCGGTAACGTCTTTATGGATGGTAGCAGGGCGGAAGAAGCTTCTATTTGGAGGTATCTCCATGCCGTGCGGGAAGGTCGAGTCTGGACTCAATCCGGGTCTTCTGTACCTTCAGTTTTGCGATCGAATCTTGGATCTTTCTCACCTGCGAACATCGCATAAAGACGGCGAAGCTGGCGAGCAGAAGGCTTGATACAAGTCCAAGAAGAAGAAGTGTTGCAAAAGCTTCTATCTTGAATTGTGGGCTAATCTTCAGCGCTGAGAGGTGAGCCGTCATAAGTCCCGCGGAGAAGAGGGTCATTCCCAGTGAGAAAAGCAGTTGAAATGCAGCGGTTTCGAGAAGATCAAGCAGCAGTTCGCGGTCGCTGGCAGCAATCTTTTCCAGCCGATCTATGGTGGCCTGGGTAGCATTTCTCCTCACAGAGAAGAGACGTCGGCCCGGGCGCGGTAGAGACTATTTCGTATCTCCTCGCTGAAGGGCGCCAAGATTAGATTTGAAACCACTACGAAGAGCGCTGCTGCCCAGAATGGGTGCTGTGCGGACCAAGAATCGATGTTTATCAGCAGAGTCATGCCATGAAGGTTTGACGTTGGATTGTAAGTCTACTTTGTCGCTCGACCCTTTACCCGGTCATAGACGTAGACGTCCGACACAGCTCCGAGGGATTCGTTGTAGAGCGTCTTCGCACCGGCGGCTTCATTCAGCTCTTCGGAGAAGTGATGAATCGCGCGCAGGTGGTCGGCGGTGGCGGGAATCTCAAGTTTTGCGGTCTTCAGGAACTTTTGGTAGCCGCGGTCGAGGATGCGGGCGATCTCGCCATTGAGGACGAAGCCGGGACGGGCGAGGATCTGTACGGTGCCGTCCGGGGCTGGGGCGATCTCGGCGGCAACACCGTATTTCGACACCTTGACGGCCTTTGGATTGCGCTTTGCACCCTCCGGCGCCGGGGCGACATCGAATCTCTGCGTGCCGAGGGTAGAGAGAACGTCGTCGAATGTGCGCGATGTCTGCTTCTTTGCCATAAGTGTTCGGTAGACTCGGAGTTAACTGTCGCATAGTGCGGGCCTGCACTCAACTTTGGGTGTGGAGCTTAAGGGTGCGGAGTGGGCGGCGAGAGAGGGTTGAGAGGCGTTTTGATGAGTGCAGCGACGACAGTGGTGAACAAAACGTTCGGGGCCGGGCTGCTGGAGCGAATCGGCAACACGCCGCTGCTGCGGCTGGACGGCCTGACCGCGCACCTGCCGGGGATTCAGATTCTGGGTAAGGCGGAGTGGGCGAATCCGGGTGGATCGGTGAAGGATCGTGCGGCCTCGGCGATCGTGCTCGATGCGGAGCGGCAGGGGCGGCTGGAGTTCGGGCAGCGTGGCGGCGAAGGCAAGGGGCTGCGCGAAGCCAAAGGACTTTTAGACGCTACGAGCGGCAACACCGGCATTGCGTACGCGATGCTGGGCGCGGCGCTGGGATTTCCGGTGACGCTCTGCATGCCGTCGAACGTCTCGCCCGAACGCAAGAAGTATCTCGCCGCGTACGGTGCGCAGATCGAGTGGACGAACCCGGGTGAGGGATCGGACGGAGCGATCCGGCGGGCGCGGGCGCTGGCAGCCGAGCACCCCGACCGGTACTTCTACGCGGACCAGTACGGCAACGAGAACAACTGGAAGGCACACTACCGCGGCACGGCCAACGAAATCTGGGCGCAGACCGAAGGGCAGGTCACGCACTTCATCGCCGGTCTGGGAACAAGCGGGACCTTCATGGGCACGACGCGGCGGCTACGTGAGTTGAACCCTCAGATCAGGTGCATCTCGATGCAGCCGGACTCGCCCTTCAACGGGCTTGAGGGTTTGAAGCACATGGAAACGGCGATCGTGCCCAGGATCTACGACGCCCATCTGGCGGACGAGAATATTGAAATGGCAACCGAGACCGCGTACAGAATGGCGAAGCGGCTGGCGCGCGAGTCTGGACTGCTGATCGGGATTTCGGCCGCGGCCGCGGTGGCGACGTCGCTCCAGGTAGCCGAGCGCGAAGCGAAGGCAGGGCGCGAGGCGGTCATTGTGACAATCCTGTGCGACTCTGCCGAGAAGTACATGAGCGAGCGGTTCTGGACGGAGGGCGACTAGGTGCTGCGACTGACATTTGCCGACTACGAGGCGCTGCGCGCGCACGGGGAAGAGCTCTATCCGCACGAGTGCTGCGGAATTCTGCTGGGAAAGAGTGACGCGGAGGGCAATGTGGTGCAGCAGATGGTTCGTGCAGGAAATACGCGGACGGATTCAGCGCACAACCGTTACCACATCGCGCCCGAGGAGTTGATCCGGGCGCAGCGTGAAGGCCGCAAGGCCGGGCTCGATATTGTCGGCTTCTACCATTCGCACCCGGATCACCCGGCGCAGTGGTCGCGGACCGATTTCGATGAGGCGCACTGGTTGGGCTGCTCGTACGTGATTACGGCGATCGAGCAAGGGCAGGCGAAGACGACCAACTCGTTCCTGCTGAAGGGCGCGAGCGAGGATGAAAAGATGTTTGAAGATGAAGCGCTTGAGATCGATGTCACGGGCGTGGAAGCGACGGTCGCAAGCCATGCCACGAGGCTGAGTGTGGATGTGAAAGAAGGAGACAAGGCATGAAGGTGCATATTCCCACGCCGCTGCGGGCTTATACGAAGGGTAAAGAGACGATTGAGGTCAGTGCGTCGTCGGTGCAGGGAGCGCTCGACGCTTTGGTGTTCGATGCACCCGAGCTGAAGAAGCACCTGTTTACCGAGGATGACAAGCTGCGCTCGTTTGTGAATGTCTATCTGAACGATGACGATATCCGCTATCTGCCGCAGCGGGAAGATACGGCGACGACCGAGGTCGATGAGCTGACGATTATCCCTTCGATTGCGGGTGGCAGCGGCTACCGGTCAGCCTGCGCTGCCGGGTGTTGTTGCTGTCGATAGTTCCCTTCCCTCTCAGATGTTCCGACCTTTTGATAATTTGTAACTGTAGTCGGTCCGCTCTCAGGCGAGACCAGGCTCATCCACGGCGATGAGCGAGGAGATGTGGCAAATGGCTACGGCAACCGCGGTCCCGGAAGTGAGCACGGAGCTTCTGAAGCTCACAAATGAAGAGATCGCTCGCTACTCGCGGCATCTCATCCTTCCCGAGGTGGGCATGGAAGGCCAGCAGAAGCTCAAAGCCGCGAAGGTACTGTGTGTCGGCACAGGCGGTCTGGGCGCGCCGCTGGCGTTGTATCTCGCGGCGGCGGGTGTGGGCACGATCGGTCTGGTGGACTTCGATGTGGTCGATGAATCGAATCTGCAGCGCCAGATTATTCACTCGCAGGCGACGGTCGGCAGGCTGAAGGTGGACTCAGCCGAGATCATGATCAACGGCCTCAACAAAAATACCAAGGTCGTGAAGCACAACACGATGCTGACCAGCGCGAACGCGATGGAGATCTTCAAGGACTACGACGTTATCGCGGACGGCACGGACAACTTCCAGACGCGCTACTTGGTGAACGACGCGTGCGTGCTGATGGGTAAGCCGAACGCGTACGGATCGATCTTCCGCTTTGAAGGACAGGCGAGCGTCTTCGGCCTGCCGGAGGGTCCGTGCTATCGCTGCCTGTATCCGGAGCCGCCGCCGCCGGGTCTGGTGCCGAGCTGCGCCGAGGGCGGTGTGCTGGGCATTCTGCCCGGGCTGGTCGGCGTGATTCAGGCGACGGAGACGATCAAGCTGATTCTCGGAATCGGCGAGCCGCTTGTCGGGCGTCTTCTTCTGGTAGACGCACTGGGCATGACGTTCCGAACGCTCAAGCTGCGCAAGAATCCAGACTGCCCCGTCTGCGGCACGCATCCGACCGTGACGGAGCTGATCGACTACGACCAGTTCTGCGGGATCGCGCCGCCGGCTGCGGTTGGGCCGCTCGAGGTAAGTTCGCATGGCGCGGTGAATCCTCTGGCAAACGTTATTGAAGGCATCCCGCAGATCTCAGTGGAGCAGCTCAAGCAGCGGCAGGACGCGGGCGATGCGCCGTTTGTTCTCGATGTACGCGAGCCGCATGAGTACGCGATCGTGAACCTCGGCGCTCCGCTGATTCCGGTGGGTCAGGTCGGCTCGCGGCTGAACGAGATGCCAGTCGGCAAAGACGGAGAGATCGTTGTGCACTGCAAGACAGGCGGCCGGTCGCAGAAGGCCGCGCAGGAGTTGAAGGCCGCGGGCTTTACGAATGTAAAGAATCTGGCCGGCGGCATCACCGCATGGGCGGAGCGGATTGATCCGAGCCTGCCGAAGTACTAAGTTCGTTACAAATGCAGGTGGTGGAGTGGATGGGCTTGATGGCGTCTCCGCTCCGCCGCTCTTCTCTTTACTCCGGCTTCTGTTTGCGGGCTTTTTTTGTTAGCGCCGGCTCGAGCGGCTTGAGCGTGCCGTCGTTTGGCGGCGTTCGGAGCTGAAGGATCTGCGCGATCAGTGGGTAGACATCGACGTTCTCGAAGCTCTTCAGACGCTTGTTGCGGTTGAAGTCCGGACCTTCGGCGAAGAAGATGGCCTTCATCTCGGGCATGGTGTGCGGGTCAAAGCCATGGCTGCCGTGGACCTGGGTTGGTTCTGGCAGCTTGCTGCCGTGGGCCAGCAGCGTGTAGGGCCCGGTAGGAACAACGACAGGATCGCCCTCGCGTGGATTGGAGTCAAAGCGGAGCGCAGGCGGCATTGCAGCGCGGCGGTAGACCTTGAACTTCGGGCTGGGGTGGGCCATGAAGTCGCGGTAGATGCGATCCGCTTCAGCTTCATCCCGGGGATAGAGAAGCGAGCCCTGCGTACGAACGCCATCGAGATTGGCGAAGTCCGAGAGGATGACCGCGGGAGGCTGCACTGTGATCATGCCATGATCTGCCAGCACGATGAGATCGACGGGCAGACCGGTGGCGCGCAGCCTGTTTTCCAGATCGCCGATGAGCTCGTCGAGATGGTGGACGGCATCGCGGGTTTCTGTCGAATCGGGCCCGTGCGCGTGGCCGGCGTGATCAACATCGGCGTAGTAGAGCGTGATGAAGTGTGGGCGCTGTGCGGCCGGGAGGCCCAGCCACGCGATAACCTGCTCGATGCGCGCATGATCGTCAAGACCGTCGTTGTAATGCAGGTAGTAGCTGGGTCGTTTGCCTGCGATCTCGGCTTCAGAGCCGGGCCAGAACAGGCAGGCAGAGCGCATGCCCTGCTGCTCGGCGAGCGACCAGAGCGGCGTGCCGCCGTACCACGTTCCGTCGCCGTTGCTCTCGGGCCGTGTGTAGGTGTAGACCGCATCGCGGCTGGGGTCGTAGAAGCTGTTGCCAATGATGCCGTGATGCTCGGGATAAAGGCCGGTCACGATCGAGTAGTGGTTGGGAAAGGTAAGCGAGGGAAAGCTCGGCAGCATGCCGTAGGGTGCGCTCACTCCCTGGTGCGCGAGTGCACTCAGATGCGGTGCGCCGAACTTCTGTGGATAGTCGTACCGGAAGCCATCAAGTGAAACAAGGACCACGTAGTGCTTCGTCTGCTGTATGGGAGAGTTCGGCGGAGCATCAACACTGATGACCGGCGTTGGATTTGTAACCGCGGCAGTCTCCTGGCCAACGAGCGCCTGGCCATGCAGAGCGCAGGAGAGCGCGAGCATGAGGATAAAGGCGGTGAGACGGGTTGGCGAGATCATACGGCTGCTCCAGAAAAGAGGTCTTTTCGTGATGATGGCGGGAGGCGGCGAAGACACGTGAGGCTGATTTAATCCTCTGCCTTGTCATCGACAGTAAGAATCTGCAGCGCGAGTGGCGGCTGGAGCATGCACTCAAAATTACCCATGGCCGCGAGTGCACGATGAATCGTTGAGGTAAGACACGGCTCAGTCGTAACGACGAACGGCAGCCGGTGCTTCGGATATCCGGGCCGCTGCAGGAGCGAATCGATATTGGCGCCAACGGTGGCGAGTGCGCCGGAGATAGCCGAGACGATGCCGGGCTTGTCGTCCACGATAAAACGAAGATAGTGCGGCGCGAGGAATTCACCGATGACCCTGCGCGGTGTGGTCTCAAACGAAACGGTGCAGGAGCCGTGCGCGACCGCGAGCAGATCGCTCACGATGGCGACTGCCGTGGGATTGCCGCCGGCGCCGTGGCCTGAGAAGACGACATCGCCGCCGAACTCGCCAGTGGTTACGACCATATTCTGCGTGCCGTGCGACCAGGCGATCGGCGAGGTGTGCGGGACGAGCATGGGGGCCACGCGGGCATGGACGGCATCATTCCCCAGCTGTGCGCGAGAGACCTGACGGATCGTGCAGCCCAGTTCCCTGGCGTACTGAAAATCAACCGCATCCAGGGGCGAGATGGATTGAGTAGGAATGTCGTCGGGGTTGAGCTCGGCATGGAGCGCGACGCGGGCGAGAATGCAGAGCTTGGCGCGCGCGTCGAAGCCGTCCACATCGGCGGAGGGATCGGCCTCGGCATAGCCGGCCGCCTGTGCCTGCGCGAGCACCTCGGCGTAGTTGGCGCCCTGCTCCATATGGCTGAGGATGAAGTTGCAGGTGCCGTTGACGATGCCGCTGAGCCGCGTGATGCGATCGCCCTGAAGACCCTGCAGCATGGCGGGAAGGACGGGCACACCGCCGGCGACGGCAGCGTTGTAGAGCAGCTGCGCGCCGTTCTCCGCGGCGACGGCGGCGAGCGCGGCCCCACGGTACGCGATGAGCTGCTTGTTTGCTGTCACGACGGATTTGCCGGAGCGCAGCGCCTGTACAAGCCAGCTCTCGATAGAGTCAAGGCCACCGATCGTCTCGATGATCACGTCGACATCGGTCGCCGCCAGCACGGCCGCGGGATCATCGTGCCACTGCGCGGTAGACGGAACATCCAGAGCAGCGGTTGATCCGCGCTTTCTTGCTACATCGCGATTGACGATGTGAGCCAGCTCGATGCCGGCGAACCGCTGTGAGGCGAGCACACGTGCTACAGCGCTGCCTACTGTGCCAAAGCCCAGCAGCGCGACGCGGGTGGGCTGAGAGCGGATCTGCGGATTCCTCTGTGCGGGGTCGTTCATGGTCTCGTTGTCGCGGCTCCTGGTACTACTCTATTTCGTCCGGGCTTGCCACACCGAATCTATACAACCACGCGTTGTCCTGGCCACGCCTCGCCCGGCAAAACAGACGCGCGGCCTGAAGAGAAATGCTCTAGCATCTCGGTAAGACTTATGGCGATCGAATCGATCAATCCTGCTACGGGCAAGCTGCTGCGATCCTTTGAGCCGCTGACCGAAGAGGCATTGCGGGAGAAGATCAGGCTCGCGGCAGAGGCGTTTCGCAGCCATCGCAACATGCCGGTCGAGCACCGTGCGCTGTGCATGCGAAAGCTGGCAACTTTGCTGGAGCAGGACGCGGGCGAGCTGGCGCAGATGATCACAGCGGAGATGGGAAAGCCGATCGCGGCGGGACTCGAAGAGGTCAAACAGTGTGCGCTCGTCTGCCGGTATTACGCGGAGCAGGCGCCCCGCATTCTTGCGCCGGAGCCGGTGCTGACGGAGGCGAGCCACAGCTACGTGCGATGGGAGCCGGTGGGCGTTGTGCTCGCGGTCATGCCCTGGAGCTTCCCGCTCTGGCAGGTCTTCCGCTTTCTGGCGCCGGCGCTGATGGCGGGCAATGTGGGTCTGCTCAAGCATGCGGCGAACGTGCCGCAGTGCGCGCTCACCATCGAGTCGCTGACGCGCCGGGCCGGCTTTCCGCGGGGAAGTCTCCAGGCTTTGCTGCTGGAGACGCATCAGGTCGAAACAGTTCTCGGCGACCCCCGTGTGGCCGCGGTGACAGTGACCGGCAGCGAGGCGGCGGGTAGGGCGGTTGCCGCGCAGGCAGGATGGCTGGTCAAGAAATCCGTGCTGGAGCTCGGTGGCAGCGATCCCTTTCTGGTGATGTCGTCCGCCGATCTTGACCTCGCAGCCGAGATCGGAGCGAAGGCGCGCTGCATCAACAGTGGTCAATCCTGCATTGCGGCGAAGCGCTTTATCGTCATGAAGGATGTGTACGCCTCCTTTGTGCCGCGATTTGTAACCGCGATGGAGCGTATGCGCGTCGGCGACCCGCGTGATCCGGAGACGCAGATTGGACCGATCGCCACGCACCGGCTGCTCAGCGATCTGGAGGCCCAGGTAAAGTCTGCCGTAAGTGCCGGAGCCCGAATTTTGACGGGCGGACGCCGCCTTCCGCGAGAGGGCAACTTCTTCGAGCCAACGGTGCTCGAGGGTGTGCCGCGGCGCTGCCCTGTCTATCGCGAGGAGCTCTTCGGGCCGGTGGCGCTGGTCTTCCGCGTGGATTCTATGGACGACGCAATCGAGCTGGCGAACGATACCCCGTTCGGCCTGGCCGCTTCCGCGTGGACGCGTGATCCCGCCGAGCAGCAGCGCTTTCTTGCGGAGCTCGAGTGCGGCTCGGTCTTCCTGAACGCGATGGTTGCAAGCGATCCACGGCTGCCCTTCGGCGGCACGAAGCGCTCCGGCTACGGCCGTGAGCTCTCTGCGGCGGGCATGCGCGAGTTCATGAACGCCAAGACCGTGGTTGTGGGTGCGCCGGCACCGCGCCAGCGCGGCCGTGTCCGCTTGCGATGACCATGCGCTAAAAGCTGAAATTTGCCTGCAGCACGATCTGCCGTACAGCGGTCGAAGTGCTGAACGGTCGGCCCGCGAGCGTGGTGAAGCGCCCAAACTGCTGCGCGGAGCTCACAACGCTGTTCGGCGTTCCATATGGAACTTGATTGAAGATATTCGACCCTTGCGCGCCGAGTGTCAGGTTATAGCGTCGTCCCGTACTGCTGCCGCCGAAGCCCCCCATAGGACCCC
>CAXTRT010000051.1:0-25542 GCA_964246835.1 uncultured Acidobacteriaceae bacterium | reverse complement strand
CACTCACCGCCCCCAGCGTCCCCTGCTTCTTGGGTCCACGCTTCCGCGCCACCAGCACCCGTATCCGCTCAATCATCTCCGCCGGCGAGCACGCACCCTTCGGCAGGAACACATCCGCATGCCCCGCCCGGTCAAACGAATTCACCGTTCCCGAGACGATCATCGCCGGCAGCCCCGAATGCATTCCCTTCGCTCGCCGCACCAGCTCGTTGCCATCCATCCCCGGCATCAACAGATCGCATAGCAGCAGGTCGATCGTGCCCGGCACCGTCCCCTCCAGCACCTCGATCGCCTCCTGCGCCGATCGCGCCGCGATCACCCTGTAGCCCCTCGTCTCCAGCAGAAAAGTTCGCACGGAAAGTACCTGTTCATTGTCGTCAACACACAGAATCGTCTTCTTCGGGCGCATGCGTTCTCGCTTCTCCCGCGGCCAGCCGTTGCGGCGTGCCGTGAGCGATGGGCTCCCCGCGTCCTGCCGCGGGTAAGCGGCTGGCCGTTGAGAGTACGTGACGAGCCTTCTCCACGGTCCGGACGCCGAAACGGGCGAGCGGGGGCGACTGCTCCGGATAGGCCCTTTCGGAGAAGCGCGAGGCTCTCCGCGGGCCTGCCATCGAAGACAGGTCCATCGCACCGGCCAAAGCGGCCGGACCGTGGGTGCGAGAGAGTCCGTCTGCTCCAGGCAGGTTGCCAGGCAGCCCTGATGGTCCTCGCAAGTCCGTCTGCACTCTCAATCGGGTGTGTTTGGCCTCTAAAACGAAGAGGTCCCACCCGTCGAGAAGCATCCTCGGTCCGGAGTCCATGAGCGGCGTGCCGTCTGCTGCGCAGCGCGGTGTCTCTCAGCTCAAATTGTGGTAAATCAGGCGAAAGTACTAGGGTCTCCGATGTCCGGCGTTCCGCCGCCCATCAGCAACTCGAACCTCAGCCTACGAACCTCTCTCCGACCACGCAACAGCGAAGTTTAGGCGAATCTAATCTAAAATCGCCCTTGCAGAACGCCCCCTACATCGCAACTGCTCAGCCTGTCAGCGCTTGCACTCCTTCATCCTGTGAATAAGACCGTGCATTACGGCAGGAAAAGACGTCCGTTTGCAGCGGGAATGGTGCGTCCGCCGACAAACACATCCGTCACCCCGCTCTCCGTCCTCGTCGCCCGCAGCGTCAGCCGGCTCGGACGCAGGATTTCCATGCCCTGCACCAGCACCACCTCCGCCCCGCTCTCCTGGAGGCCATGCGCCACCAGCCATGCCGCCACGCACCCGGCCGCCGACCCCGTCGCCGGATCCTCCCCGTTGTAGAACTGCATCCGCCCATGCCACGCCGCGCCAGCCTTCGCCTCTGAACCTACCTCGACCCTCGCCACGCAGTAGAAGAACCTCGCCTCCACCCGCTCGAGCAGCGGCCTCGCCTTGGCTTGCAGAATCGCCAGCCGCCCGATCACCTCCATCGATCGCAGCGGCACCACGCAGAACGCGCTGCCCGTTGAGACCACCTGCACCGGCGCCTCCTCCGCGCCCGCCAAACCGATCTCCTCCTCGGCCAGCCCCAGCGCCTCCGCAAACTCCGCCCGCGTCGGCCACCCCTCGCCCTCTACCGCCCCGAACTCCGGATCGTTCTGCCGCATCGTGCCAAACATCCCCGGCCGCCCATCCTCCGCCTCAAACCGCACCGGAATCCGCCCCACGTTGCACTCGAGCGCAATCGTCTCGTCCCCCTTGAACTCCGGGTGATTCAACCGCAGCCACGTCGCCGTCCCCAGCGTCGGATGCCCCGCAAACGGCAGCTCCTCCTCGGTCGTAAAGATCCGCACCCGCACCCCGCGTTCGCGTTCAATCTCCACTGCGCGCGGCAGCACAAACACCGTCTCCGACAGGTTCATCTCCCGTGCAATCGTCTGCATCTGCTCGTCCGTCAGCCCCGTCCCATCCGCAAAGACCGCCAGTTGATTGCCCTCAAACACCCGCTCCGCAAACACATCCAGCACTGCATACTCCAGAACACCCATGCACAGCCTCCACTCCCGATTCTCTCGCACGCGCAGCACTCGCCCTTGCAGATAGAGCCGTCATCTCGACCGAGCAACGCGAGTGGAGAGTCCCCTATATTGCGCCTTGAGCATCAATATGTCCCTCTAAGCAGCAGGAGCACCGGTTTGACACCCATCACCCTCAGTCGTATCGTGTGCCTAGACCGCAATGGGCCAAACGGGTTCCAGCCGGCAACGCTGGCCGCGACACACTTTAGCAATGAACTTCATCACCTCCATCCCGACCTGCTGTCGCTGTCTCTGCCCCCGGTTGGGTGCCTGAGCTGGTCGAAGCCGTCCGTATCGTCCAAATCAGTCAACCCACCGAGGCCCGAGCCCGGTGGGTTTTCTCTTGCGCCCGCATCCGCACCGCCCGGCCCTCATCCAATCCCAAGTCCTAATCGAATCCGAGGCTGATCTCACCATGTCCCTCCGCATCAACGACACCGCACCCGACTTCACCGCCGAAACCACCCAGGGAACCATCCACTTTCACGAGTGGATCGGCGACCACTGGGCCGTCCTCTTCTCGCACCCCAAGGACTTCACCCCGGTCTGCACCACCGAGCTCGGCGCCGTCGCCAACCTCGAATCGCAGTTCGCCCAGCGCGGCGCCAAGGTCATCGGCCTCTCCGTCGACCCCGTCAGCAGCCACAGCAAGTGGGCCCAGGACATCGAAGACGTCGGCGGCGCCAGGGTCAACTACCCCATGATCGGCGACCCCGAGCTCAAGATCGCCAAGCTCTACGACATGCTCGCCGCCGACGCCGGTGACACCTCCGAAGGCCGCACCCCCGCCAACAACGCTCCTGTCCGTACCGTCTTCGTCATCGGCCCCGACAAGAAGATCAAGCTGCACCTCGCCTATCCCATGACCACCGGCCGCAACTTCGACGAAGTCCTCCGCGTCCTCGACTCCATGCAGCTCACCGCAAAGCACAAGGTCGCCACGCCCGCGGACTGGAAGCAGGGCGACGATGTCATCATCACCGCCGCCGTCTCGAACGAAGAAGCCGACAAGATCTTTCCCGGTTACAAAACCCTCAAACCCTACCTGCGCACCACCGCACAACCCAAGGACGCCAACCCCTCCTAACGCCAGCTTCACTGCTTCGCTTCTCTGTTCTAGCTTCTCTGTTTTCGCATTTTGTTGTCATCCCGCGGGGATCTGCTTTTCCCTTCACCGCAACGAAGCACCACAACACCCCGCCGCGCACCCCTCGCGTGGCGGCTCACAGGCACCGATGGCGAAGTGGCTAACGCGCTGGTCTGCAAAACCAGTATTCATGGGTTCAAATCCCATTCGGTGCTCCACTCTCCTTCGCCCACATCCGCTCACGCCATCCCTGCTTCCATCAGGAAGCAAACAGAACATCCCCTGCGTCATCTCATGTCTGCCTTCGCAGTCAAGCTGAGGCGATCAGACCCACGCTATGAGATGGTCTATGCCCGATGGCATCACGGTCCAATGTCTTCGCAGCACGGCAGAGCTTGAGGCCCTCGCGCCGGCTCTGCTCGCTCTCTGGGAGAGTGACCCAAGCGCCTCTCCCTTCCAGCATCCGGCGTGGTTGATTCCCTGGTGGCATCACTTCGGCCAGCCGGATCTTCGCCTCATCACCATTGTTGAAAGTGGCTCTCTTGTCGCCGTTCTTCCTCTCTATGTCTACGAACACAAGGCATCCGGAGAACACCAGCTTCTTCTCCTTGGAGCCGGAACCTCGGACTACCTCGACGGCCTGTTCTCGCCCCTCTGCACGACCTCGCACCTTACAGCAGCCCTGATGACCCTGCGCGACGACAGCGGCTGGGACGTGGCGCACCTCACGCAACTCCGCCCACACTCGCTGCTCTACCAGGCGCTCCAGCAGCTCCAGAACGGCCCTGACCCGCCCCTCACCCTGACGCCCTACCCCGGAGATCCCTGTTCGCGCTGCCCCGCCACACCAATCGCCGATCTCCCGCGCACGCTGCGCTCCGACGTGCGCTACTTCCGCAACGCCGCCATCGGCCATGGCAAACTCGAACTCACATTTGCCGGGCCCGATGACTGCCGGCAGGCCTTTGACCTCCTCGTCCGCTTCCATACCGATCGCTGGCAGCAGGCCGGAGAGTCAGGCGTTCTCGCGGACCCCGCCGTCCTCGCCTGGCATCGTGAGGCTCTCCCGCTGCTCGCCGGGCACGGCCTTCTCCGCCTCGCCACACTGCGTCTCGACGGCGAGAGCATCGCCGTCCTCTACGCCCTCATCGATCCACCCTCGCGCGCCGGCCGCACCCAGTCCTTCTACCTGATGGGCTTCTCGAGCGAACAGGCCGAGCTGCACCCCGGAACGCTTCTCACCGCGCTCGCCATCGAGCACGCCGCCGCCGAGGGAGTCCAGACCATCGACATGCTGCGCGGCGGTGAGACCTACAAGCAGTTCTGGCACGTGACTCCCGTTCTCACCTACGGCTTCGCGGTGCGCCGTGCGTGAATCAAACCCGCAAGCAACGCCGCAGGGCCTCCGCGTATGAGTCCGTCTAACCCAACCATCCTGAGCGTCGCCTACCCCTTCGCGCGCGTCGGCCCCATGGCCGTCGGCGGTGCGGAGCAGATTCTCACGTCGCTCGAAGCCGAGCTGCCTGCCCGCGGCTTCCGCTCCGTCGTCCTCGCCCGCGAGGGCTCCGCAGCCGCCGGCCGGCTGTTGGAAACCCACGTTCCAGACGGCACTCTCACTCCAGAGCTGCGCCAGACCGTCACCCGCGCCCACGCCGAAAACCTCCGCTGCGCACTGGTCTCGCAGCCCATCGACCTCGTCCACATGCACGGCATCGACTTCTTCGAGTACCCCGTCCCCGCCTCGATCCCGGTCCTCGTCACCCTGCATCTGCCGCCCTCCTGGTACCCGGAGGCAATCTGGCACCTGCCCCCCAACTATCGGCTGCAGTGCGTCTCCGAGACCCAGCGCCTGGCCTGCCCTCCGGATAGCCGCGATCGCCTGACCGTCATTTCGAACGGCGTGCCGATCCCGCAAAAGCAACGCTTCCAAACCAGGCGGCGCTTCGCCCTCATGCTCTCCCGCATCTGCCCGGAGAAGAACCTCCACGCCGGTCTCGACGCAGCCCGCCTCGCCGGCATCCCCGTCCTCCTCGGCGGCGAGGTCTTCCCCTACGAGGACCACCTGCGCTACCTGCGCGAGCAGATCGAGCCGCGTCTGCACGCCGCCGCGCGCTGGCCCGGAGCCCTGAACGGCGCGCGCAAGCGCCGTCTGCTTGAAGCCGCCCACTGCCTTCTCCTGCCCTCGCTCGCTCCGGAAACCAGCTCGCTCGTCGCCATGGAGGCCATCGCCGCCGGCACCCCCGTCATCGCCTATCCCTCAGGTGCCATCCCGGAGGTCGTCGATCACGGCAAGACCGGCTTCCTCGTCCATACCGTCGACGAGATGGCCGCCGCCATCGCCAAAGCCGGCACCCTCGAGCCTGCCGTCTGCCGCGCCGTCGCCCGCGAGCGCTTCCCCCTCAGCCGCATGGTCGACCACTACACGGCCCTCTACCGCAACCTCCTCACCTCAAAACCTGTTGAATAACTCCAAGGAAAGCCGTCATCTCGACCGGAGCGAGACAGCATCATCGTCTCGCGTAGTGGAGAGATCCCGCATTCACCCCAAGAAAGCCGTCATCTCGACCGGAGCGAGACAGCAGATCGTCTCGCGTAGCGGAGAGACCCCCGCATTCACCCCAAGGAAGCCGTCATCTCGACCGGAGTCGTGCAGTTCTATCGCACGACGAAGTGGAGAGATCCCCGCATTCACCCAAGAAAGCCGTCATCTCGACCGAAGCGAGACAGCAGTATCGTCTCGCGTAGCGGAGAGATCCCCGCATTCCGCCGTTGTCGTTGCTTGTTCTTTCATAGAGTGCCGCGGCACGAGTTCTAAACAGGCTCAGAGCCGCACCCGCCGCAATCGCACTCTGGCCAGTAAAGCGCCGCCTCCCTCGCGCGTCTAACGCATTTCTCCTGAAGGTGTAGAGAAGGCCGCTCCCGTCAATGCCATTTTCTCTCAAGGAAAATGGCCTCCCTTGCACTTGAACAACGCCATAGCATCAGGAGAAATGCGTCTAACCTCTCAATCGCATGAGCACCTTCGCCCTTCTCAGCACGATCGTCACGCTGGCCGCGCTCTTCGGTCTGCTCAGCTATCGTGTTCTGCGGCTTCCCCGCTCCATTGGCACCACCATCCTCTCCCTCTGCGCAGCCGCAGCCCTCATGCTGGCCGGACACTTCGTGCCCCAGCTCTCCTCCGCGGCACAGCATCTCGTCGCCAGCATCGACTTCAATCAGGTCGTCCTCCATGGCCTGCTCGCGTTTCTGCTCTTCGCCGGAGCCCTGCAGCTTGACCTCGAAGAGCTCTCCCGCGAAAAGCTCTCCGTCATCAGCCTCTCGATCGTCGCCACCGTTCTCTCAACGATCTTCATCGCCGCAACCTTCAAGTTCACCCTGCCCCTGATTGGCATCCATCTCAGCTCCATGGCGGCCCTGCTCTTCGGCGCCCTTATCTCACCGACCGATCCCATCGCCGTCCTCGAGATGCTGCGGCGCGTCGGCGCCCCGCCCGCCCTCGAAGCCCAGCTCGCCGGCGAGTCTCTCTTCAACGACGGCGTCGGCGCCGTTCTCTTTCTTGCCCTCGTCGACGCCTCCATCAGCGGCTCCCTGCCCTCCGCCGGCCGCTTCGCCTCTCTGCTCCTGCTGGAGGCCGGCGGCGGCATCGCCATCGGCCTGGCGCTCGGCTATCTCACCTATCGGCTCATCTGCCTCGTCGACAGCTACAAGGTCGAGGTGCTGCTGACCCTCGCCCTTGCCATGGGCGGCTATGCCTTGGCCGACGCGCTGCACGTCTCGGCCCCGCTGGAGGCCGTCACCGCCGGCCTCCTGGTCAGCGGCCGCGCCCGCGCCTTTGCCATGTCCGCCCGCACGCTCGAAAACATGGACACGTTCTGGGAACTGCTGGACGATGTCCTCAACGTCGTTCTCTTCCTTCTGCTCGGCCTGGAGCTTCTGGTCATCCCCTTCGATAGCCGCTTCCTGGTCGCCGGCCTGCTCGCCATTCCCCTCGCTCTGCTCGGCCGTCTCACCAGCGTCGCCGTCACCATCGGCGCGCTCACCGCGGTTCGCACCAAGACTCCGGGAAGCATCCGCATTCTCACCTGGGGCGGCTTGCGCGGCGGTCTCGCCGTCGCTCTCGCCGTCGCCCTTCCCTCCGCGCCCGGCATCAACCGCAACCTGCTTCTCGTCACCACCTACGTCGTCGTCGTCTTCTCGATCGTCGTGCAGGGCCTCACCATCGCCCCCCTCCTCCGCCGCCTGGAGCGTTCCAGCACGTCCTGACGCGCTCTGAATACAGTGTTCGATCCGATAGCGATCTCTCGTCGACCTGGAAGCAAACTCTTATCGACTTTGTGGCGATCTGTCCTGCTTCGCCTTGGAACCTGTTTACAACGCAAGGAATGCCTCAACAACGCAAAGAATGCCCCTACAACGCAAGGAACGCCGTCATCCAACTCAAGAGATGCTTTCATCCAACTCTAAGAAAGCCGTCATCTCGACCGGAGTCGTGCAGTTCTATCGCACGACGCAGTGGAGAGATCCCCGTATTCCGCCGTTGTCGTTGCTTGTTCTTTCATAGAGTACCGCCGCATAAGTTTCTAAACAGCTTCTCAGGAAACGAGTGTCCTCTCGACCGGAGCAAGACGGCCTTCTCGTCTTGTTCCGTGGAGAGACCCGCAGTTTACTTTTGTCTCGCTTCCAGCATCCGGCAAACCACTTCGTCGGTCTCGCTTGTACAGCCGCTCACTCGCCTCGCTCTCACGCCCGGTACGGTACTCTAGAAAGACTCTAAACATGTCCTTTGCTTTTCTTCCATTCCGAGCACCGCGAGGAACCTGCTCGCGCTCAGACCGGCGAAACACTTCTATAGAAAGATAAAAGTTCTTTGGCTAAATCAGACCTTCCTATGCCTTCATCCGCGCCACCCGCGGACGCCACCACCCTCTATACCGACACTCACCTCTACGACACCATGACCTGGGGCGATTGCGAACCGCTGTATCTCGAAGCCGCCATCCGCTCCGGCGGCCCCGTCCTCGAGCTCGGCTGCGGCACCGGCCGCATGCTCGTGCCCATGGCCCAGCGCGGTCTCGCTGTCACCGGCATCGATCAATCTGCCGAGATGCTCGCCGTCACCCGCCAGCGCCTCATCACCGCCGGCGTGTCGGCCAACATCGTCGAGGGCGACATGGGCCGCTTCCGCTTCGCAGAGCCCTTCGCCTTCATCTTCTCGGCCATCAACAGCCTCGCGCACCTGACACAACTCGGCGATCTCCGGTCCTGCTTCGCCTCCGTTCGCCGCGCCCTCTGCCCCGGCGGCCGCTTCATGTTCGACGTCGTCAACTTCCAGCCGGCCTATCTCGCCACCGCCCCCAGCCAGAGACATAAGGTCGGCGAGTACGAGAGCGATCTCCACGGCCGCTACCGCATCGAAGAGACCCTGCGCTACGACGCCGCGACGCAGATCGTGCACAAAACCTTCCTCTACTCCGCCAGTGGCAATCCTGACTTCCGCACCGTAAGCTTCCCTCTGCGAGTGATCTTCCCGCAGGAGCTTGCGGCGCTCCTGGCGCTTGAAGGCCTCCAGCTCAAGACGCGTCTCGGCGATCGCGGCGGCGCACCCTTCGACTCCGCCAGCCCCAGCCAGCTCTGCATCGCGCAAGCCCTGTAGCCGCAGCCGCCCTCCATCTTCAAAGCAAGCCTGTCTACGAGCGCCCCCAGCGGCAAGGGCTTCGTCGCTGGAGGAACTCCGTAGTGTGCTGCACTGGTCATGACAGCGCCATCGACCGGAATCCGTGACCTCGGTCGACGTGACAGGTCTGGGCAACCGGCGATCAAATTTTTCTCCTTTGTCTGCAAAGGAGTGCAAAGAAACAATCGGTTCGCCAATCTGAGCTGCTTCTAATCGCAGCTTTCATTTGGCCGTGCGCGTGCACGTGTACGCGCAAACAGAGACTTTAGATTGCCCTTAATTTCATAAAAGCGTGACTCCCCCCTTCGTCTCTGTCCGGGCCAGAACCAAGTCGCCGCACTCATCCCACACAGAACTCAGGAGATTTATGCGTCTCGCGTCCCATCTCGCCGCTCTTGCCGTAGCCGCAGTCGCCCTGCCGACCGCTGCCTCCGCCACCACCTTCTACAGCAACTCCTCCACCACGCTCTACGCCGGCTACAGCGTAACCCTGCCCACTCTCCCGCCCGATGGCGCGACCTCGGCCACCTACGACATCGGTACCGGCGGCGTCTGGACCGGACCCATCGCCGGAACCAGCTACGTCTCCTTCAATCCCAATACCTCTCCCGGCGGCTCAGTCGTCGCCCCCAATGGCTATTACGACTACAAGATCGACTTCGTCAGCGACGGCAGCCCTATCATGCTCACCGTTCTCGCCGACGACACCACCGCGGTCTATCTCAACGACATCCAGCAACTGCTTCCAGAGGGCTCGGGCCCGTATCCGAAGTGCGCCACCACCCAGCCCAACTGCACAACGCCCTATACCTTTACCTTTAGCGTTCCGGCCGGCAATGACTTTCTCGACTTCGAGGTTCATCAGGCCAACCTGAACGCCACCGGTCTCGACTTCTACGGCACCACCGTTACGCCGGAGCCCAGCTCGCTCCTGCTGCTCGGCACCGGTCTGGTCGGCAGCGCCGGCGCCATGCTGCGCCGCTTCCGCCGCTCATAAATCAGCTGCGGCAGGAGACTTCGCCGTCCCCTGCCGCTTTTTCGACTGTCATCCTGTAAGGATCTGCTGTTGTCTTATCCCTAAACACGCTTCCTCTTCCATCAAGTCACCACCCCGGCCAAGCCCTACCACTGCAGCAGAACCAGCTCCGAGCAGAACGCCGGCCCCATTGCCGCCAGCATGCTGTGCGACCCAGGATCGCCCGGCTTGTTGATCAGATAGTCCTCCATCACCGACAGCACCGAGACCGACGACATATTGCCCATCTCCCGCAGGTTGTCCCACGAGGCCGCCAGCGCATTCTCCGGCAGGCCCAGGCTGCTCTCCATCGCCTCCAGCACCTTCGGTCCGCCGCTGTGGAAGATGAAGCTGCAGATCTCCTGCACCGACAGGTCGTTATCGCCCAGGAACTCATCCACATTGGCCCGCAGATACTTGTTCACCAGATCCGGAATCTCCGCCGAGAGCACTACATTGAAGCCGTTGTCCTTGAACTTCCATCCAACCAGGTGCTCCGTGTCCGGATACAGCGTGGACCGCGTATCCAGAACCCGCGGGCACGGCTCATCCAGGCTTCGCGGCCGCTTCGCATGCGGCGTCTCGTCCCCCGCCAAAATCACCGCCGCCGCGCCATCCCCAAACAGACCCGTCGCCACCAGGTTTCCCAGCGACTCGTCGTTCTCCTGCCATGTCAGCGAGCACAGCTCGACCGATAGCAGCAGCGCATACTGCTTCGGATACGCGCGCACATAGTCCGCCGTCCGCGAGATGCCGGCGGCCCCGGCAACACAGCCCAGCCCAAAGATCGGCGTCCGCTTGATGTTGCTCGGGAAGTTCATCAGGTTGACCAGCCGCGCATCGATACTCGGCGTCGCAATGCCCGTCGTCGACGCAAAAAAGATCGCCGAAATATCCGATACCGTCAGGCCCGCGCGATCGAGCGCCTTGGTGATCGCCTCCTGGCCCAGCTGAAGCGCGCCCTCAATCCAGGCATCGTTGCTCTCGCCAAACCCGGAGAACATGCCGACGTTATCGATCGGAAACATCAGGTGGCGGAACTCGACGCCACAGTTAGAGTGCAGGCGATCGCGCAGGCGGCACTCGCCCGGGTTGCCTTGACGGCGGCTTTGCAGGGCTTCGGTGATGAGCGCCTGAGGGTAGCGATACGGGGGATAAGCAGTAGCGACAGATGCGATGCGCATAACGAGGGGAGCCTCTCTTGGAAGTGTGTGTAAGCACAGAGCTGACAAGATCAGCCGTCAGCCAGGAACATTTCGCAGGAGTGTCACAAGCCTGTGGAGGGGAGCTGGCGGAGAACAAAAGTCCAGCGCATCAGGCGGAAGCCAGGGTAGGCGATGAACACAGTATAGGGGTCAAAAGGGTTGCCTGTGCCGCGCAGCTTTTCTTTCCTGATCCCACCTTCGGGGGATGGCCAGGACCGCCGCTCCCTCCCTCGCCTCATCCGCTGCCAGAAGTAGGTTTAGAAAGATTCTGACCAAGTCCTCTGCTTTTTTCTTCCATTCCGACCCTGAGCGAAGCCGAATGGGGACAAACCTTCTTGTTGTCCGAACCGGCTACAGCTATTTTCCTGAAGGTGTACGACAGCCGCTTCCACCTGTGTCATCTTCTCTCAAGAAAATGGCCTCTACCGCAGTCAGCTATTCTTGCGAGCCGGCCACCCTTCAGGCCGCGTATCACCCGTTACTAAGCAGCCACCTTCCCCTAAAACTGCAAGTTCCTGCACATAAACCTAGGCGGAAAGTTTTTGATCTCATGCTAACCTGTTCTTTAGATGTTACTAAGCTGCACTTTAGAGCCTTCTAACGGTTGGCACGCCATCTGCATAGATAACAGACGAGGAAACCCTCGCAATCCTAGCCCGTCCCAGTGGAGACTCCCATGATCAAGCAACTCGTTGCCCTTTCTGCCTTAGTAATTAGCGGTGCCGTAGCGCAAGCCACTCCGATTAGCGGGTACTTCTCCGCAAACGGAACCGACACCTTCACCACGTCGACCATCGACTTCAATAGCTCGGTCGTCGCCGGTGGTATTGGCGGCACCTTCGCCTCCTACCTGACAGACGGTAACGCCATCAACTTCCTTCCGGGAACGCTCCCCTACAAGAATGGCGTCAACACACCGCCCGTCGCCGTTTACCCCACCGGCATGGTTCCCATCTTCAGCACCACGGAGAATGGCGCAACCTTCACCTTCGAGATGTCGGAGTATGACGCCGGCTACATCGCCACCGGCGACGGCAGCATGGGCTGCACCAAGGGCAGTACCTGCCTGAACATCACTGGCGCGGGCTACTTCACCTCCACCGGCTCTCTGGTCGGCACCTCCGGCCCGGCAACCTTCACCTTCTCCTCGCAGTACGTGGCCGGTCAGCCTTCCGCGACCATCACCACCTTCGCTGCTTCCACAGCCGCGGTCGCCCCGTCAGCGGTTCCTGAGCCCTCGTCGCTCGCCCTTCTAGGCACCGGCCTCGTCGGTGCGGTCAGCGTGGCGCGCCGCAAACTGAAGGCATAAGCATCGCTTCAAACACAAAGAGCGGGAGCCACCACTGGCTCCCGCTCTTTACGTCTACGCCCATACGCAAGATCCCTCTTCAAGAGATCTCCAGGCCGCCCGTCGCGCCGTACACCTCACCCGTCACGTAGCTGCTCTCCTGCGAGGCCAGCAGTACGTACAGCGGCGCCATCTCCACCGGCTGCCCCGGCCGCTTCATCGGCGTCTCAGCCCCAAACTCCGGAATCTTCTTGTCCGGCTGGCCGCCGCTGGTCTGGAGCGGTGTCCACACCGGTCCTGGCGCCACACAGTTCACCCGAATCCCCTGCTCCACCACCTGCCGCGCCAGAGCCCGTGTAAACGCCAGAATGGCCGCCTTCGTCGGAGCATAGTCCAGCAGACTCGGGCTCGGATGCGTCGCCTGAATCGATGCCGTCGTAATGATCGAGCCGCCCGGCGGCATCAGCGGCAACGCCGCCTTCACCAGCCAGAACAGCGAAAACACGTTTACCCGGTACGTCTGCTCCAGCTGCTCCGTCGTTACGTCCGCGATCTTCTCGACGGCGTGCTGCTTGCCGGCGACACACGCCAAAATGTCCAGACCGCCCAGCTTTGCCTGCGCCTCCGTCACCAGCCGCACGCAGAAGCTCTCGTCGCTCAGGTCACCAGGCATCGCCAGCACCGGAATCCCCTCCTTTTCGAGCAGCGCAATCACCTCCTGCGCGTCGGGCTCCTCGCTCGGCAGATAGTTGATCGCAACCGCGGCCCCCTCGCGCGCGAACGCGATCGCCGTCGCGCGCCCGATACCCGAGTCTCCCCCGGTAATCAGCGCCCGTCGCCCCTTCAGCCGCCCGCTTCCGCGATACGTCGTCTCGCCGTGATCCGCCTTCGGTCCTAACTCCGTATCCAGCCCCGGCACAGACTGCGGCTGATGCGCAAACTTCGGCTGCGGGTACTGTGTTCGCGGGTCCTGCAGGGTGTAGAGATCCTTTGCCATGACATGTCTCCTCATCGTCTCAAGGCTCTGATGCGAAGACCGTCTCCCTGCTCGCCGGCTGGCACCTCTCCGGCTTTGGTGCCATGCAGTCCAGTTTTGCCCGCTCAACCCGGCCCCTGACCGGCTCGACGCGCGAAGGAACACAACCGCCACGGCACGGTCCCTCGCCCGCCACCGAAACATATTCCCCAAACCCGCGTCTATGATGAAAGATCGGGATGCCGGGCACGCAGTTCTAGGTGCGCTCTCTCCACCCTTCCTCGGCAGCACGTCCTCAGCAATGACCCTCCGCCTCCGGAAAACTCGTCAGAAAGATGCCATTCGCGCCGCGTTCGAGCAGGCAGCCCGGCCACTTTCGCCCGATGAAGCGCTCTCCGCCGCTCAGACCATCGTCCAGGGCATCAGCGTCGCGACCGTCTACCGCAACATCAACTCCCTCGTCGCCGAGCGCTGGCTCTCCATCGTTGAGGTTCCCGGCGAGCCCTCCCGCTACGAGGTCGCCGGCAAGGGCCATCACCACCACTTCCACTGCCGCCACTGCGGCCGCATCTACGACCTGCCCGGCTGCGCACTCCCCACCGTAACCCCGACCGTCCCCCAGGGCTTCGAACTCACCGGCCACGAGCTCTTCCTCTACGGCCTCTGCGCCCCCTGCACCGCGCCCGCGGCGTAGCGAACTCTGAACAATATCATCTAAGAGCCGTCATCTCGACCGACCCTGAGCGAGCCGCAGGCGAGTCGAATGGGGAGCGGAGAGATCCCCGCATTTCGCCTTCAGCAAGACTCTGACAAATCCTTAGCTTTCCTCCATTCCAACCCTGAGCAGAGCCGCTCTAATCCTTACTTCTCCACACCAAACGTAAACACCGTCTCACTCTTCCGCGTCTCACCCGGCTTCAGCAGCGTCGACGGAAACTTCGGCTGGTTCGGGCTGTCCGGAAAGTGCTGCGTCTCGAGACACAGCGCGCCGCGCTTCGCATACGCCTTTCCGCTTGGTCCGGTCTGCGTGCCGTCGAGAAAGTTGCCGGTATAGAACTGCACCCCCGGCTCCGTCGTCGTCACCGTCAGCGTCCGCCCGGACTTCGAATCCGAGACCTTCGCCGCCACCTTCATCACGCCGTTCTGTCCATTCAGAACCCAGTTGTGGTCGTATCCACCCGCCAGCTTAAGCTGTTCGTCCGCGGCGCCGATCCGCGACCCGATTACCATCGGCTTGCGAAAGTCGAACGGCGTCCCGCCAACCGGCTTGATCTCCCCCGTCGGAATCAGGTCCGCGTTCACCGGCGTAAACGCATCCGCGTTCAGCATCAGCGTCTCATCCAGGATCGGCCCGCTGCCCTCACCGGCCAGGTTGAAGTACGAGTGATTGGTCAGGTTCACCACCGTCGGCTTATCGGTCGACGAGCTGTAGTTGATGTGCAGCGCCGATCCCTTCAGCGTATACGTCACATGCGCCGTCAGCGTCCCCGGAAAGCCCATATCGCCGTCCTTGCTGACCAGCGTCAGCTCCACCCCATCCGGCACCTCGCGCCCCGTCCACACCAGTGCGTCGAACCCCACCGTGCCGCCGTGCAGCATCTCCTTGCCGTTCTCATTCTTCGGCGCCTGGTAGCTGTGCCCGTCGATCGAGAACTTGCCCGCGTTGATCCGGTTTCCGTACCGCCCCACGATCGATCCAAAGTGCGCGTCCTTGCCCTTGAAGTAGTCGTCCAGCGTCGCGCCGCCGAGCACAATGTCCTCTACCTTGCCGGCCTTGTCCGCCGTCTTGATCGACACTACCCGCGCGCCGTAGGTCATGATCCTTGCCTCGACCGCCGCGCTCTTCAACGTGTAGATCTCGATCGCCTTTCCATCCGGCGTCTTCCCAAAGGGCGCCTTGCTCACGGCCCCGTGTGCGGCAAGTGTGGTCATCATGGTCAGCAGAATTCCCTTCATTAAGCCTGTCGTCATCCAGATCCTCATCGCCGGCAGAGTCGTAGAGGCCGCCTTTTGAGGCTCCACAAGCACAGCATCGCCACTATACGTGAAGCTGTGCAGCACCGGCGACTCCTGATTCGCCTGAGTAAGTCCTAGCTCATCATGTCTGGACCGTGGAGGAACTGGTTAGCCTACTTGAGGCATAAAACACAAGGGCCACCCGGCTGGGAGTGGCCCTTCTGTTTGCATTGCATGTCTTATACTTCGATTGTAGTCGCTCCCCGCTTCTACTCGGCCATTTGCCGTTGCGCCTCTCCTGAGAGGCTGAGAGCATAGCGAGATGTGGGATGTATGAGCTATTGCCTTCTGCGCGGTTGGAGCAGCTTACCTCTGGGGCAGCTCACTTTTAGGTCTGCTCAAGAGCATCGCTGCTTTCTGGCGTAAATGACGGAAACCCTTCCGCACATTCAAACTGACTTACCACCTTCGCCTGCGCCGCAACCGCCGGGCTATGATCGAAATGCATCCGGCCGCACTTCACGCCCCGCACTCTACTCCCCGCACTCTAATCAAGGACCGTCCATGCCTCGCCTTCGCAAGAGTCTCCTCTCGCTTCTCGCCGCCGCCTTCCTCTCCCTGCCCGCCGTCGCCAAGCAGCCCGTTCTGCCCGATCACTGGGTCGGCGCCTGGGCTGCCGCGCCCATAGCGCTCGACAACAAAGAAGGCTTCGGCACAGAGGATAGGACGCTCCGTGAGATCGTGCATGTCTCGATCGGCGGCCCGCTCACCCGCATCGTGCTGACCAATGAGTTCGGCACCGAGCCCCTCAAGATCGGCGGCGTCCACATCGCCAAGGCAGCCAAAGCCGATGCAATCAGTCTGATGTCGGCCAACGCGCTCACCTTTGGCGGCCGGCCCTCCGTGACCATCCCCGCCGGCGCGCTCGCCGTCAGCGATCCCGTCGCCCTCACGCTCGAGCCGCTCTCGGATGTCGCCGTCAGCATCTTTGTGCCCGCCCAGACCATCTCCCGCACAAGCGGCCATCTTTCCGCCTCCCAAACGAGCTACATCGCTCCCGGCGACTCCGTCGGCAAAAGCAGCCTGGCTGGCGCGACCACGATCCACTCCTGGCCCTTCCTTAAGGGCATCGACACCAAAGTCTCCGGCCTGCACAGCGCCATCGTCTGCTTCGGCGACAGCATCACCGACGGCGCGCGCAGCACGGAAGACGCCAACGCCCGCTGGCCCGACGTGCTGGCCAAACGTCTTCAAAGCAGCGGCAAAACAGCCAAACTCAGCGTGCTCAACGAGGGCATCGGCGGCAATCGCATCCTGCTCCAGGGCACCGGCCCGGCCGCGCTCGCCCGCTTCGACCGCGACGTGCTCTCGCTCGCCGGCGCGCGATTCGTCATCCTGCTCGAAGGCATCAATGACCTCGGCAGCGCCTTCAATCCGAAGGGCCCCGGCTACCCGCTCACGGCCGACGATCTGATCGCCGGCTTCAAGCAGCTCGCCGAGCGCGCCCACACCCACGGCATCAAGGTCATCGGCGCAACCCTGACACCCTATGGCGGCGCGGGCTACTCCTCAGCGCAGGGCGAAACCATCCGCAAAGCCTTCAATGAGTGGATCCGCACCAGCAAAGACCTCGACGGCGTGATCGACTTCGAGAAAGCCACGCGCGATTCAGCCAATCCAGACATCCTGGCCCCGGACGCCGACTCCGGCGACCACCTCCACCCCAAAGACGCTGGCTACAAACGCATGGCCGACTCCATCGACCTTTCTCTGTTTACAGAAAAGAGTAAGTAAGCCCGCACGCAAAGACCAGGTCCACGCCTACGTCGTCAAAGAAGCCTTGTCGGCAAAGAACGATCGTGGCGTAACCACCTGTCACCATCCGCTACTCTTGAAGGTGCCTCAGCCCTGGTGTTCTGGAGCTGCCATCCTAAGCTCAGCTTCTTTTGGTTGTCATTCTGAGCGCAGCGAAGAATCCCCGCATTGCTTTTAACCACGGAGCGAAGCGACGCACCTTTGTCGTTGCAGTTGCTCTTGCCTTCTCCTAGAGCCCGTACGTAGCCGAATGCATTACGCCTTTAACCTGAAGCAAAGCGACGCACAAACAACGTCAACCTTCCATCCGTGTGTACTTCTCCAGTCCACACCTAAACCGCCTTCTCCGAAGACTTTAGAACAAAGTACCAAGGGCAAGGGAAACAAAAGGCTATCGCCTGCGCGACGCCTCCGGTTAGAACTCGGAAGCTTCTACTTCAACTCCATGCCGGCAAAGAAGTAGCCAATCTCAAACGCCGCCGTATCCTCGGCATCCGAGCCGTGGATGGCATTCTCTTCGATCGAGTTGGCAAACTGCTTGCGGATCGTGCCCTCTTCCGCGTTCGCCGGGTTCGTCGCGCCCATCAGCGTGCGCAGATCGGCGATAGCGTTCTCCTTCTCAAGCACCATGGGAAAGATCGGCCCATTCGACATGAAGTCGGTCAGCGAGCCGAAGAACGGTCGCGCCGCATGCACGTGATAAAAGCCCTCGGCCTGCGCCTTGGAGATGGAGATCTTCTTGATGCTGACGATTTTGAAGCCGGCCTTTTCAATCTCGGCCAGAATCGAGCCCGTGTATCCTTTGCGGACTGCGTCCGGCTTGACGATGCTGAATGTGCGCTGTGACATGATGGGTGGCTTCAACTCCTGTTTGCTGTGATCTGAATCCATTGTATGGGAGCCCTTCAGCCTGCGGATGCCTTGCATCTCACAGATCATTACGCCGGTACTGGCAGCGCGAGGAGAATCGATGACAGACGCAATCAGCACGGAAAACAAAGGCGCGGATGCTGTTCCGCATGAGGATGGGCGATTGGTTCACGGGATGTCGGGTCAGTATGGCGTCTCCGACAAACGCCGTGCGGAGCTGGCACAGATGGAACGAGATGCCGGCACGGCGCACGATGCGGGAACGGCGGACGAGAACCCGCACAACGACCGCACCGGCTCCGAACGAGCCCTGAACACAACCTCGGCCGAGCAGGTCGGCAGTGAAACCGAACCCACCAACACGCAGGAGAACCCTTACTAGTCCTGAGGAAAGCCTTCTTGCGCGAGTTGTCTCCGCTTCGTTTCCGTCCTATCCTTTCCTTGCATCACGATCGCGTACGAAAACAGGAGGCAGAATGGCGATTCCGAAGATGGGGCTCTTCCAGAACCTGAAGGATCTGGTCACAAAGGGTCCCTCTGGCATGGTGAACGAGCGGATGAAAGAGAGCCTGGAAGATGGCAACGAGTTGATGAACCTCGACCGCTCGGATCCCGAGGCAATGCGCGCCTACATGGCCCGCAAGAATGCCTCGATCGACGGCGTTCTCGGCAGCCTCTTCGGCAAAAATCCTATCTCGGAGAAGAACCGGGCCGGCATCGAGCAGCTGCAAAATCAGGCCATCGAAAATCAGGCTGCAATCTACCAGATGCTCCAGGAGCGCAAAGCCGCGAAGGATGCAGGTGGCGCCGAGCCGACCTCTGGCCCAGCTAATCCCGAAATCAATAAGAAGTAGCCGCTGAGGTTACATCTCTTGTCATTGCGCGGACTACTCTTCCTGTCATCCCACGCTCTATTGTAGGTCGTCGCGCAGCCCATTTGTTGTCATCCCGTAGGGGATCCGCTGTTGCTTTCTTCCTGCCCTCTCAAACTCGGCTGGTCTACCCTCGCCCCAGCACGCGCGCCATCGTCTCGCCCATCTCCGCCGGCGACTTCACAACGTGTATGCCCGCCGCCTCCATCGCCGCCATCTTGGACGCTGCCGTACCCTCACCTCCTGAGATGATCGCGCCGGCATGCCCCATGCGCCGCCCCGGTGGCGCCGTCTGCCCCGCGATGAAGCCCACCACCGGCTTCCGCACATGCTCCTTGATGTACGCGGCCGCAGCCTCTTCCGCCGTGCCGCCGATCTCGCCGATCATGATGATCGCCTCGGTCTCCGGATCCTCGTTCAGCAGCTTCAGCGCGTCGATATGCGTGGTCCCGATGATCGGATCGCCGCCTATCCCAATCGCCGTCGACTGCCCAATGCCGCGCGTCGTCAGTTGGTATACCGCCTCATACGTCAGCGTACCCGACTTCGACACGATCCCCACCGAGCCTTCCTTGTGAATGCGTCCCGGCATGATGCCGACCTTCGCCTTGCCCGGCGAGATCACCCCCGGACAGTTCGGCCCGATCAGCCGCGACCCCGTGCCGTTCGCCCCAGCCTGCCGCACCACCTCCCACGCCTTCACCATATCGAGCGTCGGAATACCCTCCGTAATGCAGATCACTAGCGGCAGCCCGGCCGCCACCGCCTCCAGAATGCCATCCGCGGCAAACGGCGGCGGCACAAAGATCACCGACGCATTCGCGCCCGTCTCCTTCACCGCCTCCTCGACCGTATTGAAGACCGGCCAACCCTCATGTGTTGTGCCACCCTTACCCGGCGTCACCCCGCCCACCATCTTCGTTCCATACTCCGCACAACCCTTGGCGTGGAACGTACCTTCCCGCCCGGTAATTCCCTGCACGATGAGCCGGGTATTCTTATCAACCAAAACTGCCATATGTAATTCTCCGGTACGCGACTATGTGTTCGTCTTTAGTAAATCGCTAAATGCCTGAGCTGCAGAAAACTTGCGGTCGGATGGTCCATCGTCTATAACCCGGCACATGCAGGTTCAAGTGAAATCTCTTTTCCCGCTTATTCAGCAGCTCGGCATTGAGCCTTATGCAGGTCCCAATGAGCATTACTTCAAAATAGTTAACGGCGCGGGTGCTTCCCTCGCTTCGCGCCTCCGAGCTCTTGAAAACTACCCCGTCCCGAGCTCGAGCTAGGAGAAAGAAGTTCAAAGGACCTCTCTGAGCAAGCTCTCGAAACCTGCCCGACTTGAAATGTTGCAAAATACGTTTGCCAAACTCTCTGTGAGTCCGTCCGACATACCAGGGAACCAGTCCGCCATCCGAATCTTTTGCTGCTATGACATAAACGCCGAAGCCAAGTTCTATGTCTCGCGTCTCATCCTTCTTGATCTGTTCGTCGAAGAGGTGCTCTATGCCGGCGTCGTCATGCGTGGTGAGTGTGAAGGGCCCGTAAGTATCAAACATCTAAAACTTCTCCTTAGGTCGCTCCGCCGCTGCAACCGCCATATCCGCTGCTTCTTTCATCGTCTCGCCCACCAAAAAGTTAAGCCCCGACTCCTTCAAAATCTTCCGCCCCTCCTCCACATTCGTGCCCTCAAGCCGCAAGATAATCGGCAACTTTACATTCAAAGTTCGCGCCGCGTTCACCACGCCCTGCGCCAGCACATCCACACGAAGAATCCCCCCAAAGATATTAATGAAAATGGCCTTTACATTCGGATCGCTTAGCAGAATCCCAAACGCCTGCTCGATCTGCTGCTGATTCGCGCCGCCGCCCACATCCAGAAAGTTCGCCGCCGAGCCGCCCGCGTACTGAATAATATCCATCGTCGCCATCGCCAGCCCCGCGCCGTTTACCATGCACGCGATCGAGCCATCCAGCTTGATGTAGTTCAGCGCATACTTGCTGGCCTCAACTTCGAGCGCGTCCTCCTCGGCCAGGTCGCGCAGCTCTTTCAGGTCCTTGTGCCGGAACATCGCGTTATCGTCGAAGTTGATCTTGCAATCGAGCGCCAGCAGCTTGTCGTCCTTGGTCGTGATGAACGGATTGATCTCCATCAGCGTCGAATCCGTCTCGATAAACGCCTTGTACAGCCCCTGCATAAACCCGACTGCCTGGTTAATCTGCGTCGGCTTCAGCCCCAGCTTGAACGCCAGCTTGCGCGCCTGATACGGCTGAAAGCCCACTGCCGGATCGATCGCCTCCTTGTAGATCGCCTCCGGATCCTTCGCCGCGACCTCCTCAATCTCCATCCCGCCTGTCTGCGAGGCCATAAACACATACTTCGCTGCCGCCCGGTCGAGCACCAGCCCGAGATACAACTCGCGGTCGATCTGGCTCGCCTCTTCGATCAAGAGCCGCTGCACCTTCTGTCCCTCCGGGCCGGTCTGGTGCGTAATCAGCTGCATGCCGAGAATCGCCTTCGACGCGGTCACGGCGTCCTCGAGCGACTTCGCCACCTTCACGCCACCGCCCTTACCCCGGCCTCCCGCGTGGATCTGCGCCTTCACCACGACGGCCGCGTTTCCTGCGGAAAACAGGCTCTTCGCCGCGGTATCGGCCTCTTCGAGCGTGGTCACCATCTCGCCGTTCGGCACCGGCACGTTGTAGCGGCGGAGGATTTCCTTCGCCTGGTACTCATGGATCTTCATCTCTCAGAAGCCTCTTCCGCACGCGCCCCGGTCTCAGGTTTCAAAACAGGGCGCTGCGCGAAAAGTGTAGCGGAGCATGGAAACGATCCGCAAATGAATCGCACGGATGTTCGTTTAGCGCACGATCTCCAATGCTTCCTCCTGCCTGCTACGCTTTCGCATGGCTCTCACAGTCCAGCTCAAACGCCTCCTGGAAGCGCGCGAGCCGCTCGACCGCTCCGAGGCCCGCATCGCCATGCAGCAGATCCTCTCCGGCGCGGCGTCCGAGATCGAGATCGCCGCCCTGCTCGGCGCGCTCGCCGCCCGCGGTGAGACCGCGTCCGAGATCGCCGGCTTCGCCGAAGCCATGCGCGCCGCGGCCCTTCCCCTCCCGCTCACCCCCGAGGAACGCGCCACCCTCGTCGACACCTGCGGCACTGGCGGCGACGCCAGCGGCACCTTCAACATCTCGACTGCCGCCGCGCTCGTCGCCGCCGCCGCCGGAGCGACCATCGCCAAGCACGGCAATCGCGCCGTCACCTCAAAGTCCGGCTCGGCCGATGTCCTTGAGGCCCTGGGCGTGCCCATCAACCTCTCCCCGCAGGCCGCCGCCGACGCCCTCCGCCGCCATCGCTTCGCCTTCCTGCACGCGCCCGCACTCCACCCCGCCATGCGCGCCGTCATGCCGGTCCGCCGCGCCCTCGGCGTCCGCACGCTCTTCAACATCCTCGGCCCGCTGACCAACCCCGCCGGCGCCTCCCGCCAAGTCATCGGCGTCTTCGCCCCGCACCTCGTCCCCGTTGTCGCCGAGGCCTTGGCGATGCTCGGCACACCTCGCGCCCTCGTCGTCTACGGAGAGTCGTCCGCTGGCGAGACGCACCAGAAGCCTTTCGGCATCGACGAGCTCTCGATCAGCGGCCCGAGCCACGTCGCCGAGGTCCGCGACGGCACCGTTACCCACTGGACCCTCACCCCCGAAGATCTCGGCCTGCGCCGCGCTCCCCTTGACGATCTCCGCGGCGGCAGCGCCCCGCAGAACGCTGCCATCCTGAACGCCATCTTCGCCGGCCGCTCCGGCCCCGGCCGCGACGTCGTCCTGCTCAACGCCGCTGCCGTCCTCATGACCGCCGAGATCATCCCCGACCTGCCTGCCGGCCTGCGCCGCGCCGCCGAGGCCATCGACTCCGGAAACGTGACCCTTCTCCTCACGTCCCTTTCGCGCTAAACTCCTCGCCGCGGCACGGACGCACTGCTGCGAAATGCGGCCTGACCTTCCCGCGCGGTTCTTACCTCCAGGACGCCGTCATCTCGACCGAAGCCGTGCGGCTCTTCGCACGGCGCAAGTGGAGAGATCCCCGCATCTCGCTGTTGCCGTTGCTTGTTCCTCGCGCAGAAAGCGTCACCTTGCCATCTGCCCAGGAGAACCCAGCCCGTCGATTGAACTGCTCTGGCACCATTTTCGTATACATCTTTCATGGGCGTCCTTCATATCGCGCTTCCGGTCAATCCGTCGCTTCCGCCGGCATCTCTCTCTCTTCCTGGCATACCGCCGCCCGTGCGTCGGCCGCTGCGCGCGAAGCCGTCGCCGGCCAATGTCATGGCGCGCCAGAGGTCTGCCCAGGCGCCGGAACCGCCGGCCGCCGACCCCCCTCGCGGTACACTGCATCCGCCGCAACATTCCTTTGAGGGACAGTTGGTAAAGACGCCCGAACAGATTGCCGAGCAGGAGGCGCTCGGCCGCCAGGTAGCCCGCTGCATGGCCGGCGACGCCGAGTCCTGGCAACAGCTGGTCGTCTCCCAGCACCGCCGCGTCTACGGCATCTGCTATCGCTTCACCAGCTCCGCGCCGGACGCCGAAGATCTCACCCAGGAGGTCTTCCTGAAGCTTTATCGCAACCTCGCCAGCTTCGACGTGCAGCGCGGCAGCTTCAACACCTGGATCACGACCCTCACGCGCAACCTCCTGGTCGATCACTTTCGCCGCACCCGCATGGACCGCGCTACCGACTCCCTGAACGCCAGCTTCGACGGCGATCCGGACTCGCCCACTCTGGCCGACCAGCTCGCCGATGGTCGGCCCAGCCAGGAGCAGCATGTCGCCGGCCAGCAGCTCAAGCGCCGCATTCAGGCCGCCCTCAAGGAGCTCTCCCCCGAGCTCCGCGAGGCCGTCATCCTCCGCGACCTCGAAGACATGGACTACAAAGAGATCGCGCTGGTTCTTCGCATTCCGGAAGGAACCGTTAAGAGCCGCATCAGCCGCGGCCGCGGCGAACTTGCGAGACTCCTCCAACGTATAGAAGGACAGGTGACTTAAGTGGCTAAGTTCGACCAATTCGGAAGCGCGGCGCCTGGACTGGGGGGCAGTACCCGCGACTGCCTGCGCTACGAGGCCATGCTCGCCGACGTCATCGACGGCACCCTCTCCGGCGACGAGCAGGCGGCGTTTGAGCGTCATCGTGAGACCTGCGACAGCTGCTCCGAGATGCTCAAAGACGCGCAGCGCGGCGCGGCCTGGCTGGCAATGCTCAAACCCAACCCGCCCCAGCCCTCCGCCACTCTGGTCGATCGCATCCTGGCCGAGACCAGCGTTCGCGCCGCGGCAGAGACTGAAGCCGTTCGCGCCGCCCAGCGCGCCGCCGCGGAGGCGGCCTCTCTGCTCGGTTCGGCGAAGCTTGCCTCCGCGAAGCCCGCCATCCCCGGCGGCCTTCCCACGGGCGCACCCGAGTCCGGCAAGGTTCTCGCCTTCCGCACCCGCGTTCCGGCCGTCCTTCATCCGGCCTTCCACACAGTTCTGCAGCCCCGCTTCGCCATGACGGCCGCCATGGCCTTCTTCTCCGTCGCCCTTACGCTTAACCTAACGGGCGTACACCTGAGCGATCTGCACGCGCGGGACCTGCGGCCCACCAGCCTTCGCCGCAGCTTTTATGAGGCCAACGCGCACGTCGTCCGCTACTATGAAAATCTTCGTGTCGTCTATGAGCTTGAATCTCGTGTTCGCGACCTGCAGCACGCAACCGACGCCGATCCGGCGACGGCGCCCACGCGCCCGGACGCCGATCCCGCAAAACCCGAAGCTCAGCCCAACCCGCAGCCGGACAAAACCAACAGCCCCGCATCTGCGCCGCAGTCTAGGCCCGCCGGCAAGCCCCACAGCGGCCTTTCGAGCGGCTCGCAGGATCGCGGTCGTGACGCAGGAGCGCTGCATCTGGGCAATGGCACAGGCGATTCCAGACTCGCCCGGCGGCACACCACAGTCAACTCGCCTCAGGGTGCAATACTTCCTGTTTCATCGTCCCATCTCTCGCCGGACCGGCAGAAAAGAGGTCTGGCATGAACTGCGCGAACCATCCCGACCGTGAACGAAAGGCCTTCTGCCAGAACTGCGGCAAGCCTCTCTGCGTGGAGTGCGCCCGCACCGTCGGCCAGGCCGTCTTCTGCGAGCCCTGCCTGGAGCTCCGCCTTGCCGCCGCAAACGCCGCCATATCGGGCGTTCCACCCACCTCAACCGGACCCACTGCCGGCGCAGGATCCGGCTATCAGGCCGTCCCCGGGCCAGACCCCGCCTCTGCCTACACCGGCCCAGTCGAAGGCCGCCCCAGCACAAGCCGCTTTGCCATACCGCCGCCCGGTGGCCCCAACCCGGCCGTTGCCTTCCTCTTCGGTTTCATCCCAGGCGTCGGTGCCATGTACAACGGTCAGTACGCCAAGGGAGTCGTCCACCTCATCGTCTTCGCCGTCCTCGTCTCCTTGGCTGATGAAAATGGTATCTTCGGCCTCTTCGTTGCCGGCTGGCTCTTCTATCAGGCATTTGAGGCTCATCACACGGCTCGCGCTCGCCGCGATGGCACGCCGCTTCCCAACCATTTTGGCCTCAACGACATCGGCGATCGTCTAGGCTTCGGCCATCCCTCGTCTTCGAGCACCGGAACACCGCCTGCCGGAGTGCCGCCGGCCCCGGGCGCCAGCCCGTTTGCCTCCGCATTCTCCGCCCCGCCGCCGCCCCCCTACTATCCACCTCCGGTAGAC
>CAXTRT010000050.1:0-25936 GCA_964246835.1 uncultured Acidobacteriaceae bacterium | reverse complement strand
GTGGTAACGGCTACTTCGAGGCAATTCGAGCAACCGCGGCGATGAAATGCGGGGATCTCTCCACTCCCGGTGGTCGGTCGAGATGACGGCTTTCCTTGGGGCCATGCAGCAGGTTCTATAACCAGTCTAGCGGGGTTGCGCGGTCAGTGCGCCAAGTGCCCCCGAGGATTCGGGACGGAGACGCGGTGCCGCTCTCGTTAGCTGCCGGATATCGCCCTCGGCTTACGCTACTCTTGGGACGGCCGTTCTACACTTACTGGGGCTTCCAAGCGCCGGATTTGAATTCGATTTGGATTCGACTTTTAGCCGCCCGCTGACGACCTGAGGACCACCCGCATATGCCGCAGCCTGTTCCCACGGGAGGTACGCCTCTGACCAGTCCCAGCTTCTATCTCACTGGCCGCCAGCCGCTTAGCCCGGGAGCCATCCTGCTTGCTGTGGTGGCTGCCGTTGCTACGCTTGCGCCGGTGCTCTATGGCCTGGGGCAAGCCAAACATACACCTCTCAGCTCTGGGAGCTCCGGCGCTGCGCAGGCCGCCGGCGCTACTCCCGGAGGCGCCCCGGCCGCCGACGAGAAGGACGATCTTTCCCAAGTTGACACAATCGTGCTCGGCGATCCGGCCGACGCTCCCGTGCCCGCGCGCCGCGGAGATCACGTCAGCGAGGTTCACCCTACCCTTCTCATTCATCTGCCCCGTTTTGGCTATCAGGTGGGGCTCATTCCCGATACCCCGGCAGGGCGGCTGCTGTACGGCTGGCTCGCCGCCTTCAACCAGGCAAGCTCCCCCGCGCTGAGCAAGGCTCTGCCCAACGCCGCGCTTGTTCCAGCGACGGCTGCGCAGATCGAGCTGCGGCGGCAGACGGGCGGCTTCAACCTGCTCTCCGCGAAAGAGGCGATGCCGGGTGTGCTGGTCTTTCGGCTTCGCGACCAGACTCCCGCGGCGACGGAGGTCCTGGGTACGCTGCAGGTGCGACCGGGGTCAAGCCCGGATGCGATTGGAAGCTTCAGTCTGCGCGCCGTGCCTGCGACTGGGCGGGAGGGCAGCAAGGGAGATGGGTCAGCTTCGGCTAGGCCGCAGCGATGAGTTGAGGGTGGAACCTACATCTCAGAGGCGAGATATGGGGCACTCGGCACCCGACGATGATTTGAAGGAATGCTGGCTGCGAATGTGATGAAACTAGTATTGCGAGCCGTTCGTTCTATGTTGTGAGGCCAAGCCGCCCCGCTAAAGCATTTTTTTGAAGGTGGACAGCAAGTCACTCCCGTGCGTGCCATTGTCTCTCAAGAAAATGGCCTCCACTGCACTCAAGCAACGCCATAGCATCAGGAAAAATGCTCTAAGGAATGTCTGATCAAGTCGAAGAGGTATTGACCGATCCGAACAAAAAGCAGGTTCCTCGCGTTGCTCGGAATGGAAGAAAGAAAAGCAAAGGACTTGTTCAGAGTCTCTCTAACTCGAAAGAGTATTCGCGCTTTGCCCAGGGACTATGCCTGATGAAGGAGACTTCAGACGCAAGGATGCTTGTGTAGTGATTCTGAAGTTCGTTGAAGGATTTAGAGGAGGAAGGTATTGCTATCTGAACAAAAGCAGGTCCTTCGGCTACGCACTCAGGATGACAATTGGTGGAGTGAACTTCAGACCCATCACACCAAGAGGCTAGGAATAGCCCGCTTGAGGAAAAGCGATCTACTTCGTGTCTGATCGGACGTTTGCTCTTGATCTGATGTAAGTTCGGGTATTTGCGGACTGTTCATCGTAGCTCCGTAGCACCGATCGATGCTCTCTCAACAATAGAGCATCGATCGAGGTCGGGCCTAGGTGGTTAGTGGACGGGGGCGGAGGACATGCGGGGTTCGCGGCCGTCGGTGGCTTTGAGGAAGTGGAGGCCGGCGATGCAGTGTTCGGAGTCGGTCTTAAGCTTGTGCTCGATGTGGAGGGCGGGGCCTTCGGGGGAGCGGCGTTTGACGACTTTGACGGCGCCGCCGCAGCTTTTGCAGCGGAACTCGGTGTCGTTATCTTCGAGCGCCTCGGCGATGGTCTTGACCTTCCAGAACGGCTCATAGCCGCCACCGACGCGGACTCTGCGGCGTTTGACCTCGCACTCAAGGAACATCTCGCGTTCAGTAGCCATGACGTGTCTCCCAATCTGGGTTGCCGTGCGTGGGCGGAGCTTTCCGGTGTGGTGCGCGCACGGTGGAGATGCGCTGGTGCGGGGCGGTACCTTTAGTTTACAGGATGGGCGGAGGGGCGACGTTCGCGGCCATCGGTGGCGCGCTTGAAGGCGAGGCCGGAGGGGCAGAACTCGGCGTCGGTGGGCCGCTTGTGCTCGACATAGGCGGCGGCACCGGTCTTGCTGGTCTTGCCGAGGATTTTGACCTCTCCGCCGCAGTCTTTGCAGCGGAACTCGGTGTCGGCATCGGCGAGGGCGTCGACGACCTTTTTGATCTTCCAGAAGGGCTCGTAGCCGCCGCCCTCTTTGACGCGCCTGCGTTTGACCTCACACTCGTACATCTTTTCGCGTTCCGCGGTTGCCATGATCGATCTACTCTCCACTGTGATGAGCTATTACGGCTGATGTTCATGCGCCCGTGCGCGCCGTTGTTCGCTCTCTTTACGGCCGCTGATGGCTGCCCAGACGCCGACAGCTCCGATGACTGCGCCCGCGGCCATGATGATGAGAAATAGGCTTGCGTCATTCACCATTGTCAGACTCCTGAAAAACAGCGATGAGCATCGCGATTGACAGCAAGATAAAGGAAGCACTCAGGCTCCAAGCTATGAGGACTCGGCTGATGCCCTGAAGGCCGCTGCTTACGGCACGGTCAAGCACCGGAAATACAAAGACCAAAACTGCTGCTTCACCAAGAAATGTTTTGAGGAGTGAGGCAATGCGTTTGCCGGCCCCAGGAGGAAACCTCATGATCGATGATCGCATGAAGCATTCCATCGATCCAGCGTCTATCGTCCGGTTCCGCCGACCGCAGGAGGATGTTGGTGTCAACGAAGACTCGTTCCTCCGCCATTAATCATGGTTCCCATAGATCCATGGAGCGATGGAAGGTCTCATCTGGCTGGGCGACTACCGTTCCTGGCAGGAGGCGGAGCGCCTCGAAGAAGTCGGCCCCCAGGGGCACCGTCTTTTTCGCTGTGAGGGAGACCGGCGCGATGCTTTCTATGGCGGAGGCGAGAAGATCGGAGGCCAGCGACGCTGCCTCCACGCCGCGCTCGCGGGCTACCTGGTCCAGACGCTCCTCGATGGCGGGGGAGAGATGAAGGGTCATATCGTTCTCCTGAATGCTATCGTCCGGTTCCGCCGACCGTCATGCGGTCGAGCTTGATGGTGGGCATGCCGACGCCGACGGGAACGGACTGGCCGGCTTTGCCGCAGGTGCCGATGCCTTCGTCGAGGGCGAGGTCGTTGCCGACCATGCTGACGTACTTGAGGGCCTCGGGACCGTTGCCGACGAGGGTTGCGCCCTTGACGGGGCGGGTGACGACGCCGTCTTCGATGAGGTAGGCCTCGGAGGCGGAGAAGACGAACTTGCCGCTGGTGATATCGACCTGGCCGCCGCCGAAGTTGACGGCGTAGAGACCGCGCTTGACGCTCTTGAGGATGTCTTCGGGCATGTCGTCGCCGTTGAGCATGTAGGTGTTGGTCATGCGCGGCATGGTGATCTGCTGATAGCTCTCGCGGCGGCCGCTGCCGGTGGATTTTGTGCCCATGAGGCGGGCGGAGAGCTTGTCGGTGAGGTAGCCGCGGAGGATGCCGTTCTCGATGAGGACGTTTTCTTGGGTGGGGGTGCCTTCGTCGTCAACGTTGAGGGAGCCGCGGCGGTTGGGCATGGTGCCGTTGTCGACGACGGTGACCTTAGTGGACGCGACCTGCTGGCCGATGAGGCCGGCGAAGGCGGAGGTTTTTTTGCGATTGAAGTCGGCTTCGAGGCCGTGGCCGACGGCTTCGTGGAGCAGGACGCCGGGCCAGCCGGGGCCGAGGACGACTTCCATTTCGCCGGCGGGGGCGTCGACGGCGCCGAGCTGGAGCATGGCGGTGCGGGCGGCCTCGCGGGCGAAGTGCTCGGGGCTCTTGTCGCCTTCGAAGAAGTCGAGGGCGATGCGGCCTCCGCCGCCGGAGGTGCCGCGGGCGAGGTTGGCGCCATCCTGCGCGATGACGAAGACGTTGAGGCGAGCGAGGGGCTGGGTGTCGGAGGCGAAGGTGCCGTCGGAGGCGGCGACGAGGATGCGGCGGAGCTCGTCCGAGAAGCCGGCGCGGACCTGGGTGATGCGGGAGTCGTAGGCGCGGGCGGCTTTGTCGGCGCGCTGGATGAGCTTGAGTTTTTCGCTGATCTCGGCATCGGCGGTGGCGCCGGCTACGGGGTAGAGGGTGGGAAGGTCGGTATGTAGGAAGCCCTGGGCGAGCTCTTTGGCGGGGCCGGAGGCGATGAGGGCGGCGGTGCGGGCGGCTTTGAGAAGCTTCTCTGAGGAGAGGTCGTCGGTGTAGGCGAAGCCGGTGCGCTCGCCGGCGAGGACGCGGATGCCGCAGCCGACGCTGATGCCCTGGCTGGCGGTCTTGACGATGCCTTCATCGACGCCGAGCGAGGTGGAGGTAACGGACTCGAAGTAGAGGTCGGCGTACTCGCCGCCGGCGGAGAGGGCTTCGCCGAGGCACTGCTCCATGAGGCGCTCGGAGACGCCCAGCTTTTCTATGAAGTAGCGCTTGTGATCTGGCGTGTGGAGCGGGGCCGAGTCGGGGGATGTCATCTTCTCATGATAGATGGTTCCGGCGATGGAGGGCGAGCCTTGTGGGCCGCGGCGAGTACCGATGGGTGAGCGACGCCGGAGAACGGTTGAGAGTTGGAGCGGGTTCGGATGGGAAGCAGGTTCTTCGCTGCGCTCAGAATGACAAATTAGGAAGAGGCTGCGTTTGGAATGGCGACACGTGAGGGCGTGTACGTCGCTGCGCTCCGTCGTTTAAGAGCAAGTGCGGGGATTCTTCGCTGCGCTCAGAATGACAAACAAAAAAGGTGCTCAGGGGTACAAGCAATCATTATGAGCAAGTGCGGGGATTCTTCGCTTCGCTCAGAATTACAAACAAAAAAGGTGCTCGGGATTACAACAAAGGAGGCGGCGGTCAGAGTACAAGCAAAGGGGCGGCGGTCAGGAGTACAAGCAAGGGCGGCGGTCAGAATGGCACGACTTGCATAGAGTCTTTTAGTCGGAGCCGGCGGGGTTGGTTGCGGCGGCGGCGGGCTGGCGGATGAGTTCGTCCACGTCGTCGAGTTTTTCGGTGAGCAGGCTGAGCTTGCGGGAGAGCGCCTGGATCTCGGCCTCGGCGCGGCGATTGACGGCGTAGTCGAGCTCGCCGCGGACGCGATCTTTTTCGTCCTGCCGGTTCTGACTCATCATGATGACTGGCGCCTGGATGGCGGCGAGCATGGAGAGGAAGAGGTTGAGCAGGATGAAGGGGTAGGGATCCCACGCGCGCCCGTGCAGGAAGATGTTGATGGAGGTGTAGGTGGCGAGGGTGACGCCGAAGGCGATAATGAAGGTCCAGGAGCCGCCAAAGCGGGCGACGCCATCGGCGATACGCTCGCCGCGGGTCTCTTTTTCTTCGATCAGCTCGTTGGCGTTGCGGCTGGCGCGCAGGCGGACGAGCTGGTGCGAGGCGTGCAGCTGGCGGCCGAGCACGGTGAGCATATCCATGCCGGCCATGGGCTTGCGGTTGAGCAGGATGACGATGTCGTCGCGTGAGACCTCGATGCAATGCGTCTCGCGGAGGGCGATGGCGGTGGTCTGGTGCGCGGTGCGTTCGAGCATGGAGGCAAGGCCGCAGACCTCGCCTTCAGACGGCGTTTCGACGACCACCTCCTGCGAGTCTTCGTCGATGACCGAGACCGCAACCGCTCCTGAACGGATGACATAGGCGTTTTTGCCCGGATCGCCGATCTTCCACATGCGCTGGCGGGCGGCAAAGGTGCGGAGCTCGACCTGCGCGGCGAGCACGGTCATCTCCTCTTCATCGAGCAGGGCGAAGAGTGGAACGCCTCGTAGATCCTCTCGGCTGCAGGCCATGGTTGCTGTTCTCCGCGCGCTTGAGTGCAGGCCTCGCGCAGGGCGCGCCTGAGACTTTCTATCATCCCAGCAATGCGCGCCGGCTGGCATCTTCTGCCGGTGAAAAAGAGGGATGACGCTCTGGATGCGGCGAGCTTGGCCCGTGCCTTTCTGCTGGGACTTGCCTCAGGTAGATCAGAACAGCTAGGGACGAAATACGGGGATCTCTCCACTCCCGATGGTCGGTCGAGATGACGGCATTTTTGAGTCTGCGTTAGCGGCCTTGCGAGATGACGGCCTTTCTTGAGTTTGCCGGGCGTTAACGGCCTTGCGAGGGATCGGCGGTGGTGGAGACGTTGAGGTCGAGGAAGATGCCGGGCAGCTCCGGGAGGGTGCAGTTGCCGGCGGGGTTGTAGGTGCGGGCGCAGCTGTGGGTGATCTCCGGCCGGCGGGGGCTCTGGGCGTACTGCCAGACGAGGGCGTCCGGGGTTCCGCTCTGCGCGAGGCTCGGCGGTGGGAGGGTGCAGCCGGGGGCGGGACCTGCCGGGGCGCAGGCGTCCTGCGCGACCCAGAGGGCGACGGGGTGCAGGTGCTGTGCGCGGACGTGCGCGGTGATGTCCTCGGCGGTGGTGATGGTCCGCGGGCGGCCGCCGGGACCGGTGCCGTCGGGGACGGGCTGGCCGCTGGCATAGACGCCGGCGCGGAAGCCGGAGGCGCTGACGGCTTCGGTCCAGGCGAGCAGATAGGCGGCCTGCTCGGGCAGAAGACGGCCGCCCTCCTCCTGATCGAGGAAGAGAAGAGTTTGCGGAGGGAAGTGCTCGCGCTGCGCGGCTTGTACGGCGGCGGCGGCATCCGTGCGGCCGAGGGTCTCTGGCGCTACGCCGGGCCGCCGGCTCTGGGATTTGCCTTGGGATTTGATTTGGGCGTCGAGGCGACCGTTCCAGAGAACGAGGAAGCCGAAGCCGGCCTGGAGGAGCGAGGCGCGCCGGCCGGCCCAGGAGTTTGTGGCCGCGCCGGGCGGCGGGTTCAGCCAGTAGCCGACGAAGCTGAAGTGCCGGCGCAGGGCGGGCAGCGCCGCCTGGCCGGGGAAGGTGTTGCGGTCAAAGCCTGCGAAGGAGCCGGTCTGGGTGGTCTGGGAGTTTTGTGCGTAGCACGGTTCGCTCCAGAGGAGGAGTGCGATGCAGAGCGTGGATAGGAAACGTTTTTGCGCGGTATTCAGGCGATGCCTCCGAGGATGGGTAAAGCGGGTCTTTCGCTTCGCTCAGGATGACAAAAGGAGAAGCGGGTCCTTCGCTTCGCTCAGGATGACAGATGAAGAGGGTGTACGTCGCTTCGCTCCGTGGTTAAAGACAGGTACGGGGATTCTTCGCTGCGCTCAGAATGACAAAATAGAAGGGGCTGGGTGAGATGGCAAAAGGAAGGGCGAGGGTGAGCGCGCGTTCCGGTAGGTGGCCGCGGATGTGCTACCTTCGGGCTCAAAGGAGCCGTTCTGCCCATGCCGCCCGACCTTGCCAGCCCGCTGCGTTCCGACGTTGATCCACGATACCCGATTGGACGATTTCAGGCGCCGGAAGCGATCTCGTCGGACGATCGTCTGCTGGCGATCGCGACGCTAGCGGAGCTGCCGAGCGAGCTGCGCAACGTGCTTCGCGGCCTGGATGGAGGGCAGGTAGATACGCCGTATCGCGAGGGAGGATGGACGGTGCGGCAGGTGGTGCATCATGTTGCCGATTCGCACAGCAACGCCCTGATCCGCGTGAAGCTGGCGCTGACCGAAGACTGGCCAACTATCAAGCCCTACGATGAAGCCGCATGGGCGCGGCTGCACGACGCGACGGGGCCGATCGAGTGGTCGCTCGAACTGATTGAGAGCCTGCATGCGCGCTGGGTCATGCTGCTGCAGTCGTTGCAGGCGCCGCAATGGAAGCACGGATTCATTCATCCGGAGTACGGCCGCGAGACGATCGAGCGGGCGACCCTGCAGTACGCGTGGCACTCGCGCCATCACGCAGCGCATATCCAGCACCTGCGGCAGCAGGAGGCGTGGTGATGAAATCTTTCACGCCGCAACTCGCGGTCTCCGACGAGGAGATTGCGCGCTGCTTTCCGGTGATGCAGGAGCTGCGGCCGGCGATCCGGCCTGAGGACTTTGTTGCGACGATCCGCGCGCAGCAGAGCGAGGGCTACCGGCTGGCGATGCTTGCGGACGAAGGCGGCGTGCGATCGGCTGCGGGCTTTCGCGTGCAGCGCATGCTGGTGACCGGCAAGACGATGTATGTGGACGACCTAGTGACGGCGGCGGCGGCGCGCTCACACGGCCATGGAAAGACGATGCTGCAGTGGCTGATGGAGCTTGCACGCGCCGAGGGCTGCGTGTCGTTCAGCCTGGACTCCGGCACGCACCGGCAGGATGCGCATGCGTTCTATCTTCGTGAGCGGCTGCGCATCACGGGCTTTCACTTCTTCCGCGCGCTCTAGGGAAGGCAAGCCGCGGGCCACTCGGCATGGCTCTTTGCGGGGGCGAGAGGCGCGGAAGTGCTATGCCGTCGAGCGTTTGGCGCTAGTAGGGTTTCAGCATGGCGACGCGGCCGGCAGAGCTCGAGATGCAGAGTGCGGAGGAGATTGCGGAGGCGCTGCGCGCGTTTCTGGCCGAGCATCCGCAGAGCCTGCTGCTCGAGGAGGGCGAGGTGCTGTTCGATCTCGGCGAGGCGAGCCACACGATAGTGAGCGCGCAGGGCAAGGTTGTGCTGCATGTGTGGTCGGAGCAGCGGAATCAGGTGCGGCGCATCGTCTCGGCGGTGCGGCGCGGCAGCGTTCTGCGGCTGAAGGCGCAGCGCTTCGGGCAGAGCTTGCCGCAGTCGCTAGAGCTGGCCGGCGATCGGGGGCGGCGCTCGCCCGCAACCCGGGATGGCGCGCGCGAGCGCTATGTGCGCCTGCTGCGGCGTGTGCTGGCGCGGGAGTTTCCTGAGAGTGGCGTGCCGGAGCTGCTGGCCACGATGGATCTGGAGCACTCGTTCGGCCCGGCCTACGCGCGCGGCGAGCAGGTGCAGGGGCAACGGGCTTGGGCTGTGATCGGCGTGGGAGCGGCGGAGTCGCCGGCGATGGTCGACGGGCTGCTGACGATCGGCATACTGTGGCTGGCGCACTGCCGGGAGCGCTCGGGCGGGAGACGGGTGGTTGAGGGCCTGCGGCTGATCGTTCCCGCGGGCGCGGCGGCGACGACGCTCGCGCGGATGGCGTGGCTGGATCCGCGCATTGCGAAGTATGCGATCTACGAACTGGACGAAGCGGCGGAGACGCTGGTGGAGATGGATGCGCGCGATCGCGGCAATCTTCGAACGCGCCTGCTGCGGGCACCGGATGAGGCGGCCGCGTCGCTTCCGCAGGGCCGTTTTGCCGAGGCGATTCCGCGTGTGCTGGCGCTGCTTCCGGACCAGCCGCAGCGGCGCGGGGAGACGGCCTTCGCGGCACGGACAGAGGAGCGTCTGCTGCCCGCGGCCGGCGACGGATTCGAGATGCGGCTGCGCTCGAGCGCGGAGCTGGCCTTCCTGCGGCACGGTCTGGAGTTCGCCCGCATCCGCACGGGGTACCAGGGGCAGAGCTTCAACCGGGCGCTGGAGGTGACGATCGGCTCAGGCCCGCAGGAGACGGTGCTCACGCAGGAAAACACCGGGGCCATGCGGGCGATGGTGCACGAACTCTTTCTACGCCGATCTGTAACCGTGGAGGTTCGCGGCCCGACGACGCATGAGCTGCAGGAGACGCGTGACCCGCTCTTTCGCATGCAGCCGGAGCGATGGCTGGAGAGCCTGCTGCGGGCCGACATTACGGCGCTCGATCCGCAGCTTGAGCCCGCGCCGGTTTACGTGCAGGTGCCGGCGATTGCGGGCGCGACCGATCGCGGCATGCTCGATCTGCTGGCGGCGACGACGGAGCATCGCCTGGCAGTGATCGAGGTTAAGGCCGACGAGGATCTGCACTTTGCCATGCAGGGGCTGGACTACTGGATTCGCGTCCGCGAGCATCATCTGGCGCATGTGGACCCGGCGACCGGGCTCGGCGATCTGCAGCAGCACGGCTACTTTCCGGAGACGCGCCTGCTGGCGGAGCCGCCGGTGCTGTATTTGGTAGCGCCGGCGCTGCACATTCATCCGGCGACGGAGACCGTGCTTCGCCACCTGGATGCGCGTGTGCGCTGGAGGCTTGTAGCGCTCGACGAACGCTGGCGAACGCGGATCCGGCCGGTGTGGCGGAAGCGGAGTGCATCGGCGTGAGGGGGCCCGCGGAAGCAGAACCGCCCCGGCGGGATAGCCGAGGCGGTTCAAGCGATACAAGCCCGCTGCGAGATCGTACAAAGTGCTTACAGGATTTCCTTAGCGGCCGAAGTCGCGGTCGTATCCGCTGTTGTACTCCGGTCTGTCGTCATGGAAGCGGCGTGCCCGCTCGTAGTCTTCCCGCTGCCGCCACTCCTGGCGTCGAAGCCACGCCTGCTGCTGCTCCCATGCCTGTTGCTGCTCCCATGCCTGTTGCTGCTCCCATGCCTCGTGCCGACGCCACTCCTCACGGCGCTCATGAGCCTCAAAGCGATCGCCATCGTAGCGCGGTCCGAAGGCGTTTCCGAACTGAACAGCGACACCAAACTGCTGTGCATTCGCCTTGACGGGAGCCGCGAACAGCAGTGTGCCGGCAAGTGCGCTGAGCGCTAAAGACCTAACCAAGATTGCCTTGCGTGAGAGCTTCATGACGAACCTCCTACCTACATCTGAGCAAACACATCTCTTGCGACGTGGTTGCGCGCAACTTTCCTACGCGGCAGGGTTGTGCGGAGGAGAGGCGTCTGCTTCACTTGAAGAGGTGAGTGTGCTCCCGCGGTTCAGTCGTATTTGGCTATCAAAGCCCTCGGAGAGAAGACCAACCGCCTGCACGATGATCGATCTCTCACACACCAGCCGCCGCATTTTTCTTCAACAGGCCACGGCACTTGCGGCATGGCAGGCGGCTCGGTGGCCGAGCCTGCAGGCGGTGATGAAGGACGAGCCCGGCATCGGCCAGCGCGGCGCACGGCTGCTGACTGCGGGCCAGGCCGCCCGCAGCGTGCGCTATGCGCCCGAGAGCGACGGCTTCGTGATCCGCAATGGCAGTGAGTTCTTCAATCGGCCGCTGTACGGCGCTGGCGGCGCCGCGGTGGATGGTTTCCGCGTCGATGCCGGCGATCTGCCGGAGTTCTCGCTCTTCCTGCCCGGACATGGCGGGAATCTCAGGATAGGGGTTCGGCGGGGAGAGACGGCGAAGTGGTGCTTCGAGCTGGCAGAGGTGCGGGCGCGCTACCGGGCCGGCCGGATGGAGTACGCGATGCGCGATGCGGTGCTGCTTGACCGCGGAGCTCTGCTGCTGGAGGTGCAGACAGGTGTGTCCGGGCTGCAGGCGATGGTGCGCGGGCAGGATCTGCCGAAGGAGGTCGCGCTGGTGTGGGCCTTTGGCGGCGCGAGCGGGAAGCGCGGGCGGTGCAACGGTGATCTGGGCTGTGAAGACGTGCCCGTGCGGACGTTCTTTCAGTTTGATGTAGCGGAATGTAACGATCAACGTTACAAACTGAGCGGGGCTTGCGCGACGCTTGAAAGCCGGGCCGGGCGGCTGCGCCTGCGAGCTCCGGAGGGAGCGGAGGTGCGGCTTGGGTCTGCCGCGCTATGGGAGAAGGGCTGGTCCGCGCTGACAGAGGCCGCGGCGACGGGCGAGGCGCATCCGGTGCTGGTGGGCTCGGTTGCGCTGACGGCTGAACGCGAGGTGTATCTCGCTGTCGATGTAATGGGGCAGACGAACGAGGATGCCGCGACACCCACGACTACGAAGGCCTTTGCCGCGCGGCGGCTTGAGCTTGCGTCGATTTCGAATCGCGTGCGCGTGCAAACGCCCGATTTATACCTTGCTCCGGCGCTGAACGCGATGCTGGCGGCGACGGAGGCGCTGTGGAGCTCCGCGCTCGAGGAGATGGTGGCGGGCGGCGTGGCCGAGCGCATTGCGAGCCCGGGATGGCGCGGCCCTTGTGCGCTCGATGCGCTGGGGCAGCATGAGTGCATGCAGCTGCATCTGCGCTCCTGGCTGCGGCGGCAGAACCAGGACGCTCTGCCGCCGGGGCTGAACGGCGATGAGGAGATGCGCGCGCCAGCGGATGCGGGCAGCTCGCTGATGCGGAAGGAGAGTCTGCTGCACACGAACGGCGATCTTTCCGCGAGCCGACAGGACAAGAACCTGGCCTTCTTTGACGCGCTGGTGCGGCACCTGCGATGGACCGGTGATGCGGCGTTTGCGCGGGAGATATGGCCGGCGCTACTGCGGCATATGGACTGGGAGTACCGGCTGTTTCGCCGCGTATTTCCCAACCCCGACCACGATGCGCCGCGTGAGCTTGGGAGCCTACCGCTCTATGAGAGCTATGCGTGCGTTCCCGCGAGTGAGAACCTGCAGTACAACGGCGGCGGTGTGGCGCATGCGACGGCCTATAACTATTTTCTGAATCGGGCGACGGCCTCCATCGCGCGGCTGCTGAACGAGGATCCTGTGCCGTTCGACGAGGAGGCGGCTTTGATCCAGGAGGCGACGCGGCGCCTGCTGTGGATGCCGGCGCAGGGTGCGTTTGCCGAGGCGAAGGACAGCGCGTATCCGCAGACGGTCTTCAGCAATCCGGCGCTGTGGACGGTCTCGCGGCTGCTCGATGCCGAGCTGCCGACGCCGCGGGAGGCATGGCAGATGTGTGCGGAGCGGCTCGCGGCGATGCGCCCCATACCGGTTGCGGGCAAGGATGTTCCGTCCGGAGGATTTCTGCTGACTTCTTCGGACTGGACGCTTGCCGAGCCTTCGTTGAACCGGCTCTCGATGGCCGAGGGCGTGCATTTCGCACTGGCGCTGTGGCAGGCGGGCATGGCGGATGAGGCGTTTGCACTGCTGCGCGGCAACCTGCTCGACTCGATGTATCTGGGGCTCTGCCCGGGCAATCTTCATGTAACCTCAGCGCTCGATCCGCATCGTGGAGAGACGCAATGCGACGCCGGCGATCCGCTCGGCATTACCGCGCGGGCCGTGGTGGAGGGCCTGTTCGGCGTGCTGCCCGATATGCTGCGCGGCACGTTGACGGTGCGGCTCGGCTTTCCTTCGGAGTGGAACGAGGCGCGGCTGGTGCATCCGGAGATCGAGATTGAGTGGCGCAGAGACGGACTGCATGAGACGCTCGCGATCACGAGCCGTCTGCCGCAGCCGGTTGCGCTCACGCTGGTGCTGCCGGCGCGCACGACGTCCGATCCCGTGGTGCTCTCAAACGGACACGCGTATCCTTTCGCCTTCGATGCCGATGCGACCGGCACGCCGCGGCTGGTGCTGACGAACTTTCCTCCGGCGACGGCGTGGCAAATCGACGTTCGCTGGCACGGGCGGCCGCCGATTGCCGTGCCTGCGCGGGCGACTTACAGGGTGGGCGAGCGGATTGTGTTGCCGATGCCGCTGACGATCGGGATGCTTGATGATCCGCAGGGCTGCCTGAGCACTGGCGGCGTGGCAAACCGGGTGGGGCGACATGCCGTCTTCGCGCGCGTGGTCGAAGAGAAGTGCGGTTACTGGCTTCCGATTCCGCTTGAGATCGTTCCTGCCGTCGCCGCTCCAGTTGCCGATGCGGGAGTGCAGCCGGCGGAGCGCTACGAGCCGGTTGAGCTATCGAAGCTGCTCGACGGCAAGGTCACGGAGCTGCTGCGGCGCTCTTACGCGGCACCACGGTCTGCGTTCTGCTCGCTTGCGCTGCCGGAGCATATGCTGGGCGGGTGGGCGGATGGGGAGATGCGATTTGAGATCGACGATGCGGGTCTGCGTGGCGCGGGCGGAACTCTGAAGACAGCCTTCGACATTCTATTTGTAACTCCGGCGGATCGCGCTGCGGCGAACTGCCGCTTTCTCTCATTCTGGGAGCAGGACCAGCAGGTTGTGACGAGCTCACTTACGGGCAAGGCGCATACGCTCTACCTGCTGATGACGGGAACGACGATCCCGCAGGCGACGCGGATGGAGCATGGCGCCGTGACGGTTACATACGCCGATGGAACTCTGTCGCGGCTCTCTCTCAGGACGCCGGAGACATGGTGGCCGGTCGAGCAGGATTACAGGACGAACGACCTTCTGTTCCGCATGGAGGCCTCACGGCCGCTGCCGCCGCGGGTCGATCTGCGCACCGGCAGAACGCGGCTGCTCGACCATGCGAGCTTTGAGGGCAAGGGAGGACCGGTTGCGGGCGGGGCGGCGACGGTGCTGCATCTGCCGCTCTATGCGGATCGCGAGCTGGCGTCGGTACGGATCGAGTGCAGTCTTTATGGTGTTGTGGTGGCGCTGCTGGCGATGACGCTGGGCCGGTGAGACTCGGAGCCGGAGACTGCCGCGATAGGGCGCAGCAACGTGCCGCGGAGGAAGAGATATCTCCAGGCAGCCTGCGCGATGCGTGTGACGCGATTGAGCACGCGCAGCGCGGCATGAACCGCACGCGCGAGAGGCAGCGGCAGCGCGGCAAGGGGAGAGACGAAGAGCCGGAAGCGCCAGTTGCGGCGGAAGCGCGGACGCAGCAGGCCGGCGATGTCTTCGACATGCATGGCGCTCTCTTTGCCGGTGCGCGCGAGCATGATGCTGTCCGGCAGCCAGTAGCGGAGCACGCCGTTCATCAGCGCGCGGGCGAGCTCCGGCTCCGCGGCGAAGTACTGCCGGGCGATGCGATCGAGGCGCACGCCGAAGACCTCGCAGATGCCCCAGCCGCCGGAGTTGAAGTGGCGGTAGCCAAGCAGACGCTGCCAGATGAAGAGCACGCGGCAGCGGCGGTGCAGCAGGGGAAAGATCCACCCGGTCTGCATCAGGTTGGTGCCGTTCAGGTTTGTGAAGGGTGGGTGCGGCTCGGTCATGAGCCGGTCGCGATTGATGACGACGACGCTGATCAGGCCGATGAGCGCGTTGACCTTTTCGAGCAGATACGCGCCGTCGGTGACGATCTCGGCGAAGCGGCCGAAGCGGTCTTTGAGCACCGCTGGGGAGGGTGGCTGCGACAGCGTTCCGGTGAAGCCGAAGGAGGAGAGGTAGGCCAGGTCAAAGCCGCCGCCGGCCTCGCCCTGCGCGAGCAGCGACAGCAGGGCGGCGATGGCTCCGGGCATGACGAGATCGTCGTCGCCGAGCACCCAGACGTAGACGCCCTGGGCGAGCGAGAGGCAGCGCAGGAAGTTGGCATCGGCGCCGAGATTGGCCTGGTTGCGGACGTACCGCACGGGAAGACCGCTGCGCTGAAAGTGTTCGACGAGAGAGGGTGTGTCGTCGGTTGAGTGATTGTCAGAGACGAGCAGTTCGACAGACGCGGTGTGAGCAGGCGGCGGTGCGAGCTGCGGCAGCAGGCACTCCAGCAGCTCCGCGAGAAAGCGGCCACGATTGAAGGTTGGGATGCAGATCGAGAGCAGAGGCCGCGCGTCAGGCATGCCACTGCCGCCGGTACTTGAGGAAGGTGTAGGTGCCAAAGCCGAGGCCGATGACCAGCGTGCCGGCGAGGTAGCCGCCGGCGATGCCAAGCGAGCCGAAGTTTGCGCCCAGCAGCCACACCATAGGGACAGTGTAGAGCGCGCCCACGATGGAGTTGATCATGAACTTTTCCTGCTTGTGCGCGCGCAGGTACATGGCCTCGGCGGAGACGATGTTGTTGCCGATGGAGCCGGCCAGCAGCATGGCAAATGGAAGCGGAGCCAGCAGACGAGCGGCGAGCGGAACACGATGCGCGATGAGAACCAGAGCGGTTACAAATACGAAGGCTGCGCCGAGAAGGTTAATGGCTGTGGATTGCGCGAGTGCCCGGCGAAAGCTGCGATCGAGCGCGGAGAACTGACGGCGGGCGATCATCTGCCCAAAAGGAGCGGCCTTAGTGTTCATCCAGGCGATGGCGATGGTGGAGAGCGCGCCGGCGATGTTCAGGCTCATGCCCATGCGGCCGGCCTCTATAGCGCCCGCGTGCGCGAAGAGCACAGGAGTGAAGAGCTGAAAGGTGAAGTAGCCGCAGACCCAGGAGACGGCCATGCGCCATTGGAACGGCCAGATGTCCGTGCGCCAGCTGACGCGTTCTTCGGGCTCGACCTTCATGCGCAGCAAAGCGCGCAGAAGCCGGCGCCTGGTAAACAGGAAGCACACCCCGGCAAGCGCCTGGCCGCCGATCATGCAGCCCGGCGCAAAGAGCCCGTGGTGCAGGCGCAGAGCGAGCCATCCCAGCAGCGATCCGGTGATGGCCTGGGCGAGACGCGCGCGCGCCACCTGCGGGACGTAGCCGCAGCCCTCCAGGAAGGAAAAGACGGGATCGATCTGAAAGGTGAAGGTGGTCGCCAGGGCAGCTGCGATCCACGGTCCGAGCCAGGGCACGGCCTGCCCGGGAACGGCATGGCGAGAGAAGAAGGCGCCTCCCGCGGGCAGCAACACAGCCAGCAGCACCAACGCCGCGACGGAGTACCAGCGCACAGCCTTGGCCAGCGTGGAGGCAAGCCGTGCCGCAGAGGCGCGCGGCCCCGCGATGGTTCCGTCTCGCCCGAATGTGAGGTGCGCGGCCTCGTGACTGGCGGTCTGCAGAATGACGACAGAGAAGCCAAGTTCAAAGATGATCTGCAGGTTTACGAGCGGATAGAAGGTGTAGTAGTAACCCTGCTCGGCGGGAGAGAGGAAGTGCGCGATCAGGGCGAGCGTGACCAGGCCGGCAAGCGACGACCAGCCCCGAGCCAGAACGGTGAAGACGATCGCTGCGTCCAGGCCGAGCAGATGGGAGAGACGGCTGGCGAGACCCCGTTTTACGGGGTCCGTGGAAAAGATCACCGGCGGTCGAACAATGTCTGAACCCGGCATGCCAGCGATGTCGGGGCCCGGCATGGCGGCTGCATTCTGGAGCAGCTCATGATCATCGGCGGGACGAGGCATCGGCATTTCAGGTCAGGAACTGGCGGAGATCGCCTTTCGGGCGATGGCAGGCCGCGAGGTCTGAGACATGGTAGCAGGCGAGGTTTTGCTCCCGTCCCTGGGCGTTAGATATGACAGGAGGTCATGCCACGCTTTTCGAGGTAGCGCTGGTGATACTCCTCCGCTCGCCAGAAGGTCTTTCCCTCTTCGACGAGGGTTGCGATCGGCTTGCGAAAGGTTCCGCTGGCGTTCAGCTCCGCGATCTTGCGCCGCGCCTGTTCGGCCTGCTCGACGGTCTCCGCGAAGACGACGCTGCGGTACTGCGTGCCCCAGTCCGGACCCTGCCGGTTGACCTGCGTCGGATCATGCAGCGCGAAGAAGGCATCGAGCAGCGTCTCATAGGCGAGACGGCTGGGATCGAAGGTTACCTGCACCACCTCGGCATGGCCGGTCCGGTCGGTACAGACCTCCTTGTAGGTTGGATGATCGAGCGATCCGCCTTCATACCCCACGGCCGTATCGAGTACACCGCTCATCTCCGCGAAACGTGCTTCCACGCCCCAAAAACATCCTGCTCCAAAGACTGCCTTTTCTGTTGCCACGTTGCCGGTGCTCCTTTGTTGCGTCCTGCGTGCTGCGCTTCCGATTGGATGCTTGAGCGAGCACTTTGTCGGAGCCGCTGTGTTAAACGCGGGAGTATTCTGGCGCATGCACTTCGCTTCCGTCAAACAAAGCTGGGGCAGGGATGACAAGGTGATCCGCGTTGCCGGAGTCTCGAAGAGGATTAGGGGGTGCGTCGTACCTGGCTTCGGCGCGCGGACTTCGGCGGCACCGGCTTCTTCAACTGGGCGGCCTCCGGCAGGCTGCGTTTTCGCTCTACTTTTTTACCGCGCGCGGCCCGGCCCAGCGCCGTCACCTCGCCTTCTGTCAGCTCGCGAAACTCACCCGCCGGTACATCAAGCTGCAGGGCTCCGTAGGCGATGCGGCGAATCTTCTCGACATGGTGGCCGATCTCCTCAAACATCTTGCGCAGCTGGCGATTGCGGCCTTCGATCAGCGTCACTTGAAACCAGGGATTGTCGCCGCCGCGCACCTGCTCGATCTCTGCCGGCGCCGTGACGACACGATCGCGCCGGCCGCGCCGCACCTCGTCCAGACGGCCGCGGTCGATCATGACACCCCGCCGCAACTGGTCGATCGACTCGCCCGTGGGAGAGCCCGAGACCTTGACCAGATAGGTCTTCTGTACGCCGGCGGCTGCTTTTGAGAGCGAGTTTGCCAGCTCTCCATCGTTGGTCATCAGCAGCAGGCCTTCGGAGAGGTAGTCCAGCCGGCCGACGGGGTAGAGCCGCGGCAGCTTCAGCTTCGCGCCCTTCGGCTGCGCGAGCAGTTGTACGACGGTTGGGCGCTTCTGCGGGTCGGAGAGCGTGGTCACGTAGCCGCGCGGTTTGTTCACCATGAACCAGCGGGTCAGCTCCGGCCCCTGCAGCAGCTTGCCGTCAACGCGGATGTGATCCTTGCCCGGGTCGGCCCTGGTGCCGAGCTCTGTGATGGTCTGCCCGTTGACCTGGACACGGCCTTCCAGGATGATCGTCTCGGCTTTGCGGCGTGAGGCGATCCCGGCCTGCGCGAGGATCTTTTGCAGGCGTTCGCCGGGCTGTTGGGGAGGCTCCGGCGGAGCGGAGTTTTGCGAGGACGGCATGTATTGATTATGACGCTTTTGCGGGAGAGCGCCGGCGGCCGGAGGGTGTTGAAGTAAAGACACCACCTTTGCAGGCTCGCTGACGGCGGTCGAAGTAGAGGCCAACAAGCGAAGTTTCCGCCGAAAGCGGAGACAGCTCGGACCCAAGGGGACGCGCTGATTTGAACAAAGGAGATAGCAGGATGAACCTTAAAAGGACCGGGCTACAAGTCCCCATACAAATCGAATAAAGATTTGTATGGGGACTTATAGCCCTTGCCGTAGTCCTTAGTAAAGTGTTCTAACGCTTCAACAACCCCGGGGTGGCGCCACCATCCCGGAACTTCTCTAGTTTCCTGGGACTTGGGAGCTTAGTCAAGCGAAAACTAGTCGCGACCGCCACGAAAGATCCTGGTCAGCGCGAGGAAGATATTTAAGCCATCGAGATAGATGCTGAGGGCGAGCTCTACCGCGGTCTGCCCGTCGCCGCCCGCGCGGATGCGCATGAAATCCACGACGACCAGCACGCTGAAGATGATAAGCGTCAGCACGGAGTAGACGCCCGGCTGAATAAAGTGAAAGAACATCGACAGAATGCCGACGGCGACCAAGCCGAGCAGCGCCGCCGAGGCGATGCCGCCCACGCGCCGGTAGTTGAAGGTGGCGAACTGCGCGCCGATACCCAGCATACCCATGCCGACGCCGGTCGTCATCGCCGCGTTGAAGATTACGGATGAGTGGCCGGAGCCGATCAGCATCCGCATCCATGGGCTGATCTCAAAGCCGAGCACGAAGGTCAGCGCGAGAAAGAGGCTCAGCGACAGGAGAGCGTTGGCCCGTGTGGCGCGGACGCCGAAGATGAGGGCGAAGCTGGCGATGACGCACACCCAGAACATGGGTCCGCTGAAGAACGGCGGAGCCAGGAGAACGCCGACCGCTGTTACCAGAAATCCGAGCGAAGCGATGCCGAGCACACGACTGAGGAGGGCGGGGACGGCCTGCGGCACGACCTGTCCGCGGGCATTGAGGATTGTGGGAGTGTTCATGGTTCCTGCGTTTCCGCGGCTCAGACTGGCACACACCGCGTGTGCCTTGCTTCTGTAACCGCTAAGATTTAGACGTCCCGGCGAGGGCTTTGATTCTCTCGCGAGCGGCGAAGCGGGCGAGATACGTCCGCAGCCGGCTGCGCCTTATTCGTCAGGCTACACCTTGTTGGTATCGATGGCCGGCGTACGCTGCAGGCCTTCCGGCGCGGGCTTTAGCGGCTGGTCGGGAGCGTATTCGTTGTCTCCTTCAGGAGTTGCGACGGTATCCGGTTCCTCGACCTGCGAGGAGATTGGGCTATCTCGGGGATCGTCGGCGTTTGGAATCAAGTTGTTCTCTGCCACAGCTATTCGGCTCCTTCCCGGCGCGAGGCCGCTTCCTCGTTCTGGATCGCCGCCTCTTCCGCGGAGGTGTCGACTGAATCTGTTTCGCGGGAGGCGGGGTCAATGCCAGACAGCCTGCCATCGACCGGCAGCGCATCGACCGGCGTCTCGTCGCCGTCGGCCTGCGGCTCGATTGCCTCTTCCTCTTCGCGCAGATCGGCGTCGTGGACTGCCGTCTCCTGCGATCGCTGGTTCGCGTCCGCCATCGGGATCTCCTCCTGCACGGCATCACTCTCTGCAAGCTCGCCGGCCATCTTCTCAAACTCTTCGATGCTGGGCAGCTCGCCGACATCCTTCAGGCCGAAGCGCAGCAGGAAGTCCTTTGTTGTCTTATAAAGAATTGGCCGTCCGATTACCTGTTTGCGGCCGGCGGGGATGACCAGCTTGCGCGCCATGAGGCTCCCGAGGACGCCGCCCGAGTCCACGCCACGGATCTCCGAGACCTCGGGCGCGGTGATGGGCTGCTTGTAGGCGACGACAGCGAGGGTCTCGAGCGCCTGTAAGGTGAGCTTGAGGGGCGGTTTGAGGCTTTTGGCGAAGCCGCGCACGGCATCGTGGTACTCGGGCTTGGTTGCGAGGCGAAATCCGTTCGCCACCTCGCGGATCTCGAGTCCGCGATCGCCGGTGGCGTAGTCGCGGATGAGATCGTCGAGCAGCCGCCGGAAGTACTCCCGCACGGTGCGCTCGCGCTCTTTTGCCTCACGGGCCAGATGCTTTTCATCCCTGGACTCGGGGGCGGCTGGCTGGTCTTGCGACGGCTGATTTTGCGGCTCCGCCGAGATCGGCTCAAGACCGGAGGTCAGGGGCGCTTGGACCGACGACTCCGCGGCGGGCTGCTCAGCCGGGAGAGTTGTCTCGGCCTCGTCGGCTTCCTCGTTCGCGGCGGCCTGGTCCGCGCGTTCCTGGACCTCGAGTTCCTGGGCCTCGAGCAGCTCCTCGATATCGAGAACTTCGTCGTTCAGCAGCTCCGGCTCGCTGGGCAGCGGGATGCTCTCCGCGCCGGCTGCGCCGCCGGCCTGACCGTGCAGCGGCAGCAATCGCTGCGCCGCGGCCAGGTGGTCCAGCTCTGCCTGCGCCTCCTGCCCCAACAGGCTCACCAGCTGCGGCAGCGTGACCGGCTCTTCGGCGGCGTAGATAACGGCTTCAATCTTGGCTTTCAGACTCATCGCGTTCGGTGGCTACAGCCGTCCCCCGGGCTTTCGGATACCCGCGGACCGGTTTGCCTCAGACTCCTTCCCCATCCGTTCGGATTGCTTTCAGCAGTCCTTGTTCAGGTTGAGGTATGTTCCTGCCACAACCGGGGGATTTCCGCTCGGCCCAACCTGTGAGAGCGTTCCGATAAGCATAGCAACCGGGAGGCCGGGAGACGTGGTGAAGCGTACGGAGCAGGGCGGAGCGGACGGCAGCCGCCGCAGCATGGTGAAGCAGGGCCTTTTTGCGGGCGCCGGACTGTTGCTGGCCCCGCAGGTTCGCGCGCATGCCTTCGATCTGCCCCGTCCCAGCAAGCTGCGCGACGCCGATACCGGGATCGAGACTAGCGGACGAAGCTCGCTGCGCGCCCACGCGGAGGCTCGCGGCCTGCTGGTGGGGTGCGCCGTGAATACCTCTTTGCTTGAGCAGCAGCCGAGCTACGGCCGCGTGATCGCCGAGCAGTTCAACCTGGTCGTCGGCGAGAACTGCATGAAGTGGGCCGCGCTCCGGCCGACCGCGACCACCTTCGACTTCAAGCAGGCCGACGCTCTCGTCGCCTTTGCCGAAGAGCACGGCCTGAAGGTGCGCGGGCATACGCTCTGCTGGCACGAGCACATGCCGGAGTGGTTCGCCGCAACCGCGACCAGGGAGAATGCGCGCCAGCTGCTTACCGACCACATACGCGCCGTCGCGGGCCGCTACAAGGGCCGCATCCATAGCTGGGACGTTGTCAACGAGGCGATCTGGATCAAGGATGGACGACCCGATGGGATGCGCGTCTCGCCCTGGTTCGAGCTCATCGGCCCTGAGTATGTCGAGATCGCCTTTCGCGCGGCACGCGAGGCCGATCCTACAGCCATCCTTACCTATAACGACTACGGCGTCGAGTACGACACGCCGGAGGAGCTTGCCAAGCGCGCAGCCGTACTGTCGTTGGTGGACCGGCTGCTTGCCGCCGGCGCTCCCATTCAGGCGGTCGGCGTGCAGTCGCACCTCCGCACCGCCGAGATCGGCAGCCTGGGCGATGGCATCCGTGACTGCATCAGGAAGCTTGGCAAGAGAAAGCTCGACACGTTTCTCACCGAGCTGGATGTGAACGACGACGGCCTCTCGGAGGAAGACGTGCCGCAGCAGGATCGCGATGTCGCCACGGTGTACAAGCACTACCTCGAAGAGGTGCTGAAGGAAAGGTCCGTGAAGGCCGTGCTCGCGTGGGGGCTGGCCGATCCGCAGAGCTGGCTGCAGGAGGAAAAGTCCCGCACGAAGCATCCGGACCGCTCCCAGCGGCCGCTGCTGCTCAGTGTCAGCGATGGCGTCTACAGCCCGAAGCCGGCCTTCTATGCCATGCGCTCGGCTATCGATGGCGCAAAGCGCCGCTAGAGCATTTCTCCTGATGCTATGGCGTTGTTCAAGTGCAAGGGATGCCATTTTCCTTGGGAGAAAATGGCATGGACGGGAGCGGCCTGCTTTACACCTTCAGGAGAAATGCTATAGCCGCAGGTCAGGCTCAGAGTGCTGTCGCGCTGCAGGGATCTGTTTGCAACTCACGCATGAAAGCTCTTCTATTTGCTGATGAGATTGAAGACCCAGAACAGACAGCCTGAGAGCAGGGCAGCCGCGGGCAGCGTGAAGACCCAGGCCGCGGCGATGTTGCGGATCGTCTCCAACTGCAGGCCGCTATGGTTGGCAGCCATGGTTCCGGCCACGCCGGAGCTGAGGACGTGAGTGGTGGAGACGGGTAGGCCGTAGCCGTCAGCGGCGAGGATGGTGCACATGGCGGTGAGTTCGGCGGAGGCGCCCTGGGCGTAGGTGAGGTGGGTTTTGCCGATCTTTTCGCCGACCGTGACGACGATGCGCTTCCAACCGACCATTGTGCCCAAGCCGAGCGCCAGCGCGACCGCGACCTTGACCCAGGACGGGATGAACTTGGTGGATTTATCGAGGAAGCCCTTGTAGTTCGTGATGACCTTGATGTCGGCGGCGCTCATCTTCGGGCCCTGCTTTGGCAGCAGGCGCAGCGTCTCGCTGGTGAGATACATCTGGTTGCGAACGTTGGCCTGCATGTTCTGCGGGACGTTGCCGAGCGAGCCGTAGCTGACGGCCTCGTTGCGGATGTCGTTGACCATCTGCTGGAGTGCGAGCATGACGCCGGGCTCAAACTTCTTATCGGCGACGAATTTTTCGAGCTCCGGGCCGGCGTCCTGCACGGTGACGCCCGGCTCCACATAGTTGCCGATCGCGCCGGCCACCTGGCTCGACACCGCGGCAAAGGTGGTGACGGATCCGCGATCGACGGTGTGGTTGAGCGCGTAGGCTGTGGGAACGGTGCCGACCAGGATGAGCATGATGAGGCCCATGCCCTTCTGGCCGTCGTTCGAGCCATGCGCGAAGCTGACGCCGGTGCAGGTAAGCACGAGCAGCGCGCGGATGTAGAAGGGCGGCGGCGCTGTACCCTCGGGGGCTTTGTAGAGGCGGGGATCCTTGGCGACGGCCTTGAACAGCAGGAAGACCAACGCGGCGCACACAAAGCCGACGACCGGCGAGATCAGCAGCGCCTTGAAGACCTTGACCACCTGCTCCCAGTCGACGCCGGAGAGGCCGGAGCGGCCCTGCATCAACTGGTTGGCGATCCCCACGCCGAGAATGGAGCCGATCATGGTGTGGGAGCTCGAGGCCGGCAGCCCTTTGTACCAGGTCGCCAGATTCCACAGGATGGCCGCGACGAGCAGCGCAAAGACCATGGAGAAGCCGGAGCCCTGCGAGACCTTCAGGATCAACTCCACCGGCAGCAGCGACACGATGGCATACGCGACGGCGCCCGAGCTGGTAAGGACGCCGATGAAGTTCCACAGGCCGGACCAGACCACGGCGATGTGCGGCTCGAGCGAGTGCGTGTAGATCAGGGTGGCGACCGCGTTCGCCGTGTCGTGGAAGCCGTTTACGAACTCGAAGCCGAGGGCGATCATCAGGGCTAGGCCCAGCAAAACATAGGGAAAGATCGACGCCTGGTGCACGGCGGAGAGATCGTGCGAGAGCTTAGTCGTGATGTAGATCAGGCCGCCGACGAGCATGACGCCGAAGGCTGCCATGCCGATCTTGCCGGGGCTCGAGTTCTTGAGCTTCTGGTCGAGGATGGAAGGAGAAACGGGAGCTGTCGTTGCCATCGGAGGCCGCCTTGTCGCTGATCTGTCTTCTCAGGGAGTTAAAAGAACGCTACCGGGCGATTGCGACACAGGTGTGAATGCCCGATGAATCTCCGGGGTTTGGGCGAGGTCTTGACGGACCGATGTCGGCCTATCTGGAGCGAATTTGATCGCGCAGCGCAAGCGTGGCGGCGCGGGCGATAGCCGGCCAGCCCATGCTGGGGTCGCCGTTATACGTCTGTATCCAGAGTAGTTTGCCGGGTGTGCCGTCTGGTGCTGTCTGACCGCTCGGGGCTGTGAGGAAGACGCGAAGCCGGGCGAGGTCGACGGTGCTTGGGCCCGCTTGTACGCCGGCCTCCTGCAGCGGCTCGAGGACGAAGGTGAGGTCGGCGGTGGTGTCGGCGGTGGCGGGTGACTTGCCGAGCTTTTTCACGAGCTCGGCGAGCGCGGCGTCGCTCGCGTGATTGGCCGGCTGCGAGACGGATGTGATTGTGGCAGCAAGGGATAGCGCGCGTTTGAGATCGGCCTTCGAGCAGGTGTAGGTATGTCCCTGGAGCGTGCAGCCGGCCATGCGGGAGAGGTCGGCTTTAGTCGAGTCCTGAGCTGGAAGGCTGGCGGGGAGAAGGAGGCAAAGGGCGGCGAGCGGGGAGAGCAGGGTCTGGGGCATGCGTAAGAGCTTTCCTTTGTTGAAGATCAACGCCAGTCGTCGCGCGCTGAGGCCTGGTCTTCGAAGATCTGGTCGAAGTTGGCGGTTTTTTTGATGAGGATGTCGCCGGAGACGACGGGCTGGTGGAGCAGGACCGCCTGGAGGCGCACTAACTCCAGCATTGCGAGGAACATACAGATGACGGCGCGCTCGGTGTGAGAGGTGTGGAGGAGACGGCGGAGGCTGACGGGTTTGTCCTCAAGGAGCAGCCTGCGCTTCACGAAATCAATCATTTGCGCGACGGTGACGGACTCTTCGTCGACGTCGAGGACGGGGCGGTCGCGGAGGCGGGCGAGAATGTCCTGAAAGACGCGGACGAGGTCGACGGTGTCGGCGGCGATCTCCTGGTCTAAGTCACTGATGGCAGTGGAGTTGGAGGTGGCGGCCTGAAGGTCTTTAAGAAAGGCGGGCATGCCGGGGTGGGACCAGGTGGCTTCTTCTATCTGCTGCTTTTGCAACAACATCTGGGCGGCGGACTTGAAGCGCTCGTGCTCGAGCAGGCGCTCGACGAGCTCGCGGCGGGGGTCCTCGCTGTCGGCACCGAGCAGATCGGAGGTGTCGCGGGGGAGTAAGGTCTTTGATTTGATATGGATAAGGAGCGAGGCCATGTAGATGAAGTCGCCGGCGGCGTCGACATCCTGCTGCTTGAGCCGGTGGGTGTAGGCGAGGAACTGGGCGGTGATGCGAGCGATGGGGATGTCGTAGATGTCTATATTTTGCTTGCGGATAAGGTCGAGCAGGAGATCGAGCGGGCCGTCGTAGACGAGGCCGACGGTGACGGAGAAGGGGGACTGGGAGGC
>CAXTRT010000049.1:0-27174 GCA_964246835.1 uncultured Acidobacteriaceae bacterium | reverse complement strand
CCTTGCTGACGGCGAACCGGAACGCAAATGGGATGTGTCGCAATGGATCGATTGACCCGAGGAACTGCCCGATGATGACGATGTCCAAGGCGCTTTCTGCCGGCCAGGCGAGGACGTACCATGCGCGTGAATTTGCGTCCGAGCAGGCGAACTACTGGAGCCAAGGACAGCAAGGCCGCAGCGAGTGGCAGGGCAAACTTGCTGCGGAGTGGGGCCTCAAGGGTGAGGTTGGTGCGGAGCATTTCGCCCGGCTGACCGAAGGCGAGCACCCGCTCACCCAGGAGCAGTTGGTCTGGCACCAGCCGTCACGGACCTATGAAAACCGGTACGGCAAGGAGGTCACCTCTGTTGGCCACCGGGCCGGCTGGGACGCCACGATCTCCGCCCCGAAGTCGGTCTCGCTCACGGCTCTGGTAGGAGGCGACGAGCGGGTCCGGGAGGCGCACCGGGAGAGTGTGCGAGTTGCCTTGGCCGAGTTCGAGCGCTACACCCAGGCGCGCATGGGCAACGTGCGCGAGCCGGAGCGGACGGGGAAGTTTGTGGCGGCAACATTCGAGCATGACACCGCCCGGCCGGTCGATGGCTATGCGGCGCCGCAGCTCCACACCCATGTTGTCGTCTTCAATGTGGCCGAGAGCAAGGACGGCGACACCCACGCGCTCCAGGAGCGTGGCTTGTTCCAGTCGCAGGCGTTCGCGACGGCGGTCTACCGGACGGAGCTTGCGGCCCGGCTGCAGGAGCTGGGTTACGAGATCGAACGCGGCGAGCACGGGCAACCGGAGATCAAGGGCTACAGCCGGGAGTACCTGGAGGCGTCGAGCCCGCGCCGTGCCCAGATCACGACGGAACTCAAAGAGATCGGCCGCGAGGGAGCCGGAGCCGCCCAAGTGGCAGCGCACAGGACCCGCGACTCCAAAGAGATCCAGTCTCCAGACGAGGTGCTGCACCGGCATCGTGAGCTGGCCGCCGAATACGGGCACCAGGCCGATTGGGTGGTGTCCCATTCTTTCGGCAACCAGCGCGCTCGGGAGGTGGACTCACCCAAAGTCGCGCAGCAGGCCGTGACCTATGCCCGCGATCACGTCTTCGAGCGGGCAGCGGTCCAGAATGAGCGGGCAATTCTCCAGGCGGCTTTGGAGCGGAGCATGGGCCAGGCGAGTGCCAGCCGGGTGCGGGAAGAGTTTGAGCGGCGGGCGCAGGACCGGAGCGAGTTCCAAATCGTCGAGCACGCCCCCAAGTCGGTCGGCCGGCAGTACACCACCGCTGCCATGGTTCGGATGGAGCGCGAGATCGTCAGCCGTATGCAGGACGGAAACTTCGCCCTGGAGAACAGGCCAGCAATAAACGAAGCAAAGGCCCGAGCCGAGGTTCTCAGTCGTCATCCGCAATTGAATGACGCCCAGCACAAAGCAGCCAACCAAATCCTCGCCAGCCGAGAAAAGATCGTGGGGCTGGACGGTGTGGCTGGAGCCGGGAAGACCACCACGCTTGCCGTGATCCGCGAGGGAGCCGAGGCGAACGGCTACCAGGTGGAAGGCTTTGCGCCGACCAGCCGGGCGGCCCAGAAGCTGGGCGAGGCCGGGATTAAGACTTCCACCCTGCAGCTTCACCTCACCAAGGGGCAGAAGCCAGACACCGGCGAGAAGCGGCTCTACATCCTGGACGAGAGTTCGCTCGCTTCCACGAAGCAGATGCACGATCTCGTGACCCGTCTGCATCCGAACGACCGCGTGCTGCTGGTGGGTGACACCCGGCAGCATGAGGCTGTCGAAGCAGGCAGGCCGTTCGCGCAGTTGCAGGATGCCGGCATGCGCACGGCCAAGCTCGACGAGATCGTGCGACAACGGGACGCCGCGCTGAGGCAGGTGGTCGAGCAGCTTGCCGAGGGGAAGGTAGGCGAGGCCGTGCAGGGGTTGGAGCGGCAGGGCCGGGTACATGAGGTGGCGAACCAGGCCGACCGCATCGCGGCTATCGCCAAGGAGTATGCCCGGCAGCCCGAAAGCACGCTGGTCGTTTCACCGGACAACCGTTCCCGCGCGGAGATCAATCAGGCGATCCGAACCGGGCTGCAGGACACGGGCGTCGTCGGCAGGGAAGAGCATCGCACCGACATCCTGGTGCCTCGGCAGGACCTAACCGGAGCCGACCGGACGTGGGCCGAACGGTACCACTTTGACGATGTGCTGCTTTACTCCCGGAACTCTAAGGAGACCGGTTTGCAGAAGGGCGAGTATGCCCGTGTGAAGAGCGTCGATGCCGCGGCCAATCAGATCACCGTCGTGCGGGCAGATGGCTCCGAGGTGACCTATGACCCACGCCGGCAGCAGGGCGTCTCGCTCTACCGTGACCAGGAAAAGGCGTTCTCCGTGGGCGACCGCATCCAGTTCACTGCGCCAGCGAATGACCTAAAGGTAGCCAACCGTGAGCTGGGCAGCATCCAGGGATTCACAGACGATGGGCATATAACTTTGAAGATGGACAGCGGCCGGAGTCTCTCGCTCGATCCGGGCGAACATCCGCATCTCGACCACGGCTATGCCGTCACCAGTCACTCCAGCCAGGGCCAGACCGCCGACCGCGTCCTCATCCACATCGATACCGAGCTGGGAGCCAAGGACCTGCTCAACAATCGTATGGCCTACGTCGCGGTCTCACGCGGCGCGCAAGATGCCCAGATCTACACCAGCGACCGCCAGCAGCTGCCGCAGGTGTTGAGCCGCGAAGTCTCGCACCAGAGCGCGCATGTGCCGGAAGTTCAGCAGGAACCGGAGCGGCCGCAGGTACGGCTGACTGGCCGCGAGCTCATGGACCAGCACTGGCGGCGCTGGACGCCGCTGAATGAGGCCTTGCCCGAGCATGAAGCCAAGCAGTTTGCCTGGCAGCAGGAGAGTGGCACCATGCAGAGCTATAAGCACATGCAGACAGGCCGGTACATCCATATCGACGGACAGGATGGGACGTTTCATAACCAGCAACGCGAGACGATCACTGCCAAGCAGGCACTCGACTTTGCCATGCCCGAAGGCCAGCAGCACTCCCAGTCACGTGATGTTCAGCGAGAAATCAGCATTAATAAGGGGTACGGATTCGGCATAGGGATGTAGTGAGAAAGGATCACCTTTCCGCTACTATAGGAGCGCGTAAATAGATTGCTCGCCAGAGTAGAAGTGAGAACGTCCTATGACCCTCGATGAGGTCAAGCAGGTGTTACAGAACCACTTTGCTGAGCGAATGGTCACCATAGTTGGTTCTGGTCTTTCCGCTGCCGTTGGCCTTCCTTCTATGTCAGCTTTAGCAAGTTCTTTGCTGAATGAACTCCCCGGCATTTTAAACCTGACTACATTGGCCAAATGGCAGCCAGTAGCTGACCAACTAAACGCAGGCTGTGATCTAGAGAGCGCCTTGCGAAATTCAGAAGACGATGACCTCAACCAGCACATTAGAGCAATAGTCGCTTTACATGTAGGTCGTGCAGAAAAGCGTGTAATCGCCGAGTTGTACACAGGGTCGCTTACTCTCGCGTTTTCTCGATTGCTGCCTCGTCTCACCTTTGCAAACGGCAGAGCAGAGATCATCACTCCCAACTACGACAGATTAGTAGAATTCTCAGCTGAACTCGCGGGCTACGGGGTAGACACTACTTTTACCGGTACCGCTTATGGTTTGTATGATGACCGGTTGAGCAAAGATGCGCTATCAGAATTTGTGCCCGGAAGGCGAAGGGGGGATCCACCCCTTCGGAAGTATCGTCACCACATAGTGGTTTATAAACCGCATGGAAGCCTTGACTGGTACTTGAGAAACCAAGTGCCCACAAGGTGCAGCTTCGATCTTGATGCTCCGCGGCTTCTGATCACGCCGGGAGCAAACAAGTACAAGCTGGGCTATTCAAGTCCATTCGATGTTCATCGAGAGGCGGCAAACCGGGCGATAGATCGTGCCTCTCGTTTCCTGGTTATAGGTTACGGGTTTAACGATGATCAACTTGAGCAGCACCTTCGTGCGCAGCTTCGCTTGGGCTACCCGGCTCTCATAATTACGCGTAGCCTTTCTCCAAACGCAACACGTTTGCTAGCCGATCACCACAGCGCCTCAGCTCTAAGCCGCGATGTGAGCGGATCTGTCGAGGGCACTCTCTACCAAAACGGTTCGCAATCGCATTTTTTCCCTAGCGTCAACTTATGGGATCTGGAAGTGTTTTCCAAGGAGGTCTTAGGTGTCTGATACAGCCCTGATGTTCGAACAGAAAGATGTTATTGGAGCCGTTATGGGCGTGGACACCAGTCGCGTCTTCATTGAGGTGGAGAATCATGATCTGGTCACAAGCATGCAGATCGGCGGTCTGCTAGCCATTCAGGGGAGCACGGCTGCAGAGTATCTGATTGGTATCACCGACAGAATCGTACGGAATCTGGATTCGCGCCTCTCGTTTGATAACGAAACAGCAGAAGGAGCGCTGCCGACTGAAGAGGTTCAGAGGGATATAGTTCGCGTCGTGATGGTTGGAACGTACCGAACGATGGTCGGGTCTCAGGTTAACGTCTTCAAAAGGGGAGCAGACTCGTTTCCGCAGATCGATCGTAAATGCTTCCTTATAGAAGCAGGAAACCTTCAGCGGCTGATGAGTATCTTCGTCCTAAACCTCCCAGAGGAAAAACGGTTGCAGCTGGGGCACTACGTTCATGACAAGACCGCTATCGCTGTGGCAGACGGTGATCGGTTTTTCCAAAGGCATGCAGCGATAGTTGGGAGTACAGGCTCAGGGAAGAGCTGGACCGTGGCATTGATCCTGGAGAGGGCTTCCAAATTGGATCATCCAGATCTCATCGTACTCGACATGCATGGCGAGTACGGAACGCTTGGAGAAGGTGCTTCCCCTCTGGCGTTGAGCATGAGGATGGCTGGACCAGGTGATTTAGGGAGTCCGTCTGTGAACACAGTATTCCTTCCTTATTGGCTGCTGAATCGTGAAGAGATGCTCAGCTTAATTCTGGAACGTGGAGACAATGCTCCGAACCAAGCGGCTCGCTTTACCCATCATGTTTACAAATTAAAAGAAGAAACTCTGAACAAACTCGGCAAGACAGACGTGCTTGCGAGCTTTACTGTTGATTCCCCGATCCCTTACGACATCGAGGAACTCTTGGCAAGACTGAAGGCAGAGAATGAAGAAAAGGTTGAGGGTGCAAAGGCCGGCTCAGAAAAGCAAGGGCCATTGTTCGACAAGCTAACCCGTTTGATAGCTCGACTTCGTGCAAGAATCGACGATCGCAGGAACGGGTTTATGTTTGCTCCTCCGCAGGCCGCGATGGAATATGACTGGTTGAACGATTTCGCGATGAAGTTCCTCAGTTCGGAATCCCACAATGGAATCAAGGTTCTTGACTTTTCAGAAGTCCCATCCGATGTTCTTCCGGTCGTTGTCGGAGTGTTTGCGCGCTTACTGTATGACGTTCAGTTTTGGATGAAGGCTGATTCCAGGGTTCCGGTCACCCTCGTCTGTGATGAGGCGCATCTTTACCTACCCGTGTCTGAGGAGTCAGATGCGATTGCGGACCGGGCTCTTGACACATTTGAAAAAATTGCGAAAGAAGGTAGAAAGTATGGAGTTTCGCTCCTAGTTGTTAGCCAACGCCCAGCAGATGTAAGCCGTACGATCTTGAGCCAATGCAACAATTTTCTTGCTCTCCGGCTGAGCAATGATCAGGACCAAGCCGTAATCCGCAGGCTAATGCCTGATTCCATGGCTGGACTGACTGATGTACTGCCACTCCTAGACATTGGCGAAGCTCTTCTATTGGGTGATGCCGTTGTCCTGCCGACGCGAGTCAAACTCGATACGCCCACCATCAAGCCAAGCAGCGCCACAAAACCGTTTTGGACAGAATGGCAACATAAATCTTCAGAGAAGGCAGCAATCTCCTCCGGCGTGGAATGCTTGCGCCGTCAATCGCGAATCTGACATGAGCGACTTGCGAGCAGACTCTATAGATCCGAAAGTTGTGAGTGTCGAATCACCTGAGCGCGTTCCAGCCTAGTGCGAGCTTGAGCGCTGAGGCGTTTGACACCGAAGTTGCGCGCTACCTGGGCCAGATAAGCACTTGAATCAACTCTCGGGAAAGCGGCCGCCAACTCGGGCAGGGCGATCTCGTCGATGGAGCGGCAGTCTTGGCTTGTCGCAGGGTACCGTGCGAGGCTCCAGGAGCTAGCGGTTGTGGCATCGGGCCAGACGAATGTCGCTCCATCCTCTTCTTGCAGCAAGTAGTGCGCCGATTGCGTTAAGGAGAGAACACGTTCGCGTATGCGGTTACCAGAACGGAGGAACCCGTGTGCTCGGGCGATGCGTTCTACCAGAACATCATCCTTGACGGGGCTTTCCTGCTTCACCACCGTGGCGATCAGTTCGGTCAATAAGACGGAATAGGCAGGTTCGAAGAAGCGGTCGGGCTGCAGCAGTGATCTTTCCGGCTCAAAGGTGGTGGATCTGTAAATACCCGATTGCAACTGATCCGGCGCAGCGACCTGTGGGGTGTCTGCCCGCAGAAGAGACGGGCTCGGTGCATCACTTGGCTTCTCGGCAGCGGATTCGCGTGCTTCGATGGCGGAGGCGGCCTCATCGCTGATCGTTTTCGATTGCTGCGAGTGATCTTGGGTGCTGCTCTCTTGTGACAGGACTGAGGCGGATGCTTTAAGGAGCTCTACCTCTTGCGACGCCGCAGCTTCGCGTTCCAGCCGTTGACGCTCAGCCTCAGCGTCGACTTGCCTGCGCTTGATGAGCAGCGCCTGGAGGCGCGTTTCGAGCTGCTGAAGAGCTGCACGGCAGTCGATCCACCAGTCAGTCGACCATACACGCACCAGCTCCCAGCCTAGTTGCCGCAGGACCGATTCGCGAACCTTATCGCGGTCGCGCGCGGTGGCGGCGCTATGGTACGTCGCACCATCGCATTCCACGCCTGCCAGGTAGTCTCCAGGACGATCGGGGTGAACGATGCCAAGGTCTACACGGTAACGCGACACCCCAACCTGCGGAACCAAATTCCAGCCTAGATTGCGAAGACCTTCAGCGACAGCTTGTTCAAAAGGTGACTCGTAGCCGCCCAGACTACCTGCTACGGCTTGTCCTAAAGCGCGTGGTCCTTGCTCGGCAAATTCCAAGAAATGTTTCAGATCTCTTAGTGCCTCGGAGGATGTGCGATTGAGATCGATCAGGTGTGACGGGAAAGACGTGTACACCAGCATTTCTCGGCGGGCACGGGTGATGGCTACGTTCAGGCGACGCCACCCACCTGCTCGGTTAAGAGGTCCAAAATTCATGGGCATGGAAGGCGCATCCGGGGTTTCCGGACCGTACCCGATACCAAGAAGAACGACATCGCGCTCATCGCCTTGAACTGTTTCAAGGTTCTTGATGACAACGGGCTCTGCCGCGTCTTCCGCGAAGAACTGTTCAATTGCCGGGTTCTGAGCGCGAGCCTTATCGAGCATATCTTCGATTAGCTTTTGCTGTTCGGCGTTCAAGGTAATTACGGCGATGCTTGGGAAGTGTCCTTCGGCGTCGGCAAGTGAAGCATCCGTTAGTCTGCGCACAACCTCCTTGACGACGGCTTCCGCTTCAACCTGGTTGGTTCGTGATTTGCCGCGAGACCAAGAGCCAGCTACGCGCTTCAGGCTCACCGCGCTGTCTCGCGTAACAGGTGCGGGAAACGTCAGCAAGTCGCCTTCGTAGTAGCGATGATTGGAGAACGCAATCAAGCTTTCGTGCAGCGAGCGGTAATGCCATGTGAGCCGGTGCCGCGGTAGAGCTGCTCCGAGGCACTCGTCCAGCAAACTTTCTTGGTCGTCGGAGATGTCGCTGTCGTCGTCGGCTCCGGCGCTACGGTTGAAGAAGCTGGTCGGCGGCATTTGCTTAGGATCACCGGCGACGATTAGTTGTCGTCCCCGCGCGATGGCGCCTACAGCGTCCCATGGAGCAATCTGCGAGGCTTCGTCGAAGATGACCAGATCGAATAATGGAGCGTTGGCCGGCAGATATTGCGCGACGGAAAGAGGACTCATCAGCAGACATGGTGCTAGCGTCGTAAGCGCCGTTCCCATTTCGGTGACGAGTTGCCGTACAGGCTTGTGGCGTTTTGAAAGCTGGAGCTGATGGTGCAGAGTTGCGAAGCCGGGCGGCAGCTTGGGATCAACCTTCGATGGAATGACTCCGCACAGCTTGGCTCGAATGTAGCGCTTAGTAAGGCTGGCGAAATTATCATCCAACTCACGAAAGCGAGCTAGCCGATCTGTGTGCTCTGCCAAGTTGAAGGTGCGCAGAACTGGGGCGTCATCGAGCGCCTGCTCCACCCACCAACGCGCATAAGCAGACTCAAATGCTGGCAAAGTGTCTGCAGGGGAGACAGTTTCCTGTTCAAGAGCATCGACAAGTGGCTCCAGCCCGAGGGACAACGCTTCCTTTCGAACACGTAGCCAGGCGGTCCAGCGATTGAGCCCGGAAATGTTCCGGATCAGCAATGCAGTGTCGCGCTCTGCTGCCTCAAGCAGGTTGGGGCTGCTGCTAGAGAGGGGAGATTCGGCCAAGCGTTCGAACTCGGCCAGAGCACCTGAAAAGAGGCTGTAGGTTCTGCTGTACTCCAAGGCTGCCTGATGGAGTGGTGACCCTGCAGTGAATTCCTCGCTTTTTTCGCTTAGAAGAGATTGCAAAGCTGAACGAAGCGCTCCGGTTTGAATAGGGCTGTCCGCTGCCCGGGCAACAAGTAGCCTTAGTCTGGCAGCAGCGACGGTGGTTTGCTCCATCGTTGTAGTATCTGTACCAACGCCGTTCCAGCCCGGAATGGATTTCGCCTGCTCCCCAAGCCGCTCTATAGCTGCTTGGCTTTCGAGCATTTGCCGTAGCCTATCTAAATCTTTGTCAAGATCAAGATCAGGCACGCCCAGGGTGGACAGCTCATGCAACACGGCCTTGCGTTTGAAGACAGACATGGGCCAGACAGCGGACTTTGCTTTTTCCCATTCGCTTGCCAGGTGATCCAAGGGCAGGGCCTTGATGGCATCCGGAGAGTAGTGAGTGGACAGCCCGCGTGAGGCTTCAGAGTAGCCGGCAATGAGCGCAGTAGCTTTTTGTGCGCCTTCGAGCGCGGCTGGGGGCGTTAGGGGCGAAAATAAATCCAAGATTCAACCGCGCGGCTTCGGGGAGGAATTTCGCCAGCTCAGCCAAAGCGGAAAGCGCTGTACCGCTAGCCGAAAGTTCCACGCCGAGACGTTGCAGCAACGTACTGCGGGCTGTACGGCATGCGACCGCGGTCGCCGCTAAAGAGGATGCAGCTTTCAAAAGACCGGCTTGCCATGCATTCGACCATTCAGTTTCTCCGACCGACGCAAAGGCAGCGGCATCCAGCGTGGCGACGGCCGTTCTCTGCAACCCGAGCCTACGGGCTACGTCTTTTAGAGCCCGCATGGCAGCATCGTCGTGTGTAATCTGCGGCGACCAGCTCAGGTGCACGGGACTGGCGCCATCGAGGAGCACGCGGCCGACCGCGCGGTGTACCGTCCACCCATTGGGGTGCACATGATGCAACGCTTCCACCAAAGCGTTCAGGGCATCGCGCTCGCGGCAGATCGCTTCGGCGTCCCGTGCCCAAGCCTCCGCGGGCAGCTCCTCCGCCGTGGTCCAGGCTCGGTCTAGTTGGTCCAGCACTTCCTTCTTGTTTGCCTTGTTGGAGTGAAGCTCCAGGCAAAATGGCCCCAGCCCGTTCCCTCGCAAGCGCCGATGCACTACATCGAGCGCTGCACGCTTTTCCGCGACGAACAGCACGCGCCGACCTAATGCGAGATTGTGAGCGATCATGTTCGCAATGGTTTGCGACTTGCCGGTGCCGGGTGGGCCGTCTAGAACAAAGTCGCAGCCGCGAGCCGAACCGACTACGGCCGCAAGCTGAGAAGAATCAGCCGGTAAAGGCGTGAAAAGATCGCCCGGTGCAACTTCGCGGTCCAGGTCCTCAGGGCGCGGCGGATATGCTGCATATGGATATGGCTCGCGAGGTGTCTCGAGCAGGTGGCGGACGACGCGGTTGGCTTTGAGCGTCTCCGTACGGTCGGCAAGATCCTTCCACATTAAGTACTTCGCAAAGGAGAAGGAGCCGAGCTCCACATTTTCGGCGACTTCAAAGCCGGGCGTATCGCGCACTGCCTTGCGGACCGCCGTCCAGATGCGCGCGACGTCGATCCCATGACTATCGGTAGGCAGACCTGCGGCCAGCTCGGGCACCTCCAGCCTGAACTCCTGCCGTAGCATTTCCAGCAGCGTCAAGTTCATGCGCGGTTCGTCGTCAAGCAGTGAAAGGCGCACACCAGACCGCACGCTGCGACGATCAAGCTTGACCGGCAGCAGCAGCAGCGGAGCCCGGTAAACACGCGTGTCGGTTGCGGTCTTTTTCCAATTGAGAAAACCTACCGCGAGGAACAGGGTATTTGATCCACCTTCGGCCAGGTCCAGGTTGGATTTGCGGAACAGCTCCACCAGCTGCGCATCGAGCTTCGGCTCTTGTAGTAACGCGAGCACTTCACCCCGACCCAATGCATCCGAGGCATACGCTTCTTCGAGCGCTTCGCCCGTTCGGCTCTGGTGCAGCTCGGCGTTCCTGCCCGCCGCGCCTTCCATCTGCGGAGCGGCGACAATCCGAAAGCTTCTGCCATCGGCAAGCTCATCTTCAAGCTGGCCTGGGTTGGGGCACAGGAGCGGGACGCCAGAAGAACCTACAGGTGCATGGAGCAATCGGTTGCGCGCAGTCAGGTCGAGCAGTTTGCGCTGCCAGCGCTGCAGGCGGCCTTCGGGAGTCGGCGCTGTGTCGGCATCGGTAATGTCGAAAGCAGGTAAAGTGGGTGCCGTCTCGAGGCCCAGGTCCGTGTGGGCGCCAGCGGGCGAAGGAGCATTCTGGAACCCAACGGGCGCGCTGGTTGGCAGCGCCAAAGGCCGTAGACGCTGCATCCGGGCACGCCGGAGGTCCAGTGCCATGACGAACTCGGCTTCGCGCTCTTCGGCTATTTGCCGGTTGCCTTCCGCAATGGCTTTGCTAAAACCGGGGCGATTTCCCTGCATGCAGAGTGTGGTTTCAAACACCAGCAGCTCCTGCAGCGCGACGCGTTTGCGTAGGGCCGAGGCGTCTTCCGTAATGAGCGAAGCAAACTCCTGCGGCTGCAGCCATACGCCGGTGAATGCGTGGCCTTGGGTCAGGATGACAACCGGGTTTAAGCCGATCTGTTCGAGCGCGGCCGCAAAGAGCAGAGCCGTGTCTAGGCAGGTAGCTAATCCATGTTCAACGACCTGTTGCGGCGCGCGGATCTTCTGACCTTGTGTTTCAAAGCTGGCTGGCGGTAACGCATACGTCAGTCGCAAGCTGGAAATGGCCGACCAGATCGCAGAAGCCAGCTCGTAGGAGCGCGCCCTGCTCTTGGCCTCGTATCCATCCAGCTTGTCGGGCTTGGCGGCGTTCCGCAGCACCTCGGCAGAGGCTTTCAGGATGCGCGCAACGGCCGCGTCGTTCGGCTGCACAAACATGGCGAGTAGTTCCGCCATGCTCCCAGCACCACCCCACTCGCTAGCGGCTAGAATTTCGACAGGGTAGCTTTCGGTTGCTAGACAGTCGTCAGCGTCGCCGCGCTTGCTGTCCGGCCAAAGCTTCAGTAAAACGCGCGCATGCACCGCTTCCTGCAGACTGAGCAGAAAGCTGGCGTTCAGTTCCAGGTCGCGGTTACGAACAACGGTGGAGCTGGCAGATTGAAGGCGGTCGAGCTTCCATATACGGGAAAGAAAGACTGGCGGGTCGGCACATATCTCCAGCTCAAGATTCTCAAAAGACACTTCTGAGTTGTTGGTAATGCGCAACTCACGAACTATCGGAACGGCACTTTGATGCGTGGCGAAGCTCAGTTTGGGACAAATGGACGCTTCGATGGAAAAAGAAGGTGCAAATGCAGGTGCATGGGAGGGAGTCGCATCGCTATTTGCGGTGCCACTTGACTCTTCATCTAGGGAGGACACGGCGTTTTCCGCTCCGATTGCCATATGTCGTTTTGTAGGGCAGCATACCAGAGTACAACATGAGACATAGTTTTCGCTTTCTGCACGCAGCTGACCTGCATCTGGACAGTCCTCTTCGCGGCCTTTCGCGTTACGAGGGCTTATCGGTAGAGGAAATACGCAGCGCCACCCGGCGGGCGCTGGAGGCGTTGATCTCATTCGCTGTCGCGGAATACGTCGACTTTGTCGTGATCGCGGGCGATATTTTTGACGGTAAGTGGCAGGACATGGGGACGGGACTGTTCTTTGCTGCAACTATGGCGAAGCTGAGTGCTGCGAATATACCTGTGTATTTGCTGAAAGGTAATCACGATGCGGAATCCCTGATTACACAGCGGCTGCCGCTCCCGCCTCTCGTGCAGTTTTTCAGTTCCAGGAAGGTCGACACGTTCTTGCTGGAAGACCATGCAGTGGCCCTCCATGGGAAGAGTTTTGCCAATGCCCATATCTCTGAAGACATGACCCTCCAGTACCCCGCTGCGGTCGAGGGCTATTTCAACATCGGCGTTCTGCATACGTCGCTGGGCGGCTATACGCAACACGAAACCTACGCGCCTACATCGGTTGCCGCGCTGACGGCCAAGCAGTACCAATACTGGGCGCTGGGTCACGTGCACGATCATGCCGTGGTGGCCGAGCACCCACACATCGTGTACCCCGGTGTGTTGCAGGGGCGAAAGATCACGGAAACGGGCATGAAGGGCGCGGTGCTGGTGGAGGTGGAAGAGGGCGCCGTACGCAGTTGCAAGCCGATTGCCTTCGACGTGGTGCGATGGAGCCGGTTGATGGTGGATTGCAGCGAGCTCAAAACGCGCGACGACCTGCACCAGCGGATGCGCACGGTGCTGCGCCACGGGGTCGAAGCTGAAGCGGAAGGTCGGCCGTTGGTCATCAGAGTGACCCTTACGGGAGCTACCGCCCTACACGCGGAGCTGCAGGATACGCGGTCGCTGTTGCGTGACGAATTGCGGGCCATTGCCGCGGAAATCGATGCAAACCTATGGGTTGAAAAGATGACGCTCGAGACCAGTGAGACTGTCGCGGTGCATGCGCACGTCGCGAAGTTGGGCGAGTCGGATTCCGACGACCTCTTCGCAATGCTCGACCAGGCGTCCGTAGACCCAGAGTTACTGGAAATGCTGGCGAGCGATTTTGCGGTGTTTCTTTCGACCACGCCACCGCCGGCTGCTGGCGATGAGTCCGTAAATGCCGCTGTGCGCAAGGGCCAATGGGCAGCGCTCGTTTCCCATGCAAGTGCCGCCCTGCGGGCGCGGCTGCTAGGAGCACAAAGCTGATGCGCTTCGAAGAACTGCACCTGCTGAAATACGGCAACTTTGAAGGCTGCGATCTGCTCTTTCCAAAGCAGACCTTAGACTTCCATGTCATTTTCGGCGCGAACGAAGCGGGCAAATCCACGACGCTGGCCGCGGTGGGCGATCTCCTGTTCGGGTTTCCGCATGGCAAAGCGCAGGACTATCGCTTCGATGCTTCGCTGCTGCGTGTGGGCGCGGTGCTGGAACAAGGCACGCAACGGACGCAGGTGCGGCGTAAGCGCGGGCGCGGTGCCACCCTGATGGATGGACAGGACAACTCGATGGACGAGGCTGTGCTGTCCGGCATGCTCCACGGGCAGACGCGCGAAACGTTTCATGCGGCCTGGAGCCTGGACCATCGCCTGTTACGCGAAGGCGGCCAGGCTATCGTCACAGCCAAGAACGACATTGGGCAGGCACTGTTTGCTGCGGGCTCGGGCCTTATTGGTGTGACGCGCATTCTCGAAGCACTGGAAGAGGAAGGCGAACAGATCTGGGGGGCTAGAACCAAGTCGAGCCGCAGCTATACGCGCGTGAACAACGACTTGAAGGACGCGGAAAAGCGGCTACGCACGGCCGAGGTACGTCCGGCGGCGTGGAAGACAGCGTACGACCAATTACAGGACCTTGAAAAGCAGCAGGCGCAGCTGGACATCCAGCAACAAACCATGACGGCGGAGCAGCGCACCGTGGAACGGGCGCGCCGGATATTGGAGCCTGTAGAGCAACTGCATACCCTGCATGCTTCGCTCGCCGGGCAGACGGCACCTCTATTTACGCCTGCGATGGAAGCCCTGTTCGAGACCACCTTTGCCCTGCGTACGCAAGCAGTGCTGCAGCAAGGAGTTGCGGAACGGCTGCTCGCCGAAGAACAGGAGCATCTCCAAGCGATTGTTCTGGATCAGGCATGCCTTGCCCGTGAAGACGAGGTGGAAGCGCTGATCGAAGGGCGGAGCACATGTCAGAATGCGGCGGACGGGCTGCCTGCGAAGCAGGCGAAGCTCGACCAGAAGAAGCAGGAGCTGGCGGAAGCGCTGCGGATGCTACGGCTACCGGAAATGCCGGCGGCCACGCTTCTACTGACCTTGCCAGCGCGGGCCACGGTAGCTGAATTGAAACGGCTGCTGGCCGAGCGCACAGCGCTCGACAGCGCGCTGCAAGTTCTGCGCGATGCGCACGCGGATGCAGAAGTGGAACGAGACGCGTCGGCGCGGGGGCTGGCCGATCATGAAGTACTGGAAACGGCCGCGGAGCTGCAGGCCGTGGTCGAGACCGCCCGGCGGATGGACGACCCGGATGGGCAGGTCGAGCAGGCACGCAGGCTGCAAGCGGAGCACGCAAAGGAAACCGCGGACGCGTTTGCCCGCTTACTGCCGTGGGCTGGAAATGCGGAAGAGTTGCGCCGGCTGACGGTTCCGCCCGAAGACCTGCTGCAGGCCGCGCGCGACCGGGAGTTTGCCGCCGCAGCGACCTTGGCAGAAGAAACGCAGGAGACTGGCCGGTTACGGGAGGAACTGGCCGAGCGATCGCTCGAACGCGAGCTGCTGCTGAAGACCGGGACCGGGGTATCCGCCGCAGCAGTCACGGAGGCTCGGACGTCGCGTGACGCCTGCTGGGTCAATCTGCGGGCGCATATCGAGGGCAGGAGGGTCCTCGCCAGTCCACGCACCGAAGCCGACCGGTACGAGGGGCTGGCGGCGCAGGCTGACCACCGGGCGGACGAGCGATTTTTGTCTGCGGAAGCTTCCGGGCGGCTGGCTCAGGTAGACGCCGCGGTCGCTACGGCAGAGCTGCACCTGACGAACGCAGTCGCCCGCGTAGGATTCGCCACCACAGCCCAGCAGCAGGCAGAGAGCCTGTGGTCGGCGGAGCTGGCCAAAAGGTCACTGCCCGTGGTTTCTGTGGCGCGGCTGCGGGAATGGCTCACTCTGCGCGAAGACGCTGTTAAGGCGGCGGAGCTGGCCGAGGCATCGGCGGCGGCGCTGCATGCGAATGAAATCACTCTGGATAGCGCCCGGCAGACTCTTGCCAGCGCGACCGCTCAGCCAGCGGCGGGCAAGTCATTTCGCAAGCTGCTGGATGATGCCGAGGCCGTTTTGAAAACCGCCCTGGACAGCGCCTCGGCCTTTACCCAGTTAAAGACGGCGCTGCACAAAGCGGAAGACAAGGTGCTCGGTGAGTCGCGCAAAGTCGAGCGCAATCTTGCCCAAGCCCGGGCATGGCAGGAGACGTGGAAACAGGCCATCGCGAAGGCGCACCTAGATGAAACGGTCAGCGCGGCGGAACTCGACACGGTGGAACTGGTGCGGGCGACGGTGGCCACCGTTCAGCAGCTCCAAGACGAGATTGAAACCGCCAGCAGTACGCAGAAAGACTTCCTGACGCGAACGGAAACGCTTTGGTCCGCTCTGCAGATGCCTGCGCAGCCGGAAGAAGTTGGCGAGCGCATCGAGCTATTGAAACGTCGCCTGCACACCGCGCGTGGCGACCGGCAGCGCGTGGCGACGATTACTGTCGCGCTGAACGCCCGCGAAGGGGAACGGCGCATTGCGGAAGCTCAGCGCACATCCGCTGAAAGGAGCCTACAACCTCTGCTGGAGCTTGCCGGCGTGGAGAAGTTACCGGCTCTCTCCGAGCGGATCGAGGAATCCAAGCGGGTGCGGAAGGTACTCGACGAGATCGACGACCTGAAGCAGACAATCCTGTCCTTGGGCGATGGGGTGCCGCTGGCTGCGCTGCTCGGGGAGGCAGAGGGCAAGACGCCGGACCAGCTTGCGGTGCGATCCGACGAACTGGCGCGCGAACTGGCAAAGTTGAGCAAGCAGATTCGCGATGCCGCGGATCTTGCCGGCGTGTCGCGCACCACCTTCCAGGCGCTCGATCACGGAGCGAGTGCTTCGGAAGCCGCGGCTGATGCTGAAATGGCACGGGCGGAATTGGACGTGCAAGCGGAGGCGTACTTGCTGAAACGAACGGAAGCCCTGCTACTGCGCTGGGCCGTAGAGCGGAAACGAAAGCAAACACAGAACCCGCTGCTGCTGAGGGCCGGCCAGCTTTTCAGCATTCTTACCAGTAATCGCTACAGCAGCTTGTCGGTTTATGACGATGGCAGTTCTTCTGTGCTACTCGGCAACTCTGCCGACGAATCTCGGCCTGTTCCGGTGGGCAATATGAGCGAGGGAACTATCGACCAACTCTTCCTGGCTCTACGAATCGCCTCGATTGAACAATCCGTCAGAGGCGGTTCCATTTTGCCTGTGCTAGCTGACGACCTTTTCATCAATTTCGACGATGGACGTGCTGAAGCGGGCTTTCGCGTTCTGGGCGAGCTGGCAAAAACAACTCAGGTGCTTTTCTTTACGCATCACCAGCATTTATTGGAAATCGCAAGAAAGAGCCTGCACCCTCACGAGACTCGCGTCTGCAATCTCTAACACTTCTGCGGTGGTTTCCGTGCTCCCTGATCTATATAGCCGGAAGCAGTTCCGGATGCTCCGTTCGCAGCCATGCCATCAAAGTGTGGCGAAGATCTTCGACTGTAATGAGGATCTGCTGCAACTCTTGGTTTGAGACGGAACCGGCCGCATCATAGCTGGCGGCGTTTCGCTTCTTTGAGAAAGCGAGCAGCTTGCGGATGAGCTTACTATCGGCTCCAATAGTGTACTCAAGGGTCTCGATGGTGCGTATATGGTGCCCCGGCTGCGTAGTGGTCCGGTAGCCGCTTGCTCGTAAAGCTGTATTGGCCAGCGCGAGAATGGCATTGAAGCTGGTATAGAAGCGCAGATCGTCCGAGATGTCCTGAACACCCGCATCGTTCATGGACCGGGTTACGATCCCAAGCTGATCGGCGATCTCCTGAGCACTCGTTGGTTCCCGCCGCAGCCATCTATTCTCAACGTATCTCTCTAAACTCATCTTCGTTCCCCATCAGAAATGTCAGCGGCCCGCTTTGGACGGCTGTAAGGAAGTGATTGCCTGCATGGATCTTGGCTCGGAGTTCGTCCCGCGCGAAGATGGTGGGATTTATGGGCCTGTTCAACTTCTGTTCCACAGGCGACAGCTGCTCTAGCAGGTCGTCAAAGGCCACCTCTCCAACAACCATGAGATCGACGTCGCTTGCGGCGTTCTCTTCTCCACGAGCAAAGGAACCGTATACGAAGGCGAACTCGATCCTATCGGTGAACGTTTCGAGAGCATCACGAAGCAGGTGAAACACTCCAGTCGTTTTGGCGAGTAGGGCCCGAAGTTCAGCAAAGGCCGGGTGACCCTGATTGGCTCGGTAAAAAACCTGGTTTTCACCTTCCGTCCGAAGAATCAAGCCCGCTATGGTCAGCGTAGCGAGCTCTCGCTGGACCGTCCCCACACTGCCGGCAATGTGCCGTGCTAGCTGGCGCACGTAGAAGGTGGTCTCGGGCTTGTCATATAGAGTCGCGAGAACTCGCCCCCTTGTTTGCCCGAAGAGCATGTCACTGAGCGCCGCGCCTTGTGTTCTCATAACAAGAACAATTGTACTCAAAATGAGTACATGGCCTTGAGGTAATTCAGGATACTCCGCTTCTGCGTTTATACATACGATAAAGGACGTTATCATATTTAGATTGGAGATCCCGAGGAGTCGTCTTGAGCCACCCCCAGGAACCCGGAAGCGCGACCCTTGCTAGCTTCGTCGACCATGTTGTCTTCCGGGTGGGTGCGCTTTATCCGACAGAGCGTTTCTATAGTGCAATCTTTCGCCAAACCCCTCAGCGGGACGAGGGCAGCCTCATGTACCGGATCGGCGACACCCGCCTTTTCTTCACGACATCGGAGGCCCCAGAGGCTGCCGCCCACGACAAGGAGTCCATCGGTCTGAACCACATGGCCTTCGGGGTCCGCTCCCTCCGGGACTTGCAGGCGGTTGCAGCAAGGCTGAACGAAGACGGAATTGCTCATAGCGGCATTGTTCTCGACCACTATGGAGCAAGGGAGTTCATCTGGCTCGATGATCCTGATGGCATGCGTGTCGAGTTCTACCTGCGCACTCATGACGGTAGCCTTGGCGCTTCCAATGTCTGACAGCCTCGGCACAACCATTACCGCCCCGAATCGCCTTCCGGCAATCTTCGAGACCATGCCCGAGGGCGGCCGGCGCTTCTGGGAGTTCTTCACCGTCAACATCCGCAACCCGCACACCCGCCGCGCCTATTTCAAAGCCGTCGAGAGCTTCGCCGCCTGGTGCGCGGAGAGAAGTTTGGAAGACCTTGCCCGGGTGACACCGATGCACGTGGCCGCCTACGTCGAGCAGCTCGGTCGCACGCACTCGAAGCCCACCGTTAAGCAACACCTGGCCGCGATCCGAATGCTGTTCGACTGGCTGGTGACCGGCCACATCATGGAGAGCAATCCGGCCCATGCCGTCCGGGGGCCGAAGCACAGCGTCCGTAAAGGCAAGACTTCCGTGCTCTCGGCCGAGGAGATGCATGAGCTGCTGGCCGCGATCGACACCACTTCCCTGCTCGGGCTTCGCGACCGCGCCCTCATCGCGCTCATGGGCTACACCTTCGCCCGTGTTGGAGCCGCGACCGGCATGCGGGTCCAGGACTACTACGTCCAGAAGCGCCGGGGTTGGGTGCGACTGCATGAGAAGGGCGGCAAGGTGACCGAGCTTCCCTGCCATCACAACCTCGACCAGTATCTAGAGGAGTGGATCGCCGCGTCCGGACTCGCCAGCGAACCCGAGGCCCCGCTCTTCCCTACCCTGCGCTACGGCCGGCTGACAGGTCGCACTCCCCTGCCCCAGGCCAATGTTCATGGGATGATTCAACGGCGCGCCAAGGCCGCCGGGCTGCGGACCAAAGTCAGCGCGCACAGCTTTCGTGCCACCGGAATCACCACCTACCTCCAGAATGGCGGCAAACTGGAGATCGCCCAGCACATGGCCGGTCATGAATCCGCAAGAACGACGGGGCTCTACGATCGACGAGGTGATGAGGTTGCGCTCGATGAAGTGGAGCGGATTAACTATTGAACCTTCTTTAGATTGACGCCCTCTGCTGTTGTGAGTTGCGCAGCACATCTCTTCGGTGCATTTGCACTGACACCGAAACAACACAATCCTTCAGCGGCATGCCTCGCTACTACAAACGCGAGATCTGCGATTGCACTCCGACCACATCTCCCTTGACGGGGAGAGCGCTCGCACTTACACGGCTAAATTTCTCATCGAAATGCGTTAGAAGCATCTCTACAAGACGGCCGTGGTAGACCCCATAAACGGTACGGGACAACGACTTAGACCTTGGTCCCAGGATATTAAAAATGATTCGGTCCTCGGCGACGGTGGGTCTGAACCACGCTCTGTTCTTCCACTGCTCCGCAGAATGGGTGAAATCACCGTCCGCATCTGTAGACCAAGTATCGATGGAACCACCGCGGATCGAAGCACGAATAGCACTTAAAAGACTTTTGGGTTTGTCCGTGAAGACACGTACAGCCATATCAGACCTCCTGTTCGGGTTTCGTGGGCATAGAGGGTTTATCCGTCTCTCCGGATTGAAAAGCCTCTCTCAAACTTTCTGCCTTCACGGGCTTGTCTGGATCTGGCAACTCTGTTGCCTTGCGAATATCTGAGGTCCCCCTAAAAACAGGTTTCAGAGACGACATTTGTGAAGCTTCTCTGTCCGTCGCTAATCTTTCAGTCACTTCCTCAATGGCCTGATCCCGAATTGTCACCTTCGTAAACTTCTTAGCAGCCCGAAGGAAGCTTTCCGATGTGTACATCCAGAAGGCCTGCCCTGTACTTCGGCGGAACTCTTGTACCAGTTCTGGCCTTGGTCCGATCGTACGATCATGTTCCATGAGCCACCAATCTTCTTTTTGGTCGTCAGTGACCAGCACAACTCCCTTTGCTTCTCGGGTAGCGAGGATCATCAACTGCGACCATCCTATGTAGTCGCCGTATGCGTCTGGAGCACCCTTTTCCTTAAGATCGGCGTATCCAGGCGGGATCTGACGATCGTACCGATCCTTGGCATCCGAATGAAATTTAGCTAGCTCCGTCTCAGTAGGCTCATTTCCTAGTCGCCCATCAAACACGGTCAACATTCGTTCCGCAAACGCATCAGCGGTTGTCATCCTCTCCATCTCTTTACGTCCCGCAGCAAGTTCTTCACGTATTTGCGCGAGTGCTTTAAGCGATGCCTCTGACAAATGCGGATGCTCACGTTTAGGCGCAATGTACTTACGCTCGAACTCTTGCAGGGCTGCGTCTGCTTTTATGTAACTGTTAATTTGTTTAACTACGACAGGCCCACGGTTACGCGAGTACTCCAATGCAAATTGGAAAGGAAGGCGGACTCGATCTGTTTGAGCCTCGATCAAAGTGATCAACTCGCTTCGCGTCTCTTGCGAATAGGCGTAGATGTTAAGCAATGCGCTTGCATCGAAACTGAAGATCCCATCTTGCCAAAGACTCTGCTCTTCGCCATCCGGAATTCGGAACCAGTGACCAAGAGCCGTTCTCATGCATAGATTATAAGGTTGGTGCGACCGGCACCGTACCCCGTCTTGCTAGCAGCCGCTCTAATGAAGCCGGGGTTCGATTAAATCCAGCTACTTGTGGTGCACACAGTATGTGCACTATGCGCACATTAGGTATCGTGTACATTGTATTAACAATGGTGATTGCGGTAGTTGCTAAAAAAGGTGGGGTAGGTAAGAGCCTCATCTCCCTACTCCTGTATCACTCGCTGAAACAGGCTGGCCGGTCAGTTGAGCTCCAGGATTGGGATGCTCAAGGGACCGCCACGAAGAGCCGTGGCCTTACCGAGGCCAACCAAAAGGTCGAGGTCTCTAGTGAGATCGTCATCTATGACACGCCTCCAAACCTCAGCCACACGGCGACGGACGTAGCAATGCGATCCGCCGATCTCGTTCTAGTTGTCGCCACCCCATCGCCGGTAGATGTATGGGAAGCCCAGGACGCGGCGAAGCTCGCCCAGAAAACGGCTCGTAAGAAGGCTAGGGTCCGGGTTGTTTTCAACAAGGTGCGCCGGAATACGGTCCTCGGCCGGGTGCTAGACGAGACCGCCAAGCAGTTCCCGGTTCCCACACTGAAAACCGTCCTGAGCAATCGCGAATGCTATCAGCACTTCGCGTGGCAAGGCTGGAAAGCTCTGGATTCGGCGGCGCGCGAGGAAGTTCTGCAGATGACTATTGCAGTTCTGGGTGCGGTGTAGGCATTGTGCGTATAGTACCTATACAGGTGAGTATGGCGACTAAGCGTACAGATGATCTTCTAAGAGCCCTACAGGGGACGCCAGTAGCAAAGACCAACCCCGTGACCTCCAACCCAGAGCGGAAGACAGCCGTGATCTCCGGCCGAGGCAAGCCCATGAACCTTTACCTGCATCCAGAGGACACCCAGCGCATTCGCTCGCTGGCGGCTTACCTTACAGGGCAGGGATTCCGGGTGAGTGACAGCCAGGTTGTTAAGGCGGCTCTCCGGGTAGCCTCAGCGGATAGCTTCCTCCTTTCCGCATACGAGAAGGCCGTCACAGCCGATCAGCGATTCAAGCGTTCCAAGGACGCCCGAGAGGACTAGCGCTTGGCCAGACGGAGCAAGGATGCGGAGCTGACTCTCTCGCCAGTAGCCAACAGGCTGCTGGAGGCTGCGGTCGATATCCAACAGAACCCAGACGCCACGGACAAGGCCTACATGGCCCGCCAGCTCGTCCAGTGCACCCTGCCCCACAGCGATCCCGGCAACGAGGCGCTTTGGACTCGCACGAATGGCAATCTAACGCTCTCTATCCAGCCCCACATCGACCGCAAGACCCGGAAGGCGCTCTACCCGTACGGCACGGTCCCCCGTCTCCTGCTCTTCTGGATGGTCACAGAGGCCACTCAGACCAAGAGCCGCCGCCTGCACCTCGGGCACAGTCTCTCAGGCTTTATGCGCGAGTTGGGTCTGAACCCGCACACCGGGGGAGGGAAGCGGAGCGATGCCGTCCGGCTCCGGGAGCAGATGACCCGGCTCCTGAGGGCCACCATCAGCTTCGAGCAGACCTACGGTAACGGGATCAGCTGGCTCGACATGCAGATCGGCCCGGAGGCAGTGCTCTGGTGGGACCCAGACAAGACTCTGCAGGATGACCTCTTTGAGAGCTGGGTAGAGTTGGGGGAGAAGTTCTACCAAGCTGTGACTGCCGCGCCCGTCCCCCTCGACATGCGGGCACTGAAGGCACTCAAGAAGTCGCCTCTTGCCTTGGACCTCTACAGCTGGCTGGCCTACAAGACTTGGAACGCTGCCCGGAAGGGGACTCCTCAAACGGTAAGCTGGACCGGACTCCACGCCCAGATGGGAGCCGATTACGCCGAGGTTCGCGACTTCAAGAAGAAGGTTCGGGCGCTCCTGCCCAAAATCGAGCAGGTCTACCCGCAGATGAAGGTGTCCAACGGCAAGGATGGCCTGATCATCTCGCCGGCAGCGGGAGCCATCTCCGACCGGGTACGGTGAAACGGTCCCGCTCTCCGAAAACTCTCCACAGGGCAGCGGAAATCGGAGCGCTTTTCCACGGTGAAACGGTCCCGCTCAAACGGCCGAGTTTTGAGTTTTCCGCGGTGAAACGGTCCCGGAAATACGGTGAAACGGTCCCGGAATTCGCCTGCTATAAGGAAGCCTGTAGTTTTCCTGTAGTTCTTTTCTTCCTGTAGTCAGTAAAGCCGACGAGTGAGGAAATAAAAATAGAACTGCTATCGAGCAGGCCAATCCCACTTGGGTTTATTGAAGAGGGTTGTTCCTTCGAGAGTCGTCTCCCCAAAGTCCTTCAGTAGATGCAGCCTCGTACAGAGCGGGGCAGCGGCTAGGATCTCAATCAGCTTCTGAGCATGAGAGACCACGATGATCTGAGTGTGTGTTGCTGCTGCCAAAATGAGCCGCGCGAGTGCCGGCAACAGATCCGGGTGAAGACTGGTCTCTGGCTCGTTCAGTACCATTAGCTCTGGTGGGCGTGGGGTCAGAAGAGCAGCGGTCCAGAGCAGGTAGCGCAGCGTTCCATCTGACAGCTCAGCGGCTGAAAGAGGGCGCAGCAGGCCATGCTGCTGAAGCTGCAAGTCGAAGCGTCTGTTTCGATCCTCGACATAGAGACGGCTGCCCGGAAAGGCGTCTTCCAGCGTCGTTGCAAGCGCTTCATCCGAACGAATCTCCATGATGGTCTGAAGCGCTGCCGCAAGATTGCTGCCGTCATGGTGGAGGATCGGCGTCCAGGTTCCGATCTGGGAGGCTCTCGCCGGCGACTCGGAATCTGTGCGGAACTGATCGTAGAACCGCCACCCGCGAACAGCTTCCTGGACGGCCAGCATCTCCGGAGCCCGCTGCGGGTCAGCAACGCTGGCGAGCATGCTATCGGTGTCGGAGAGGTGCTGCGTGAGGAAGACTGGCTCCTCATCCCGTGTGCTCGAAAGCCAAACGAAGTTGTTCCGCCGATCCACCAGGGAAGACGCTTTACGATAGGCCGGACCGTGCCAGATGCACTCCCGTTTTACACGCGGGTCCATCCCGAACATCGTCGCCGGAGGCGGTGGGGGAGGGTAGCCCAGGTCGATGCTGTACCCGTAGGTATCGCTGCCGAAGCCGAGCTTGAGGCTGGCGACGTTTCGCTTTGCTAGACCCTCGACAGCATGCGTTCCCTGTCGGACGCTTCGGGCTATAGTCTCCGGTCCGGCCCAGAACGTGGAGGGCAGGCCACCCTCACGGGCGAGGGAAGCGACCACGGCATTTTGAGCAACGTCAGCCAGCAGGCGCAGGGAACGGTACACGCTGGACTTGCCGCTGCCGTTCGCGCCAGTGATGACACTCAGCTGACCGAGTGGAAGCACCAGCTCCCGCAACGAGCGATAACCCTGGACGGCAACGGTACGGATCACTGGGTCGCAGGATATCGTGCTTCATCGTTGTCAACATGTGCGCACCGGACCTTAGTATGGTCGCCGTGGAAGACACCCAGCGGATCATCATCCCGACACGATCAAAAGCAAAGATATCGCATGAGTTGTCGTACCCAATAGGCGCTGAGCGGATCTCCTCTGCACTGTCGGGTGTCGCCCAATTGCCTGAGTTGGTACTCCACTTCCGGGGTGACTGGTATGACAGGCTTCGCTTTGGTCGATACCCGTATTTACGCGTTGTGTACTCCAGAACTCCAAAGCCGGTGAATCCGGAATCCGCATCAGGTGTGCCCCTTTTCAATGAGTGGGAGATCATCGTGAAGCCCGTTCGCCGTTCGTCCCGACACAAAATTCAGCAGCACATCGTCGGCGTGGCTCTCCCCCAGGTAGAGCAGTGGCTTCAAAAACGGACAGCCCTGGAGCGGCCAGGTAGTGACATCCTCACGCTCTTCTATGACGAAGACAGCGGGACTTTTAGTGAGGAACAGGAGACGCGCCTTGAGCCAATAAGGGGGCGGTCGTGAAGTGGTGGGGACCGACCATAAAACTGAAGGTAGTTCCCGAGGCGGATGGTGTGCGGTTCCGTGCCACAGGCCAGCGACGACTCGGAGATCTCATTGTTCCAGTGTTTGCCGGCATTGGATTCGTCGTAGAGCTTTGCCGCAGGAGTGGCATTGGACCTCTCCTTGGTCTGGGAGCACTCGTCGCTTTTCCCCTTTGGTATTGGCTACGCCAATCCGTAACGGAGCTAAAGGTCACTGAGTTTGAACTGAGTGCAACCGGTGATCTAGGAAACACCTTGGATAGAAGCCTCCGGCTGCGATGGAAAGAGGTTAGCGAGATAAAGTTCCGACACGGTGGCGAGGACGAGTCGCGTGGGTTGTACGTGCGCCAGGGTCGCTGGTCATGGACCTGCATTATGCCGAACCTTGACGAGGACCAAACAAGTCAGGTGATCGGCAGCATCCATCAACGCTTTCCAGATCTCGTCATGGCGGATGCAGGACAGGGACGGGGCTCCCTCTTCGGCAGTATGGGTGATCCCATTACACTCGGGTTGTCGAAAGGGAAGTCATGATCCTGACTGTGCCGACAGTAAGTGAAGAGATTACCGCGAGGGGATTCGCAATCGTAGAAGGCGTGCTGTCCCCATCGAGAGTAGAGCATCTGCTTACCTCTTTAGAGCACATCGGCGACACCGGATCGGTGCGCAAGCGGGGTGGGATCTTTGCCGTCCGCAACTTGCTGGACGTGTCGCCGGAGGTGAGGGAACTGGCGCACTCGGAGGCGGTCCGGGCGCTGGTCGAACCTATTCTCGGTGATCGGTTCTTTCCTGTACGGGGCATTTTGTTCGACAAGATTCCGGACGCGAACTGGAAAGTCCCTTGGCACCAGGACGTAACCATCGCCGTGCAGGAGCGCGTCGAGGCCGAGGGGTTTGGACCATGGTCGATGAAGGCCGACGTGCTCCATGTTCAGCCGTCGGCCGAGGTGCTGGAGCACATGATCTCCGTGCGGCTTCATCTCGACAACTGCGGGGAGGAGAATGGGGCGCTGCGCGTCATCTCAGGCTCCCATCTACACGGCCGCATACCCGAAGAGGAAATCCCAGCAACGCGTGAGCAGATACCGGAGGAGGTGTGCGTTGTAGGTGTCGGCGGAGCGTTGCTGATGCGCCCACTGCTGCTGCATGCGTCATCGCCGTCGCGTGTCCCAGGGCATCGTCGGGTGGTGCACCTGGACTTCGCCTCCGTGCAACTCCCGAACGGCATGCGGTGGTTCTCGGAAGCGCAAGAGAGATAGCGCGATGTTTGGAGCGGAGCCGCAGGAAAGAGGAGCGCAGGAAGAAGCCGCAGAGTTCGAAGCGTACGCAGCAAAAGACCTCCACCATAAACTCGTACGAGCAGGTTGGGCGACGGCCGTCTTCGTAGGAACTGTATTGGCAATCATGCCATTTCTGTATGGGCACTCACTGCACGCCTATTGGGACAAGATCGGGAAGTATCTCGTCATCCTTGCTATGGGTGAGCTCCTCTGGATTGTGTTGTGGTGGGGATTTGCTTACTCGTCTTGGCAGAGTGCACGCGAGGTCCGGCGCGAATTTGGAGATCTGGACTAGTGTCTCCGAAGCGTCACACCTGCACCCTGAGGCTGGACCTGCCTGATGGATTTGCCGCTCGCAAAAGTCGAGCTTGGAACGCGGCGAGCGCGTCCCACAAACCCACAGGCACGACGACGGTGAATCTACTTGGATTGTGAGCGAGCCCGATCCAATATGCCTGCCACGAGCTGAGCAGGGAACACGTTTCCGACCTGCCCGGGTGAAGTACGGATCTGGTCCTGAGAGAGGAAGTCCGTCACATGGAACTGCTGTCCGTCGACGGCCGCGACACGTGCAGCGCCTTGCGTGAACTCTTTCCCATGCTGGAAACCATGGACCCAGACGTAGAACTTCGGATACGCGATGCCGGTCTGAGTCGCCCCTTTCCGTAACAGTTCGTATTCAACGTGGCAATCCATGTTCGTGCACAGGTACGCAGCGAGATCACGCTTCATGTCTTCGTCAAAGGCCTTGTCTTGCGGCACGTTTGCCTGAATATGAGAGGCAGCCACATCTCCAGGCATCTGCGATCCATTGCACCCACAAGCAAAAACGCCAAGCAGCAGAGCCAGTCCGAACAGGTGCTTCACCATGGCCGGAGACTAGCATGCTGCGGTACAAAGACGCGCTGCTGCGCAGCGGAAGAGACAGTGACTTGTCATCCCCAAAGGGTTGCCCGTTGGATACGTTCCGGTTGCTATATGTTAACCGAAGCAAATGAATGGCTTAAGCTCGTTTCGGTTCCAACTGCAACCATT
>CAXTRT010000048.1:0-27519 GCA_964246835.1 uncultured Acidobacteriaceae bacterium | reverse complement strand
GAACAACACCGCATCTGCACTGGCCCACCCGCAAGACCGCACATCACCTCATCCTCCACCCGAACCCCCTCTGCGCCACAGCCCTGCCCCTACAATGGCCAGTAGCAATGAGCCTCTTCCCCCTAAAGCCCTCGCACAAACCCGTCAAAGCCTACTTCGCCGCCCTCGCCACCTTCCAAAAACACGGCCACATCACCGAGGGCAACACCCGCTCCGCCTTCGCCGACCTCCTCAAAAAATGCTGCAGCCCCTACGGCTGGCACCTCGTCGAGGAGTACCAATTCAAAGGCACCGCAAAGCAATCGTTACGCGCCGACGGCGCCCTCGTCGACGACCTCACCCTCGTCCACGGCCTCTGGGAAGCCAAAGACACCGCCGACGACCTCCAGGCCGAGATCAAGAAGAAGGTCGCCAAGGGCTACCCCCTCACCAACATCCTCTTCCAGTCCCCCACCCGCGCCGTCCTCTATCAGGACAACCGCATCGCCCTCGACACATCCATCACCGAGCCCGAAAAGCTCCTGGAAATCCTCGAGCTCTTCTTCGAGCACCGCCAGGCCCATGAAGTCGACTGGGAGTCCGCCGTCACTAAATTCGCCGAGAAGATCCCCGACCTCGCCAGCGGCGTCACCGAGATCCTTGCCAGGGAGTACGACAGGAACGCCACCTTCCGCGAAAACTTCCTCTCCTTCGCCGAGCTCTGCCGCCAATCCATCAACCCCGACCACCAGTAGTAACGCGCAAACGGGGTAGATACGTAAAGTCCGTAGACTTATGGTCATCTGTGCGATGACATCATTCCATGGGACGAAGCCACAGTGACAACATTCAGCAGCGGTTTGGTGCGCGACTCCGCGAACTGCGAAAGTCAAAAGGTTTGTCTCAAGAGGCCTTAGCACTCGCGTCCGAACTGGATCGCACCTACATAGGGAGCGTCGAGCGTGGGGAGAGAAACATCAGCCTCCTGAACATCTACAAAATTGCATCAGCTCTGCGGGTCCGAGCGACGGATCTGGTAGATGCCTAAGCCTCAGGAAGTGCTCGCCACTGCGTCCATCCATCTTGAAAGTTTAGCTGGGCATGTATTTGATCTTCTAAACGTTTCAAAGCCGGTGTCTCCGAATGCAGCCGTCAACTTATCCAAGGTGATTTCTAAACTTTCACCTCTCCTCGGCAACCTGATCGAGTTCAACACGGTCGAGTTCTTGAATGCTCAGCCGGAGTATCAAGACATCGGCAAGTGGGTTCGGCAGGACCCCGGCTTTCCGGATACTATTTTCGTTTCAGCCGACGTGACTCCAACGCCCGGTTTCGAGATCAAAGCGTGGTTTCCACTTGCAACGGAAATAACAGCTCGTTTTAAGGACAGCCAAAATCATTTCCGAGATGACCAGACGAATGTCTGCCTGCTGGCATGGCTGCCAGACCAGCTGATTTTCGGGAAGCCATACATCCTTGATGTTTGCGCTGTTTCAGGCAAGTCGGTCGCGGAAGCGCGAGACAATCATTATCACAATCCGCCCGACTACCTCGTTCTGGAGCCTGAGGATACAAAGGCTCGAACACGCAACCTACAGCAGACGAACACGAACGGCTACAAATGGCAGGGAACGCCCGAGCAGTTCAAGAAAGCAACCAAGCTTGTATCTAGCTGGGGTGCTGATGGCCGAGTGTACAAACCAACGGCGGAGTATCAGCTTCTCTTACGACGACTCATCAATCGCTTTCCGTACCGTCTAGACACGAATTACGCCAAAATCGACCGTATTGTTCATCCTGGCATTGAAGATTTCAAGAAGAAGGTTTACGGTTCGACCATTCATGGGCTGACGGTTGCCGAATGGAATCGGCTGCTTTCGATTGGCAATGATGAGGCGGTTAAGAAAGCACTAGGGGAACGTTTTCATATTCGGGATCAAGGCGTCGCGCCGATTCTTGAGTGAGGCGTTTTACACCATAGTGGAAGTAGGTCGGGTCTATTTCTCCGCCGTATGCTCGACGGTCACAAGCGCGGGCAGCAATGCAAGCAGTGAACAATCCGCCGAACGGTTCCCAAACGACGTCGCCCGCGTCAGATGACGCGCGGACGATCATCTCAATCAGGTCCAACGGCTTCTGGTTTAGATGCACGGCCTTCCCGCTACCACCATTCGCTTTGAAGCGCTCCGCTCCTCGCAGAGCTCCCCGCTCCCAAACATTCGTAAATCCGTGGGGACAATGAAATTTCGCTCGCATTTTCGCCCATTGCTGAGCTGTAGTAGGTTTATACCCGTCCAGTGCGAAGTATGGCCGTCCAGCGAGCTTGCCGTGTTCGTTTGCATAGAGCTGAAGTTTCTCGAACATGTCGGGCGGTGGGTAATACCAGAGATGGCCTTGGTCGAGATACTTGCGAGTCGCCACGTCCGCGACGCCGCAGGCGTCATTTGCCTTTCGGAAGGGCAAGCCGCTGCGCTTCCATTCCTGTAACAACCACTTCTTCAGTGGCAGGCCATTCACGCGAGCTTCAAAAACGTACTGGACGCACACTTCGGAGACGACCGGAAATCGGCGAATCTTGCTCGTATTGACGTTGCCCGCAATATGGCCTTTACCCTTGTTCCAGATGTTGGCATTGACATAGCGCCATCCGTGCTTTTCGAGCACGGGGTGCGTTGCGGCCCACCCAATTTCTGAATTCCAAAACCAGAGTGTGGTCGCTGGGGTGGCGAATCGGGACCAGGCAGCGACGTGCGGTTCGTACCATTCAGGCAGACCGAGATGGTCTGACGTGTCACCCTCGAAGCCCAGCACACCATAGCCGCCGTCCGAGACGATGACAGTGGGAGTATCCCAGCCGCTATAAAGATTGAGGCTATTTCCAAGCTGCGCGCAGATAAGATCATCGGCCCAGGTCTCCACGACGAGTTCGGATTCGAGGATCGTATCAACTGTCCGTCCCCGACCCACCGTACTTGTTGGCGTATGTCTTCGAATAGCATTCGTTTTCCATGGATCCGCATTAATCGTCATATTTGTCCCGGGGCGAATTGATACACAAAGTCATCATAAGGGATTCTACGAACAGCCTGCAATACAAATGACGTCCAGTCCTCATGAGTAAAGCTTGTAGAAGCTCACACCCGCTACGCCGCCAACCGCAAACGTGAACTACCCCGCATCCCCCTTCCCACCCGACTTCCACGCCTTAGCAGCCCCCGGCAAACGTTCGATGGAACTCCACATCGACTACGAGCAGCAGCCCGAGTACAAGCTCGACCAGATCGAAGACCCCAAAGCCGAGCTCACCTTCCGCGTCGAACGCATGCGCCTCAACCCAAAAGACCGCTCCGAGCTCAAATACAACGATTTCCTTACCCTGCGCGGCATCCCACTCGCCGCCTTCGAATACCGCCTCGGCAACCGCTCCGCCCTCGAGTGGGTCCGCGAAGCAAGAAGCTCCGGACCAGTACCGCGTCTCCACCGACGCCCGCTCCGGCATCGTCAACGACCCCAACCGCCAAGACGACCCGCAGTACATCCTCCGCCTCATCGGCCAGGTCATTACCGTCTCCCTCGAAACTCAGCAGATCATAGCCGCCCTCCCCTCGCTCAATCTGGGCTAACCCCCTTGTCGCCATCACCAGCAGCCTCGCGCATCTCTCTTCCATGGCCACCTACCGCAGCGGCAGCACCTCCATCCAGATCGATGAACACCTTCCCGCCGATGGCAGACGCCACCCCGCCCTCATTCTTCTGCACGGCTCCGGCGGCAACATCGGCTTCTGGCTCGACCGTCTCGCGCCCGCGCTCTCGAGCTTCGGCGTCGCGCTCTTCGGTCCGCACTACTTCGAGAAGACCGGCACCGTCCGCGCCACGCCTGCGCTCATCCTCGACGGCAAACACGTTCCCGCGTGGCTCTCCGCCGCCGGCGATGCCATCGCCCACGTCGCCGCCCACCCCGCCGTCGATCCCGCCCGCATCGCCGTCCTTGGCGTGTCGCTCGGCGGCTATCTTGCCATGGCCCTGGCCGCCACCACAACGCCCGGCCGCCGCCTCAAGGCCGTCATCGAGCTCTCCGGCGGCCTCCCTCCTGGCTTCGAAGACCAGCTCTCCCCCCCCACCCCGCCCATCCTCATCCTTCACGGAGCGGCTGACAGCACCGTCCCCGTCTCCGAAGCGCACAAACTCGACCGCCTCCTCACCAAGCACAACGTCCCGCATCAGGTCGAGATCTTCCCCAACGAAACCCATTGGTTCTCCGCTCCCGCCCAGCTCAAACTCCTTCTAACCTGTGGCGCCTTCCTGCGCCGTCATATGTAGTCAGCGGCAGTAAAGCTACACTTTGGCGCAACCACCCTCAACGCCCTTGTACACTTGTCTTCAAAGCAGAGGCCCATCGCCGAGGCGCAGCAGCGAAACTGGAGTTCCCATCGCAAACGTCCTTTGACACCCTTCCATCAAGGCCGTCATCCCGACCGACGCAGCGAAGTGGAGAGAGATCCCTGCACTTTGCTCTACCGTAAGCAGGTATCGTTCCAGACGTGCATACGGGCTAGCGCGCACCCCGCGGAGGAAGAGCCGCTACTGACCAGATCACTGTAGCCGGACCCATTTGCTTTGAAGACTTTACCCGCAAGTACGGGGGAGGGGGAGGGTACCCCAAGGTATCCTTCTCCTCTATGCCACACGTCGCGGACGCCGCAGCCGACCAGAACCACATGCAGCGAGCCCTCGCCCTCGCCCGTGAGACGATCGGTCTCGCAAGCCCCAACCCGCAGGTCGGCTGCGTGCTCGTCCGCGAGAGCACCGGCGATCGCGCCCGAGACCAAATCCTCGGTGAAGGCGCCCATCTCTACGACCAACGCGACCACGCCGAGATCGTCGCCCTCCAGCAGGCGGCCGCAAGCGGCCACAGCGTGCGCGGCGCAACCGCATACGTCACGCTCGAACCCTGCTCGCACCACGGCCGCACCGGCCCCTGTGCGGACGCGCTCATCGCCGCCGGCATAGGTCGCTGCGTCGTCGCAACGGCTGACCCGAACCCGCTCGTCAGCGGAGCCGGCCTGGCCAGACTGCGCGCGGCCGGGATCGAGGTCGCCGTCGGCCTGGCCGGCGACGAGGCCCGCACGCTCGACCTTGCCTTCGCGCACTTCATCCAGCACCAGCGTCCGTTCGTAACCCTGAAGGCCGCGCTGTCGGTCGATGGCTACCTTGCGCCGCCACCCGAGACCCGCGCCTCGCGCCAGCCGCACTGGCTCACCGGTCCCGAGGCACGCGCGGAGGTGCACCGTCTGCGCCACGCATCGGACGCCATCCTCACCGGCATCGGCACCATCCTCGCCGACGACCCCGCCCTCACGGACCGCACCGGCCTGCCGCGCCGCCGGCCGCTGCTGCGCGTCATCCTCGACCCGCAGCTGCGAACGCCGGTCACAAGCCAGCTGCTTCGCACCGCCGCGGCCTCACCTCCAACACACGAGTGCGACCTTCTGCTGCTGTGTGCCGAATCTGCTCCGGCGGCGAGCGAGCGAGCGCTGCACGCCGCCGCTCCAGGCCGCGTCCAGATCCTGCGCCTGCCCGCCGGCCCCGCCGGCCGCCTCAACCTGCCCGCGGTGCTCGCCCTGCTCGGGGAGCGCCGCTGCCTCAGCCTGCTGCTCGAAGCCGGCTCCGCGCTGAACAGCGCCTTTCTGCATGAGGATCTCGTTGACCGCGTAGTGCTCTTCTTCAGTGACACAGAGCTGGGCGCCGGATCCATCCCCTTCGCCGCCGCCGGGCCCTCACCCTATCTGCTGCAGCAGCGCCTTCAGCAGCTGTGCACGACCGAAATCGGCGCGGACGCCACGGTCGCCGGCCTTCTGCACGATCCATGGCCTGCATCGCCGTAATCCCGTTGTTCGTTCTCCATTGTCTGTTTCTGTTTCTGTTTTCTAAAATGCTCTACCCTTGACCTATGTTTACCGGCCTCATCGAAACCACGGGCATCGTTCTCTCGGTCACTCCTTCCGCAGGCGGCACACGCATCACGATCGAGGCTCCGGAGAGCCTGGTCACTCGCCTACGCACCGGCGATTCTGTAGCCGTGAGCGGAACCTGCCTGACCGCGCTCGCGATTGCCGCAACCCACTTCTCCGCCGATCTCGCACAGGAGACCCTAGAGCGCACGACGCTGGGCCGTCTCCAGACCGGAGCGACGGTCAACCTCGAGCTGCCCACGCCGGCCGGATCTCCGCTCGGCGGCCACGTCGTGCAGGGCCACGTCGACGGTACCGGCACCCTGCTGGCGCTCGAGGCTCTGCACCCCGGCCAGTTGCATTCGAGCGACTGGCGGCTCGGCATCGCCATCTCGCACGAGTTGGCCCGCAACGTCGTCCAGCAGGGATCGATCACGATCGAGGGAATCTCGCTCACTGTCGCGCGTCTCCACCCAACGAGCAACGGCGCGCAGGTCGAAGCCGCCATCATTCCACACACCTACAAAGCCACCAGCCTGCGAACTCTAAGGCCAGGCGATCCGGTCAACATCGAGACCGATGTGCTCGCCCGCTACGCCGCGCAGCAGGCCAGGCAAGCGCCGGCGGAATGGCTCACCGCGGACTACCTGCTCGCGAACGGCTATTGAACCAGCACCGCTTTCGGAGCGACAGATCGATCGAGCTACAACGAGCGCGCCCGCTCGATGGCTCGCACGACAGCCTGAGCCTTGTTACGGCACTCCTCAAACTCGGCCTCGGCGACGGAGTCGGCGACAATGCCGGCGCCGGCTTGAATATGGCCTTGCTCGCCGCGCATAAAGAGCGTGCGGATCGCGATGCAGGAGTCTAAATTGCCGGAGAAATCGGCATACAAAACCGATCCGCCGTAGACGCCCCTGCGCGTGGGCTCGAGTTCCTCGATGATCTCCATGGCGCGGACCTTAGGTGCGCCCGAGAGTGTACCTGCCGGAAAGCAGGAGCGAAAGGCGTCGAGCGCCGAGAGCTCCGGCCGCAGCTGGCCTTCGAGCGCGCTGACCAGATGCATGACATGCGAGTAGCGCTCGACAAACATTAAGTCCTTGACCTTCACGCTGCCAAAGTCAGAGACGCGCCCGAGATCGTTGCGGCCAAGATCGACGAGCATGATGTGCTCGGAGACCTCTTTCGCGTCGGCACGGAGATCCTCTTCAAGCGCACGGTCGAGCGCATCGTCCTGATGTCGCGGACGCGTTCCGGCGATCGGCCGATATTCGACATTGCGGCCTTTCACCCGTACAAGCAGCTCGGGCGAAGAGCCGACGATGTGGCCGGTCGTGCTCGCGCCGCCGCCGGCCTCCTCAAGCGGGAAGCGGAGAAAGTACATGTACGGCGAGGGGTTCACAATGCGAAGCGCACGGTAAATCTCGAACGGGTCGACGGCAGGGGTGCAGTCGAAGCGCTGCGAGAGCACACACTGGAAGACGTCGCCGGAGCCGATGTACGCCTGCACCTGCTCGACTGCGCGAAGAAAGTCGGCGCGCGGCGTGCGCGAGACGAGATCGAGCGGGCCGGTCGCGCGCGGCGTGCGGTCGGGAAGCGGCCGCGCCAGCAGAGCCTCGAGCCGATCGAGGCGCGTACATGTCTGTCGATATAGAGTCTCAGGGGAGACGCCTGGACCGCGTGTCAGATCCGCTGTAACGATGAGGTGAATCTCTTTCTTCACGTGGTCGAAGGCAAGAACTTGGTCGAAGAACATCAGGTGCGCGTCCGGCACGTGGAGCTCGTCGGCGGCGAGCGAGGGCAGGCGCTCGATCTGGCGGACGACATCATAAGCAAAGAAGCCGACGGCGCCGGCGGTGAACGGTGGCAAGCCGGGCAGGCGCGCGGGCGTGTGCGCGGAGAGCTCGCGCTTAAGTTCGGCGAAGATGTCCCCCTCGTAGGTGCGGGTATCGCCTGCGCCCGGCCCGGCTGGAGCGACGGTGTGTGTGATCGTTCGGCCGCGGGCGGTGAAGCGCTGGTAGGGCTCAATGCCGATGAAGGTGTAGCGGCCCACGCGCTCGCCGCCTTCAACCGACTCAAGCAGAAAGGCCTCGGTCTGGTCGGTCTGGCCTTCGCCGGGACTTCCGGCAAGCCGCAGAAAGGCGCTGACCGGCGTCTCGAGATCGGCGATCAGCGTGCGATGGACGGGGATGAGGGTGTGGTGACCGGCAAGAGTTCGGAAGTCCTGTTCGGCCGGAGACGTCGGGGTCGGCATGGTCTTTGTCAGTCTACTGCGCGCCGCTTGCACCAGGCATGCGGCGAGAAGCCTGCGACCGGAGCGAGCGGCGCGCATCGAAGAGATGTGCCGCCCTCCCCTGTTGAGCCTGCAAAATCTGCCGACATCCTGCTGACCGCCGCCGGCGCCGCTCCGCAGGCGAACGCCGCCGGCGTGAATGGGGCCGAAGCGCCGCTGTCGGCGGGCCGCTTCTCGCATGCCTGGCGAGCCATGCGGCATCGCAACTTCCGGCTGTTCTTCCTCGGCCAGGGCGTCTCTTTGATGGGCACGTGGATGACGCGGCTGGCGCTCTCCTGGCTCACGTATCGGCTCACAGGATCGGCGCTGCTTCTGGGACTGGTCGGGTTTTCAGGGCAGATCGGGACGGCTCTGCTCTCGCCCTTTGCCGGAGTATGGGTAGACCGCTGGGACAAACGGCAGCTCCTGGTCTGGACACAGATCCTCAGCGCGGCGCAGTCGCTGGCGCTTGCCGGGCTCACACTCTCGGGCAGGATCACCATCACCGAGGTGATCTGGCTGGCGGCGGTCCAGGGACTGATCGACGGATTCGATATGCCGGCGCGACAGAGCTTCATGATCCAGATGGTCGGGCGCAGCAAGGAGGATCTCGGCAACGGTATCGCGCTGAACTCCTCCATGGTGAACGCGGCGCGGCTGGTAGGCCCGGCAGCGGCCGGCTTCCTGATTGCCAAAGTGGGCGAGGGCTACTGCTTCCTGTTTGATGGGCTAAGCTACATCGCGGTAATTGCGTCGCTGGTCGCGATGCGGTTAGATGCGATCAAGCCCCGGACAGGCGCGAAACAATCGGTTGCGCGGCAGATGGCCGAGGGATGGACGTACGTCTCGGGATTCATGCCGGTGCGGACCATTCTGCTGCTCTTTGCAGCATGCAGCTTTCTCGGGCTGCCATTCATGACGCTGCTGCCGATCTTCTCCACACAGGTCCTGCACGGCGGCGCGCATACGCTGGGGCTACTGACAGCGGCCAACGGGCTCGGTGCGCTGGCGTCGGCCATCGTGCTGGCATTGCGGAGGTCAGTCCGGGGGCTGACACGCACCATCTGCGGCTCGGCAGTGATCTTTGGTGCGGGTCTGGTGGTCTTCGGGCTGTCGCATCGGCTCTGGCTGTCGCTGCTGGCGATGCTGTTGAGCGGCTTCGGCATGATGCAGGTCATGGCGGCATCGAACACTGTGCTGCAGACGATCATTCCGGAGGAGCGGCGCGGCCGGGTTATGGGCTGGTTCGTGCTGGCGTTCGCCGGGATGATGCCCTTCGGCTCGCTGGCAGCGGGATGGCTGGCGCATCAGGTAGGCGCGCCCCGGGGTGTTCTGCTGACGGGATGCGGCGTGCTGCTGGCAGCTGCCTGGTACGGCAGTCGTCTGCGAACGCTGCGACACAAGCTGCTGCCGGTTTACATCGACCTGGGACTGGCGGAGGCAGAGGCCGTGGCGCGTTAACAACATACGTGCAGGCGTAGCTTTACAGACTTTTCACGACGATGTGTACGTCACTGGAGATGGCCCGCTTTGCACGGGCGGCCTTCCCCGCAGGTTGTATAGAACGCAGCGGCGCGGGCTTGCATACTGTTTCGCGAGTCACCTACACTCGTTCGGGTTTGGCTACAGACCGGTCTGGCCAGATCTTCTACAAGGTTTCCTTATAGGAAATCCGAAACGGCCGGAGAAAGCGCCAAAGCCGACGGTGGGCGGATGAAGGTGCGGAGAAGACCGGCCATGAAGAACGCCAGTCGAGGATAAAGGTTGAGAGGCACTATGCAACAGGTCGTGAGTCCGGTTCTCCCGCTTGAGCAGGAGACCAATCCATGGGAGGCGCAAGCCTTCCGATTTGATCAGGCAGCAAAGAAACTAAATCTCGATCGAGGTCTGTGGAAGGTGCTACGCCAGCCGGTGCGTGAGCTCACCGTTCACATTCCCGTCCTGATGGATAGCGGCGAGATTGAGGTATTTACTGGCTTTCGCATTCAGCACTCGGTCGCGCGCGGGCCGAGCAAGGGCGGCATCCGCTACGCTCCTGATGTCTCGCAGGATGAGGTGCGCGCTCTGGCCAGCTGGATGACGTGGAAGTGCGCGGTCGTAAACATCCCGTTTGGCGGCGCAAAGGGCGGCATCATCTGCGACCCGAAGACCATGAGCCAGGGAGAGCTCGAGCGCATGACCCGGCGCTATACGGCCGAAATGATCGAGTTTCTGGGGCCGGAGAAGGATGTTCCCGCACCCGACATGAACACGAACGAGCAGACCATGGCGTGGATCATGGACACCTACTCCATGCACATGCGCCAGACTGTAACCGCGGTGGTTACAGGCAAGCCGGTGAACATCGGCGGCTCCGCGGGCCGCCGCGAGGCCACGGGGCGAGGCATCGCCGTCGTCTGCGACGAGGCCCTGAAACACCTGAATCTGCCGGTCGAAGGCTGCCGGGTTATTCTGCAGGGCTTCGGCAATGTGGGCTCGAACGCGGCCAAGCTGCTGGCCGATCGCGGCTACACCATCATCGGTGTCGCGGAGTATAACGGCGCCCTCTTTAACCAGGCCGGCCTCGATATTCCGAATCTGCTCAGCCATCGCCAGCGCACGGGATCGATTCTAGGGTTCTCGGGTGGTCAGCAGGTCGATACAGCGGAGCTGCTCACGCGCGAGTGCGAGATCCTGATTCCGGCCGCGACCGAGAACGTCATTACCAGCCGCAACGCGGGCGATCTGCGCTGCAGAATCCTGTGTGAGGGCGCGAATGGACCGACAACGGTTGCGGCCGACGAGTTGCTGGCGCAGAAGGGCATCTTCGTCCTGCCGGACATCCTCGCCAACGCAGGCGGCGTAACGGCAAGCTACTTTGAGTGGGTGCAGGACCGCATGGGCTACTTCTGGACCGAGACCGAGGTCAACCAGCGGCTCGAACGCATCATGACGGACAGCTTCACCGACGTCATCTCGTACTCGACCTCACACGAGGTAGACAACCGGACGGCGGCCTACATGCTGGCGATCGATCGCGTGGCGTATACGACCAAGCAGCGCGGCATGTATGCGTAGCTGAGTCGTGGGCGAGCCGGGCAGAGGTCTAAACCTCGCCGGCTCGCAGCGTGAGCCAGCAGCGGGCAGCGTCGCGCCGGCTGTGGGAGAATGACTGTAAACCGCGCGGCGCAGCTGCCGTCGCGGTTTAAGCCTGCGGTGACGCCATGAACCTGCCGAACTCCATCACGCTGAGCCGGATTGCGGCGATCCCGCTGTATCTCTGGGTGTTGAGTTCGCACTCACCGGTGAAGACCGCGGGCGTGCAGGAGCTGCTTGCGGCAGGGCTCTTCATCCTGGCGTCGATCACAGACGGGCTGGATGGCTATCTGGCGCGGCGGCGCGGGCAGATCACGACGATGGGCATTCTGCTCGATCCGCTGGCGGACAAGCTCATGGTGTCGGCCGCATTCATCGTTCTGGTGGCGTACGTTCCGGAGATCGTGCCGCCGTGGATCGCCGTCCTGGTCATCGGCCGGGAGTTCCTGGTAAGCGGCCTGCGGTCGATCGCAGCAGCCGAAGGCTTCACCATCGAGGCCAGCGAGATCGGCAAGCTGAAGACAGTGCTCCAGATCGTGAGCGTCGTCGCTGCAATCCTGGCGCATCGCTGGATCTACTGGAACTGGTTCGGCTTCATCGTCGGCGTTCGCCTGATTGCGGTGACGGCGCTCTACTGGATGGCGGTCGTCTCGATCATCTCGGCGGTAGACTACTTCATCGGCTTCTGGAAGAAGATCGACCACGCCAGCGACGACGCGCGCAAAAAGCGCAGCTTTGTACTAAGCCGCAAGTCCAAACCGGCAGCCGCGGGACACAGGCCTAGCGCTGGCTAGAGCATCGCGGCAGCTTCAATTTCTTTGCATTAACAGGATATTTTCTTCGCTTCGCGGCGTGCATTGTGACAGACTGTCTTCGATCTCCAGGAGCGGCATAGCCCTGCGTACGACGAGACCAGCACTGGCCCGTCTACCCCATCTCCTGCTTCACCTTGGCAACACGGCTTGACGATCCGGCGTTCAAAACAGGCCCCGTACATAATTCTCTGTTTCATTTGGCCCGCGCGGGCCTGCCTTTGCGCATTTCCCAGTACAGGCCTCTTCGTAGCGCCTGGCGAGGTGTGTCATGTCAGAGAAAGTGATTGCCGTTCTTCTATCGTTTGGTCTGCTCGGAGGCATGTTCCTCTGGGTACCGCTGCTTGAAGCAATCTGCCCACCCTGCAGCCGCTTTCTCCTCTCACGCCGGCGCAGCTTTCCGAAGGATGATCCCGGCGAGGATGCATCCGCAAAAGTCACCGAGCCCATATAGAGCATCTCGCACTGCTGTGGTGAGGCCGCTCCGCTCGCTTTCCCGGAGGAGAGAGGCACCGCCCTTCGCTGAGAGCGCGATTCCTAGTAGGCTGTCTGCATATGCGCCGACACCTGCTCACGTGCTCTCTCGTCTGCCTGCTGCCGTTTGCCGGTGCCTGCTCATGGGCGCAGCAACCGGCCGAGACGCTGATCGCTCCGACGCGCCCCGTACCTGCGGGAAAGGCGCCCCACATGCAGGTTCGAGAGATACGGTCCACGCCGGGCGAGACGGTGTACGTGATCGTCTGTCACAGCGGGGACGAGGCGCTCAGCGGGCTGACCGACTTCGCCATCGCGCATAAGATCGAGGACGCACACTTCACCGGCATCGGCGCGGTCAGCAGCGCAACCCTTGCGTGGCTCGATCTCGGCCTCAAGCAGTACCACGCGATTCCCGTAGCCACCCAGCATGAGGTGCTGTCGCTGACCGGGGATATCGCCGCGTCCAAAGGTAAGCCGATCGTTCACATGCACGCGGTGCTCGGCGGCCGCGACGGCAGCACCACAGGCGGGCATGTGTTTGCCTTGCAGGTCGAGCCGACGCTCGAAGTCTTTCTCACAGCCAACACCGTGCCGCTCCAGAAGAAGCTCGATCCCGCCTCGGGAATCAATCTGATCGACCCGGAAAAGTAGCGACGACCACATGCCCTGATGGCTTGCGCATCCTTCAGCAAAGCCAAATGATTTGCTCCCAATTTGGGAGTGTCGTATGACGAGGCCCGGCATGCAGAGCATGCAGATCCAAGGGGGCGACAGCATCCCGCCTCTACTGGACCTCTACTGGCCCTCTATTGGCCCAGAATAGGCACGTTGCCGAGAGTCATGGTCTCGGCAATGTGCTGCTTCCAGTGCGCGGGGCCGGTCTCGTGAACGCTGGTGCCGTCGGCCGAGACGGCAACAGTAACGGGCATGTCGACGACCTCAAACTCGTACACCGCCTCCATGCCGAGGTCTTCAAAGGCGAGCAGCGTGGAGTGGCGGATGGCCTTTGAGACCAGGTAGGCCGCGCCGCCGACGGCCATGAGGTACACGGCGCCAAAGTCGCGGATGGCATCGATCGCGGCCACACCGCGCTCGGCCTTCCCGATCATGCCGAGCAGGCCGGTCTCGGCGAGCATCTGCCGGGTGAACTTGTCCATGCGGGTGGCGGTGGTGGGGCCGGCGGGGCCCACGGCCTCGTCGCGCACGGCTTCCACCGGGCCGACGTAGTAGATGAAGCGGCCGCGAAAGTCGACAGGCAGAGCTTCGCCGCGTGACAGCATGTCCGTCATGCGTTTGTGGGCGGCATCGCGGCCGGTGAGCAGCTTGCCGGTCAGCAGGACGATCTCGCCGGGCTTCCATGTGGCGATGTCTGCGCGGGTGACGGTCGCGAGATCGACGCGGCGGGCATCGTCAACGTGGTACTCCAGCTTTGGCCAGACCTCCAGCCGCGGCGGCGGAAGGGCGACCGGGCCCTTGCCATCAAGCACGAAGTGCGCGTGCCGCGTGGCGGCGCAGTTGGGAATCATGGCCACAGGCAGGTTGGCCGCGTGCGTGGGATAGTCGAGGATCTTGACATCCAGCACGGTCGTCAAACCGCCCAAACCCTGCGCGCCGATGCCGAGCGCGTTGACCTTGTCGTAGAGCTCAATCCGAAGCTTCTCGATGTTAGACGGAGTGTGGCCGGCGGATATGCGTGCCTTCAACTCCTGCATGTCGATCGGGTCCATGAGGGCCTGCTTGGCAAGTAGCATGGCCTTCTCGGCGGTGCCGCCGATGCCAATGCCGAGCATGCCGGGCGGGCACCAGCCGGCGCCCATGGTAGGCACGGTCTTGAGCACCCAATCCACGATCGAATCGGACGGGTTGAGCATGACGAACTTGCTCTTGGCCTCGGAGCCGCCGCCCTTCGCCGCGACCGTAACGTCGATCGTAGTACCGGGAATAAGCGAAACTTCGACGACGCAGGGGGTGTTATCGCCAGTATTGCGGCGCGAGAAGGCCGGGTCTCTCAGGATCGACCCGCGCAGCTTGTTGTCGGGGTCGAGCCACGCCTGGCGCACGCCCGCGTCGCAGATCTCCTGCAGCGACAGGCTGGGCGCGTTGCCGTCAGGACCGGTGAGACGCACATCCATACCGAGCTTCAGGAAGATTGTGACAATGCCGGTGTCCTGGCAGATGGGCCGGTGGCCCTCAGCGCACATGCGCGAGTTAACCAGGATCTGCTTCATCGCATCTTTGGCGGCCTGCGACTCCTCCACCTCGTACGCCCGCGCGAGATTGGCGATGTAGTCCTCAGGATGAAAGTAGGAGATGTACTGGAGTGCGTCGGCGATGGACTGGATGAGGTCGGACTGGGGGATGGTGGTCATGGGCACCTGCATCTGAGGCAACTTGCTCAGCAGGTCCATTCTACGAGGTAGCCAACAGGTCTGGCGATCTCGGTGAAGGGAGACTATGGCCAGAGCCGGGATGCTTGGCGAACGCGAAGGATACGAACCTCTTGCCCTGTAACTCTGTACACGAGCACGTATGGCCAGGGTGGAAAGACGAGTTCTCGCGAATTGGAGACCTGCCCAGGCCTGCCGATATGCGGCATGGATTTCAGCTCGATGGCTTGTTGATAGATTGCTTGGCGGACACGTACAGCTGCATCTGGACTGTCCTTCTCGATATATCGCATAGCCGCCGTCAGATCAGAGGCCGCCCGAGGGGTCCAAATTACTTTCATGCAGGCTCATGAAGCTGCTTCTCGAGTCGAGCAAAGACCTCCTCCGTGGTGAGCCATCCCTCGCGCTCGGCGGACTCCTCTGCCTCACGCAGGTCAGCGGTGAGAGCCTCGATGTGATCGAGATAGCTACTCAGTGCTTTTTGAGCGAGCTCGTCTGGCGTGCGGTGAACCGACTCCGCTAGGTGCTCAAGCCTCTGTTCAAGATTGTGATCGAGATGGAGCGTCATGGTTTGAGCGTAACGAAAGCCAGATCATTAGGTCAATCACGTTTGCGCGTAAAAGCGTTCTGCTTCACGAGGTCGATGTTTGACCAATGGCCATACTGTATGTGCAGATAGATCGACTATCCATCGCTTGGTAAGGTGAGTGGCTTATCTTTAGCGATGGAGATGACGGATGATACGCGGAATACGGCAATGCTCAAGAAGCTCTTTGCACTATAAGCGATGATGAGAATCGTGACTGGTAAAGTGTACTCAATAAGTGGGCGAGGAGTGGCATGAGATTTTCATGTAGGTTCAGATTAAGAAAGAAAGACGGTCAATTCAGGAACGTCTTCTCTCTTTGGACCATTCCAAAACGATACAAAGACAAGTATTTCTTAATTGATGGTATGCGCGTTCACGTGAAGTTCCGTCTGCCAATCGGAACACAAAAGACATCCGTTCGACTAACAAGCGGCGGTGAGTTTAGATTTAGTCACGAGATAGCAAATATGATTCGTGACTACGCCGGATCACAAAGTGAAATCCAGTTATCCTTGAGTATCGATCCGCTAAGTCTAGTGGAATTAGAGCAACTAATTCGCCGAAACGCCGCGAAAGTCCAGAGGTCGACTAGAAAGCGCACGGGAACGAATCCGAAGATCGGCTCAGATCATCCCTTGCTAAGAGAAGCGACTGTAAACGTTCGCGACAGGGATCCACGGGTTAAGACCTTAATACTTCAAAATGCAGCCGGCAAGTGTCAAGTCTGTTGCAAAGATGCGCCGTTCAGACAAGTGGATGGTGAGCTTTTCTTAGAGATTCATCATGTTCATTGGTTGTCTAACGACGGACCTGATCGCGTCTGGAATGCGATCGCTTTATGTCCAAACTGTCACCGCGAAGCTCACCATGGAAATCTACATGATTGGGTAGCAAAGCTTCCGAAACACTTCCAAGAACTAGCACTCAATAACGTTCAAAGCCAGTCCACCTAAGCTCGTCTCCTTATACCGAGACTGCATATCAAGCCCCGTCCGGTACATGGTTTCAATCACCTGGTCGAGCGAGAGCTTGTGCGTGTCGGTGTCGGCAAGGGCGAGCCTGGCGGCGTTGATGGCCTTGACCGCGCCCATGCCGTTGCGTTCGATGCAGGGGATCTGCACCAGGCCGCCGATCGGGTCGCAGGTCATGCCTAAGTTGTGCTCCATGGCGATCTCGGCGGCGTGCTCAATCTGCGCGTTCGAGCCGCCCAGCGCGGCGACCAGGCCGCCGGCGGCCATCGAACAGGCGACGCCGACCTCACCCTGGCAGCCGACCTCCGCGCCCGAGATGCTGGCGTTCTCCTTGTACAGAATGCCAATCGCGGCGGCCGTCAGAAAGAAGCGCAGCAGCGAAGCGCGGTGGAGAGGCGACAGGCTCAATGGCGCAAGCGGCGCATCGAGCGCCTGCACGCGCTGCAGCTTTCTTCGCGAGAGCTCCGCGACACCGAGGTGATGCAGGATGTAAAGCGCAATGGCGGGAATGACGCCGGCAGCGCCGTTCGTCGGAGCGGTGACGACGCGGCCGCCGGCTGCGTTCTCCTCGTTGACGGCCATGGCGTAGACCGTCACCCAGTCCATGGGGGCCAGCGGATCGGTCGAAGCCTTCTCGCCAAGGCGGGCGGCCAGCCGGTGGGCGCGGCGTCGAACCTTGAGGCCGCCCGGGAGCGTGCCTTCGGTGGCGATCCCGCGCTCGGCCGACGCGCGCATGGTCTCAAAGAGGGTCATAATGCCGGCTTCGATCTCTGCCTGCGGCGTGGCAGGCGCGATAGCCGCAAGCGGAGCAGGGCGCTGGATGGCGGCAGACCCACTCTGGCGATCGGCGTTCAGCAGGGCGAGCTCATTGGCCATGACAAGCTCGGCGATGGAGAGATTCTTGCCTGCCGCAAGCGAGAGCAGCTCGTCGCCGCTCGAAAAAGAATACGGAACGACGCGCGAGCTGGCGGCGACCGGGGTCTCGGGACGAAACTCGTCCGCGGAGACGATGAAGCCGCCACCGATGGAGTAAAAGATAGCCTCATGAAGGAGAGCCGCCTGGCTGTCAAAGGCGGAGAGACGAACACCGTTGGGATGGGTAGCGATGCCTGGCGGCGGATACATCTGGTCGCGCCGGAAGACCAGGTCCTGAGACTCGAAAAAGCTGATGGGATAACTGCCGCCCAGCACCAGCCGGCTCTCGCGGCGGATGGTTGCGAGGAGATCATCGATCTGTGAGAGATCAACCGTATCCGGCGCCTGTCCGGAGAGCCCGAGCAGGATGGCGCGATCCGTGCCGTGACCAAGACCGGTAAGCGCGAGCGAGCCGAAGAGTTCCACGCAAACGCGCTCGGTGCGGACGAGCCGATCGGCCTCATTAAGCTCATGAACGAAGCGCAGAGCGGCGCGCATGGGGCCGACCGTGTGAGAGCTCGACGGGCCAATGCCGATCTTGAAGAGCTCGAAGACGCTGGTGTTCACAACTTCATTCTAGGCTCCGGATCGGAGCGCTGGCATGACCTGTCGAGCCTTCCGTGGCTGCGGCTTTCGAGTCATGCCGCAGCCAGGCGGGTCTGACGGCTCAAAAGGACTTACCGGATCTCGGCAAGCGCGGCTGTGAGTTTCTCGCGATCCATGGGGATGCAGTAGGCCGGGGTGTCGCGCTCGAAGCGACGGCCCTCGGCGAGCGGGCCGGCGTCCACGGTGTCGAAGCCGAACTGGTCGTAGATCCCGGACACAAGCTGCTTGGCAGCCGCGTCATCGCCCGCAAGCGGGAGAGCTCGGCGGCCAGGGGTTCCGGCGGGTTTTCCGTCGCTATTCACCTGATCGATGATGATAGCGTTGAAGGCCTTCACGATCTTCGACGCGGGCAGATGCTTTTGAAGGAGCTCGGACGTGGTCGTCTCACCGCGGTCGAGCTCGGAGATGGCACCGTCGCGATCGGGGTAGTAGTTGTCGGTATCGAGGACCACCTTGCCGGCAAGCGGCTGAACAGGAACAGCCTGGTAGCTGTGGAGCGGGACCGCCACGATAACGATGTCGCCGAAGTTGCCCGCCTGCTCGGCTGTGCCCGTCTGGCACCTGAGCATCATGGCCGTGGTGTGCAAGGTGCGTGGATCGCGGGAGTTGCTGATCATAACTTCATGCCCGTGTTTGGTAGCTGCCTGGGTAAGCGCACGGGCGACGTAGCCGGCGCCGATAATGCCGATCTTCATGGGAATAGCCTTTCCGCGCGGCTGACAAGTGGCAGGCGCGAGGATAGGATGCGACTCGCCCGATGCACGATCCAGGATGGCCCGCGGCGACGCAACCGGGACGTGACGGAAGAGCATCGGCACCGGATGAGGGAGCCTTGCTGCAACGCAAGTGGGACGCGATACGACAGCAACCGGTGCTATGGTCGAGCGGACGCAGACGACACAGCGTGGGCCTCACGGGGCAGAATCGGCGAACGCAAGCATGCTCTTCAAGACGCAGTCAGCGGCGGTTTACGGAATCGACGCCAACATCATCGATGTCGAGGTAGATTTTTCCGGGGTCAAGACGTCGGAGGAGGTCTTCAACACCGTGGGTCTGCCGGATGCGGCCGTGCGCGAGAGCCGCGACCGTGTGCGGTCAGCAATCAAGAACTCTGGCTTCGATGTCCCGCCAACGCGCATCACGATCAATCTGGCGCCCGCGGACTTGAAAAAGGTAGGATCCGGCTTCGACCTGCCGATCGCCATCGGCATTCTAGGCGCGTACGGCGCGCTGCATACCAAGGAGCTGGACGACTTCTTGATGGTGGGCGAGCTCGGCCTCGATGGCGGTCTGCGCCCAGTGCAGGGCATGCTGCCGATTGCCGTGGCGGCCCGTGAGCGCGGCATCCGCAATCTGCTGATCCCGGCGGCGAATGCGCGAGAGGCCGCCGTCGTCGAAGGCGTGAAAGTCTTTCCGGTGCGGCATCTGCTGGAAGTTCGGGAGCTGGTCAACTCAGTCTCCATGGGCGGGATTACGGCGAAGCCGCTCGCGCGCGAGCCGGCCGACCTGCTGGAGGCCTTGGAGTACGGCGGGCCAGACTTCAAGGATGTGCGCGGGCAGCACATGGCAAAGCGCGCGCTTGAGGTTGCCGCCGCGGGCGGGCACAACATTCTGATGATCGGGCCGCCGGGCTCGGGCAAGACCATGCTGGCCAAGCGGCTGCCGTCCATCCTGGCGCCGCTCGAGTTTGAGGAGGCGCTCGAAACGACAAAGATCCACTCGGTCGCGGGCGTGCTCGATCGCGAGCAGGGCCTGGTGCGGCACCGGCCTTTTCGCTCGCCGCACCACACCATCTCGGACGCTGGCCTGATCGGCGGCGGCATGATTCCGCGCCCAGGCGAGGTGAGCCTCGCGCATAACGGACTGCTCTTCCTCGACGAGCTGCCGGAGTTCCCCCGCAACGTGCTGGAGGTTCTGCGGCAGCCGCTCGAGGATGGCACCGTAACGATCGCGCGGGCAGCCATGAGCCTGGAGTTTCCCGCGCGCTTCATGCTCGCCGCGGCGATGAACCCGTGCCCCTGCGGCTACTTCAACGACAAGAGCCGCGAGTGCATGTGCACGCCCCCAATGATCCAGCGCTATGTGAGTAAGGTGAGCGGGCCGCTGCTCGACCGCATTGACATCCACATTGAGGTGCCGGCGGTCGAGTACAAGGAGCTGCGCGGCGGCCAGGCGGGCGAGAGCTCGGCCGCTATCCGGGAGCGCGTGGTGCGTGCGCGAACCACGCAGCGCCAGCGGTTTGAGGCGGCCGAGGAACGGACGCGCGGCACTGCCAAGGGAGCGGCGCAAGCCGTCTTTTCGAATGCCCAGATGAGCTCACGTCAGATCCGCATCTTCTGCGAGTTGAACTCGGATGCGGAACGGATGCTGGAGCGGGCGATGCAGCAGCAGGGCCTCAGTGCGCGGGCGCACGATCGCATCCTGAAGGTGGCGCGCACGGTGGCGGATCTGGCCGGTGAGCCGGAGATCGGCGTCCGCCACATCGCGGAGGCAATTCAGTATCGAACGCTCGACCGAAGCTACTGGGCATAGCCAGTGTCGCCGGACGAATCTTCCAAAAGCCGTATGTGGGTGTGGGAGACAGTTCCAAAATAAGTATTGACCCGATTTGTCATTGGGGTTACTTTCCTACTGGGGCCGGTCGATGGCCTCTCCGTTTACGAAAGCAGGTCTTCCTGGCAGTGCTAAGTCCTAGGAACGATTGATCGAGCACCTGAAAAGAAGATCGTTCCCAGAGGAATGAGCGGGCAGGCAAAGGCAAGCGGTTCCGGAGACCCAATCTACAGAAAATAGTTTTTTGCACGACGGAAGCGAGTCGCAAGGCAGAATTCTGCGTCTAACATCTGCAGTCGTCAACAAACCCAAACCTTGTACGTGGCTGCCATGGGCTTCAAAAAGGACTCAAAGCCTGGAGAAGGCCCTCCTGACATCGTGTCAGCAGCCGCGATAAACATGAAGGAGAAATACATGCGCTCAGATTTGATCTTTGGAGCTCTTACCCACGTCACAAATCGGTACGAACTCTGCCAGTTGGCTTCGAAGGCGACTCGCAAGCTGCACAAGCCGAACACGCGCCTGCAGGACACGACGAATGAGGTCCTTGACCGCTTTAAAGATACGGTTCCGATGAACGAGCCGAGCAAGCCCGCGCAGGAGCGCGTTGTCGTGCAGGAGCGCCGCGCGGCCTAACCGGCCCGCGGCCCCGCCGCATTTCTATCTGCACCTTTGTCTCACCTCTGCAGTGCCACCGCAGTGCCACCTTCGTTGCATAGCTGTTTTCCGCGGAACCCGATACACTCGTTCCAACGCAGACGGAACCCTCTCCGGCTTCCCGACCGCCGCTTTACACCGCACCACCCCCTCCTTTTCTTTCGTTGGCCCGTCCGCACGCCCCTCCGCGTTTCGCAGATCCCGCCTTAGATTCACCTTCCTTCCATGCATCGCCAGGTAGACCATGACCATTACAGAGTTGAAAGAACACAATATTGCCGAACTAGGCAAACTCGCGCGCGGGCTCGATATCGCGGGAACCAGCGGCCTTCGCAAACAGGACCTGATCTTCAAGATTCTGCAGGCGCAGAGCGAAAAAGAAGGGCACATCTTCGCCGAGGGCGTGCTTGAGATCCTGCCCGACGGCTACGGCTTTCTCCGCTCGCCGGACTACAACTACCTGCCCGGCCCGGATGACATCTACGTCTCGCCATCGCAGATTCGCAAGTTCGATCTTAAGACCGGCGACACCATCAGCGGCAACGTGCGGCCGCCGCATGAGGGCGAGAAGTACTTCGCGCTAGTCAAGATCGAGGCCATCAACTTCGAGTCTCCGGAAGAGACACGCAACAAGATTCTCTTCGATAACCTCACGCCGCTCTACCCGCAGGAGCGCGTCAAAATGGAGACCGTACGCGATCAAATTCCCGGCCGCGTCATGGATCTGCTCACCCCTATCGGCAAGGGCCAGCGCGGCTTGATCGTCGCGCCGCCGCGCACCGGCAAAACCGTGCTCATGCAGTCGATCGCGAACTCGATCACGGCCAACCATCCTGAGGTCGTGCTGATCGTTCTGCTCATCGACGAGCGGCCCGAAGAGGTTACAGATATGCAGCGGTCGGTTAAGGGCGAGGTCATCAGCTCGACCTTCGACGAGCCTGCGGCGCGCCATGTGCAGGTCGCCGAGATGGTGATCGAAAAGGCAAAGCGGCTGGTCGAACACAAGCGCGACGTGGTTATTCTGCTGGATTCGATCACACGCCTTGCGCGCGCCTACAACACCATCGTTCCGCCCTCGGGCAAGGTGCTCTCAGGCGGTGTGGACTCGAACGCGCTGCAAAGGCCGAAGCGCTTCTTCGGCGCCGCGCGCAACATCGAAGAGGGCGGCAGCCTGACCATCATCGCCTCCGCGCTCATCGATACCGGCTCCCGCATGGACGAGGTCATCTTCGAGGAGTTCAAGGGTACCGGCAACATGGAAGTGATCCTCGACCGCAAGCTGGTCGACAAGCGCGTCTTCCCGGCGATCGATATTCAGCGCTCGGGCACGCGCAAGGAAGAGCTGCTGATCCCGAAAGAGGACCTGCAGCGCACATGGATTCTGCGCAAGGTGCTGAACCCGCTCAGCCCGGTCGAGGCCATGGAGTTGCTCTCGGACAAGCTGGGCAAGACGCGCAACAATCAGGAGTTCCTGCACAACATGAGCTCGATCTAGCACACTCTATCCTGATAAGAAGAAGGGGTGCGGCAGAGAGCCGCACCCCTTTTCTCTTTGTCCCTCGTGTATTCCCCGCGGCAAACTTACGGAAAGGTTACGACCGGGCTCAACGTTCCCGCGTTCGCCTGGCTGACCGTAGCGCCCGTCCCGTTGATCACGTGGGTGATCTGTCCGCTTCCGTTCAGGAACACCGTGCCTGTATCGTGAACCGACACGCCGCTGGCATGCGGGATCGTCATGGCATTGTCCTCAACTATGGGTACGCCCTGGTTGAAGAACGAGTAGATCCCGGAGCCGAAGACCTGGTGCGTGTTGACGAGGTTTGTCACCACATAGGACGGGTAGCCGTTCGCCGCGCCGTCCATCCATGCGCTCTGGCTCGGCGGATCGTAGGGCAGCTCGCTCTGGTAGAAGATCGTCTCGCCGCCGTTCCCGTTCCACAGCACCTGCTCCTTCTGGTAGTGCTCGACGGCAAGCCCAAGCGCGGTCACGCGATCGCCGTTCACGACCAGGCCATGATCGCCGGTGTTGAGCGTCCATCCCACACCGTTGCCGTGATCCGCCCGCCACGCCCAGATATTGTCCAGGATGACGTCAGCGCTGTTGACCTCCAGGCTGGTTGTCGCCTTGCCCGGCGTCGCGCCGCCGATGCGGAAGTAGACATCGTTCAGCGACGAAGGATTGCCGGTGTGCGAGAAAAAGCCTCCGCGCGGCAGCGGCAGATCGAACAGGCCGTAGCCCATCTTCAGCAGCACCGGCGAGTTCACCGGGCCGGCATCGAGGATCAGACCGGCAATCTTCACGCCGTCGACATCAGTCACGGTAATCGCCGGGCTGCCCTTCTGCGGCACCAAAGTTGCCAGGCCGAGACCTAGAACGACGGTATTGGGATACAGAACGTTGATCGAGCGGTTCAGGTTGTAGACACCCGGCGTGAGCAGCAGGTCCTTGCCGAACAGCAGCGCCTCGTTGATCTCCTCAACCGGGGTGCCGGGCTTTGCAATGAAGAAGCGGCTCAGCGGCAGCAACTGGCCGGCGGTCGCGCCGCTCGCCCAGCTCGTTCCCGTCGAGTTCCGCGCCAGCGCCGGCACAAAGACGCTATAGCTTCCACTCGCGTCCACAGTCAGAAAAGGCTTCTCGCGGCTGACCGGTGTGCTGACCAGCGTGGTGTACGTCGGGTTCGGATAGCTCTGCGCAGGCACGCCCAGATCGCCCGAGAACACCTGGTTCCAGACGCCGTTCGACCATCCCCCAACGCTCGTGTTGCGCACAAAAAATTGCTGCTGCGATCCGTTGATCACGAAGCCGGTCTCGGAGTCCGCGATGAAGCCGCCGCTGGCATACTGCGGGCCGCCGCTGCAGTAGTCCTGCAGCGACAGGTTCGCGCCCGTGATCTTCACCCGGCGCAGCGGCGCAGCCTGCGATACAGCCCAGAAGTCCGCCGAGCCCTTGCAGCTGTTCGGCAGGCCCTGCACGTTGATCGTCAGGTTCGAGAGCGAGCGCCAGAAGTTATCGAGCGCAATACAGTTTGAGGGCGCGCCCGGAGCCGTAGGAAAGCACTGGTTGTATACGTCCACATGGCCGTTGATGGTGACGTCGTTCGGCGAGGCGCCAAGACCGGCGACATCGGTATAAAAACCGACCTGGATGATCAGCGGCGTAGTCGCACTGCCGTAAACGCCAGGCTTGAACAGCAGAGCGTAGCGCTGCGTGCCGAACTGGTTGCTGACCTGCTGCGCGGAGATGGCGTCCACCGCTGCCTGAATCTGGCTGGTCGGCATGCTCGGGTCGAAGACCAGCACGTTAGCGCCCAAATTTGGGCCAAGATTCGGGGCAGCTGCCGTCTGCGCCAGCGCGGCCTGACTGCAAAGGCCGGCGCCCAGCAGAAAGGTTCTAAACAATCGCGAAAAGAAGGTGGAAGGGGTAAGGCAGCGAAGCGTCAGGATCATGATCTCTACTTCCGGAAAGCGGATTCAACTGCGCTGCGAACGGTAGGTCGCAGACCACAGGCTTGTCAAATCAACTCTCTTGCCGCTTTTCGCCGGAAGAAAACCCGTTCATTGCAGTGCAACTACTTTTCAGGCGTCATCTCGATTGAAGCGGGACAGTTCTAAGACCTACTTAATAACTCAAGGAATGCCGTCATCTCGACCGGAGTCGTGCAGTTTTATCGCGCGGCGCAGTGGAGAGATCCCCGTATTTCGCCGTTGTCGTTGCTTGTTTCTCTCACAGAGTGCCGCAGCACGAGCTTCTAAACAGGTTCTAAGTTCCGCTTCAGTCGGGAGATCTCTGTATCTGTCCGTTGCCGATCAGATCTCTTCCCTGCTCTGCCCCAGCGCCCACGCAATACCGACCGCCACCTGCGCCGCTCCGATCGCCATCGTCAGCGCCGGCCGCTCTGCCAAAGCCTGCATCAGCCGCCGCCACACCCGCGGCCCCCGGCTCCACGCGTGGGCATCTTTGCTGGGGTGCACCAGCGCCATCACGCCATCGCCGATCAGCGCCATCGCCAGAAAGTGCTGCACTCGCTTCGGATCTGTCAGAGTCATTGTCCCTTGGACATCGGCTACCCTCGCGCTGTTGCCCGCGCGTGCTTCGGCGTGTTGCTCGCGCGTGTTCGGCGTAAACTGCCCACAGATGGTCTTCGTCCTAGACAACTACGACTCCTTCACCTACAACCTGGTGCAATACCTGGGCGAACTAGGCGAAGAGGTAGTCGTCCGCCGCAACGACGAGCTCACCCCGGCTGAGGTCGAAGCCCTCCATCCCGACCGCATCCTCATCTCGCCCGGCCCCTGCACCCCGCAGGACGCCGGCATCTCCATCGACCTCATCCGCCACTTCGCCGACTCCGCCGTCGCCCACCCAGATCACCGCCCCATGCCTATCCTCGGCGTCTGTCTCGGCCACCAGGCCATCGGCGCGGCCTTTGGCGGCGAGATCATCCGCGCGCCCAGGCTGATGCACGGCAAGACCAGCGAAGTCGAGCACGACGGCCAGACGCTCTTCGCCGGCATCCCCGCCACAACCACCTGCACCCGCTACCACTCGCTAATCGTCCGCGAGCAAGGCCTGCCGGCCGAGCTCGCGATCTCCGCCCGCACCCACTCGGACGAGGGCGATATCATCATGGGCCTCCGCCACCGCACCCTTCCGATCGAAGGCGTTCAGTTTCACCCGGAAAGCGTCCTCACCACGCACGGCAAGCAGATGATCGCCAACTTCCTCAGGCTTTAATTCTTTCCTGCAGCACCTCGGCATCCCCTGCGATCCGGCCACGGCACGCTCTGCCTCTAGCCGCCCGAGGTCTTCGAGCGCCGCACCTTCATCTCGCCGACAGACTTTCCTCTCCCATACTGCATGGCCCGAGCTCCGGCGCCGCAGGCGCTCCATGCCCGCATCCCACTAGGGCAGGAGATCCTCTTCATGTCGGCTACCGCCTCGCACCCTGTCCATCCCGTCAGCCATGATCCCTTGGCGCGTCTCGCGGAGACGGGCGACTGGATCGCTCCTCACACCGAAGTAGCCATCCAGAGATCCGTGTGGAAGGCCTACCAGGACCTTCTCGGCCCCAAACTGCGCGGCATCCTCCATGGCGACTGGCTGCACGAGCCACTGCATGTCATCCTGGTCGAAATTCCAGTCGGCGCCTGGACAGCCACCATCCTCTTCGACGCCCTCGCAGTGATCGCTCCCAGCAAGAACCTCGACTTCGCCGCCGACGCCACACTGCTCCTGGGCCTCGCTGGAGCTGCAGGCTCCGCAGTCACTGGCATGAACGATTGGTCTGAGATCAAACCGCGTGCCGCCCGCCGCATCGGCCTGGTTCACGGCGTACTCAACATCGCGGCCACAGGCCTGTATGTGGCTTCAGCCGTCGTGCGCAGCCGCAGCAGCCGCGCTTCCGGCCGGGCTCTTGGCGCGCTCGGCTATCTGCTCGTCTCCGCCTCGGCTCATCTCGGCGGCAACCTCATCTACGAGCACGGCATCGGGGTCGCTCCGCACCCAGGATCGGAGAACACGGTAACGAAGAACATGCGGGCCTGAAACTTCGGTGTAAGCATCCTCTGTTACCACGGCCCGAAGAGTGGCATGCTTATAGCAGCATGCCGCGCCCCGCTGTGCCTTCGATCTTCGCCGCGCCCCCGCTCCTCGCGCTTCTTCTCTGGGGCTCGCTCGTGCCCGCGCAGGAGCCGGTCGGCACCATCGAAGTCGCCTCCGCCACCATCTCGGGAACCCTCTCGCTCACCGCCGGCAGAGCGCTGGTCGGCGCGAACGCCGTCATCACCGCGCATGACCGGACTGCAACCCTTGCCCTCTCGCGCGGTGGAGAGGTCCTGGTCTGCAGCACCTCCGCCCTGCACGCCGCGCGCGGCGGCGGACCGGTGCTTCCCGCACCGCTGCTGCTCGCGCTCGATCGCGGCGCGGTCGAGATCCATATGGCCGCCACCGCCGCCGACACCATCCTGACTCCGGACCTGCGCCTCTCCATCGTGACCCCGCCCGGCCGGGCGGCTGGCGGTTTGCTCGATCTCCGTATCCGCGTCGCGGCAAACGGCGACACCTGCGTTGAAAACCGCGGCAAAGCCGCCCCCACCCTTGAGGCCGCCGAACAGTTCGGCAGCGGCGTCTACCAGGTCCGCCCCGACCAGCACCTGCTCTTCGAGCATGGCAGCCTGCGCGAGGTCGTGGACGGCGAAACCTCGGCCTGCGGCTGCCCGCCCCCACCCGTTCTCTCCGCCTCGGAGTCCGGCATCTCCACCGACGTCACCCGCGC
>CAXTRT010000047.1:0-28751 GCA_964246835.1 uncultured Acidobacteriaceae bacterium | reverse complement strand
TGCGACGACTCCGGTCGAGATGACGGCATTTGTGGGAGGGCTGCTGCGGCGGCGGGAGAGGGGCGCGACTCAGGATCGCTTTCGTCGTCGACGGCGAACTCGTTGAGGTTTTCGCCGAAGGAGGAGTGGAGGTCGGGGAGGTCTTCCCAGAAGAAGTCACGGCGGTCGACGATCTTGCCTCCGCGCATGTGGAAGAGATTGACGGCGAGCATTTCGTTTTCGAAGTGGAAGCCGAAGACGTCGGCCTCGCTGTCGTCGGCGGTGGCGATGCGCTGCTTGTCCTGGGCCTGGTGGACGGTGACGATCTGGTCGCGCAGGCGGGCGGCGAGCTCGAACTGCATGTTGCCGGCGGCCTCTTCCATGCGGGTGGTAAGGAGTTTTTCGAGCTCGTTAGGGCGGCCTTCGAGGAAGAGCTGCACGTCGCGGATGGTCTGTTTGTAGACCTCGGGGGTGGTGAGGTCCTGGACGCAGGGGCCGAGGCAGCGCTTGATGTAGAACTGCAGGCAGGCGCGGGGGTGATACCGGTTGAGATCGACCTTGCACGAGGGAATCAGAAAGCTGCGGTGGATGAGGTCGACGAGGCGGTGGGCGAGGTTGCCGGGGAAGTAGGGGCCGAAGTACTGGCCGCCGTCCTTGCGCAGGCGGCGAGTGACGAAGACTTTGGGAAAGCGATCGCCCATGGTGAGCTTGATGTAGGGGTAGGTCTTGTCGTCGCGGAGGAGGATGTTGAAGCGAGGTTTGCGCTGCTTGATAAGGTTGTTTTCGAGCGCGAGGGCTTCGCGTTCGTTGTCGACGACGATGTAGTCGACGTCCACGGCTTCTCGCATGAGGGAGCCGGTCTTGGCATTTGCCTGCGAGGCATCGAGAAAGTAGGAACGAACGCGGGAGCGAAGGTTCTTCGCTTTGCCGACGTAGATAACTGTACCTTCGGCGTTTTTATAGAGATAGCAGCCGGGCTTGGGCGGGATAGTGCGGATTTTGGCGTGCAGATCCATGCGTGCGAGTGGTCGTTCCACACCTAGTTTAGTCGTTGTAAGGGAATGAGTTGAGGAACGTTTGAGCCGGTGTTGATGCGGTCGGACGCGAAGATATGACGTAGGGATTGTGAAAAAACTTCGCTAGGGCAAGAGAGTGCCGGACAGGCTTGCGATCCAGTGTGTAGCCCGGAAGTTATTGAGAGAAGGAAGCTTGCGGAGCTGTCAACGGCTGGCCCATGGATTGCATCTCTCCTTCAGGACGATAGATGTGGGTCCAAAGGAGACTACACCGAAATGCCGACTGACTCTTTGTTGCGGAACTCGACTTGCTTTGCCTGTATGAACCGATCTGTGGTGGTGGGGACGCTTGCGCTGTGTGGTCTGATGGCGGGAGCGACAGGATGCTCAAGCAAGAAGTATGTGCGGGCGCAGACGGCGCCGATCGTGCAGCAGACGAACACGCTCGATGCGAATACGGCACAGGATCACCGGACGATTGCCGACACGGATGATCGCGCGACCAAGGGTATTGCCGGTGCGCAGAGCGCGGCGGATGCGGCGGGTCAGCATGCCAATGCAGCGGGACAGTCCGCGGATGCGGCGGGCAAGAACGCGAAGGAGGCCTACAACCGGGTGGACACGCTGACGGGGGTCGTCGCGAACCTGGATAACTACAAGCCGCTGGCCGATGTGAGTGTGACCTTTGCTCTGAACAAGTATGTGCTAACGAAGGACGACAAGGCGCAGTTGGACCAGTTTGCCGCGGGTACGACCTCGGCCAAGGGATACATTCTCGAGGTGACGGGCGGCACGGATACCAGTGGGCCGGCGGATTACAACTATCAGCTAAGCCAGAAGCGGGCGGATGCGGTGGCGAACTATCTGCAGGAGAAGTTCAACATCCCGCCGCATCGGTTCTATCTGGTAGGCATAGGCAAGGACCAGCAGATTGCCACGGATAAGACCGCGGAAGGACGGCAAAAGAATCGCCGGGTTCAGATCCGGCTGCTCTCGAATATGAGCAGCGATCAGGCGACGCCAGCGGCGAGTGCGCCTTCCGGAAACTAAACGGGGCAGAGTTCGAAGCGGCAACCTGGAGGAACGGGTTGCCGCTTTTTTGCGGATGCTAGAGCGAGGCGCGATGGCGACGGCTTCGCAGAGCGGCTGCGGACGGCGTTTAGAGTAGGGGCATGGCGCGAGAGCAGAAGCAGGATGGAGTGACAGCGGCTGATGAGCCCGCCAGCAAGACGCGGACGGCACGCGACATCGCAGCGGATGCGAGCATGCCGGCGATGGAGAAGGCTGCTGCAATCATGCGGCTGCTGCGCTCCGCGGAGGGTTGTCCGTGGGATCGCGAGCAGACCTTCGACTCGATCAAGCGGCACACGCTCGAAGAGGTGTATGAGGTTTTTGACGCAATCGAGCGACGGTCCTGGGTGGAGCTTCGGGACGAGCTAGGCGATCTGCTGCTGCAGGTGCTGTTCTACGCACAGATGGCAGAGGAGGCCGGGTACTTCGGAATCGAGGATGTTGCGGGGGCGCTCAACGCGAAGCTGATCCGGCGGCATCCGCATGTATTTGGGGATATGGACGCGACGGACTCGGATGCTGTGTTGCGGAACTGGGAGCTGATCAAGCAGGAGGAGAAGCGCGGCGCGGGTGCGGGGCGGGCAGGACTTCTCGACGATGTGCCGCGATCGATGCCGGCGATGATGGAGGCAGCCAAGCTGGGAAGCCGAGCGGCGAAGGTGGGGTTTGACTGGCCGGATGCAGGCGGGCTGCTCGGGAAGATGGCGGAGGAGCTGCTGGAGGTGCGGGCAGAGTTGGCGGAGAGCTCCCCTGATCGAGAGCGGCTGGAGGACGAGCTGGGGGATGTGCTGTTTACGGCGGTGAATCTGGCCCGGCACGTGAAGGTGGACGCGGAGGGTGCATTACGCGGGGCGAATGCGAAGTTTCGGAGACGGTTTCGGGTAATGGAGGCTGAGGTAGGCGGCCGGGATGCTATGAATGGCCTGACAGCAGAGGGCTGGGACGCGCTGTGGCGCTCTGCGAAGGCGAAAGAGGGCGGCGCGTGATGGCAGCGGTTGTGCCGGATCGGCTAGCGGAGATCGAGGTTCGGCCGGTGACGCGGCTTGAGGAGTACGAACGATGCGTTGCTCTGCAGATTGCGGTGTGGGGATACAGCGATGGCGATGTGATTCCACGACGGGTGTTCGTGGTGGCAGAGCGGATTGGCGGCCAGGTTCTGGGGGCGTTCGCTCAGGGAACGATGGTGGGGTTTGCGATGGGCTTGCCGGGGTACCGTGATGGAAGAGCCTATCTGCACTCGCACATGCTGGCCGTGCTGCCGGAGTACCGCAACGCCGGGTTGGGACGGAGATTGAAGCTGGCGCAGCGTGAGGACGCCATCGAACGCGGATTCGAGTTGATGGAGTGGACCTTCGATCCGCTGGAGATCAAGAACGCGCACCTCAATCTGCATCGTCTAGGCGCGATCTGTAGGAGATACCAGGAGGACTTCTATGGGCCGTCGAGCTCTCCGCTGCAGGGTGGTCTGCCGACGGACCGGCTGTATGCGGAGTGGTGGCTGCGATCGCCGCATGTGGAGCTGGCTCTTCGTGGAGAGCCGACGGAACCGAGAGAGGCCAAGCGCGTACGCGTGCCAGGGGAGATCTATGCGTGGAAGCGCGAGATGAAGGATCGCGAGCGGGCCAGGGCGACGCAGGCTCAGGTTCGACAGGAGCTGATGGACGGCTTCTCGCGGGGGCTGGCGGCAGTTGGGTATGAGCGGGACGCGGAGGGAAACGGGAGCTATCTGCTGGGGCCGTGGGCCGCGGCTGATGCGGCAGATAAGCCGAGGTAAGACTCTCTCGGCGGCAGATCGCGTGGCATGCGGATCAGACGATTTGCGAGGAAGATCACGCCAGGATTGCGCTCGAGAGGGTGAGGAGGGATAGACTCTCACTACCGCAAAAGGAAATACGAAGCTTATGTTCACCATCGATGCGATTCATCTGCGCGAGATCAATCTGCAGCTGGCACATCCGTTTGAGACCAGCTTTGGAGTAACGACTGGCCGCCGCATTTTGTTAGTTGAGCTGGAGAGTGACGGCCTGACCGCGTGGGGCGAGTGCGTTGCGGGAGAGCATCCGTACTTCTCGGACGAGATGATCGACACGGCGTGGATCGTGACCGAGGGCGAGCTGGCACCGCGGCTGCTGGAGGCAGAGCTCGACGGCGGCGGATCGGTGCCGGACGTGTTCAAGCAGGTGCGCGGACACCGGATGGCGAAGGCGGCGCTCGAGAACGCGGTGTGGGAGATGGCGGCGCAGCGGGAGCAGACCTCGCTCGCCAGGCTGCTGGGCGGGACGCGCCGTGTCATTCCGTGCGGAGTGTCGATCGGGATACAGCCGACGATCGAGCAGCTAATCGATGTGATTGCAATGGAACTCGATGCGGGGTATCAGCGCATCAAGCTGAAGTGCAAGCCGGGCTGGGACGATGGGGTGTTCTACGCAGTGCGGGGACGGTGGCCGGAGATCCTGCTGAGCTGCGACGCGAACTCGGCGTACCGGATGCGGGACTTCGACCGGATTGCGGCGTGGGATAGGTACAAGCTGCTAATGATCGAGCAGCCCTTGTGGTTTGACGACTTTTACTTTCACTCCATGCTGCAGAAGCGAATTGCGACCGCACTCTGCCTCGACGAGTCGATTCGTAACCGGAGAGATGCGCTGGCGGCGATCGATATGGAGTCATGCCGCATTATCAACATCAAGGTGGGACGGGTGGGCGGCTTTTCTGAAGCGATCGCGGTGCACAATGCGGCTGCGGAGCGGGGAATTCCGGTTTGGTGCGGGGGAATGCTTGAGACGGGGATCGGGCGCGCGCATAACATCGCGCTCTCGTCGTTGCCGAACTTCACGTTGCCGGGCGATGTATCGGCGTCGGCACGGTACTGGGCACAGGACATCATCGAACCTGAGGTAACGGTCAGCGCGGCTGGGGAGATTGCGGTTCCGGATGGGATAGGGAGCGGGTTTTTGATCGACAAGAAAAGGATCGAGGCCTTGACTGTGCGGCGAAGCAGCGTGACGCGGAAGGTTCATGCGGCGGTTTAGAAGATGTAGTCAGTTGCCGAATAAAAGCAGGGCATGAGGATCCACGCAAGGTATGCAAGATTCGCCGATCGAGATGTACTACTTCAGAAGGAGTGCGATTGCCTGCTGAAAGGTTAGCGGCGTGGGCAGAGGCTTGAAGTCGGAGGCCGTGATCTCGGTCGAGATATCGAGGGTCTTGAGCATGAGGGCGCGAACCCGGGCCTGGTCGATGAAGTGGGAGTAGATCCAGCGGTTGTTGCCCACATCGACCTGCTCGAAGGAGAGTTTGCCGCCGGGATAGACGTGGGCGACCACGCCCCAACCAATATTGACACTGCGGAAGATCTCCCCATCAACATGCGTCACAAATCCGCTCGCTTCATCGATCCAGATGCGGCCACGAAAGCCTGTGAGGGCCTGTGAGGGAGTCGTTGGCGGGTTCCACTTTGGGTTTGGCTCGAAGTCAAGAACGATAAGCCGGTTGCCGGAGAGGGAACGAGCCTCACCCTGACCAGGCGCCAGAGTGTAGACCATGGCCACCGGCATGAGGCGGATGAGATCGGCGGCGAGCTTCCTGCCGGAGACGTCCTCCTTGATATGTTTGGCGAAGGCGTCGGGGGAGGATGCCAGATCTTCGAGGCGCTTGCGTTCGGCGTCGCTGGCCTCTGGCGAGAGTGGCTTGCCGTCTTCCATCAGCGTGCGGGCGATGCTGCCATCCTTCGACTCGACGACGTCGCGGACACGATCACCCTTCTGGTTGATGATGTGCGTGCGATAACGGAGATAGGAGCCCTCGTGAGCGAGAACACTGAGCTCGTTCTTGGTAGCGAGTACGGCCCAATCCTGCGGGGATCGTTGCGGAGAAGAGGTATTTGGGGTTGAGGGCTGTAGGCTGGGCCGCGGAGCAGCCGCCCCCGCGGAGAGAGTCATCGATGAGAGCAGCTGCGTGGACAGGGCAGCGACACAGGCGAGAGAGGAGGCGATCTTCAGGCGAGGGATGAACACGGATCTCCGTCCCCGGAGACTTGCCCGGGACTTCTATCTTAGATGGGCGGAGCGGGGTACAGGAAGGTTGGCCTGTTTGCCTGTGGGAACGGTGTCCCGTATAGTTCGGCCAAGAGCACCTGTCTCTGGGTGAGGATCTGAGACTTCGCGCGTGCTCGGTGGAGTGAGGAACGCTGTAGGAAGCTCTACAAGGTCCGTCTGCCAGGTCTAGAGGCGGAGGGCATGAAGTGGCAAAGGGAGACGGAAAGAGCTATGCGCAACTTCTTCGGTGGCGGATCGAAGCCGGGACATGCCCGCGATAAGGGCAGCGATCATTCGGTGCGGCACTCAAGCGGATGGAAGGAGATGCTGAAGAATCTGCAGCGCCGCGAATCGCTGCGCGTGCTGGACATCGGACCGACATCTTCGACCAATATTAACTTTATTACGGGAATGGGCCACAGCATTTATATGTCGAACCTGGTGGAGGAGGCGGCACGGCCGGAGTGGACGAAAAGAGATCCAGAGGGGGAGCAGAGGTTCGATGTGTCAGCTTTCCTTGAAGCTAATTTGAAGTTTTCGGGGAGGATGTTTGATGTTGTTCTGCTTTGGGATGCGTCCGACTACTTACCCGAGGCATTGCTGCCGCAGCTTATGCACCGGATGCATGAAGTCATGGCTCCTGAAGGACAGATGCTGGCATTTTTTCATGCAAAGCCTACAACAGGCTCCAGTGCGCCGCGTATTGATATGGGATTTTTCCGCTACAGCCTGACAGGGGCTGAGACTGTCGATCTGCAGAGAGCGGGACAATTTCCTATTTTGTCGATGTATACGAACCGGCAGATTGAGACACTGCTCAAGGACTTCAGCAACTTTCGATTTTTTCTTGCGAAGGACAATCTTCGTGAGGTGATTGCGACAAGGTAAGACAAGAACCTTCTGGCGAGCAGCAAGACAGGTAGAAAGACTAGAGAAAAATTCAAAGAACATTCTACTTCTACGTATGAGTTTGCTTTTGTGAGGTATGCACAAAGAGAGAGGGCGCAGCCGGCGATGTGCCAGGTGCGCCCTCTCTCTTTGCCTTAGGTTCTTACTTTTACTTTGCTACGGGTGTGGCTTTTGCCGGTGTTTTCTTTCGCTCTGCCCATCGGCGCTTCATGGCATCGGCAATCCTTTTACGGCCTTCCGGCGAGAGTTTCCGTCCCGCGGTCTTTTTTGCGGCAATCGGCGCGGCGGCATTTTTGCTTCCTTTGGGCCGCCCTGGCCGGCGTGTGCTGGCCTGCGCTTCTACACCGGAGAGCAAGGTGCGGGCCTGCTGCAGCTTGGCTATCTGGGCATCAATTTCTGCAATAATCGTTGGTACTTCCAAGTGTCACCTCCATGCAGAGTTACACGCCTTGACAACTGACACGCCCTCTGCTCCAGATAAAGAGTACTGAAAGATACAGAACGAAGCAAGAAACTAAGTCACTTCCTGGAAATATCAGGCATGCGGAAACGTCTCGTTGTAGATCTCAGGAGTAGCTTGAGCGTCTCTATCTGCATCCGGCAGCAGTATTTTGTCAAAGTCATCCTCAGGTAACAGGTATTGCATGGTGCCAAGACCTCGCCGGTTTGTATCCTGCGTGCGGCGTTTTAGATCAGCTGTAAGCTTTTCTTTATCCTGCACATAGTCTGAGGCGATGCGACCGATGGCATAGCTCAGAACATCGCTGTGATGCAGGTCCTGCATGCCGGGTAGGCGCCGGAGACGGAGCCAGAGCCGATGGACTAATTGAATTTCGTCGGCGTGGATGGTGGGTGCGTGCGGTCCGATATGGAAGCTAAGAGCTTCTCCGTCAGGCTTGATGACATAGAACGTGAACTGACGTTTGGGTTCCGGAAGAACCTCCCACGCCTGACCCATGTGGTAGGCCTGTTCTTCAGCTGTGAGCTTCGTAGACAGGCCTGAGACGACAGCCGCCGCGTCGAGGGAGTTAGCGGTCTGAACGAGCGCGGCGAAGATGTCTCCCGCGGGAACTACTAGAAGCGAGATGTGTTTGCCAAAGCTTTCTGCAACGGAGACGGCCTTGGTAAAGAGCATCTGCTCGTGTTCGCTGAAGAGTTGTTCCGAGGCGTCGACGTACTCCGAGCCGCCTGCGCCCATCATGCGAGCGGCTAAAACGACGAGGTCCTGCTCGTCGGTATTAGTGTGGGTGAGCGCCCATTTGAGTGAGAAGGGAACCGCGGCGTCGCGCATGGTGACGACGACGGCGCCGGGACGAATCTCGAGCGCCTCGCGGCCGACTGTGTCCTGGTGCTCGAGCTGAAAGTGCTCGCGCATTTGGCGCTTGGTCAGCTTGTGGCGGCGTTTATTGTCGCGTTCAGATATTGAAAAGATGACAAAGAATGCGGCAGCGAAGATGACTCCGCTGACTGTAGCGACAGATTTGGTGAATAGGTTAACGATCGCCGTCGTAAGCAGGACCAGAAAGACAGAGAGCAAACCGAAGGGTATTTCGGTTTTTCCGATCTTGATATTGAGCGGAACCTTCCAGCCGCGTTCGCCGTGGTACTTCCAGCGGAGGACGAGCATGGCGAGCGAGTTGAAGGTAAAGCTCCAGATGACACCGAAGGCGTAGGCCTCGCCAAGCATGATGACATCGCCGCGGGTGACTAGGATGGTGAACATCTGCAGGCCGGCGACGAGATTGACGATGCGATAGCTGGTGCCGAACCTGCGCTGCGGCTTGCGAAACCAGTCGGCTAGGACGCCATCCTCAGCGACGCGCATGAGGACGCCGGTTGAGCCTACGATGGCGGTGTTGACGGCGCCGCCGAGGATAAGGAAGCCGACGATGACGACGAAGACGCGGAAGGCGACGCGGATGGCGAGCGGGCCGGTCATGTACATGGCCATGCCGGCGATGAGGTTGTCGCGATAGACCGGGACGCGGACGGAGTCCGGGATAAGCATGACAGCGAGCAGCGAGCCGATGCCGGTAAAGATGAAGCTATAGATGGCTATAACGATTGCGGCGCGCTTAAGGTTCTTGAGCTTGGGATGCTCGATCTCGCGGTTGACCTGCGCAAGGGACTCTTCGCCGCTCATGGCGAGGACGGAGTGGCCGAAGGCCATCAGCACGCCAAAGAGGCCCAGGGTGCGGAGAAAGCTGGTGTTTTTGAGGAAGCCTACGGCGTCCTTGCTGAAGTGCAAGTTGGAAGGGGTGGGCCAGGGCGGGAGATGCGCGCCGTTGTGGATGGCGGAGAAGATGCCCCAGCCGAGCAGCAGAGTCACCATGACGGTGGTGATCTGCATGACTTTCAGGGCTTTATCGCTGGACTCCTCGATGCCCTTGATGTTCTGCCACCAGAAGTAGATGGTGACGACGGCGGCGATGCAGGCGGAGGTAGCGTTTACCGGGAGATGCCGCAATGTGCCGTCGGCGTGCTGTATCAGCCCAAGAAAGAGGCTATGGCGCTGCAGCAGTTGAAGGAGTTCATTGAGCAGACCGACAACGTACTGGCCGGCGGAGACGCCGGAGATGGGGCCGGTCAGGATGTAGTCGAACATCAGCGCGGAGACGGAGAGCTTGGCGAAGGTGCCACCGAGGGCTTCCTTGACGATGCGGTAGACGCCGCCACGGGTGAACATGCTGCAGCTTTCGACGTAGACCGCGCGAACGGCGAAGGAGAAGAGCATGACGCCGAGGACGAACCAGGGCGCGGACTTTCCTACAGCCTCTTCGGCGATGCCCCCGGCGTAGAAGGCGGAGGAGCCGAGATCGTTCAGGACGATGGCCGCGGCGCGCCAGAAGGAGATGAAGGTCAGCATGACGGACGATGCGATGACGAGACGAACGCGCTGCGTCTGAGCTTCGGAACGTCGTGGTTTAGCAAAGGGCATGTTGAGGATCAGATTCCGGAGCGGCGATGGGAGTGGGACACGGCGCGCGAGCGCTGAGAGAGGAGGCCCGGAGAAGAGAGGTTTGGGCGCTGGGACCGCACCTTAGACCAGCGTCGTCGCGGCCGATGCCTCATTCTTCGTCCTCGAAGAGTTCCTTTAGGTCTTCGACAAAGCTGATGGCGATGACGACCACCGAGCCTGCCATACCGAAGAAGAAGAGAGGCACGACTATATTTGCCACGAGACGAATGACAAGATCCATCGTACTGCGATTGTACCGCTAAACGGGATAGGCGCCGCGACTGGGTCAGTGAGGCGGCGGTGGTAGCCTACTGTAGCTATGCGACGGGTGCCCTTGGGGCTGTGGGGTCTAGCGGTACTTTCGGGTGTGCTGCAGGTGCTTCCGTTCCCGATAGCCGGGCCGGTGCCGCTGTGGCGGACGCACATCTGCTGGGTAGCGCTGACGCCGCTGCTGTGGGCGCTGGTTGGGAATGCGGATGACGGCCGGCCGATCCATCGGCTGCAGGGTGCGGCGCTGGGGTATGTTTCGGGCTTTGTCTGGTACATGGGAAGCTGCTACTGGATCTATCAAACGATGCACGTGTATGGGGGGCTGGCGGAGCCGATCGCCGCGGTTATTGTGGCGCTGTTCAGCCTGTACGTGGGGCTGTATCACGCGCTGTTCGGGGCGCTGGTGGCGACGGTACGAAACTCGCGGCTGGGCCGGCAGGGCGCGCTTCTGCTGGTGCCGGTGCTGTGGGTCGCGGTGGAACTGGCGCGGTCGCGGATTACGAGCTTTCCGTGGAATCTGCTCGGGGTGACGCAGGTAGATACTCCGCTATTGCTGCAGATCGCACCCTGGACCGGAGTCTGTGGGATTTCGTTTGTGATTGCGGCGGTGAATGCGTTGTGGCTTTTGCGGATCAGCGTGCGGGAGCGGCGATGGACACGTCCTGCACTGGCGGCGGTGGGAGTCGCCATCGTTGCCGGGTACACCTTTGCGCTGCTTCATCCCAGGCCGCGGGCGCGAGAGGCGGAGACAGGATCCGCGACGCTGCTGCAGGAGAACCTGGACGTGGGCGCGGTGGAGGAGCAGCCGCTGGAGAGTGAAGAGCAGCTGCTGGAGAAGTTTGCCGCGCTGAGCCGTCAGCCGGCGGCGACCCTGCTGAGCGGAATGCCGGAGGTTGCGGGGACGCGGGTGATCGAACGGCCGCGCAGATTGGTGCTGAATCCTGCGCAGCTACCACCGCCAGCGAACGGGCATGATGGAAGTCTTGTGCCGTGGCTTGATGGCGCGTATGAGCGGAGTGATCTAGTGGTGTGGCCGGAGTCGCCCGCGCCCTTTAGGGAGGGCGAGCCGGCGTTTCGGGAGGCGATGAGAACGCTGGCGCGGCAGATGGGAGCGCCGGTGATTGTTGGAAACATCGGTATTGGTCAGGCGCATGACCGGGCGAAGCTCAGAGGAGTGGACACCTACAACTCGGCTTCCTTCATACGGCCGGATGGCAGCTTTGCGGGTCGCTACGACAAGATGCATCTGGTGCCGTTTGGCGAGTATGTGCCGTACAAGCAGCTGTTTTTCTTTGCCGGCAGCCTGCTGGCGGAGGTGGGAACCTTTGAGCCGGGCGTGAAGCGCGATGTGTTTGCGAGCGGCGGCCATACCTTCGGCACCTTCATCTGCTATGAGTCGATCTTTGGCGACGAGATCCGGGAGTTCTCAAAGATGGGCGCGGAGGTGCTGGTCAACATATCGAACGATGGCTGGTATGGCGATACGAGCGCGCCGTGGCAGCACCTGAACATGGTGCGGATGCGGGCGATCGAGAGCCATCGCTGGGTGCTGCGGTCGACGAATACCGGGATTTCGTCGGTGATTGATCCGGAGGGACGTGTGGTGGCGGCGGCGCCGCGGCATAGTCGCACGGCGATCCGGGTGCCGTTCGGCTATGAGCATGACGTGACCTTCTATGCGCGGCATGGGGACTGGCTGCCGTGGGGATGTGCTGTGGGGACAGTGCTGGCGGTGGGCTTTGCTGAGTGGTCGCGGCGAAGTTCAATCGCTTAGCAGGGGTGGAGAGCTGGTGAGCCGCGCGTTCTGGCTGGCCATGCTCATGATGGTCTAAAAAGGCGCGAGCCGCGGAGTAAGATTTGAACATGGCGAGCGCGATCCAGATCACGGTTTCAGAGTACCTGCAGACCAGCTATCGACCGGACTGCGAGTATGTCGATGGCAAGATCCAGGAGCGAAATATGGGGAAGCGGGAACACGCGAGAGTTCAGGCTTTGCTGGCCGCGTGGTTTATCGCTCATGAGACGCTCTGGTCTGTAATTGCGCTGATAGAGGCGCGGACGTGGGTCGCCCCTAACCGCGTGCGTATTCCGGATGTGGCGCTCACATCGCTCGCGCCTCAGGGCGAGGTGCTTACAGAAGCTCCGATCCTGGTTGTAGAGATACTCTCGCCGGATGACAGTTACTCCGATACCGAGCAGAGGGCCAACGAGTATCTCGCAATGGGCGTACAGGCCGTTTGGATCATCGATCCGCGTACCAGAACGGGGCGGATGTGCGCGGGGCAGTCTGCGGAGCAGTTGTGGACCGTCGCAATGAGGCTTGAGGTCAGCGGCACGCCGATCTTTGTCGAGCTGGACGAGATCTTCCGCTATATCGAGACCACCACGCCATAGCAGAGAAGCTTAGGAATCGACTTAGCACAGCATGTCCATCCACTAGAATCGATACCTATGTTGACTGATCTTGAGTACACCTACTCCCCGGTCCGCGAGCGAGTGCGCGAGCTGCGGGAGTACCTTTGACTCGGCCCGGCTGAAGCGCGAGCTGGGTGTGATTGAAGAGAAGATTGCTGATCCGACGGTATGGGCGGATGCGGCGCGATCGCAGCCACTGATGCGCGAGCGCAAACGGCTGGAGACGCTGCTGGCGGATGACGCCGAACTGCAGCGGCGGTCAGACGATATCGAGGCTTATTTTGAGCTGGCGCGCGAGGGCGAGCCGGTCGATGCGGACCTGGAACGAGAGATTCCTGGACTGGTCGCGACCACGGAAAAGCTAGAGACCAAGACGATGCTCTCTGGCGAGACGGACGGGCTGAACGCGATCGTGGTTGTGCATCCCGGAGCGGGCGGAACGGAGAGCCAGGACTGGGCCGAGATGCTGATGCGCATGTATCTGCGCTGGGCGGAGCGTGAGGGCTTCAAGACGGAGCTGAACGAGATTCAGGACGGCGATGAGGCGGGGATCAAGTCTGCAACGTTCACCATCTCAGGTGAGTTTGCGTTTGGGCTGCTCACGGGCGAGACGGGCGTGCATCGGTTGGTGCGGATCTCGCCGTTTGATTCCGCCAAGCGGCGGCACACCAGCTTTGCAAGTGTGTTCGTGAGCCCGGAGATCGATGACACGATCGTAATCGACATCAAGCCGGAGGACCTGCGGATTGATACGTACCGGTCTGGTGGGAAGGGCGGCCAGCACGTGAATACAACGGACTCGGCGGTGCGGATTACGCATCTGCCGACCGGGCTGGTCGCCGGCTGCCAGAACGAACGCTCGCAGCATAAGAATAAGGAACGCGCGATGAAGCTACTGCGCTCGCGCCTGTATGAGTACGAACTGGACAAGAAGAAGGCGATCACGAAGAAGCTTGAAGACTCCAAGCTGGACATTGGCTTCGGCTCGCAGATCCGGTCGTATGTGCTGCAGCCGTACCGGATGGCGAAGGATCTGCGCACGCGGGTGGAGGTCGGCGATGTGGACCGCGTGCTGGATGGGGACCTCGAGCTGTTTATCCGTGGATACCTGCGGATGCGGCGTGAGGGTGGCGTGCCTGCCCCGGTGGCGGAGGCCGACGAGGCGTAATGCGCTCCGCTGTAGTGCGCATTATTGGGATGCGATGTGCTAAAGAAGACGCTGCGCGCGGAACCGCATCGAAGGTGTGCAGAGGAGATCGTCGCGATGGCAGAGGATCGAGGGAACCAAGGCACGTTGCGCACGGAGCTTGAGAAGCAGTTGCTCGCGCTGCTTGCTGGCGGCCAGGCACATGCGGACTTCGACAAAGTCATTGCTGGAGTGCCGGAGGAGATGCGCGGGCTGAGGCCGGAGCGTGTGCCGTACTCGGCGTGGCAGCTGCTGGAGCATCTGCGGATCACGCAGCGGGACATTCTGGAGTTCTCGACGAATCGCAGCGGTGCCGGGTATGAGGAGTTGCAGTGGCCTGACGAGTACTGGCCGAAGGAGAGCGCACCGCCATCGGATGAGGCGTGGGAGGCGTCGGTGAAGGCAGTGCGGGCAGATCGAGACGCCTTTGCGGCGGTGCTGGCGAAGGAGACAGATCTGGTGACACCATTTGCCTGGGGTAATGGACAGACTCTGCTGCGGGAAGCGTTGCTGGTGGCGGATCATACCGCCTATCACCTAGGCGAGATGGTGCTGCTGCGGCGGCTGCTCGGCGCCTGGAACGGCTAGGGTGAAAGCTGATGAATGAGCCTGCGCTGATTCGCGAGATGCTGGGACAGCCGCCGTCGCGGCCTCGGACGCTGGCTGTGGTGGGTCTCTCCGACCGTCCGGACCGGCCCAGTCACTACGTTTCGAAGTACATGCAGGAGCATGGGTATCGCATTCTGCCGGTCAATCCGGAGCTCAAGACGGTGCTGGGCATGGAGTGTTCGACCTCAGTGATGACGCTGCCGGAGCGGGCAGATGTGGTGAATGTGTTTCGGCTGCCGAGCGCGCTTCCGGCGATCGTGGACGAGATGATTCTGCGCGGGCTGACGCGCTTGTGGGTGCAGCAGGGAATTATGAATCTGCAGGCAGCGGAGCGGGCGGAAGCTGCCGGAATCGGCGTGGTGATGGACCGCTGCATTATGGTCGAGCACCGGCGTCTGCTCGGCTGATCTGTGGGTGGAGGCGGATGGGTTGAAAACCGCCTAGAATGCAGGGTGATGACACCTCAGCGCCGCCGCCTCGCCTTGTTTGTTGTGATGCTGTCTGCCGTTCTCTGTTTTCCGCTCTCCGCACAGATGCAGGCGGTTGGAGATGGCGGGCCGGGTCCGTTCAAGGCGCAGCACCTTACGGCGGAGCTGACGAGTAATGCTTCCGCGGTGGCCCCGGGGCGGGCAGTTCAGGCGGGTCTGGTGCTGACGCTTGAGCAAGGATGGCACGTCTACTGGATCAATGCGGGCGATGCGGGAGAGACGCCGGCGATCAAGTGGACGCTCCCCACGGGCATCACAGCCGGAGCCATGCAGTTTCCTATTCCGAAGCGGCTCCCGTTTGGACCACTAATGGACTTCGGTTACGAAGATGCCGTGGCGTTTCCGGTGATCGTGACGGCCGCTCCGAATACGAGACCGGGACGGTTACATTTAGACGCTTTGGTGACTTGGGTGGTCTGCCGGGAGGTGTGTGTTCCGGGCAAGGCGAAGATGGGGCTGGATCTGGACGTGATCCCAAATGCGCCGGTAGCGCAGCCGGCCAAGGGAGCTTTGGGCGAGGCGCTGACCCTGCTGCCGAAGCCGCTTCCAGCCAGCGCGCATGTGACGGTGAGTGGTGGCGCGAAGGACTTCGTGTTCACGCTGACGAGCGGGCAGAAGCAAGATGATGCGGAGTTTTACCCGTTCGACCAGGACCTGATTGCCAATGCGCCGGACCAGGATCTAGAGGAGAGGCCGGACGGTGTGCGGCTGTGGGTGCCGCGCTCGCCTGATCTGAAGACGCTGCCGAAGGAGATCCATGGCCTGCTGCGGCTGAGCGATGACGAGGCGTATGAGTTCACATCGCCTGTCGTCCCTGGCGAGATTCCACGGGTAGATGAGACGGGGAAGTCTGGAGCGGCAGCGACGGCGAGCGTGACAGTTCTAGGAGCGATCGGGCTGGCGTTTGTCGGCGGCATCATCCTGAACCTGATGCCATGTGTGTTTCCGGTGCTGTTCCTGAAGGGGCTGGCGCTGGTGCAGACGTCGGGCGAGGAGCGGGCGAAGATGCGGTCGCACGGCCTGGTATATGCGCTGGGTATTCTGGTGAGCTTCTGGACGATTGTAGCGGTGCTGCTGGCGCTGCGGTCCACGACCAACCAGATCGGCTGGGGCTTTCAGCTGCAGTCACCGACGTTTCTGGCGGTGCTGGCGCTGGGGCTTTTCTTCTTCTCGCTGTCTCTGGCCGGGCAGTTTGAGCTGGGGCTGTCGCTGACGAGCGCGGGCGACTCACTGACGCGCAAGCAGGGCTATGCCGGGAGCTTCTTTACCGGCGTGCTGGCGACGGTGGTGGCCACGCCGTGCACGGCGCCGCTGATGGGCGCGGCGATCGGCTTTGCGCTGGCGCAGCCGATGTGGGTGACTTTCGCGGTGTTTACGGCTCTGGCGCTGGGGCTGGCGGCGCCGTATTTGGCGTTGACGATTCAGCCGGGGTGGACGAAGGTGCTGCCGCGGCCGGGCGCTTGGATGGAGACGCTGAAGCAGCTGACGGCAGTGCCGCTGTTTGCGACGGTGATCTGGCTGACGTGGGTCTATGGGCGGCTGTTCAGCGGTGGTTCGACAGCAGGGCAGGGTGTCGACCATGTGGCGAAGCTGCTGCTGGGGTTTCTGCTGCTGGCAATCGCCGGGTGGGTGTTGGCGAAGTGGCCGGCGAGCCGCAAGTCGACGGTTGCGGCGGTGGTCTTGGGCGCGCTGGCGCTGGCCGCGCCGCTCTATCAGCGGAAGGATACGACGCTGGCGTGGCAGCCTTACTCGCAGGCGACGCTTGACGCGGCGCGGGCCGCGGGGAAGCCGGTGTTCATTGACTTCACCGCGGCGTGGTGTCTTTCCTGCCAGGTGAACGAGCGGCTGGTGCTGAAGTCGGCCGAGGTGCAGGAGCAGTTCCGGTCGCATAGCGTGGTGCTGATCCGTGCGGATTGGACCCAGTACGACGAGGCGATCACGCGGGAGCTGGCGAGTGTTGGGCGCAGCGGGGTGCCGACCTATGTGCTTTATCCGGCGGCGAAGGATGCCAAAGCGGATGTGCTGCCGGAGCTTTTGACGAAGCCGATCGTGCTTGGGGCGCTGGAGAAGGGTCTGCGATAGGCGGCCCTCCCTCCCCGTACTTCGCCGTTAAAGTCTTCAAAGCACTGCGTTCGGCGGTGGGTACTTCGGGCAGTCAGGTAAGGTGGTGTGCGCTCCTGTCTCTTTTCTCTTTCAGGATACGGGGTGTGAGACAGGAGTTGCGCCATTGTCGCTGGCGGAAGCAGGTGTGATGCGATCGGCTAGAGCACTCACGGAAAGGCACGAGCAACCGCAACGGGGAAGGTACGTCGCTTCGCTCCGTCGCTAAAGGCAAATGCGGGGATTCTTCGCTGTGCTCAGAATGACAAACAATAGAGACAAAGGGTAAATCGGGATTTCCCCTTCGGCTCCACTTAGAGTCAGAATGACGAGCAAAAGAGTGGGTAAGCGAATTTGAGAGCAGGGATGCTACTTGCGTTTGGCAGATTTGAGGCGGGCGATCTCTTCCATGCGGGCGGCTAGCTGGCGTTCTCGGCCTTCCTGGGTGGGCTGGTAGTAGCGGCGGGCGGCGAGGGAGGCGGGGAGGCATTGCATGTCGGCTACGCGGCCTTCAAGGTCGTGCGCGTACTGGTAGTCCTTGCCGTAGTCGAGCTCCTTCATGAGGCGCGTGGGGGCGTTGCGCAGATGGAGCGGGACGGGCTCGGCGGCGGTACTCTCGATGTCGGCCTGGACGGCGTTGTAGGCGGTGTAGACGGCGTTTGACTTAGGCGCGAGGGCGAGGTAGACGACGGCCTGCGCGAGAGCGAGGCCGCCCTCCGGCTGGCCGAGGAAGTGCATGGCGTCGCGGGCGGAGAGGCAGAGGTTAAGGGCTTCGGGTGCGGCGAGGCCGATGTCTTCGACGGCCATGCGGACGACACGGCGGGCGACGTACATGGGATCTTCGCCGGCCTCAAGCATGCGGCCGAGCCAGTAGAGGGCGGCATCGGCGTCGGAGTTGCGGACGGACTTATGCAGGGCGGAGATGATGTCGTAGTGCTGCTCGCCTTTTTTGTCGTAGAACAGAACGCGGCGCTGCAGGGCCTCGGCGGCGAGCTCGCCGGTGATGGCTTTGAGGCCACGGGCCTGGGCGAGAGAGGCGGAGACATCGAGCGCGTTGAGCGCGTTGCGGGCATCGCCGCTTGAGAAGCCGGCGATGGCGGTGAGGGCCTCGGGCGTGATGGTGAGGCCGGTGTTGCCGAGGCCGCGATCGGGATCGTGCAACGCGCGATCGAGCAGGATCACAATCTGCTCCTCGGTGAGCGCCAGCAGGGTGTAGACACGGCAGCGGCTGAGCAGCGCGGCGTTGATTTCGAAGGAGGGGTTCTCGGTGGTGGCGCCGATGAGGCGGATGACGCCGCGCTCGACGTAGGGCAGAAAGGCGTCCTGCTGGGCCTTGTTGAAGCGATGGATCTCGTCGACGAAGAGGATGGTGCGCATGGCGAAGGCGGAGGCCTTTTCCGCTTCGATCATGACCTGCTTGATCTCCTTGATGCCGCTCATGACGGCGGAGAACTCGATAAAGGTGGCACTGGTGACGTGCGCGATGATCTTGGCGAGGGTGGTTTTGCCGACGCCGGGCGGCCCCCAGAAGATCATGGAGGTTGGGTCGTCGTGCTCGATGGCGAGGCGGAGGGGCTTGCCGGGGCCGAGCAGGTGCTCCTGGCCAGCGTACTCGTCGAGGGAGCGCGGGCGCATGCGTTCGGCGAGCGGGGTGGTGACGCGGCTTGCGAGAGGGGCGGCGGGGCTGGCGTCGAAGAGGCTCATGCGGAGGTGCTCGTTGTTGTGCTTGAGGTGGGCACGCCGACCCGGGCGCGCTGGCGCTGAGCCTCATAGAGAAGGATGGAGCCGGCGACGGCGGCGTTGAGGCTTTCGACGGTGCCGACGCAGGGAATGGTGATGCGGGCGTCGGCGAGGGTGAGCAGGTCAGAGGGCAGGCCGGCACCTTCGTTGCCGATCAGGATGGCGGTGGCTACGGTGAGGTTGACGGCTTCGATTTCGGTGACGGCGTCGCTCTTGCTGACGTCGCCGGTGCCGGTGCCTTCGCCGACCGCTGCAAGCAGGCGGATGCCCTGCGCGCGCAGGGAGACGAGATCGTCCTGCGAGCAGGAGACGACGGGCGTACGGAAGATGGAGCCGGTGGAGGCGCGCAGGGCCTTGCCGTTCCAGGCGCTGACGGTTCCGGTGGTGGTGAGCACGCCGCTGGCTCCGAAGGCCTCCGCCGAACGGATAAGGGTGCCGAGGTTGCCGGGGTCCTGCAGACCGCACGCGACGAGGATGAGAGGAATGCCCCAGAGGACCTCGTCGAGGGTGCGGGCGGGCGGCAGCATAAGGGCGGCAATGCCCTGCGGCGAGCGGGTCTCGCCCAGGCTAGCGAAGAGCTCATCATTAAGGCGGAGAACTTCGAGCGATGAGGGAAGAAAGGCGGGCAGGGGCCGGCGCTCGCTGAGGAAGACGGTTTTGAGCAGCATACCGCTGCGCAGGGCCTCCTGAACGAGGTGTTCGCCTTCAAGCGCGATGAGGCCGTTCGACAGGCGCGGGTGGCCGGCGAAGGCGCCGCGAAGCTGCTTGACACGGGGGTTTTGCCGGCTGGAGACGATGGTTTCGCTGGGCGACATCAGGCTCTGATCTTACGCCGGGTGGCGCGGCGGCCTGGAGCGGTGGATTGAAGCCTGCCGTGGTGAATCTGACGTTTGTTTGGGTATTTCGACGGGTACATTTTGGAGGGCAAGTCCTTCGCTGCGCTGAGGATGACCTTCTCGAAAAGGACAGACGATGAAGCAAAAGCGAGAAGCGGGTCCTTCGCTTCGCTCAGGATGACAATCAAAAGTAGATGAGTTGCGGGGGTCCTTCGCTTCGCTCAGGGTGACAAGTCAAAAAGTAGATGAGTTGCGGAGGTCCTTCGCTCCGCTCAGGATGATGGTTTGGTGACGTGTGCGAACGAAATATAACGCTAGCGGAAGGGTTATGCTAGGTTGTGGCATTGCGGTGTTCCTGAGAGTTTGCCAGTTGCGAACCGCCGCCGTGGAGCGACTTTTGGCAGCAGAGATGTTGAAGATTCATCCGGACGAGCCGGAGGCGGCGCATGTACAGCGCGTCGTACGTGCCCTGCAGGCGGGCCAGGTGGTCGCTATTCCTACCGACACCTTTTACGGTCTGGCGGTCGATCCGGTCAACCTGTGGGCGGTGGACCGCATTTACGAGATGAAGACACGCTCACGGCATAAGCCGCTTTCGCTGCTGATCAGCGATGTCTCACAGGCGTTTGAGTTGGCGCGGGGGATCGACGGCGCGTTCGATCGACTGTCGGAGCGGTTCTGGCCGGGGCCGCTCACGATTATTGTGAAGGCGGGATCGCGGCTGCCGCTGCGGGTGACGGCCAATACGGGCAATGTGGCGCTGCGGGTGCCGGAGGCGGCGATTCCGCGGGCGATCGTGAAGGAGCTGGGCCTGCCGATCACGGCGACCTCGGCCAACCTGCAGGGTCTGCCGGAGTGCACGTATGCGAACTGCGTGCGCGAGCAGCTGGGTAGCGATCTGCCGCTGATCGTCGATGGCGGACCGACGGCGCGATCGACGGCGACGACGATCGTGGACCTTTCGGGCGGAGGGAACTCCTGGATGATTCTGCGCGAGGGGGCGATTCCGACGCACGAGATTGCGCTGGCGCTGCAACGATAGCGGTAGTTCGGCAGTGAGCTTCAGGTGGGCGGCCTGCCGTACACTTTTCATCTGGCCATGGTTCAACCTGCTTCAAAGACGGTGCATGGGCGGACGGGTGCGCGTCTGCTGGGCGCTCTGCTGCTCACGGCGCTGGCGCTTGCGATGGTGTGGTGCGTGGCGATCTATGAGCGCATTGCCGAGGTCGCGGCAGAGGACCAGGCGGTGGTTTCGGATGCGATCGCGGTGTTTGGCGCGGCGGAGTATGCGGGGCGGCCCTCGCCGGTGCTGCATGCGCGGCTGGACCACGCGGTCGACCTGTATCAGAAGGGCATCGCGCCGGTGGTGATTACGCTGGGGGGCGGAAGCGATAGGGACTCCGGCAGGACGGAGGGCGGCGTCGGCCGCGATTATCTGCTGGCGCGCGGTGTGCCGCTTGAAGACATTATCGCCGAGACGACCTCGATCGACACTGAACAGCAGGTGCACCGGCTGGCGGCGATTGCGCGGGACCATGGCCTGCGGCATATTGTGGTGGTGTCGGATGGGACGCATATGTTTCGCATCCGCGCGCTGTGCGAGGAGGCAGGCCTTGATGTGTACACGTCACCGCGGTTAGCGTTGGGGCACATCAGCAGCTATGACCTGGCGATGCGCTATGTGCACGAGATTGTGAGCTATACCTCGTTCCGGCTGAATCTGCATGGCAGCAGCCTGTACCGGATGGTTGAAGGGCGCGAAGAGGGCGACTGAGCTTTCTGCTTCAGCTCAGGTGGGGTGAGTGCAGGAGCAGCCACGCGAGCAGCGCGGAGACGAGGGTGGAGCTGGCGTTGACCAAATCGTTGCCGATCAGGCCGCGCCGCTCTACGCTGGCGCCGAGCAGGCTGTCGAAGAGAAGGCCGGCGGCGGCGGCGGCGAAGACCACGGCGGCAGCGTGCGGCGAGGGCAGGCCGGCGAGGCCGGAGAGAACTACGAGGGCGGCTCCGGCGAGACCGGCGGCCGTGCCGCGCAGGCTGATGCCGCCATCGGTGCCGGGGGCGACGGGACGCAGGCTGATGAGCAGCCAGGTGGGGCCGCCGAGCGCCTGGCCGATCTCGGAGGAGGCGGTGTCCGCGGTGGCTTCGGCGAGGGCCGCGAGGGTGCCCGGGTAGAAGCCGAGGGCGGCGCAGAGACCCGCAACGCCGAGGTTGGCGACGATCTGCGACGCGCGGCGGCCTGCGCGCGGCTCGGCGAGGCCGACGGCTTCCTTGGCGTGGCGCTTGTAGCGGGTGGCGGTGAAGGTGAGCAGGAAGAGGGCGATGAGCGGAAGCAGAGACGGGGAGAGAGGCCCGGTGAGGGAGCGCGCGCCGGCCGTGAGGGGTCCGGTGCGGGTGGCCAGCAGAAGGCAGATCAGGCCGCCGATAGCGGAGGCGGGCGCGGTTGCGGCGCGGAGACGCCACACGCACAGCGCGAAGCAGAGGCTGAGCAGGATGGGCCACGGAGATAGACGGCGCGACTGCCAGGCGGCGAGCTCAAGGTGCGAGATGGCGGCGATGAGACAGGCGGTGACGACAGCCGTGAGCGCGCGGCTCTGCAGACGATCGCGCGCGGCCGGGATGGCCTTGGCCGGCGGGGGCGCTTGAGTGGGAGGGCGTGGATGCGCCATCGGGTTCGTCCTCATAGTCCTCGGCGTCACTGATTTACAATCTCAAAGGAAGCATAGCCAACTGAAGCGAGAACGTGGGAGCAGGTTTGTCACAAGTCATTCAAGCAGCAGAGAAGCGCCGGCGCAGCGTGTCCGGTCATCGTCGACACCTTGCCTACCTTTTCGCTGCGATCCCGGCCGCTCTTGTGTCCGCGTTTGCGATGGCCGCTCTCGGATGCGGAAACACGTACCGGCCGGTGGTGGCGGCGATCAATCCGGTGGGCCCCGCGGGCCAGCCGAACAAGTACGCGGTGGCGATCTCGCAGCCGAGCGCGGCCGGGCCTGGGCTGGTGACCTTCGTCGACTTTTCCGGCGACACGATTCTGAATACCACAGCGATTGGGATTGCACCCTACTACCTGGCGCTTGACGCGACCAGCGCAACGGGAAGCGCGGGGACGGGATACACGCTGAACAACGATGGCACGATCAACAGCTTTACGTTGTCGCCTTCCACCCTTATCTCAAACAGCGTTCTGTCGTCGTCGCTGCTGCCGAGCACGCCGCTGCCGAACAGCATTTTCATTCCCGGCAGCAACATCTACATTACGGAGCCGGGGCGCAGCCTGGTTGCGCAGCTATCAACGGCCAGCTTTTCGGCGACCGGGGGAGCGGCCGGGCCGGCGCTTCGACAGGAGCTGCCGGTGAGCGCGAATCCAATCTACATCGTGGGCGTGCCGGCTGCGCCGCGGGTGTACTCGATCAGCCAGGGTAATGGTGTTGCCGCAGGCCAGGTCGCCGCGATCGAGAACCTCTCGGTAGGGCTGCCGACGATCTCGAACACGATCAATGTGGGCGTGAACCCGGTCTATGGCGTGATGTCGGCGGACACGCGGCGCGTGTTCATCATGAATCGCGGCAGCAACACGGTGAGCGTGATCAACTCACAGACGAATGCGCTCGACAGCACGCATCCGACGGTGCCGGTGGGTACAGCGCCGCTGTGGGGCGACCTGATCTCAACGCGGAATGAGATTGCCGTGCTGAACGCCGGAAGCGGGACGACACCGGGTTCGGTCACGATCATCAATACGCCGCTCTGCAGCGCGGTCGCGCTGGCGTCGAACCCGGCCTGCGATCCGAATAATCCGATCGACGCGGTGAACTTCGGTCAGGTGCTGGCTACGATTCCGGTCGGGCTGAATCCGGTGGTGGTATCGGTGCTCTCGGATGGAACGAAGGCGTATGTCGCGAACTCCGGGGATACGGTGGACTGCGCCACGGCTACCGTGAAGCTGCCGCCATCCGCCGCAATTCTGCCGACAAACGGCTGTGGCACCATCAGTGTGATCAACCTGCAGACAAACGCGCTCGAGGCTACGCTCACCGTGGCGGGCCATCCCAATTTCCTGGTCGGGACTGCGGGGACACCGACGGGGAAGGTCTATGTCACGTCGAATGAGACCAGCCTTATAACGATTTTGCGGACGGACGTGAACCAGATACAGACTTACCTGGATCTGCAGGGTCGAGGGGTTCAGGTACGCGTGACGGCGCAGTAGCAACGGATTCTATAGGCAAGGCAGAGGCCAGGTCGTAAAGACCTGGCCTTTGATGTGTCGTTCGAATGGAAAGCAGGCTCCTCGCGTTGCTCGGAATGGAAGAAAGAAAAGCAGAGACTTGACTAAGTCTTCCTAGGCGCCGGCCGCTCCGGCCATGATGATGGGCATGGTGGGGGTTTGCGCTCCGCCTTCGTTTTCCACGGTGATGCCGAAGGCCTTGGCTGTGACTCCCTGCGGGAGCTTGGGCATGATCAGGCTGGCGTTGCCAGAGGCATCGGGATGGAAGGTGCCGACGGCGATGGGAGCGCTGCCGCCCGCGGGAATGATCCAGAGCTCGTACACCTTGGCGGGTTCAAGCGGCTCCATGTTGTTGGCGATGAAGACGAGAGCTCCCTTCGACGCGACGTAGGTCGCCTTGCCCTGCGGGACGGGCGCCTGCTTCGAGAGTGTGAGGGTGACGCGTTGTGCCGACGGATCGTTGATGGTGTCCAGCAGACGGCGGGCGTCGTTGCTCTGCGCGGTGACGAGCGCAATCTGGTGGTTGACGGACTCGACCTCGCCGCGGAGAGCCTCCCGCTCGCGGGAGCTCTGCGTGACCATGACGGCGAGACCGGCGGCTACGGCCCAACCCACCCAGGGCAGGACGCGCGTGGCGAGGTGCGGCTTCGCGGAACGGGCAGCGTCGTCGTCAGTTATGGACTGCCCGAAGGTGGGGGCAGCGCCAGGGCGAGGACGCGAGAGATCGGCCGGCTTTTGCGAGGTGAAGACAGGCGACTCCACCGAGCGCGAGTCTGCCGAGCGCGAGATAGGGGCGACCCGCTGCTTCGGCTCGCGAGCGATCTGCTGGAGCAGGCGATCGCGGCCGAGCGCGGGCGGAGAATGGAGCTCCGCGGTGCTTGCAAGCACGGCGAGATCGCCCTGAATCTGGGCCAGCTCTTCGCGGCAGAGGGAACAGCCCTCAAGATGCAGACGAACCTGCTGGTTCTGCTCCGGACTGAGGAACTGCAGGGCGAACAATGCGAGATCTTCTGGATCGATATGACGGTTCGAGTTCATGCCTGCAGCCCCTTTCTCAGCGTCAACAGCGCGCTGCGGATTCGAGTCTTGACTGTCCCGAGCGGGTCGCCGGTCATCTCGGCGATCTCGGAGTGGGTAAGGCCGTCGAAGAACGCCATCTCGAGCGTTTTTCGCTGCTCGTTCGGCAGTTTGCCGATGATGACCCGAGCCTTGTCCATCATGCCGTTGCGGATTGCTTCCTCCCCGAGGTCGTAGCCTGAGGGAAGCTGCATATCGTCGACCTGCTCGGAGGGCTTTTTGCGCCGCAGAGCATCAATCGAGCGATTCCGGGAGACAACGGCGAGCCAGCCTCCCAGAGTGCCGCGGGTTGCGATAAAGCTGTCTGGATTGCGCCAGATCTGCAGAAATATCTCCTGCAGCACATCCTCTGCCGAAGCCGGATCACGAAGCACCCGAAGAGCGACGGAATAGACGATTTTTCCGTACCGGTCGTACAGTGAGCCCATGGCTGACTCGTCACCGCGCTGAACCATCTTCAGCAGGGTGACATCGTCAGGCCCTAGTGGCGGCCGACTGTCTTCTGGTCCCGTCTCTCTCAACATACAAACGCACCTAGAATGAAAGCAGATTGGAAGGATCTTCCCACTAAATCGCTAAAAGCGCCAAAAGTTACCAAGGTGTAGATGCCTTCCGCGACCGATACCACTGTATCCGACATTACACGAGCTCGCATCAAGAGGGTCTCATTTCCGGCAACACGCAACAGGGAGTGAAAGGGGAGAGATGGCGGAGCGGCTGCGCCTGGACAAGCTTATGGTAGAGCGCGGACTGGCGCCATCGCGAGAGCGGGCGCAGGCGCTGATCCTTGCCGGGCGGGTGCTGGTCGACGAACAGCGTGTCGACAAACCCGGAGCGGCGATGAAGCCGGAGGCGGTTCTGCGCGTGACGGGGGACGATCTACGCTATGTGAGCCGCGGTGGGTTGAAGCTTGAGCGCGCGCTGTCCTACTGGGGTATCGACCTGCATGGAGCGGCGTGCGTCGATATCGGGACCTCGACCGGCGGCTTTATCGATTGCATGCTGCAGCATGGGGCGGCGAGTGTGATCGGCGTGGACACGGGGTATGGGCAGATGGCCGAACGGCTTCGGCAGGACGCGCGGGTTCAGCTTCGCGAGCGCACGAATGCGCGTCTGCTCGCGCCGGGCAGCCTGCTCTCGCCGGAGGCGGCGACACCGGTGTTCTTTGCCATGGATGTCTCGTTTATCGGCGCCTCGCTGGTGCTGCCGGCGGTGGTTGGGGCGCTTGGCCGGCCGGATGCCGCATGGGTGGGGAAGGCGGTGGTGCTGGTGAAGCCGCAGTTTGAGGCGGGGCGCGAGCATGTGGGGAAGGGAGGCATCGTGCGCGACGAGGCGGCACGGCAGCTGGCGATCGAGAAGGTGGCCGAGACGCTGCGGCGGCTGGGCGGCGTGGGACTGGAGGTGGTTGACTCGCCGATTCGCGGGATGGAAGGGAACTATGAGTATCTGCTGCATGCGCGCTTCGAGCCGGAGACGCGACCGGCTTCGCAGATACACTAAAGCTGCATGATGCTTGCCGCGATCATCTCCAAACCACAGAAGCCCGACTTGGCGACTCTTCTTCCTGAACTGATCGGCTGGCTGCGCGACCGCAGCTACGATGCCGTGCTCGATGAGTCGAGCGCGGCGTATGTGCCGGGATTGACGGGGGTGCGGCGCGAGGCGCTGCCGAAGCACAACCCCAACCTGGTGATCGTGCTGGGTGGAGACGGCACCCTGATCTCCGCGGCACGGGCATTTGCGACCACAAAGACGCCGATCCTCTCGGTCAACCTGGGATCGCTGGGATTTCTGACGGAGGTTCCGCTCTCGGACCTGTATGGGACGCTCGACGCGTGGTGCTCGAACTGTGCGGTGATTGACTCGCGGGAGATGATGCAGGCGGAGCTGCGGCGGGACGGGACGCTGTTGCAGACGTGGACGGCGCTGAACGACGTAGTGGTGGCGAAGGGCACGATCGCGCGGATGGCGGATTTTTCGGTGGATATCGACTCGCAGCGGGTGGCTACGTTTCGGGCGGACGGCATTATCGTGTCGACGGCAACGGGATCTACGGCGTATAACCTGGCGGCGAACGGGCCGATTGTGATGCCGTCGGTGCCGGCGACGATCGTGACGCCGATCTGCCCGCACCTGCTGACGCTGCGGCCGATCGTAGTGCCGTCAAGCTCGAAGGTCTGCATTCATGTGGTGGGAGTGCCGAATGAGACGTATCTGACGGTGGATGGGCAGGAGGGTGTCTCGGTGCAGGTGGATGACCTGATCAGCTGCACACGCTCGGAGTATGTGGTGCGGCTGCTGCGGCACCAGCCGAATGGGCTGTTTAATGTGCTGCGGTCGAAGCTGAAGTGGGGCGAGCGGTAGGCCTACAGATGCTGGTTCAGCCTGGGCGGAATGCGGGGATCTCTCCGCTCCGGCTACGCCTCCGGTCGAGATGACGGCTTTCAAAGGGGGCTGTACACCGCGGATGCTAGCGGCGGAGTGTGACTACCGGGGCTGTGGGGTGGCAGAAGACGCGGCCGTGATTGAGGGCGATCCGGCGGCTGGCGAGCGACGCCATCTCGGGGTCGTGGGTGACCATGACGATGGTGTGGCCTTGCGCGTGAAGGTTGGAGAGCAGACCGGCGACGATGGTCTGGTTGGCCTCGTCGAGGTTGCCGGTGGGCTCGTCGGCGAGCAGGATGGGCGGGTTGTTGATGAGGGCGCGGGCGATGCAGACGCGCTGCTGCTCGCCGCCGGAGAGCTCGCTGGGGAGGTGCTCGGCGCGGTCGGCGAGACCGACGCGGGTTAACGCCGCGCGGGCTTCGGTGGCGTCGGTCATGGAGTGGAAGTACTGGGCGAGCATGACGTTTTCAAGCGCGGTGAGATAGGGGATGAGATGGAACTGCTGGAAGATGAAGCCGATCTTGTCGGCGCGGAAGCGGTCGAGGGCGGTGGCGGACATGCTCTTGACGTCGACGCCGTCGATGCGGAGCTCGCCGCGGGTCGGGCGGTCGAGGCAGCCGAGCATGTTGACGAGGGTGCTTTTGCCGGAGCCGGAGGGGCCGGTGATGGCGACCCACTCGCCGGCGACGATCGAGAAGGTGGCGGCTTCAAGCGCGTGTACGGTACCGGCGTGACCGGTGTACTCGCGGGTGACGCGGTCGAGGGAGATGACGGCGCACTCGGCGCGGGTCTGCTCGTGGAAGTGGCCGGTGGTTGTGGCAGACGGTGGCATACGGGGCCTCCCCCCTCCCGTACTTGACGGGCAAAGTCTTTGAAACAGGCCGGTTTGGCGGTGAAACCGAGAAATGGCTGAGGCGAGTTCGATATGGTTCAAGTTTAGCAGTGGCGGTTGGGTTGGTGCGCCAGGTGTGTTGTTTTGCGGTGTTGTGGGAGGGAACGGCGAGGGCGACAGTTTCGTGGTTACGGGGGTGGGCTCCGTTCCGGAGCGGAATCGACCTTTGGTCGATGAACCCGGTTTTTGGCTTGGCTGGTGAGAGGTTGTACCGCCACGTGGAAGGTGCGGGGATTCTTCGCTTCGCTCCAGAATGACAAACATAAGACAAGAGTTTAAGGGGCAGGGGTGGGCTCCGTTCCGGAGCGGAATCGACCTTTGGTCGATGGACCCACGCATGACGAAGGGGCTGTCATGCATGGGGCATCCGGCCTTTGGTGTGCTTGGTGAGAGATTGTGCCGCAGCGTGGAAGGTGCGGGGATTTTTCCCTTCGGCAGGCTCAGGGTCAGAATGACAGGCCAGAGAGTGTGGCATCTACTCGCCGCGGAGGATGGCCGCGGGGGCGAGGCGGCGGAGGGAGTGGAGGGGAGCGGTGGCGGCGAGGGCGGCGATGGTG
>CAXTRT010000046.1:0-30782 GCA_964246835.1 uncultured Acidobacteriaceae bacterium | reverse complement strand
AACCGCCGTCATCTCGACCGACCCTGAGCGAGCCGCAGGCGAGTCGAACGGGGAGCGGAGAGATCCCCGCATTTCGCCCGAGCCGCCACAAACCCCGTCATTCCAACCCGAACAACATGAAGCAGACGAACCTGTTTCTCCCCGCCCCGAACCCCACATCGCCCGCGTCACCCTCGGCGACGTCGAAACCATGGTCCTCGCCGCCAAGCAGCGCTCCCTCTACGAGCTCACCGACGCCATCTCCGCCCACGACCGACCCCGCGCCGTCGCCCTCCTCCATGGCCTGCTCAACGCCTCGGACGGCGGCGAAGACGCCGCCATCGGCCACCTCTACATGCTCGCTCGCACCTTCCGCCAGATGCTCATCATCCTCGAGCGCAACATCCGCGACTCTCGCGCCATCTGGCAGGCGCTCTGGCAGGGCTTTCGCATGCCCCCCTTCGCCGCCGAAGACCTCATCCGCCAGGCTCGCCGCTACCGCTCCCGCCGCGATCTCACCCGCGCCCTCCGCCTCATCGCCCGCGCCGACCTCGATCTCCGCAGCTCCCCCACCTCGAAGCGCCTCGTCCTCGAATGCCTCATCCTCGATCTCGCCGCCGACCCCGCAACCCGCCCCACACTCGATCCCGCCTCCCAGTTCGCCATGGAGCTCTGACCCTCAAGCGGCTTCTCTGGCACCGGGCTGGCCCACGAGAGAGTCGCGGCGGAGTCCGTACAAGACAGATCCATCTTGCCCGCCCGATCTCAGGGCTTCTTTCGCTTGGCAAGCTCCGTCTGTGTCGTGAGAAAGCGGCGGACGCGGTCGATTGAGCGGGCCTTGCCGAAGAGGATCAGCGACTCCATCAGCGGCGGCGATTGCGTTGACCCGGTAAGGATCGCGCGCAGCAGCATAAAGTTTTCCTTGACCGGCCATTGCTTGAACTCGCCTAGCGCCTTCATAGCGGACTCGATCGCGTCCGGCTCCCAGGCAGCCGCCTCCAGCGTCGTGAGCAGCTCGGCGGTGAAGGCGAGCGTATCTTCAAGCGTGCGCTTCTTGGGAACGAAGACCTCCGGCGCAGGCAGGATGTTGTCCGCGAGCAGGAAGTTCGTCATATCTCCGAACTGTGCCAGCGTCTCAACCCGATTCTGGATTAGCGCCGCGATCCCGCGCAGGTACTCGTCCGAGAGGACGTTCGTCCGCAGTGCCGCGTAGAACTCGTCCGGAGAGAGCCGGCGAAGATACTCCCCATTGAGCCACTTGAGTTTTGCAATGTCGAAGACAGGGCCGCCCAGGGAGATCTTCTCGAAGCGAAATTTTCCCAGCATATCGGCAAGCGCGAAAAGATCGCCCTCCTTCGTGTTCAGGCCCTTCGAGACGATCTCCTGCTCGGTCGGCTGCGCCATGCCGCCGCCCATCAAACCGAGAAAGTTAAGCAGCGCCTGCGGAAGGAAGCCGGCCTCTCTGTAGTAAATCAGCGAGACCGGATTCTTGCGCTTGGAGATCTTGCTCTTATCCGGGTTGCGCAGAAGCGGCATGTGCCAGAAGCGCGGGCGCTCCCATCCGAACGCCTGATAGAGCAGCACGTGCTTGGGCGTGGAGGAGATCCACTCCTCGGCGCGAATGACATCCGTGATCTGCATAAGGTGATCGTCGACGACGTTCGCCAGGTGATAGGTAGGAAAGCCGTCGGACTTGAGCAGAACCTGATCGTCGACGTTCGCGTGATCGAAGGTGATGTCACCGCGGAGTTCATCCCGAAACGTAGTGGACGTGTTGTGCGGAACGCGCAGACGGATCGTAAAAGGCTTCCCACTCGCCAGCTCGGTGGCGATCTCCTCGTCCGAGAGCGTGCGCGAGCGGCCGGCGTACTTGGGCGGAAGCTTGGCGGCGGTCTGCGCCTTACGCTCGGCCTCAAGCTCCTCCGGCGTCTCAAAGCCGCGGTAGGCCCAACCCTCGGCCAGCAGCATCTCGGCATGCTCGCGGTAGATCGCGGTGCGTTCGGACTGGCGATAGGGCCCGTATGGCCCGCCAACATCCGGCCCTTCATCCCATGTCAGCCCGACCCAGCGAAGGGCGTCAAAAATCATCTGCTCTGAGGTGGGCACGAAGCGGGTGCGGTCGGTATCCTCGATGCGCAGGACGAACTTCCCCCCGCGCTGCTTCGCAAAGACGTAGTTGAGCAGGCCGATATAGGCGGTCCCAACATGGGGGTCGCCGGTGGGCGAAGGGGCTATGCGAACGCGTGTGGGGGCGGTGACGGCGGGTGTGGCAAGAGTAGTTTCAGTCATGATGGCGGGTCAGGCTTGATGGTAGCAGGGCCGATCATGGCGTCAGAACGCTCCCTCGGGACCGGGCGCGGCGGCCACACCAACCGCGGAGTCGGCGCAGCCGTAAAAGAGAAGCCACTTGCCTTTGAAAGCAGCCAACCCTTCCGCAAAGGTGGTTCCGGCAGCATACTGGCCGGTCTTCTCCCACGGCTGCTCGGGTTTGAGCACGGGCCCATCGGCGCGGGAGAGCAGGCGAGCTGGATCGTCAGAAGCGAAGAGAGCCTCCCCGGCTGCGTAAGCATTTGGGCCAAGACTCGGGTCGCCGTGGTCGGGGTCGTTCTTCCCGTTGTAGAGCACGACAATCCCGCGATGCGTAAGGATAGGCGGCGGACCAACCTCGGGAAAGCCGGAGTCGAAGTGGCCGGAGCGCTTGGTCATGACCTCGATTGGAGCATGGGTCCGCGGATCTTCAACCGGAGACCAATGAATGAGGTCGGTGGACGTAGCAAGGTGGATCGCGCCCTCTCCCCAGTAGAGCCAGTACACGCCCTTGATCTTCGCGGCAACGAGCCTTGAAGGCTGGCCCGGTTTTGTAACCAGCGTGGTCACAATCCCACCGGACTTGTACTTGAGCGTGTTATAGCGGCCGCCCGACGCCCCGAGAAAGGCTGGGCCATGCTTCTGCCAGTGCAGCAGATCGGGCGACGTGGCGATGCCGATGCTGTACGTCTGGCGGTTCCACTGCGTATAGGTGAGGACGTACGTGCCGTCGGGAGCTTCAACGAGACGAGGATCCTCTACGCCACCGGGCCACTCGCGGCCACGCTGTGCATCATCGGCCGGAAAGAAGACCGGCTCGGGAAGTCTCGTAAAGTGAACGCCGTCCGTGGAGCTGGCAAGGCCCAGCCGCGAGGTGTGCATGCCGATCTGCATAGCGCCGGAGTCGTCCTCCGCGCGATAGAGCACAAAAATCTCGCCGTCGCGAACGATGGCCGCCGGATTGAAGGTATGGAGAGCCTCCCACCGGGTGGCGTGATGCGTGATGGGATCGGTGAAGGTGGAGCCGGGCAGCGGTGTAAGCACAGGCGCGGAGACCGGACGCGTGAAGGGGCCGATAAGCGAAGCAGCGGCGGGGCCCTGTCCGTCAATGCGGCCGAAGAGGCAGACAAGGAACATCAAAACTGCGGATAGCTTAAGAATCATGAGCGAAATGCCTCCCGGGTCAGGAGTATGGTATCGCCGAGTGCCTGCAGGGGACCACAACCTACCCTTTTGCGCAGCCGCCCTCTTTGAATCCGCGTCCCACAAAAGAGACATAGCTCAGCGCCGCGGCTCTGTATTGACTGCTTTCAAATCCGCTCCCCGCCCTTGCGCCCGGCAAATGCAAACACCACAGCAAGCAGCGGCGGCGCAATCAGCACCCCCCACGGCGGAATCAGAATCCCCAGCACAATCGGCCCCAGCAGCGCCGCCCACCACGGCACCAGCGTCGACCGATGCAACACATACGGCCCGATCACTAAGCCTTCGAGCACCGCGATGATCGCGTACAGGCCCAGCACATACCCCAGCCGATACCAGTCCTCACTGGTCTGAACGGTCACTGCCACACTCAGCACCGGCCCGATCAGCGCAATCATCCCGCCGAAGCTCGGAATAAACTGGCACAACGCTCCCAGCAGTGACCACAGCGGCGCCAGCGGAACATGCAGCAACTCCAGCCCCACCAACCACAGACACCCAACAATCAGCGCATCGAGCGTCGTCGCGCGCCACCATCCAAGCAGCGCTCCACCCGTCGTTCCCAGCAGCGACGGCCTTCCAGTCGCCCGCTCCAGCTCCCGCCCGTCGTCCATCGCGCCCTCCCCAGTCTGAGATGCCGGCCACATCCGTCATCGAATCGTCTCTGCTACCCTTTTCCTATGAAGTTCGGCGTCCTCGTCTTCCCCGGCTCCAACTGCGACCACGACACGCATAACGTCCTCGCCCGCGAGCTCGGCGCCCCCGTCACCTATCTCTGGCACGCCTCGCACGATCTCGAGCACTGCGACGCCATCCTCGTCCCTGGCGGCTTCGCCTATGGCGACTACCTCCGCACCGGCGCCATCGCCAAGTTCGCCCCCATCATGCAGTCCGTCGCGAAGTTCGCCGCATCCGGCGGCCTCGTCCTGGGTATCTGCAACGGCTTTCAGATCCTCTGCGAATCCGGCCTCCTCCCTGGCGCCCTCATGCGCAATCGCGATCAGCGCTACATCTGCAAGCAGGTCCACCTCCGCACCGAGTGCGCAGATTCCCCTTTCACCCACACCATCCCGCGCGGCGCCGTCCTCCAGATGCCCATCGGACACATGGAAGGTAACTACTTCTGCGATGACGCCACCCTCGCAGACCTCCGCGATCACGACCGCATCGCCTTTCGCTATAGCACCGCCGCCGGCGACATCACCCCCGCCGCCAATCCCAACGGCTCCCTGGAGAACATCGCCGGCATCCTCTCCGAAGGCCGCAACGTCCTCGGCCTCATGCCCCACCCCGATCGCTCCAGCGAGCAGCTCCTCGGCTCCGTCGATGGCCTTCGCCTCTTCCAGTCCCTGGCCCAGTCCCTCGTGACTGCCTGAGTTTCTTCACCTCCAGGTGATCCGCACACGCTACAATCCTCTCGTCCCGCGGAGGTCTGCCATGCGCGTCGCCGCCTTATCCCTTCTCCCGCTCCTCGCCTGCCTTCTCACCACCTCCCTTTCCGCTCAAACCGAGAACAAGGCCGACAGCAAGCCGGAGCCGGCAGCCACCTTTCACGCAGCCGACGGCGGCGTGAGCGGCGCCATGGAGAGCATCTTCATCCCGCCGCTTGCCTCCGCGCCCTTCACCTTTACCCTGCTTACCGAGTGGTCCCGTCCTCTCGGCAACGGCGGCACCTTTACCCTCACCAACCAGCGCCGCATCGCCCGCAACCTGAAAGGCCAGATCTATCAGGAGCGCTGGTTCCTCGTCCCCAAGGGCGGCCGCATCGCCTCGACCATGACCACCATCCAGATCACCGATCCCGCCCAGCACACCTGGCTCAACTGCTGGGTCTCCACCAAGAGCTGCGAGATCTTGAACTACGGTCTGCTCACCACCATGTCCTACCCGCCCGCCATCAGCGCCACCGGCCGTCTCGCCAGCGGGAACGGCTTCCATCAGCATGAGGACCTCGGCAGCAGCCGCACCCTCGGCCTCGATACCACCGGCTATCGCGAAACCACCACCATCAACCCCGGCGTCCTCGGCAACGATCAGCCCATGATCACCTCGCGCGAGTTCTGGTACTCCCTCCGCCTCGGCCTCAACCTCGTCTCCATCGTCGACGACCCGCGGAGCGGCAGGCAGGTCTTCACCGCAACCGATCTCACCACCTCAGAGCCCGACCCAACTCTCTTCAACACGCCCGAAGGCTACACCGTCGTCGATCGTCGTAGCCGGCAAGCCGGCAAGCAGTAGCCCAAATACCTCCTTGCGCTACTCACTTGTATGCATGATTCGTTCTTCTGACCCTGAGCTTGCCGAAGGAAAAGTCCGCACTTGCGCTTGATTTGTCATTCTGAGCACAAGGAAGAACCCGCTTTCTCGCCTTTGTTTTTCTTGGTTGTCATTCTGAGCGAAGCGAAGAACCTGCTTTTCGCCTTTCGCCCGGAGCGAAGCGACGCGCCTTCACCGGCCTTATGTCTCCCTGTTCCCCCAAAACAAAACCGGCCGCCCCACTGAGGGACGGCCGTGCTCAGCTGTACGTCGACCTGCGGTAATCGAGGGATAGGGTCCCCTCTGTCGTGAACCGCAGGCCGATCTCCGCGGTCATTCTGTAGCCGAAAGGATGGGTCGCAAGCGGCGTCTCACGGGACACCGGCGCCCAGCCCGGGGGAGGCTAGGCCTTGAAGCGCCGGCGCACCGCACCCGCGGCGCTGATCAGACCGGTCGCCATCAAACCCAGCGTGCCCGGCTCCGGAATCGCGCTTGGCGCCACATTCTGCGCCGGCAGCGCGAAGGTTACGGTCTCGACCGCCGCGCCCAGGCTTCCGTCCACCTTCAGGGTCGCCAGATTGGTGCTCAGGGTGGTATCCGCCAGCGCCGCCGCGCTCAGCCCCAGGCCCACCGAAACCGCCGATGCATTCGTATCCGCGATCGAGAAGCTATAGCCCTTGCACGGAATCGCAATAGCAACGTTCAGGCACACCTCGGTTACGGCAAAGGTGTCCGTCAGGGGCGTGTGCAGGTAAACCGCGGTCACGCTGTTCAGCCCGTCGCTCGCCACAAAGGTGCCGGGAACAGTCTGTAAAAAGGTGTAGTTGCTGGTGCCTGAAACCAGGTTCAGGCTGATGCCCGGCTCGATAGTCGTGGCATGAGCGGCAACGGTGGAGGCGGCAGAGAGAACAGCGGAGGCGAGAAGCGAAGCAATGAGTTTCATGTGAGTGGATCTCCTATGCCAAGGTCTATTGCAAGACATGTGCCAAACTTTGCACACAGCTGGGAAATCGTTGTTCTCCACAAATAGCCCGTCTTTACAAGCATTTAGCTCCATCTGCCCACACGGCCCCACTTCCACCCCGCAACAGTCTGCACCTAGGTACCGCAAAAAGACTGGAAGGTAACTTCCCACTTGCCCCAGGGAAGGGAAAATGACCGTCCTCAGGAGTGCTCTGATCGACGGGAGACAGCTATGCGCGATGCAGAGTCGCACGATGACATCGATTTCTACAGAACGCTCCAACCCAAAGAGCCGTCGCCCGCTACACTCGATATGTCATTCGGAGTGCCCTGACCCATGTGCCTGTCTCGCGCCGCCGTTGCTCTGCTCCTGCTCCTTCCCGCAGCCCTCCACGCACAAGCGCCCAAAGCTACCCCGCCTATCGTCCTTGAAGGCGCCGACCGCCGGCCAGCCACCTCGCTCGACGGCGACTGGCACGTTATCGTCGACCCCTACTTCACCGGCCTCTACAGCTTCCACAACGCCGAGCGCAAAGACGGCTTCTTCGAAAACAAGCCGCTTCCCGCCCCCGGCGACAACACGCTCGTCGAGTACTCCTTCGCCAAATCCCCCACCCTTCACGTCCCCGGAGACTGGAACACGCAACGTCCGGACCTCTTCTTTTACGAGGGTCCGCTCTGGTACCAGCGAGACTTCAGCTACACCGCCCAGCCCAGTCATCGCGTCTTCCTCCACGTTGGCGCCGCCAACTACCACTCCCTCTTCTGGATCAACGGCACCCGCGTCTGCGAACACGAGGGCGGCTTCACCACCTTTGACTGTGACGCTACCGCCGCCCTCAAGCCCGGCGCCAACTCCATCGTCGCCGCCGTCGATAATACCCGCCACCCCGAAGACCTCCCCACCCTCAAAACCGACTGGTGGAACTACGGCGGTCTCACCCGCGACATCTCGTTGATCGAAGTTCCCGATCGCTACATCCAGTCCTACGATCTCCATCTCGACCGTGCGACTCGCACCAAAATCGAGGGCTGGATCCAACTCGCCGGCTCCCACGAAGAACATGGGAGGGATGTCATCGTCTCTATTCCGGAGCTGAAGATCAGCGTTCATCTCGGCCCGGATGCCGCTGGGCGAGTTCCCGTCTCCATTCCTGTGCCCGGACTCAAGCCTTGGACTCCCGAAGCGCCAAAGCTCTATCAGGTGGATCTCACCGCACGTCCCGCCAAATATGCTGGTGCCGCCCAAGGGCTTGATCGCATCTCCGACACACTCCACGAAGAGCTCGGCTTCAAGACCATCGAGACCCGCGGCTCGGAGATCCTGCTCAACGGCAAACCCATCTTCCTGCGCGGCGTCTCCATCCACGCCGAAGCTCCCTATCGCACCGGCCGCGCCAACACCGACAAAGACATGGATACCCTGCTCGGCTGGGCCAAAGACCTCGGCTGCAACTTCGTCCGCCTCGCCCACTACCCGCACGACGAGAAGATGACCCGCGCCGCCGACCGCCTCGGCCTGCTTGTCTGGTCCGAGATCCCCATTTATTGGGCCGTCGAGTTCGACAACCCCGCCGTCCTCGCCAAGGCCAAGCACATTCTGCATGAGGAGATCGATCGCGATCGCAACCGCGCCTCCATCGCTCTCTGGTCCGTAGCCAACGAGACCCCAAACACCCCCGTCCGCACCCAGTTCCTCACCAGTCTCGCCGACGAGGTCCGTGCGACGGATCCAACTCGCCTCGTTACCGCCGCCCTTCTCGTCCACAACGGTCCCGTGGGGCCCGATGGCAAGTCTCACACCAAAGTGATCGACGACCCGCTCGGCAAGTCGCTCGACGTGATCGGCTTCAACGAGTACATCGGCTGGTACGAGGGCACGCCCGCGACGGCCGACGACACCACCTGGACCGTCGCCTACGACAAGCCGCTCCTCGTCTCCGAGTTCGGCGGCGGCGCTAAAGCCGGCCGGCACGGCCCCGCCACCGAGCGCTTCACCGAGGAGTACCAGGCGGCCATCTTCGAGCATCAGCTCCCCATGATTAACAAGATCCCGCATCTGCGCGGCATGAGCCCCTGGGTCCTCATGGACTTTCGCTCACCCTCACGCCTGCTCCCCGGTACCCAGGACTACTTCAACCGTAAAGGCCTCATCAGCGACCAGGGCGAGAAGAAAAAAGCGTTCTCGGTCCTTCAACACGCTTACCAGGACGGCGGCATAGGGCACGCACAATAAATCGACTCTGCCACAGCGGGACAGGTGCGCCGGTAAGAGTAGTACGCCGAGAGGCGCGCAAAGAGCGCTCAACCTCGACAAAAGTGCGCTTATCGGCGACAAAAAGCGTCTTATAGAGGCATGGTTGACATTCATTCGCACCTGCTGCCGGGCCTTGACGATGGCTCTCCTGACATGGAGACCTCGATCGCGATGGCTCGTATGGCGGCGGCCGACGGCATTACCCACATGGTATGTACACCGCATGCCAATCACCGCTATCCCTATGATCCCTTTCGAGTTGAAGACCTTATCGCAAATCTCCGGGCACGTCTGGCCGACGCCGGAATTCCCCTCCAGCTCGCCCGTGGCGCCGATTTTCATCTGACTTACGAGAACATCCAAGAGGCCCTTGCCGACCCCGCGCGCTTCTCGATCGCCGGACGCGGCTACATCATGACCGAACTGCCTGAATACGGGTCGTTTAGCAGCTTTGACGAGACGTATTACGAGCTCCGACTCGCCGGAATGACACCCGTACTGACCCATCCGGAACGCAATCCGACGCTTCAGGATAACCGGTCTAAACTAAACGACTGGCTACGTTTAGGCGTCCTCGTACAGGTAACCGCAAACTCCGTGCTCGGGCAGATGGGCAAGAAAGCGCAGCGTATGTCCTTTGACCTACTCGAAAAGAAGCTAGTGCACTTCATCGCGACCGACGCGCATAACACCACGTCGCGGCCACCTAAGCTGCGTGAGACCTATGATCTGGTAAGTAAGCGATACGGCCGCGACTATGCGGAGACGCTCTGTAAGTCAAATCCTATGTATGCTTTCGAAGGAAAAGCAATTCCAGAGGATACAGAGCGCTACAGTTCTGAGGAGACGCAGGATACAGCCGGAAGCTGGTGGAAACGCCTGGTCAGGCGCTGATTAGAGTCCCAAACCGCCGTCCACAACGAGCAGTTGACCGGTTATAAAGTTTGAAGACGTTGCGAAAAACGCGACTGCCTCGGCGACATCCGAGGCTCTCCCGTTGCGCTGCATGGGCGTCTTTTCTGCGAAATGCTCATAAACCGCCCCCAACTCGCCCTGAACGATCATTCCCGGTGCAACACAATTCACACTGACCTCGGGCGCCCATGCCTTGGCCATAGTCTCAGAGAGCATGTGCAGCGCGGCCTTTGAGGTGCAATAGTGAGCGTGCGTCGCCCAGGGATGCACACCGCCCAGCGAACCGATGTTAATGATGCGTCCAGACGCTGCTCGCAGTGCGGGAAGAGCTGCCTGCGCTACAAGGAAGGGTGCCCGCGTGTTGACCGCGAACATCTCGTCCCACTGCGCCAGCGAAATCTCCTCCATGGCCGTGGAGGCGAACACCCCTGCATTGTTGACGAGAAGATCGAGCCTGCCGAGGAACTCTAGGGCCTGCTTCATTCCGGCTTTAATAGAGGCGGGGTTTGTCAGGTCGCAGTGCACGGCTTTGGCGCGAACCTGCTTTGCCAGCAGGTCTTGAACCGTGATTTGGGCTTCGCGCTCCGATTCACGAAAGGTGATGCAGACATCGGCGCCAAGATCCGCCAGGGTAAGCGCGATCTCGCGGCCGATTCGCTTCGCTGCCCCCGTAACCAGTGCACACTTGCCACTTAGGTGTTTATCTTGGAGGCTCACGGTTTAGGCGTTGTGTCGGGTGGTGGCGCTGAAGTCTCTGAAGAAGATGGCTTTGACCCCGGCTTCAAAGCGGGTGATGCGGGCGGGGCAGGTTTTGCAGTGGGTTTTGGCTCCTGAACACCCGCTTTACGGCCGGACTCCTTGCCGCTGTTGTCCTCGTAAGCGGAGACCTGCTCCTGTGGCTTGACCAGCGCAATGTGGATCTCGCGGCTGGGTTCGTCGACCTGGTAGGAGTCGGCGTAGGTCGCGAGTCCGTTCGCAATCACCTGCACCTGAACCTGGCTGCCCGAGGCGATGACGTCGATGGTGGCTTTGCCATCGGGGTCGGTCTTGACCTCGAGATTGCCGTCATCCTTACCGTCACGGAGCGCTCGAAAGATAACTGCGGCATTGGATACGGGTCTTCCAGTTGCCTTTTTGGTTACGTAAACCTCGATATGCGAGGTCGGTGGGGGAGCTTTGTACTTGCGGAGATGACGGCGTGAGGTGTCATCCTGCGCTGCGAGATGCAGGCACAAGAAAAGCAGGAGGCCTGCCATGGCGAAACGCGGAGAGAGGATGCGAAGACGCATGATCGGTATTTTACTCGTCAAGGACGCGGGCGGGCTCGAGCTGACTGAGGCCTCGTCTTCGCGTTCGGATCGTTGAACGCAGCAGACGCCGTAAAACCAACCTCTGCGCGTAATTCACTCAGATTTCATAGCAGTACATTGACAGGATCCGAGATGGTGGCCTATGTTAGCAGTCGTGGTGCGAGAGTGCTAACCACTCGCGTTTTCCCGCCCGATAAAAAGAAGTGGCGGTTAGGCCAAGCTCATACAAAGGTATCTGTTTCTAGATTCTCGACAGAGCCAAACTAAAACCGCGAAGCCGCTCCCGCGCGCTTCGCCTGAACTCTTGTAAAGGAGATGGATCAATGGCAACAACCTCATTTACTCCCCTGCACGATCGTATTCTCGTTCGCCGTGTTGAAGAGGGCGAGACGCAGCGTGGCGGCATTATCATTCCGGACTCTGCCAAGGAAAAGCCGCAGCAGGGTGAAGTAATCTCCGTTGGTAAGGGCAAGTCGAACGACGAGGGCAAGGTCTTCCCGCTCGACGTCAAAGCTGGTGACAGTATTCTATTCGGCAAGTACTCCGGTACGGAGATCAAGCTCGACGGCGATGAATTTTTGATCATGCGCGAAGAAGAAGTCCTCGGCATCCTCAAGAAGTAGTGCTGCGCACCGCACACGCGGCTTCGCCGCAAGTATTGCATGCAGCACACGCGGCTTCGCCGCAAAAGATCGAAAGACAGCGGCACGTAAGTGCTTGAACAGATTGCATCGGCGGAGAGCCGATGAACACATAGGAGCTACAAATGGCAAAGCAGATTCTGCATGGAGAAGATTCGCGGCAGGCGATCCTGCGCGGCGTGAACATCCTCGCCGACGCGGTCAAGGTCACCCTCGGTCCCAAGGGCCGCAACGTCGTGATCGAGAAGAAGTTCGGTTCGCCGACGATCACCAAGGACGGCGTCACCGTCGCGAAGGAGATCGAGCTTAAGGATGCGCTTGAGAACATGGGCGCGCAGATGGTACGCGAAGTCGCGTCCAAGACCTCGGACGTCGCCGGCGACGGCACCACCACCGCAACCGTTCTCGCCCAGGCGATCTATCGCGAAGGCGTCAAGACCGTTGCCGCCGGTGCGAACCCAATGGCGCTCAAGCGCGGCATCGATAAGGCCGTCGAGGCGATCATCGGCAAGCGCGATGAGCACGGCATCGTCCAGGGCGGCGAGCTCTCCAAGCTCTCGAAGCCCGTCTCCGGTGACATGATCGCGCAGGTCGGCACTATCTCGGCCAACTCGGACGAGCAGATCGGCACCATCATTGCCGCCGCCATGAACAAGGTTGGCAAAGACGGCGTCATCACGGTCGAAGAGTCGCGCACCATGGAGACGCAGCTCGAAGTCGTCGAGGGTATGCAGTTCGATCGTGGCTATCTCTCGCCTTACTTCGTCACCGATGCCGAGCGCATGGAAGCCGCGCTTGAGAACCCCTACATCCTAATCTACGAGAAGAAGATTTCCTCGATGAAGGACCTTCTTCCCCTGCTCGAGCAGATCGCCCGCACGGCGAAGCCGCTCGTGATCATCGCGGAAGACGTCGACGGCGAAGCGCTCGCGACTCTGGTCGTCAACAAGCTTCGCGGCACGCTGAACGTCGCAGCCGTCAAGGCTCCTGGCTTTGGCGATCGTCGCAAGGCGATGCTTGAAGACATTGCCACCCTCACCGGCGGCAAGGCGATCACGGAAGACCTCGGCATTAAGCTTGAAGGCGTCAAGATCGAAGATCTCGGCACCGCCAAGCGCGTCACCATCGACAAGGACAACACCACCATCGTCGACGGCGGCGGAGAAGACGGGAAGATCGAAGGCCGCGTGAAGGAGATTCGTGCGCAGGTCGATAAGACCACCTCGGACTACGATCGCGAGAAGCTGCAAGAGCGTCTGGCCAAGCTGGTCGGCGGCGTTGCGGTGATTAAGGTTGGCGCAGCTACCGAGACCGAGATGAAGGAGAAGAAGGCACGCGTTGAGGATGCGATGCACGCAACCCGTGCCGCTGTCGAGGAAGGCATCGTCCCGGGCGGTGGTGTAGCCCTGGTTCGCTGCGCCGCGGCGGTCGATGCCTTGGTGAAGACGCTTGAAGGCGACGAGAAGATCGGCGCCAACATCATCCGTCGCGCCATCGAAGAGCCGCTTCGCATGATCGTCTCAAACGCCGGCGAAGAGGGTGCCGTTGTTATCGGCAAGATCCATGAGTCGAAGGAGTCCAACTACGGCTACAACGCCGGAACCGGCGCCTACGAGGACCTGGTCTCCGCCGGTGTCATCGATCCCACCAAGGTCACGCGCACGGCGCTACAGAACGCAGCCTCGATCGCCGGCTTGATGCTGACCACCGAAGCCATGATCTCCGAGATCCCGGAGAAGAAGGAAGCGGGCGGTCACCAGCACGGCGGTGGCGGCGGCATGGACGGCATGTACTAAGCCGTAGAGCTTCGCCAGTCCCAAATGCAAAAGACCCCGGATCGCTCCGGGGTCTTTGCATTGGTCGAAAGCAGCTTCAGTGTACGTCGAGCGAGGCTCTGCTCGGCTCACCACCGGTCAGCTGAATCTGCTTGGCAGACCGCAGCTTTACCCCAGACTCCTTGGTCTTGAAACGCATGCTGACGAGATTCTTCTGCTCTGGCGCCTCAAAGCTGGCCACATACGTATGGTCGAGCGCGCCGAGAAACTGATCGAAAAAAGGAGTAATAGAGGGGAGTGGACCGCGCAGTTGATTGAGTGCAAGACCCCCGGTTCCCTCTGCAATCTGGTTCAGGTAACTCTGGCCGCTGAAGGATGCGGCTCCACCGCGAATGCCGGCATCCGCATAGTAAATCGAATACACACTGATGCCCGCACGCTGAGCATCGGTCGTGGCGTTGTCCACGTAGGGACTATTCTGGTTTAGCGGCGAGACACTGCCGTTATACGGATCCACACCGTTTGTGATCATTAGCACGATGCGCGTCTTGCGGGTTGGTTTTGCAGCCGGACGGCCGTATTCCGCAGACTCTCGCGGCCAGCTCTTCGCGAAGTCCGAAAGGCAGATGTAAGGACTTGCACTTAGACCGGGGCTGCCAAACGGTAGACGCAGCTTCTGCGCCGCATCTGCGTGATTGGTTGTGAAGGGCTGCACGGTAAGAACGCGCCCGTTCTGCATATAGCCAAGCATGACCTCAACGCCGGGCTTTAAGCTGTTAAGAAATCCCTGAATATCAGTAAACTGCCTCCCGATTGAGGTACGCAGACCATCGTCAATCAGAAGCGCGACCTGGGTATTGTCAGGGGCGAGCGGCTCGATCTTCTGCAGTGGTGTCGTGTGACCCTCAAGATCAAGCGTCACGTTTGCCGGCGTCACCATAGCTGATTGCTTGGAGTCGACGACAAGGGCAGTGTAGTTGGTGCTCTGAGCAAGCACCGCAGCGGGAAACAACAAGAGGCCGGCGGCGACAGACAATACTTGAAAAGGCGAGTCAAACAGCATCGGATTACCTCACGAGTATTAGACGTGAATGAGGCTGATTGCGATTCCTGCGGCTCAATCTGTTGCCTGGTCCAAATGAGGCTATCTGCTGCAACCAATCGATCTGTGATACGAGAGAACACCTGAAGGGAGTTCAAGGGGCTCTGCACCTAGCCTATGAGTTGGCGCTGGTCGGTATCCTGATTTAGATCGAGCTTGGAGAAAGACTGACTTTGCCTAAGCAGACCAATGCTTACCAGGACGACCACAATCGGCTCGATTGGCTGACGATAGTCCATGGACGCGTGGGTGACATAGTAGGGCAAGGGAAAGAGTGCGAGCACGATTACGATCTTGCTGAAATACTCCATGCGCTCGCTGTGCAGTCGTTTTAGACCAACCAGCATGAGAGCCGTTACAGTACTGCACAGTATGGTACTCGGGATATCAAATGGTTCTTTTCCTAGATAGGCGGAGTCCAGGCTCCAGAATCCCGTCCAGAACCGGAGAATTCTGCGCCCGCATAAGTGGGCAAACGCCCTTGGATGATGGACTACCCAGTCAGTCGCAAGAAATCTCTTGGAGAGAATATAGCCTAGTTCCCCCTTTTCCAAATAGAGTGCCATCTCCGCAGGATTGCTGGCAGGATGTGCTGAAGGTGGATTTGTCACTGAATCGTCTCCGTGATTTCCTGCCCATGCCTCCAGCCAAAAACCATCGCGTACGGGGATCCAAGCCCCCATGAGGTGGGCGTTGCGAACAGACCACGGAACGAGCAGAGAAGCTGTAGCTATCAAAAGAATAAAGCCTTTGAGGAGCTGCTGTTTCCAATTGAATTTACATAGTTTTACTGTACTAAACGCGAGGAACAGGGCTCCGGGGAGAACCGATGGGTTGGTAAGACCCGCTGCGCCAATCAGCAGGCCTGCAGCGAACCAGGTTTGGGTAGCTGTATATGCCTTAAGCTTCAAGAGAAGAGCAATCGAAGACGCGAACAACAAGGAGGTTAGAGCGTAATCCCATACCTCTCCGGCACAATAGTAGACAGAGATCGGGTAAAAAGCCCATAACCAAACTGCCAGATTGGCCGCCTTCTCACTGTGAAGTCGCCTACTAATAAAGAACAAGGGAATGCATGTTAGGACTGAACAAGCGATCTGCACAGAGAGGATGAGCAAGGCCGAAGCCGGCGTGTAAATCCCAGTGAGGCGAAAGATGATCGATAGAACAAAAGGAAATGCTGGCGGCAAGAGCGCAGTGGGTCCGGAACGGGGAAAGAAAGGAGATGAAAAGCCTTGATGTTGAGCTAGACTTCGTGCAACCCAGCCCATCTCAGCTCCAAAGTCTCCATGCTCAAGGGTGGGAGCAGCAATATATTTATATCGAGCAAACGCTACAAGAAGTCTCACGATGAGAGCACATAAAACTGCACTGCCCACATTGATCTCTAATTTTCTGGTGATGTTTAGCTTCGACTTGATCTGTGAATAGGCGGGTTTCTGGCTTGCGCTTGCAACAGGTAGCACTTCGATCATTTAGATTCCCTTTAGAAGACGATAAACACTGCGCAATCTACGTCAGAAGAGATTCAGCATGACCTTTAGATAAACGATGGTGAGGCAAGAAGAGTTGTCGCGAGGCCTTGATCACGAAGATGTATGCTCTATTCACTTCCTTAGAGTATGCGGTATAAAACGTTGAGCCGTATCGAATCATGCAAGTAGTATCAAAGTCGACTACTTGTATGTGACTTGCTGCTCGTTAGAGCGATTCGGACCGATTCTAACCTCCTCCAAGCGGCTGTTCGCAACACAGATTGTGTCTATGCTTTGCGGGTCCAAGACTCAAATGCGGCTACGCGGAGAGCAGTCAGAAAACTTGCGTAGCCGATATTGACAGGGTGTGTTTCAGGGTCGGTGCGCCCCCTACAACGCATCCTGACAGTCTGAATCACATCCCAAGAAAGCGAATCATCTTTGTCCTGTACGGTTACTAAACGCGCTCTGCCTGCTGTATAGACGTGCTCGAGACAAGCATTCAGAACAAGCGAGTCGGGACCCGCTACTACCAGCAATATCGTAAGAATTTGATGTATCCCCTAAGCTCGAAGGGAGAAATAAAGCATCTCAATGCTGAAGCCGCAACTGGCCACCTGTGCCAGCGTTGTGTTCTCGAATCAGAGATGACCGACCCTAACACATAGAGTTAGGTGTTGCGGTTGAGGAAGAACTGATCGCAATTAGAGAGATCCGCATACTCACGTAGGCACTGAACTGTCTAAATCCTTGCTCACAAGAAAGACGTCCCGACCACTTCCTAAAGAGTAAGGATCTGCGGGCCCTCTTTCGTCAAGGCTACCGTATGTTCAAAGTGAGCGGAGTATCCTTTGTCCAGCGTCACCGCGGTCCACCCGTCCTTAAGTACCTTGACCTCAGCTGTACCCGCATTAATCATCGGCTCAATCGCCAGCACCATGCCGGCCTTCAAGCGCGGTCCTTTTCCAGCGATGCCAAAGTTCGGTACCTGAGGGTCCTCATGCATTACCCGACCGATTCCATGACCAACAAAGTCGCGTACGACACCAAAGCCTTCTATTTCGCAGACCGTCTGCACGGCGTAAGAGATGTCACCTAAGCGGCCTCCAACTTTTGCTGCTACGATCGCTGCCGCAAGTGACGCCTTGGTCGTGCGTAGGAGCCGCTCCGCATCCGCACTCACAGCTCCCACCGCATATGTCTCTGCTGCGTCGGAGTAATACCCTTCGAAGATAACTCCGCAATCGATTGAGACAATGTCCCCTTCTCGTAGTATTCGGCTCCGACTCGGGATCCCATGCACCACCTCTTCATTCACCGAGGTGCACAGCGCCGCAGGATACCCGTGATAGCCCTTAAAGGCTGAAAGCACTTTCAACTCGGCAATCTTGGAAAGAGCTTCTTCTTCAAGATCCATAGTCGACGCTCCAGGCCGTACAAGATTTGCAACTGCATCATGCACTTGGCGCAGAAGACGTCCGGAGACCCGCATTTTTTCGATTTCTCTTGCTGTTTTTATCTGAATGGCCATGTCAGCTCGTTTGCTATTCCCCACTTCGAAGCAAGCGAAGTGCACTCAGAATATTGTTTTCAACCTCATCTATGCTTCCATTTCCATTGATCTCGTGGAAACGCTGCTGATGTCTGTAGTGCTCTATGACCGACGCAGTCTTAGCCTCATACTCAATCATACGTTTGTGGAAGGCGTTTTCTGTGTCGTCAGATCGATGTTGTAGAGGCGATCCATCAAGATCGCACATGCCATCAATCCTGGGCGGATGGGAATAGATGTTATAAATATGTTGACACCTCTGGCAAATCCTCCGGCCAGTAATCCGGCGGAGCAGTTCGGCCAGAGGCACCTGTATCTGGACGGCAACTAGCGGTTGACGAGAGCCTGATAGCTGCAGCTCGCCATCTAACCAAGCTGATTGAGCTTCGGTTCTAGGAAATCCATCAAGAATATATCCACTCTGTGTATCAGGATGCCGCAGACGCTCCGCAACCATATGATTCACGATGTCATCCGGAACCAGCTTGCCTATATCCATAAGCTGCTTTGCAGCCATACCTAGGTTAGTTCTCAGCTGCACATGATTCCGAAGCAGGTCACCAGTCGATATCTGCGGAACGTGGTACCGCAAAACAAGCCGCTGCGCCTGAGTTCCCTTGCCTACACCTGGCGCTCCAAGAAGAAGAACAGGCCCGAGAACATATTGCATTTGTTCCTGTTCGCCCTTTCTCGTTACAGATATTTCACTCAACGTAATCTCGTTCCCGTCCGCCGCCTCTACCTGCTCTAAACCCTATCTACCAGCTTCTGCGTCCCTTGATTCTTCCTGATTTGGGCGAAAATCCTTCATAGTGCCGCATCACCAACTGCGATTCAATCTGCTGCACGGTATCCATAGCAACGCCCACAACGATGAGCAGGCTTGTACCGCCAAAATAGAAGTTAACCCCCAGGCCATTTGTCGTCCATGTCGGCAGGCGATCAAAAAAAGAGCCGATCCAGGGAAGATGGTTGAAGTGGATCCCGCTGATCAGAAACATGGGAACAATTGAAATGATGATGAGGTAAATCGCCCCAACAAGCGTCAGACGGCTCAAAACGTCATTGATGAAATCTGCGGTCCGTTTTCCAGGCCGTATTCCGGGAATAAAGCTGCCGTGCTTCCGCATGTTGTCAGCAATATCGTCGGGCCGAAACACAATTGAGATATAAAAATAGGCGAAGAAGATGATCGCTGCCATAAATAAGAATACATACAACGGTTCGCCAGGAGAAAGACTTGAAAAGATTGGCGACAGCCAACGATTATCCTTCAGTACCATTCCAAAAAGAGTTGCATTTGCAAAGAGCAAGGGGGCTGAGAGAATGGAACTGGCAAAGATCACCGGCATCACGCTGCCTGAATTAACCTTCAACGGAAGGTGCGAGGTCTGAGCAGCAATCATCCTGCGGCCTGCAACGCGCTTTGCCGACTGTACGGGTATCCTTCGTTCAGATCGCTCAACGTAGACAATAAACGCCACGACCCCGATCATTCCAAGAACCAGCAGAAGTACAGCTATGGGCGTAAAAGCGCCCCACGCATTCGTGCGGACCTTCTCGTACAACTCCGCGATTCCCCGCGGAAGACCAACAACGATCCCTGTGAAGATCAACAGACTCATTCCATTACCAATCCCACGTTCAGTGATCTGCTCACCCAACCACATGATAAAAGCAGTCCCTGTGGTCAGGGTTAAAACGCACATGGGAATAAAGGCATACTTAGGAATCGTTACCATCGGTGAACCGCTCGCAGACCCTGTAAGGGTCAGCCCAATTGCGAATGACTGTACTATCGCCAGAACTACCGTTACATAGCGGGTCCATTGAGTGATCTTTCTACGGCCAAGCTCACCTTCTTTTTGCAACTTTGCTAAAGGCTCGTAGATCACCGTAAGCAGCTGAAAGATAATGGAGGCAGTAATGTAGGGCATGATCCCGAGAGCGAAAATTGTCAGCCGTCGTAGGTTTCCGCCCGAGAAGAGATCCACAAGGCCAAGAGCGGAACCGGAATTCTGATTGAAAAACTGCGCCAGCATGTCCGCATTAATACCGGGAGTTGGGATGTGTGACCCCAATCGGTAGACAGCGAGTAATCCTAACGTAAAAAGAATACGCTTGCGAAGGTCCGGTATCTTGAAGATATTTGTAAATTTTTCAAGCATGAGAGCGGTGCCTTTAGAGAACAGAGCCCTTTATTAGGCGGGAAGGGCGTATTTACCATAAAGATCGTATCGGGCCGTTTACAGCAGAAAAATACGACGCCACACGATTGTTTAAGAGGCTGGTAATTCCGCACCAAGAACCACCGCGTGCCCACCGGCCTTCTCTATGGCTTCCTTCGCCGACTTAGAGAACTTATGAGCGTGGATGGTGATTGCAGAATTCAACTCGCCATTCTTAAGAACCTTTATCGGGCCGTTTTTTCGCCGAAGCAGACCATGTGCGATGATCGTGTCGAGAGAGAACTCGCTTACACCCGTGGTTGCATTAATCTCAGCGACCCGATCTAGGCCAAGTACCGTATATTCAACACGAAATATGTTTGTAAAACCGCGCTTGGGCAGACGACGATGAAGTGGCATCTGTCCACCTTCAAAACCGCGCATTAGGCTCGAACCTGACCGGCTGCCCTGGCCCTTATGTCCACGCGTTGATGTTTTACCCATGCCTGAACCCATGCCGCGGCCCACGCGTTTCTTGTTCTCATTCGCCTTTTTGGGCGCTCTCAGATTAGAAAGATTCAGTATCATCATCCCTCGCTATAACGCCGGCTACCTGCCGACTCGCAAAACGTACACTACAGTGTTTCATTACTGCCACTGATAACAGATCCGTTATATCTATCAAACTAACTGACGATACGCACCAAGTGAGGGATCTTGCGAATCATTCCCCGTGTAGAAGGCGTGTCCTCTCGCTCCACAACCTGGTTCAGCCGGGTAAAGCCTAGGCCTTTGACAACCAGTTTGTGTTTTAGCGGTGTGCAGATCATTGAACGGAAGTATTGAATCTTAATCATTCCGAGCTTTTCCATTTGCTTCACCTTAAAACTCCTCTTCGGATTTGCCGCGGAGACTTGCGACCTCACTACGATCGCGCAATTGCGCTAATGCATCGAACGTTGCTTTTACAACATTATGCGGGTTTGCAGAACCAATCGACTTCGTGAGCACATTTTGAACACCCGCTGAGGTCATAACGGCTCGTACAGTGCCACCAGCAATTACTCCCGTTCCTTCCGGCGCCGGCTTCAACATAACCTGGCCGGCACCGAAGTGCCCAAGCACCTGATGAGGAATGGTGGTCTGCGTCAGGTTGATTCGAAAAAGGTTCTTCTTTGCAGCTTCAATGCCCTTGCGAATCGCCTGCGGAACCTCCTTCGCCTTCCCTGAGCCATAGCCCACGACACCTTCAGCTGGATCCCCAATTACCACTAAAGCCGCGAACGACATGTTCTTGCCGCCCTTTACTACCTTCGTGACGCGATTAATTGAGACAACCTGGTCCTTAAGGTTGAGTCGGTTCGCATCGATCTTCTTTTTCATCACTGCCATAAGCTTCTGCTTCACTTTCTCCCCGCGTGCGGGGATGAGGAGACCTAGAACTCCAGACCGGCTTCACGCGCCGCGTCCGCTATCGCCTTTACACGGCCATGGTAGAGATAACCACCCCGATCAAAGACCACCTTCTTGATCCCCTTCTCCTTTGCTAATTCCGCAATCGCTTGGCCTACCATACGGGCAGCTGGAATATTGCCCCCTGACCGCTTTTCAGCATCCTTGTTTCCGATTGTGGAGGCAGAGGCGATGGTAACTCCGTTCGCATCATCGATGAGTTGTGTGTAGATATGATTCGTGGATCGATAAACGTTCAAGCGAGGCCGGGAGGCTGTTCCTGCCATCTTTTCCCGAATACGGCTATGGACACGTTGTCGAATTACATTGCGCTGTCTCGGATTGATCATTGCTTCTCCTAAAGGCGTCCGCAGAGTACTCCGGACGTTCGGTTATGTTCCGTATAGTCTCAAATCTGATCTTCATGAGCTTCAGCAAACAAGGGACAAAATTTACTTGGCTCCAGTCTTGCCAACCTTCTTCTTCAGCTTCTCGTCGGAGTAACGCACTCCCTTATTCTTATAGGGATCAGGCTTGCGTAGCGAGCGCATGTCTGCCGCAACCTGACCGACCTTCTGACGGTCGATACCAGAGACGGTAAGATGCGTCTGCTTCGGATCGATCGCTACCTCGATTCCTGTAGGAAGCGGAAATTCGATGGGGTGGGAGTAGCCCAGCGTGAATACGACCATGGCCTTCCCTTTCAGCTCAACCCGGTACCCAATGCCGACCACGTCGAGTTCTTTCTTCCACCCGTTGGTTACGCCTTCTACGGCGTTGAATAAAAGCGCACGAGCGAGACCATGGACAGCAGCCTGCGAGTCATTCTGACGCTCAGCAAGCAATTCTCCAGAGTTCTCGACAATCGAGATCCCAGTCGGCAAGAGGGCACTTACTGTTCCCTTAGGTCCCTCAACGAGAACACTGCCCCCACTTATCGAGTACTTGACGCCCTTCGGAAGTGGAATCGGCTTCTTTCCAATACGAGACATAAATCCTAACCCTTCCAAGCTTGCGAGTCCCGTGACACAGTCGCACGTTCCACTGCAGCTGACATAACTACGCTATCGTACTCATCTCTACAAGATACATCCTTAAGAGGTAGACGAAGCAATCACTACCAGACCTCGCAGAGGATCTCTCCGCCAACACCTTCGCGCCGCGCCTGCCGGCCCGTCATAACACCCTTCGGAGTCGTCATAATGGAGATCCCGAGGCCTCCTTGTACGCGGCGAATCTCGTCGCGACCGAGATATACGCGGCACCCAGGACGCGACACCCGCTGCAGATCACGGATTACAGCCTCATTGTTGGGCCCGTACTTTAAATACACACGGATAACCTTCTGGCCATCCTCTTCCGTAGCCTTGAAGTTTGCAATATATCCTTCATCCTTAAGGATTCGAGCAATCTCCGACTTAAGCTTCGAGGCAGGAACATCAAGCTTCTGGTGGCGGGCCCGAATAGAGTTGCGTATACGAGTCAGGAAGTCAGCTACTGGATCAGTGAGGTTCATTCAATCTCCTCCGTCGTTCGTTCGCCTTCCTATCCGAAAGGAACCTGCAACGACGGCTTTCATATGCCAAGACATAATCAACTAAACGTCTTGGGATGTACACACACGCCTAGCATGCTCATGTAAATCTACCAGCTTGACTTTACTACGCCCGGAATCTCACCTTTGAGAGCGAGTCCGCGGAAGCAAAGACGGCAGATGCCGAACTTCCGCAGGAAAGCACGCGGACGTCCACAGAGCTGGCAGCGGTTATGCTGACGAGACTTAAACTTTGGTTTCCTTGCATCTTTAATGCGTTTCGCTGTTGTTGCCATAATGTCTTCTCTCTATAGTAACTAAGATTGCTTGATCACCGGAACAAATCAGAGAATCTTAGGCGCCCTGTCGAAAGGGCATTCCGAAGTGTTTGAGCAGAGCACGTGCCGCATTATCATCCGCAGCAGTTGTCACGATCGTCACGTTCATACCCTTGGTTTTATCAACCTTGGCATAGTCAATCTCAGCAAAGATCAGCTGATCTCTCAGTCCGAGAGTGTAGTTCCCACGACCATCGAAACTCTTAGGAGATACGCCACGAAAATCGCGAACTCGTGGAAGTGCAATCGAGATAAGCCGGTCCAGAAACTCATACATAGCGTCTCCACGCAGAGTGACCATGGCTCCAATCGGCATACCTTCTCGCAACTTAAATGCGGCAATCGACTTTTTGGCCTTCGTAATTACAGGCTTTTGCCCGGCGATCGCAGCCAGATCAGCGATGAGTGGATCCATAATCTTTACGTTCTGAGTCGCTTCTCCGAGACCCATGTTAATGACAATCTTCTCTAACTTCGGAATCGCCATTACATTCTCTATTCCGAGCTCCTTCGTTAGATTGGGCCGAATCTCCGTCTCGTATCTTTCCCTAAATCGTGCTGCCATCTCTCACTCTACTTTCTCCACGGTCTCGGAGAGGATCATTCTCTTCCGTTTCGTGGGGTACTCCAAACTTCTTGAAAGCTAGCCTCATGCTCCGAACCAATCTATCTCTTGAGGTCTGGAAGAACAGCACCGGTCGTCTTGGCGACGCGAACCTTCTTTCCTTCTTCCGTTCGCGCGCCAATTCTGGTCTTCTTACCCTCGCTATCAACGAGCATTACATTCGAGAGATGGATGGGGGACTCCTGTTCTGCTATTCCCCCCTTGATATTTCTTTGCGGGTTCGGCTTGATATGTTTCTTGATCATGCCGACTCCTTCGACAAGCACCCTCTGTCTGTCTGCAATAACCCGCAGAACTCGAGCCTGTTTCCCTTTATCTTTTCCAGCGATTACCTGGACACGATCGTTCCGTCTGATCTTGATGCTCATGCACCCTACCTCCTCGGCAAAGACGGGGCCGGATCCCGGTTATGTAATCAGAGCCATCAAACTGACCAATAAAGCTTAGATAACCTCTGGAGCTAATGAAACGATCTTGAGAAATTTCTTCTCGCGCAGTTCTCGCGCAACTGGTCCAAATACACGTGTTCCTACAGGCTCCATTGCATCATTAATAACGACGGCAGCGTTCTGATCAAAGCGTATGTACGTTCCATCACGTCGACGATACTCCTTGCGAGTGCGTACGATGACGGCCTTTACAACTTTGCCCTTCTTAACAGTGCCGTCGGGAGAAGCCTCTTTAACCGCGGCCGTAACGACATCACCCAGGCCGGCAATCTTGCCAAGACCGCCACCGAGGGGAAGAATCACCTGCAGCTTACGGGCTCCTGAATTATCAGCCACCTCAAGGATGGTCCTCATTTGTACTGCCATGATCAATCTCCTCAAACACTCAGCATTACTAGGGCACGCGTGTCCGCAAGCCTTCGGGCTGCTTGCTACAAGCAAGCAAGGTCAGCTAGCCTTCTCCGCGCGATCATCTGCAATTTGGGCCAACGAACTGCGGCGAACGATCTCTTCTAAAGACCATCGCTTCAACTTAGAAAGAGGACGGGCCTCACGAATACGAACCACATCGCCGATCCGGGCCGAGTTCTGCTCGTCATGCGCATAAAACTTCTTGTTCGACTTCATGACACGCTTGTACTTTGGATGAGCCTTGCGCATCTCGATCTCAACGACGATCGTCTTTTGCATCTTGGTAGAAACGACTAGACCAACCTTCTCGTTTCTCCGCGATACCGGCTGTTCGCCCACGCTTGGGGTGCTGACGCTCTCTGCCATGTTTATGCCTTCCGTGCTTTCTTGCGAGCCGTACGCTCGCTTGCCGTCGGGGGATCAGGTCTCTTTACGTCTGCCCCCGCAAGTTCCAGTTGCCTCTCCCGCTGCACCGTCTTCACATGAGCTATATCGAGCTTGTGTGTCTTCAACGCTTTCAGACCCTCAAGATTACCCATGCTCTTCTGAAAACGAATACGGAATAGCTGTTCTCCGGCTTGCTGTACCTGATCTTTCAACTCCTGATCCGTTAGACCGCGAATTTGATCTAATTTCATTACGCTACCTTCCTTTTCCACGCTACTTCGCCGCGGCAATTACCTTGGCGTCATGTCTCTGCACAAAGGTCGTCTTCAATGGAAGCTTGTGTGCCGCAAGACGCATGGCCTCTTTTGCGAGATCCACATTAACGCCTTCCATCTCAAACAAGATCTTTCCTGGACGGACGACCGCCACCCAATGATCCGGAGCGCCTTTACCTTTGCCCATACGCGTCTCGGCCGGCTTCTTCGTAATCGGTTTGTCAGGAAAGATACGCAGCCAGACTTTGCCGCCTCGCTTTATAAAGCGTGTCATTGCAATTCGGCTCGCCTCAATCTGACGGTCCGTAATGTAACCGCACTCTATAACTTTCAGACCGAAGTCTCCAAACGAAAGGTCAGAGCCTCGCCAGGCTTTTCCGCACATTCGTCCGCGCTGCTGCTTACGGTATTTCACCTTCTTCGGCATCAACATAACAATTCCTCAACTCACAGGCGCTTTCCGCCGTTCTAAACCGATTATGACTGAAACGCTCCAGCCGTCGCTCCGGGTATCGCCTGTTCACGCCGCTTGCGCTGCTCATAGATGTCGCCGCGGTACACCCAGGTCTTTACTCCGATGATTCCGTAGGTCGTATGCGCCTCAGAAAAGCCATAATCGATGTCTGCTCGAAGTGTATGAAGGGGAAGCCTGCCTTGCAGATACCACTCTGAGCGTGCGATCTCATTTCCATTCAAGCGCCCGGATACTCGCACCTTGATTCCCTTACAGCCGAAACGCAGGGCAGAGTCCACGGACTTGCGCATCGCCCTGCGAAAGCTGACACGCTTTTCAAGCTGCAAAGCGATGCTCTCGGAGACCAACTGCGCATCAAGCTCAGGCTTATTTACCTCGAGAATGTCAATGAAGACCTCGCGGTTCGTCCTCTTCTGAATATCTGCCTTCAGCTTATCGATCTCCGCTCCCTTGCGGCCGATCACAATGCCAGGACGAGCAGTGCGGATGATCAGGCGCAGCTTGTTTCCGGGGCGTTCCACTTCTACGGAGCTGACACCTGCTGCCTTAAGCTTTTCCCGAAGCTCCGCCTTGAGCTTGACATCCTCGACTAAAAGCTTGTCGTATCCTCGCTCCGTAAACCAGCGCGACTTCCAGGGCTTGTTCACTCCCAGGCGAAACCCGTATGGATGGACCTTCTGTCCCATAACTTCCTTATCTGGCGCTCCGGTTGAGCCGGCCGCGCATAATTCCAAAACCTTTATGTTACTAGAATAGTTGACTTACTTCGCGACTTTCTTCGCCTTGGCTCCGCTTGAAGACGCGATGACAGCCGCTCCCTGAGTTATCGTCTGCTTCTCCGCCACGGTAACGACGATGTGAGCCAGCCTGCGCTGATACCGGAAGGCTCGGCCCATGGGCGCGGGACGAATCCTCTTCATGCGGGGACCTTCGTTCGCGATCGCAGTCTTCACATAAAGGTTGTCCACGTCAACATCAAGGCCCTGCTCTTGGGACACATAGTTGGCATTCTGGATTGCCGATCGCAGCACCTTCTCTACCGTGGGCGCAATCCGCTTGGTTGAGAAGTGGACGGTATTCAAAGCCTGCTCGACACGAAGACCCTTAATCAGATCGAGAACAAGCTTTGCCTTCTGCGGACTGGTGCGCTGGAACTTAGCCTCCGCGCGAAACTCTCGTTGCTGTGTTGCTATCTGCGCCATATGGATGTCCTTCAAAGATTGCTATCTATCTGCTTATGGACCTTATCGAAAAAGAGTCTACTTCGGCTTTGCCGATGTCTCTGTAGCCCGCGCCGAGTGACCCTTGAAGGTTCGCGTCGCCGAAAACTCACCGAGCTTGTGGCCGACCATATTCTCCGTCACGTAGACCGGAATGAACTTACGGCCGTTGTGAACCGCAATCGTATGGCCGACCATGTCCGGGTGAATCGTTGATCGTCGCGACCAGGTCCGCAGCACCTTTTTGTCGTTAGTCTGATTCATGACCGTGATCTTGGTCATCAGATGGGTATCAATAAAGGGTCCCTTTTTTGCAGATCGTGTCATGCCATCTCGCTCTCAAATACTGTGCCGATTCCTACGAATCTCGTCAGGGCCCGAGACTTGGTCTTGCGCCTTCTTCTTCCCTGAGGCGCGTCCGATTTACTTACTGCGACGGCTCACGATGAATGTGTCCGTCCGCTTGTTATTTCTGGTCTTGTATCCCCGGGTAGGCTGGCCCCAAGGCGTTACAGGATGACGACCACCGGATGTCTTGCCTTCACCGCCACCATGCGGATGGTCTACCGGGTTCATGGACACGCCGCGGTTTGCGGGTCGGATTCCCTTCCAGCGATTGCGCCCCGCCTTGCCGATCGTAACGTTCTCATGATCCGTATTTCCGACCTGTCCAATTGTCGCCATGCACTCGACCAGAACCCGCCGGGTCTCGCCGGAGGGAAGTTTCAACAGCGCGTACTCGCCTTCTTTGGCGACCAACTGCACCTGTGCGCCGGCTGATCGCGCCATCTGCGCGCCTTTCCCCGGACGGAGCTCAATGTTGTGCACCGTTGTACCCGCCGGAATGTTTCTGAGCGGCAGAGCGTTTCCAACCAGGATGTCAGCATCCGGCCCGCTCATGATCTGCTGCCCGACCTTTAGGCCAATTGGCTGAATGATATAGCGCTTCTCTCCATCGGCGTAGGTCACGAGGGCAATACGAGAACTGCGATTTGGGTCATACTCGATCGTCGCCACCGTAGCCGGGATGCCGAACTTATCACGCTTGAAGTCGATGAGACGCAGCTTCTGCTTATGGCCGCCGCCCTGGTGGCGAATGGTCATCGCTCCAGTCGAGTTTCGGCCGCCGGTGCGGGGCTTTACCGTCAGCAGCGGCTTGTGCGGCTTGTCGGTCGTAATATCGCTGGTGACCAGCTTGGTGGCAAACCGAAGCGAGGGTGTAATCGGGCGAAAAGATTGAATGGGCATCGTTGCATCGCTCCTAGCTGCCAGCTCTGGCCACTAGTTGAATCGGTATAGTTCGTCTTGACCGAGCAGGACTTCGCTCGAATCTCTAGCTACCTCAGCAGCACTGTGTTACATGCTGTCGAGATACTCCGGCATCTTCTCTCCCTGGCGAAGACGCACGTACGCCTTCTTCCAGTCAGGGCGGTAGCCGGTAAACTTTCCGCGGCGGCGTTCTTTCCCCTCAACGACAGAGGTCCGCACGCCGATCACTTTGACCTTGAACAGTGTCTCCACGGCCTGCTTTACTTCCGTCTTGGTGGCGTGCAGCTCAACCTCAAAGACGAGTGTGTTTTCCACTTCCTTCACGCCCATACCCTTCTCTGTAATCACAGGGCGACGTAGAACATTGTATAAAGTCGACATTATGCGACCTCCTTCTGGCTGTTCGCATGACGCCGCGGCGCATTCTTAACCAAAGTCTCCTGCAGCGTCTGCATTGCCTCACGCGAAAACACAGCGTGCTCATAGCGCAGAAGATCGTAGGGGTGGACCTCTGAACTCAGGACCAGCTCCACACCTTTCAGATTCCGCGAGCCCAAGTAGAGCTTCTCGTCGAGTCGCCGACTGGTCTCCACCAATAGGGTTGTCTTGGTGGCTTCGAGTGTGATCAGCGCCTTGCGGAAGTGCTTGGTCTTCATCTCGGCAATCTCAAAGCTATCGACGATCGTCAGCTTGCCACTCGCAATCTTGGACTGCAACGCGGAGCGCAGAGCTCCCAGCAGCTTCTTGCGCGGGAAAGCATATTCGTAGCTGCGTGGCTGCGGTCCATGAACGGTACCGCCGCCGCGCCACAACGGGGTGCGGATCGAGCCGACACGCGCGCGTCCCGTTCCCTTCTGCTTCCAAAGCTTCTTGCCGGCGCCCGAGACCAGCTTCCGATTCTTCGTCGCTGCCGTCCCTTGGCGAAGCGCTGCGCGATAGTGCTTGACCGCCTCCCACAGAAGCGTCTCGTTCACTTCACCTGTAAAGACGGTATCTTCGAGATGGAACTCGCCGACCTTCTCTCCGCCTAGATTTACTACGTTGATGTCTGCCATCGCTTCTCTCTCACGTGTTCGTCTTGCATCCGTACGCGCTAAACTTCAGGTGCCGGTTCTGTATGCTTTTTGTTTGTTTGGCTGCGTTAGGTCAGGCCGATGTCTACTTCTTCTTGGCCGGAGCAGCCTTCTTCGATGCCTTCAGCGGATCGAGCGTGCTTGCTCCCGCGAAGCCACGCCGCTCTCTTGGCGGCGCCTTGGCCTTCGAGATAAGCACGTATCCATCACGGGGTCCCGGAACCGCACCCTCCACCAGAAGCAGGTTGTCTTCAAGATCAATCCCGCGAATCCTGAGATTCCTCACCGTGACCTGGTCATGTCCCATATGGCCCGGCATGCGCTGCCCCGGGAAGACCCGGGACGGAAAGGAGGATGCGCCAATCGATCCCTGCACCTGGAACATGTGTCCATGAGCCTTCGGGCCGCCACCGAAGTGATGGCGCCGGATTACCCCAGCGAAGCCGCGACCCTTCGAGGTGCCGATAATGTCTACAAACTTCTCGCTCTGAAAGATGTCGACCAAGATCCGATCGCCCGCCTTGACGCCCTGATCCGCGTCTGACTCTCCTGCCGCGGGAAGCTCGACAGCCACCTCCTTCAGCATGCGAACGGGAGGAACGTTCGACTTTGCAAAATGACCCGTCATCGCTTTATTCACCTTGGACGCCTTGATGAAGTCAACATAGCCGATCTGTGCGGCGCTATATCCGTCACGCGCCAGCGTCTTCAACTGTGTAATGACGCATGGGCCAGCCTTCAACACCGTGACCGGGTGCACGTCGCCGCGCTCGTCAAAGAGCTGCGTCATTCCGACCTTCTTGCCAAGAATTCCTGTAACACTCATTGCACTTCCCTTTCCTCATCATGCTCATCGCCTGGCGAGCACTGCCGGCAAATCTACAAACTTCCATGAAATTTGAGCTTCTCTTACTTCTGTACCGTTTTAATCTCGACATCGACACCTGCCGGGAGATCCAGCTTCATCAGTGCATCGACCGTCTGCTGCGTCGGTTCAAGAATGTCAATCAGCCGCTTGTGCGTACGAATCTCAAAGGCCTCACGGGATTTTTTGTCCACGTGGGGGGAACGAAGCACGCAGTACTTGTTCTTCATCGTTGGAAGCGGGATTGGACCGGCTACCTGAGCCCCCGTCCGCTTTGCCGTCTCGACGATCTCGCCGGTCGAGGTGTCGAGGACGCGATAGTCATAGGCCTTCAGCCTGATACGAATGCGTTGTCCTGCCATGCTAGGTCTCTTTCCTGCTGCAAAGATCGTTGGAGTGCGCTGCCGGCGATAAAAGCTTTACCTCGCCGGCAGTCCTCGTTGCCATTGATTTACTTCAGTATCTCCGAGATCGTCCCGGCTCCGACGGTCCTGCCGCCCTCGCGG
>CAXTRT010000045.1:0-33232 GCA_964246835.1 uncultured Acidobacteriaceae bacterium | reverse complement strand
GAGGGGGGGAGGGTACCCTCTACTCCGCCTTCTTCTTATTGCGCGCCTTCACCTTGAACCAGATCGGACTGCCGATGAACCCGAACGCATCCCGAATCTGGTTCGCCAGAAAACGCTCGAAGCTGAAGTGCAGCTTCACATCCTTATCCGTGAACAGCACAAAGGTCGGCGGAGCTACCGCCGCCTGCGTCATGTAGTAAATCCGCACCCGCTTGGACATCGGCACCGACGCTTTCTGGAAGTCCACACGATCCAGAAATCGGTTCATCTGCCCGGTCGAGATGCGCTTGCGCCGCTCGCGCGCAACCAGTTCGACCTTCTTGAACACCTGGTTCACGTTGATGCCCTCAGACGCCGAGATGAACAGCAGCGGCGCATAGTCCAGATACTTGAGCGCGTCCCGCACCTGCTGCTCGTAGACCTTTGCATCGACCACCGGCTTGCCGTCGTAGAGCCGCAGCCCGTCCGGTCCCGCCGTCGTCATCAGGTCCCACTTATTCACCACCACGATCACGCTGCGCCCGCTCTCATGCGCGTAGCCGCCAATGTTGGCGTCAAGCGCCGTCACGCCCTCGACCGCGTCGATCAGAAGCAGACTCACGTCCGCAGCTTCAAGGTGCTTGCGCGCCATGATGACCGAGAGCTTCTCGGCCATCAGCTTGGTCTTGCCCTTGCGCCGGATGCCGGCCGTATCCACGAACCGGAAGCTGTGCCCCCCACGCTCCACCACCTCATCCACCGCATCCCGCGTGGTGCCGGCGATCGGCGAGACGATGGCGCGGTTCGAGCCGGTGAGTGCGTTCAGCAGCGTGCTCTTGCCGACGTTCGGCCGCCCAATGATCGCGATCTTGGTCTCGGTCTGCACAAAGTCACCGTGAGTCCGCAGCGTGCGCGGACGAGGAGCGTCGCCATCCGCCTCGGACCCCACAGGTTCATCGACCGGACCATCTTCGTCTTCCGCCTCCTCTTCCTCGATCGTGAGCATGTGCTCCGGTTCGAGCTCCAGAGCCGCGGGCAGCACGTCAAAGACCTCGTCGAGCAGATCGCCGATGCCGGAGCCGTGCTCGGCCGAGATAGGCAACACGTTCTTGAAGCCGAGCCGGCGGAAGTTCTCGGCCGACGGCAGCAGCTCCGCCGTATCCATCTTGTTGACCGCAAGGAAGCAAGGCTTGCCGCCGCGCAGGAGCAGCCGCGCCAGCTCCAGATCGGGTGAGGCCAACTCGGTCCGCCCATCAACCACCATGACGATCGCATCCGCCTCTTCAAGCGCGACCTGCGCCTGGCGGAAGATCTCGCTCGGAATCAGCGCCTCGTCATCCGGCACGACGCCGCCGGTATCGACCAGCCGCACATCCCGCCCACTCCACTCCACCTCGCCGTAGATGCGGTCACGCGTAATGCCGGGCTCGTCGCCAACAATCGACCGCCGCGTGCCTGTGAGTCGATTGAAGAGCGTCGACTTGCCGACGTTCGGCCGGCCACAGATGGCCACAAGCGGAAGCGAGTTGTTGTACTCGAGGTCAGGATCAACACCGAGACCGCCGCCCACACCGACCTGGTTCCGCTTCTTCACAATGGAGCCGCCGGCGAGCGACGTGGTGAGGTCTTCACTGATGCGCTCGGCCTCGCGCCATTGCTGCTCATCGAGATCAGCCGCGGCGCGTGGGCGATTCGCCGGAATGCGACCGGTGGCTCGCCGGGGCGCGGCACCCTCGGGAGCGATCGTCTGCCTGCGTTCAAACTCCGGCGAGCGGCGAGGAGTCTTCGCAGCCCGTTCGGCGGCTGCCTTCTTCGAGGCGATCTTCTTACGATTCTTCGGCGCCACGGCCCCGGTCACGGCGGTGCCGGTCTTCTTCCTAGACGGATTCTTGCCCAGCTTTGGCCGCGTGCTGGCCTGCCGGTGCTTCTTGCCCATCCGCTTCTTCTCGTCGCGCCTCGGTGCCATGCTTCTGCTGTACCTCTCTCCTTTGTAGAGTAGTCGCATTCCGCCTGTATGCACGTTTGTTGCGTCGTCGGCCCGGGCTCCAGGAGCGCCGCTTAGTGGGCCGGAATGCCGGCGGGGAGTGACTGGTTGCGGTTGCGGAGCCACTCGAGCGTGATGGCCTGGCTGGCTTTCTTGGGTGGAGCTTTGTCGTCGAGGCTGGGCATGAAGATCTCCAGGCCGGCCTGCGGCGTCATGCGGGAGTAGCCATTGACGAGTTGGGCCTGGTAGTTGACGAGGTCCAGATCGAACCAGGCGGCGTTCGAGGCATCAATGAGGGTGAGGTCGGTGGGGTGCATCGAGAGCTTGCCGAAGTCGAGAGTGCCGCCGGAGAGGCGAAGGAAGTTGTGCCACTGAGCAGCTTTGGTCTCGTCCACCGGGGCGTTTCCGTAGATGAGGACGAGGTCCGGGCGGGCGACGCGCACACTGGTGAGCTGACCGCGGATGTGGGGCGGCGGAAGGAGCTGGGTGGTGTCGAAGAAGAGGTCGTTCTCGGAGACTTCGACGCCTTTGATGGGCGACTTGCCCATGATGTCATCGATCTCCACGTGAAGACCGCCGAGCAGGGCTTTCATAGGAAGCTTGAGTACGTTGATCTTGGTGAGATGGAGGTGAATGCGGCCGTCGGGGGTGGCGGAGACGGTGGTCTGGAGCTCGACGGGCAGTGGCAGATGAAGTTTGTGCATGGTGCCGGTGAGGCGAATCTGGTCGCCTTCGCCCACGACGGAGATGTTCTTCAGAGGAAAGTTGGCAGGAACGTCGGTGTTGAGGAAGTTGCCGATATCGCCGAGGTTCGCGTGGATAACACCTTTGTCGAGATGGAAGACAAAGGACTCGGGATCATCGAAGGAGGGGGCGTGGCTGGGTTTGGCCGGAAGCATCTGACCGCGGATCCAGCGGATGTAGATGCGGAACTGATTGCCTTTGCGGAGGCGAAGATTGTGGGCGTAGACGGTGGTGGCGTCCGCTGTTGTGCCGGCATTCGGTTCGGCCGAGGTAGAGGTATCCGATCGGGCTTGCGGGGGATTGAAAGCAGAGGCCTGCGTGAACTTCGAGGAGGCGGGCCAGAGCAGCCAGCAGAGGGCGAGGAGGAGGGCGGCTGCCGAGAACAGGAGGGTCGAGCGCTGGCGGGTCACTCAAGCAGTGTAGAGGGAGCATCGGTAGAAGCGGCAGCGAGGATTCGTCCCTCCGTTCCGAAGGACTACCAAGAGAAGCTTCGCGGAAGACACAGAAGATCGGGTGAACTCAAGGACTGGGTGTGAAGCGATAGCCTACGCCGCGGACGGTGGTGAGATGGCGAGGGTTGGCGGGGTCGTCTTCGATGTAGCGGCGAAGGCGGACGATGAAGTTATCGACAACGCGGGTGTCGGTGTCTTCGTGGACGCGCCAGACCTGGTCGAGGATCTCTTTACGGGAGACGATCTGGGTTGGGCGGTCGGTGAGATAGCGGAGGAGGTCGGCCTCCATTAGGGTGAGCTGGGTGGTGCGGTTGGGGGCGAGGAGCTCGAGGGTGTCGAAGCGGATGGTGCGGCCCGAGAAGGAGACCTCGTCGGCGGGCTGCGGCGGGGGCGGGGTGCCGGCGACTGAAGAGCTCTGCCAGGACATCCGGCGGAGAAGACTTTTCAGGCGGACCAGAAGGATGGTGAGGTCAAAGGGCTTGGGGAGGTAGTCGTCGGCGCCGGCTTCGATGCCTTCGAGGACCTCTTCGGGGCGGGAGCGCGCGGTGAGCATGAGGATGGGGATGAAGCGATGGTGTTCGCGCAGGCTGCGAGTGATGGTGAAGCCGTCGGTGCCGGGGAGCATGCAGTCGAGGAGGATGGCGGCGGGCGCGTCAGGACCGCTGGTTGGCACTGCGAGAAGATGCGTGAGCGCGAGGTCGCCATCGGCGAAGTGCTCGGTGCGGTAGCCCTCGGCTTGCAGGTTGAAGAGCAGGCCCTGGGCGAGGTGAGCTTCGTCTTCGACGAGGATGATGAGCTGCTGCATGGCTTCTGCGGGTCTACTTGGCGGCCTAGCGGTGGAACTCGACCGTGATGATAGTTGCGACCTCAACCGGAACGCCGCCGACGAGGTAAGGTCTATAGCGCCAGGTACGCACGGCATCCTGTGCAGCACCGCGGAGGAGACGATGGCCGGAGAGGACGCGGAGGTTCTCAACACGTCCGTCACGGGCGATGATGGCCTGCAGGGTGACCTTGCCTTCGGTGTGAAAGAGCCCAGCCAAGCCGCCGGGGTACTTTGGCGTGCGTGACGAGATCAGATTGCCGGCCATAACGCCGGAGGAGACGCGAACGCGGCCGGAGGCGGGAATAAGGCGGGTTGTAGCGGGTGTATTGGCAAGCCTGGGATCTCGAAGATCGTTCGGCTGCGTGAGCGCAGGAGCAGAGCCGGCGATGTCTGCTGCGTTGTTGTTCGGGCGCGCATTAAGGTTGGTTATGTTGCCCGCAATGGCAGCCGCCGCCGTACTTGGTATCGAGCCGGCGGCCGATGATGCAGAGGTGGTGACGCGAGGCTGCGGGTTGGTGGAGGGCGCGGTCTCGTGTGCCTCCGAGAAGGGAATGCCGGCGGAGCTTTTTGGTGGAGCAGTGCTGCCAAGGGCGGCGGAGGCTGGGGTGTTGGCGGTGAGTGTTGGCGAGGCGGTCGGCTTGGAGTAAGTACCGGCGCCGAAGGTGAGAATCGTCACGAAGGCGAGAAAGATGACACCGGCGATGGTGAGCTGTTTGCGGCGGGAGAGCAGCCATGGCCGAAGCGCCCAGGGCTCCTCTTCCGCGAGGGGACCACTCTCTGTAAGAGGCTGGCCGAGGCGATCGGCATAGGCCCCGCCGGTAGGCGGCGGGATGTCGAATCTGCGTCTGCGGCGCTCGGTGGTGGACTCCGCGGGAATGGGGACCGGGATGGCGGCGTCCAGCGCGGCCGAACCGGAGTTCTGCGTGACAGTGCCGGCGGGTGGTGTGGACGGCATCGGCTGGTCCAAGGAATCCGGCGATGGGGGCTGTGTCGACGGCGAGGGCTGCTGGAGGTCGCGCATCTGTTCAAGGCGGGGCTCCATGCGGCTGATCTTCGCTTCGATGCTGTCGAGATAGAGCCTGACCTGATGCGAGTTCATCTCCAGGCGGGCGAGGGATTGATTGAGCTCATGGGATTGAGGAAGCCGGGCGGGCTCGGACGCGGACAGTTCGACTTCGGCAGGATCACGGCTGATTTCGCTTGAATTCCAGGCGGTCTCCCCGGCGGGAGTGGAAAGGGCGAGCACAGCGTCGCGCGTCGTCTGCTCTGAGTCAGGCAAGTCCGGCCTCCGGAGAGATAAGGGTATCGCATTCAGCGGGTTGTCGGAGAAAGGAATGCTGCTTGGTTTGAGAGCCGAAGCGGTACCTCGGTAAGCTCTGGTGTCAGGTACGCGCTCCGTATTGACTGCTGGAGATGACTCAAATCTCGGTTGCCGGCGCGAGGGGAAGGGTGAGGATCATCGTGGTGCCCTCGTTGGGACCGCGGGATTCAGCGGTGGCGTTGCCGCCGTGCTGGCGAAGGATGTGACGGACGAGGAAGAGGCCGAGGCCGGTTCCCTTGATGCGAGTGGCGTTGCGGCCGGGAACGCGATAGAAGCGCCTGAAGATGCGTTTGTGCTGCCCGGGGGGGAGGCCGAGGCCGGTGTCGGTGATGCGGACGACAGCATTGGTGTAGTTCTCGATGAGGAGTGACACCTGAATGTTGACACCGTTCGGGGAGTATTTCACGGCGTTCTCGAGAACGTTGAGGAAGGCGGTTCGCAGGTCTTCGGGGATGCCGAGAACATGGAGGCGGACGGCTCCGGGAACGGGCAGGAGGGTGATGGTTTCAGGCAGGAGATTGTTCTGCCGGAGGATAGTGGCAATGGACTCGGCGAGGAGCGGTTCGAGTTCGAGCGAGCGGCGGTCGCGATGGCGCTGGCCGAGCTCGCCGGCTTTCAGGACACGCTCGACGGTGGCGTGGAGGCGTTCGGCGTCGGACAGCATGATGCGGTAAAACTCCTGGCGCTTGTCCTCCTCGACGGCGCGGCGCTGAAGGGTTTCGAGGTAGAGGCGGATGGAGGCGATGGGAGTTTTGAGCTCGTGGGTGACGGCGTTGAGAAAGGAGTCCTGCCGCTGATTGCGGCGAACCTCGCGCACGAGAAAGATGGTGTTGAGGACGACGCCGGTGAGCAGGGCGGCGAAGAAGATGATGCCGAGGACGAGCAGGGCAACACGGCGCTCGTTGAGGATGATCCAGCCGATGTTGAGCGTGACGGTGACGCCGGTGAGCAGGACACCGAGAACGATGGCGAAGGCGATTGCGCCGCGGCGTTGGGTGAAGTTCATGGCGAGGCGATCAGCGGTACGCTTCGAAATGATCGATTCAGGGTACATCGAGCCCGGGCGAGCGGGCTAAAAGCTGGCGGTCCCGGGAGGACGCGGGACCACGTATGACAGATCGCTATACGGCTTTGCGCTGGAAGGTCGTCTTCTTCGTGTTCGCAAAGGAGTCTTTCGCCTTGAACGAGGAAGCAGATGTAGCGGCCATGGGTTTGACCCCGGTCTTGCCTTGTTCGGCCTTCTCGCGCATCGCTTGCAGCTTCTGGGCTTTGCGGCCGAGACCGCCGATCTTGACTGCGCCTGGTTTGGGAATGAAATCGCTCATGAAGGAATGTTCTCACGGCAGTGTTCTTTTGGGATGTGCGGGGTGGAGGTGACGTTTCGGGTCTAACAACTCGCCTCGCTCCGTCATAGAAGCGAGAAGCAGGTTCCTCGATCTCGCTCGGAATGACAGAAAGAAATGCAAGCGGGAAGGGCGCAGACCTTAAGTCTGCGCTCTTCCCGCATGATGCGTGCCAGCGAATTTAGTTGGCGCCGGCGGGTTTGGGGTTGGAGCGGTCGAACTTGGCGACCTGGACTTTTTTGGCTAAGCCGACCTGCTCGAGCAGCCAGATGCCGTAGTAGTTGACGTCGAACTCGTACCAGGCGAGGCCATGGCGGGCGCTGACCGGGTGGGCGTGGTGGTTGTTGTGCCAGCCTTCGCCGCCGGTGAGGAGAGCGACCCACCAGTTATTGCGCGAGTCGTCCTTGGTCTCGAAGCGACGCTTGCCCCACAGGTGGGTGGCCGAGTTGACGAGCCAGGTGGCATGGAGGCCGAGAGTGGTGCGCAGGAAGGTTCCCCAGAGGACCATGGTGAAGGCACCAAGGGCGCGATGACCGGGTGAGAGCGCGGCACCGATGGCAAGCTGCGCGAGGCCAGTGGCGATGAGCGGGAGGTAGTGGTACTTCGAGAGCCAAACGTGGACCTTGTCGCGGGTGAGATCAGGGGCATAGCGGCCAAGGAGAGCGGTTTCGGAGTGGAGGGCGCGGCCGGAGAGGATCCAGCCGGCGTGCGCCCACCAGGTGCCGTCATGCGGGGTGTGCGGATCGCCTTCGTGGTCGGAGTTCTGATGATGAACGCGGTGCGTAGCGACCCAGAAGATGGGCCCACCCTCAAGCGCGAGGCAGCCGCACGCGGTGACGAAGTACTCGACACACTTGGGGGTTCTATAGCCGCGGTGGGTCAGCAGGCGGTGGTAGGCCATGCCGATGCCGACATTGATAGAGAAGAAGTACATGATGGCGAAGCAAGCCAGGTTCTTCCACGAGAAGAAGAAGAGGGCAGCGATGGCTCCGACGTGGAAGGCTCCCATGGCGATGGACGTAATCCAGTTAATGCGGCCCTGCTGGTGCTCACGGCCCATGCGGAGATCCTGCTTGATCTTGCGGGCGGTCTCCTGCGCCTGGGCGAGCTTGGAGCCGGGCGAGGCCACGCCGTGGATGTGATCGGAGGCGGCTGCGGAATCAAAGGGTGTTTCAACTTGCGGGGAGGTGAGAACCGAGGGGGTCATATGTCTTGGATCCGTCCTTTTTGCTGCTGAATACGACCCTAGCAGCTTGAAGAAATCAGGGGTGTAAGAGTTTTGTAATGCTCTCCAAACGGGTGACGAAGTATTGTCACTGCATGCGTGCAATGAAGGTACTTGGTCGAGTCGGGGTGTGTGGATGTCTGGGTATGGCATCGGTTTACGGTGTGGCGCAAGGTGTGCCGGCGGCTGGGGAGGTTGGGATCGATCTGCCGACGAGTAAGCAGCTTCGGCCCGGCGTGCAGGGAAATCCGCAGCGGCTGAACAGCCTGCCAGTCTCTATGGCGGTGAGCCCGGATGGCAAATGGGTGGTGACGGTGAACGCGGGCTACGGGACGTATGAGTCCGAGTATGCGCAGTCGCTTTCAGTCGTGAGTGCGGCGACGGGCAAGGTGGCGGACTCGCCGGATCTGCGGACGGTGGTGAATGCGGGACAGACGCTGTATTCGGGGCTGGCGTTCAGCGCGGATGGCAGACATCTGTACGGGGCGATAGCGTCGCTAACGGATCCGGAAGGATCGAAGAAGAAGGGCGATACGGGATCGGGCGTGGTGGTGTACGGGTTTTCGGATGGAGTGCTGACGCGGGAGCGGGTGCTGAAGATTCCACTGCAGCAACTGGCGGGCGGCCGGCGGACGAAGTTGATCGGCGAGGTGGATGGGGATAAGGGCGTGTCCTATCCGGCGGGGATCGCGGTGGTGCTAAAGAACGGGGTGGAGAATGGAGCGGGAGGCGAGCGGCTGCTGGTGACGGATAACCTGTCCGACGATGCACTGCTAATGGATGCGGGGACCGGGAAGATTGTAACCAGATTTGATCTGTCCGAGACGGATGCGGTGCCCGGGACGTATCCGGCAGCGGTGGCGGTGTCGCGCGACGGACGGCGCGGGTATGTGACGCTATGGAATGCGAGTGAGGTGGTGGAGCTGGATCTTGGTACCGGTGTGGTGACACGCAAGCTGCCGCTGCTGAAACCGGCGGAGGCCACAGTGTCGGGAACGCATCCGTGCGCGCTCGAGATGTCGCCCGATGGAAAGACGCTGTACGTGGCGCTGTCGAACCGGGATGCAGTGGCAGCGGTGGATGTGAGCGCGGGCAAGAAGGGCACGGCTGCCTTCAAGGTGCGGGCATACTTCGACACGCGGCTGCCGGGGCAGAGCTACTTCGGGGCGGAGCCGGTGGCGCTGGCGGCTGCAGGGGCCAGGCTGTATGTCGCGAACATGGCGACCGACGCGATTGCGGTGATGGATACGCGAAAGTTGACGGCGAAGGCGGCGAAGAAGGGGATGATCGAGCCTGAGGGCTTTCTGCCGACGGAGTGGCTGCCCACGGGTGTGGCAGTGACGGGCGGGAGATTGTTCGTCGCGACGGGCAAGGGTAAGGGGACGGGACCCAATAACTTCCCGCAGCGCGAGACGGAGTCCGTCAAAGCGATCCGGCGTTTTCACTCGCCGTCGACGTATATCGCAAGCCTGCTGTACGGGTCGGTGGCGATGATCCCGGTGGATGGGATCGATGCGGGGCTGAAGGCGTCGACCGAAGAGGTTATCGTCTCGAACCGGATGCGGGCGGCGGAGGAGCGGATTTCGTTTGCGGGCGGCGGGGGCAGTGGCATCAAGCATGTAATTTATGTGATCAAGGAAAATCGCACGTACGACCAGATTCTGGGCGACCTGAAGTGGAACGGGCAGCCAATCGGCAATGGCGACAAGAGCCTGGCGATGTATGGCGAGGCGGTGACGCCGAACGAGCATAAGCTGGCGCTCCAGTTTGGGGTGCTCGATAACTTCTTCGACTCGGGCGAGGTCTCGGGGGATGGGCATGTGTGGTCGAATGCAGCAATCGGAACGGACTACCTGGAGCGGACGTGGGAGCAGAACTATCGCGGCGGCCAGAGAACGTATGACTTTGAGGGCGTAGTGGCGGAGGGATATCCGCTGGAGCAGCATATCGCCGATGTGAATGAGCCCGCGAGCGGCTATATCTGGGGCAATCTGACGCGGCACGGTAAGTCGCTGTACCACTTTGGCGAATACATCGCGTCGACGTTTTGCAATGAGCGGAAGATGGCGGTGGCGCCGCGGCAGTCGCAGGAGGGGCCGATGCTGACGACGGAGGCGGCCTGTGCGCGCAAGGAGATTGCGCCGGGTGAGGCGATTCCGGCGGAGTGGGGCGGCGGCGTGAACAAGTGGCCATGGGCGATACCGCTGCTGGCTGAGAACAAGGCGACCAAGCCGGAGCTGGTGGGACATTTTGCGCCGGAGGCTCCGGACTTTGCGCTGCGGATCCCGGACCAGATTCGGTATGAGGTGTTTCAGCGGCACTTCGCGGGATGGTTGAAGGACCGGGCGGCCGGGCGCGAAGGGATGCCGGCGTTTGTGGAGATGCGGCTGGGCAACGATCACACGGCGGGCACGACGCCGGGCGGTCCGACGCCGAAGAGCTCGGTGGCGGATAACGATCTGGCGCTGGGGCGGATCGTGGATATGGTATCGCACAGCCCGTACTGGGACGATACGGCGATCGTGGCGCTTGAGGACGATGCGCAGGCGGGCGCGGACCATGTGGATGCGCATCGATCGATAGCACTGATCGTGAGCAGGTATGCACCGCATCAGGCGAGGAACGTTGCGCCCGATCTGGTGCCGATGGTAGATAGCCGGTTTTACTCGACAGTGAGCGTGATCCGGACCATGGAGACGCTGCTGGGTTTGCCGCCAATGAACAACAATGATGCGTTTGTGAGCCTTATGTCGAAGGAGTTCAGCGGGGCTGGGGATCAACCGCCGTTTGTTGCGGACACAAGCAATCGAGATAATGGATTGATCTATGCGGCGAACCCGAAGGTGACGGCGACGATGGACCCGGTGCGGGCCGAGGGCGAGCGGGAGTCAGCGAAGATGGACTTCCGGCACGAGGATCATCAGGATGCGCAGAAGCTGAACGTTATTCTGTGGCGCGATGCGATGGGCGATCAGACCGTGCCGCTGCTGCTGACCGAGAGACGACGAAAGGCGAAGAAGGATGATGATGATTGAGTCAGGGAGCAGAGAGCAGAGAGTAGGAAGTATGGAAGCAAAGATCGTGGCCCCGTTTCGGCTGGCTCCGTTCTTCAGCGAGCGAGTGTGGGGGAAGAAGAGTCTGGCGCCTTGGTTTCAGAGTACGGGGACGGACGAACTGGTGGGCGAGGCATGGCTGACGGGGCCGCAGTCGATCGTCGAGACGGGCCCACATGCGGGCGAACGGCTGGACGCGGTGATTGCCGCAGAGGGCGCGGCAGTGCTGGGTGTGAGAGCTGGGGAGGCCGCCTTTCCGCTGCTTGTGAAGATCTTGTTTCCGGCGGACAAGCTTTCCGTGCAGGTGCACCCGGACGATGCGCAGGCCCAGGCGATCGGCGAGCCGCGAGGAAAGACGGAGTGCTGGTATGTGCTCGAGGCGGAGCCGGGCGCGGCAGTGGCGCTGGGACTAAAGGTCGGTGTGACGCTCGATGCGGTGCGCGTTGCGATCGCGGATGGGACGATCGAAGAGAAGCTGGAGATGGTGCCAGTGAGCGCAGGCGATATGGTGTTTGTCGACGCTGGGACGGTGCATGCAATCGGGCCTGGGGTGGTGCTGCTCGAGACGCAGCAGACGAGCGACCGCACGTATCGAATGTTTGATTACGGCCGGCCGCGCGAGCTGCATGTGGAGCAGGGGATCGGCGTGACCAAGCTGACGACGCGGGCAGGTAAGGTGACGCCGCGGGTCATGGATGGCTTTACGCGACTGATCGAGGAGCAGTACTTTTCTGTCGATCGTTTTGACCTGAAGGGTGCCGTGACGTTAACGATGGACGGGCCGGGGTGTCTGGTGGGCTTGAACGGTAAAGCCGTGGTGCGGTCGGCTGCGGGCGAGATCGACTTGTTCAGAGCCTCGGCGGTAGTGGTTCCGGCGGGAACCGAGGTGCGCGTGGAGGCGGCTGCGGGGCCGGTGAGCTTTGCGCGATGCATGGCGCCTCGGTAAGGCGGATCTCTTCGCAGGCAAAAGCAACAGCAGATCCCTGCGGGATGACAACAAAGAGGTGGGCACGCTCGTGCCTTGCAAATGCGGTTTGCGCTATCGCAGGACGTAGATGCGGTACGAGAGAGGGCCGTTTGAGCCGGGAGAAAAGTTGCGCTGCCGATTGAGGGTGTAGCGGGTATCGAGGAAGTCCGCGAAGTCTGGCCAGAGAGCGAGCTTGGCGAAGTGGTCAAGACCGGCAGGATGAAGCCAGCCAGTGACGATGAGGATCTTTGGCGGCCTTGCGCTGATCTGGCTCCAGAAGCTAACGCGTGCGCGGCGGACAGCGGGTTCATTCACGGGGCCGAAGAGGAGAAAGTCCGAGAGCATGCCGGTCTCTTCGGGAAGCCGCATGCGATAGAGAACAGTGTTGCAGCCGGAGATGGAGTCGATGCACTGAATAGTACCGGCCAGGGACTGACCGCCCAGCTGGGTCAGGTCGGTCTGCAGGCTGTCAAGCATCGGATTGTTCCAGGTGGCATGGACGGCGCGGACGAGGCTGAGGGGGGCTACGAGCAGACTTGCATAGAGCAGGCCGGCACCGCCAAAGATGCGCCAACTGCGCGGGGACCGAAGGGCTTCGGCGCACTCGATAACGGCCCAGAGAAGCAGGAAGGCCATGGTGGGATAGCGGTGATAGAGGTACCCCTTGCCTTGCAGAAAGAAGGATGCGAGTCCCCAGAGAACGCCGAAGACGAGCAGTGTACGCTCCCAGTTCCAACGATTGCGGCGAGCGAGAGCGAGGAGGAGCGCAATGGCGAGAAGGACGCGCATCGGTGTGGAGAGGCAGTCGCGCAGGAGTTCGCCGATGCTCTGGCGACCGAGACGGGCGTAGTACGGCGTGATTTCGGTAAGAGAGAACCAGAAGGCCGGGAGTGCCCCGTGATGCAGGAGAAAGGTCAAGGCTGCGAGGAGCGGCAGAAGAAAGGCGGCAATGGTGAGGGCAAGAGAGAAGAAGCGGGATCTGCTGCGGACTAGAGCAATAGCGAGAACGAGTGCCGAGAAGAGCAGGGAATCAGGCTTGATGGTGGCGGCGATGCCCGCGCAGAGGCCGGCAAGGGCTAACGGCCAACGCATCCGCAATCGAACGGCATGGAAAACGGTGGCGACCATGAGGAGAAGGAGCGTGGCCTCCATCAGGTCGCGCTGGCCGGTCTGGCCCATGCCGTCGCGGGCGTGCAGCAGCCAGAAGAGAGCGGCCGCGGTGACGCCGGCGAACCAGTCATACGGGATGGTGATGACGAGCATGGCGAACGACGCGGCTAGCATGAGGAGAGCGTCGAAGACACGCCAAGCGACCGGGCCGCCGCCGAGGGTGTGGACGACGGTCCAGTCGATCATGAGCGAGCCCGGCAGATTCATGTCCGAGATCTGGCGGAAGGGCGCGAGACCGCTATCCATGAGGAAGCTGATGTAGTGCTGAAGGGCGCCGTCATTGACCAGCGGCCAATGGCGGGTGAGGACGAGACAGGCGATGACAAGGGCGGTGAGCCAGAGCGCAAAAGCCAGCTTCACCCAGTGCAGCCAGCGCGGGCTCGGAAGATCGGCCGTGCTGTCGCTGTGGGGCACCCTTCTACCTCGGTGTTGCTTTGCTTCTCGCTTAATGACGCTTGTATCAGCGCTATTCGAGATTCGTTCAATGATGGCAGCCAGTTAGCGGAGGAAGACACCAAGCTCGTTTGCGGCGGCGCGGAGGAGGGGAAGAAAGCGGGACTGCATGTCGAGCGTGGAAAGTCGAGGAGCGGAACCCGACAGATTGAGAGTCGCGATAACACGGCCGGTAGGGGCGTGGACGGGAACGGCGAGCGAGCGAAGTCCGATCTCGAACTCCTGATCGCAGAGTGCCCAACCGTTACGGCGGATGCTGCGAAGCATGACACGAAGCTTATCGACCGAGACGATTGTGCGCGGTGTGTGAGCGACGAGATCGACGCGACTGAGATAGTTCTCAAGCTGGTCTGAAGGTAGATGCGCGAGCAACATGCGTCCCATGCTGGTGCAGAAGGCGGGCAGGCGCGAGCCGATGTGAAGATCGACGCTCATGACGCGGGAGACCGTGGTGCGGGCTACATAAACGATGTCGTCGCCATCGAGAGTGGCGACGGAGAAGCTTTCGTGATGCTGCGCGGACATGCGCTCGAGGATGGGCTGGGCCGCGGTAGAGAGAGTGTTTGACGCGGTGAAGGAGTGCGAGAGCGTGAGCATGCGGGGGCGCAGGCTGTAGCGAGAACCGTCTTCCGTACCGGCAAAGCCGAGCTTCGCAAGGGTATACAGGCAGCGTCGAACCGCGGCGCGGGAGAGACCGGTTTTGACGCTGAGCTGCGAGATGGTCATCTGCTGGTGCTGCTGAGTAAAGGCCTGGACGACGTTGAGGCCGCGGGCGAGCGACATCATGAAGTTCGGATCGCCGGCGAAGGCATCAAGACCGGCGGCGGTGGGAACCCGCAGAGCAACAACGGAGCCGGCCTTTGCGGAAATGTCAGATGAGGGCGCGATCAGAAGTGGACGGGCAGGAAGCGCGGTCATGGGATCAGCCTTTGCGGCGGCAGGCATGGATGAGGTCTTTGCCGTTCGATAGCCGCCTAGCAGTTACGATAAACGCACGCAGAAAAGCGAGCAAGTCAAAGGGCAAAGGAAGCGGACGTCAATGCGACCTCATAGAAAGAGCGCGGGGAATGTTTTGAGAGCAGAGCGACCAGCGTTTCGGCAAGCCGCCTAACTTAGCATTTTTCCTGATGCTATGGCGTTGCTTGAGTGCAGTGGAGGCATTTTCCCTGAGAGAAAATGGCACGCACGGGAGTGACTTGCTCTACACCTTCAGGAAAATGCCATAGCATCCGCAGGGTATGTTCGTTACAGCGAGCGTAGGGCAGTGAGGATGTCCTCGGGCTCGGGGCGAACGCGGAAGTCGGCATGGGCCTCTGCAAAGGCGATGGCGCCATTCTGGCGGAGGATGAAGGTTGCGGGCAGGGGCAGGCGCCAAGCGGTATCCGGAGCATTGTCGTAACTTTCGCCGGAGTTGGCGAAGGGAATGTTGACGAGGATGGAGCGATAGGAGGCGCGTGCCTCGACGGGCACGGTGTAGGTGATGCCGAACTGATCGGCCAGCGCCGCGTTGCGATCGGTGAGGAGAGGGAAGGCGAGGTGGTGCTATTCGACTGTAAAGCTGTTCTGGCGCTGGGTCTGTGGGGAGATAGCGACGAGCAGAGCGCCAGCCAGCCTGATCCGTGGAAGGGCATCGCGCCAGGTTTCGAGCTCAGTGACACAGTACGGGCACCAGCGACCGCGGAAGAAATTGAGCACAAGGGGGCCGAGGGCGAGCAGGTCGGCGGCGGCAATGAGCTTGCCGGTAGCGGCATCAGGCAAGCTGAAGGATGGGGCCGTGTCGCCGACTTTGAGCAGGCGGTCTTCAATGCCGGTGGCGAAGAGCTCTTCGGTGGCGCGCTCGGAGACGGCGAGGCGATCGGCCTGCACCAGGTTGCGGGTGCGGGTGGTGATAGCGTCGAGCTTGTCTTGAAGGTTGGTCATGGAATTTGCTTCACAGGGCCGCAGCTTCCGTTACCCGCAGCTTCATTGTAAGAGCGTTGCTGTGCTGCAGAAGGCTTTCGCGCAGGAGTTCATAGAGATATTCGTAGCCCTTTGTGGCTTGCGGGTGAAAGAAGGAGAGGCAGAGGCCGAGACGCGGATCGAGGAAGAAAGGGCGTGTCTGTGGAATCAGAGCGGGTGTGACAGCTTGCCCGGTGAGTTGCGCGAGCAGGGCGTGGACGCTGCTGCCGCCAGCGATAGTGAGATGCGGCCGATACAACGCGAGCTGGCGAAGGAGGAGATCCCCGCTCTGTTCCACGGAGGTGAGCAGGGACCGGTCGTTGCAGACGGGTCCGCCGGGCGTCTTCTTCAGGTTAACGAGGGCGATGCTTTGGAGGAGATGGAGGCGGCGGTTGCGGTCGCGAAGCTGCTCGCGAGCGGACGCAAATGGAAGGCTGAGTGTGGGGTCAATGGGGGCTTGCTGCGCAAGCAGAGCGAGTAGCAGAACGACGGGAAAGGTAGAGCGCAGATCGGCGAATGCGGCTGCGTGCAGGCGAAGATCAGCGCCGTTCGCGGACCAGCGGCCGCCGGAGTCGTTGGGCTCCTTGAGCGCGAAGAGGATGCGCATCGGTTGCTGGAGATAGGTGCTGTGCTCGCCGCCAAGCGCGCCGTCGCGCAGCAGGGTTGGCTCGCGGCGCTGCCAAGCGGTGAAGAGACGGTTCTCGGCAAGCCAGAGTTGCCGCGATGTTACGGGTTTGGGAGCCATGACGCCGCTAAAAGCCTTCGAGGACGACTTTGCCGCGAGCCGTGCCGGATTCAAGGAGACGATGAGCCTGTTTGAGGTTGGCAGCGTTAATGATTCCGAGAGAGGCGGTATGCGTGGTGCGGAGCGTGCCGGCATCGACAAGGTGGGCGACCTCAGTGAGGAGATGATGCTGGGCAACCATGTCGGCGGTCTCGAAGACGGGACGGGCGAACATGAACTCCCAGTGCAGGCTGGCGGCCTTGCGCTTCAGGGGCTTGGCGTCGAGGGTGGGTGGGTCGTCGATGACGCCGATCTTGCCCTGTGGAAGGAGGAGATCGACGACACCGGGATAGTGCTGGGCAGTTGCAGTCAGGCAGGCGATGAACTCGACCTGCGGGAGGCCGAGGGCTTCGAGCTGGGGCTTCATGGGCTGGGCGTGGTCGATGACGTGGTGCGCGCCGAGCTGGCGACACCACAGCTTTGTCTCCGGGCGCGATGCGGTGGCGATAACAGTGAGGTCGGTGAGTTGGCGGGCGAGTTGGATGAGGATGGAGCCGACGCCGCCCGCACCGCCGAGGACGAGGATGGATGCCAGCTGCGGAGCCGATGTGGGAGCGGAATGGAGGCGGGAGGCGGCGAGCTTGGGACGGGCCAGAGTGCCGCCGGTTCGCTCGATGGTGAAGCGGTCGAAGAGCAGCTCCCATGCGGTGATGGAGGTTAGTGGCAGGGCGGCTGACGCAGCGAACGAGAGCGAGGCGGGCTTGCGGGCGACGATACGCTCGTCGACGAGGTGGAGTTCGGCATTGGTGCCCGAGCGGGCAATGGAGCCGGCGTAGAAGACCTCGTCGCCTGTCTGGAAGAGGCTGACATCCGGGCCGACAGCACGAACGGTGCCTGCGGCGTCATAGCCGAGTACTTTGTACTGCTGACCCGCGGCGGGTTTGGCGGAGGCGCGGACCTTGGCGTCGACAGGATTGACTGAGACGGCTTTGACTTCGACGAGGAGATCGCGGCCGGATGGCGTGGGATCGGGAAGTGTGATGTCGAGCAGCGAGCCGGGAGAGTCGATGGGCGAGGGCAGCTCGTAACCAATAGCTTTCATGCTCGGTATAGATGCGGTACAGGTGTATTGCGATACAAGTGGAGGAAAGGAAGAACCCACGTGCGTGGTGATGGACTACGTTGCAGGTGGGCTCGATGGACCTTAGGGTAGAGAAGCAGATCTCTACAGGATGACAACAAGAAAGCAAAACGTTTAGGGGGCGAGCGAGCAGCTGGTGCTGTCCTGTGCCTCCGTCAGTAGGAGCGCGTTGGCGGCAAGGGTGCGGGCGACGCAGTTATGTTGCGCGTCCTTGGCTCCATAGCTTGCCGTGGCGGTGTTGGTGTCGTGGTTGATGAAGGAGAAGCTTGGCGTGTAGTGGAGGGTGTCTGTCGTTTCGATGGCTTCCTGGCTGACGACCGGGTTGGGGCTGTTGGCGCCGATCGGGCTGCGCAGGGCGTCGATCTTCTGCTGCTTGACCGAGGTAGTGATGGCGATGTTGCCGGTAGCGTCTGGCGCCTGGTTGTAGTCGACGATCAGCGGGTAGGAGATATCGTGCTGAGTCTGGACCGTGCCCGCGCTGGAGATGGTCGTGGTGAGTTCGTGTTGCTCCGTGCCCTGGGTGAGGTTCTGCTTGAAGATGGTGCTGGAGACCTTTTCATCCTGCATGTTGCCAAAGGAGTTGGAGGCCTGGATCGTCGTGTCGACACGGCCGTGTGCAGTATTGATATAGCCGGAGATGGTCCACGCGCGGGCGGAGCTGACGTTTACGGGGCCGGAGACGGTACCGTCGGCCGCGGTGTTCAGGCTCTCTTCGATCGTCGGTGTAGGAGCCGCGGTGAGAGTGTCGGTGAGAAGGCCACCAGTGGTGACGGAGCCTGCCGGACCGGTGTAGAGAAGCAGGGTCGAGGCAACATCGAAGCCGCTGTTCGCGTTGAAGACGGAGACGGCCACGGCGTGCGGCTTGCCGTCAGCGAGGATGCCGGCAAAGGGCGTCAGATCGACACGATAGGGCTTGAGATTGAGAGTCTGAACGCCGGGAATAGGCTCCCAGAGGTAGGGATCGATGCCGCCAGTGTAAATCCAGGGATAGACGGGCGCGACGCCGGCGGGCTTGCCGTCAATCGAGACCTCCGTCTCGCGGAAGGCGGAGTTGCCGCAGTTCTGCAGTTCGCCGGCGACGTTCGACGGAACGCAGGTGTACCAGAATTCGTCGGCGGACTGCGACTGCGAGATCACGTCCAGATAGACGCGCTCGAGATTCCTAGGAAAGGTGAAGCTGCCAGTGGACATATCCGTCGTGGTGCTCACGCGGGCAGTGTCGTTCGTAGGAAAGGCAAGGACGGCGTTGGGCACGGCGGGTGCGGGATTCGCGGCGTTGGCGGGATAGAAGTCGAGCCGGGCATTGGCGTAGATGATGCCGTTGTAGGTCACGCCGCCCGAGACGCCGACGAAGTTGCCGAGGATGGCTTGGCCGACCTGCGGGGTCTTGAAGAGAGCGCTGAGATCGGTGATGTCGCGCTCGACGTGCCAGGAGGGGCTAAGGGTAGAGCGGGGCTCGGAGGTGGTGCCGAAGTAGATATTTGCGCCGCCGAGGAAGAACTTGGCGGTGCGATCGAACTGGCGGCCAGCGGTGACGGTGAAGTCTGCCGAGAAGACGACCTTGGCCCAGGGGCCGGCGCAGCCGCTGGGTGGCGTGTAGGTAAGGGGCTTGTTCGAGAAGTCAGCGAAGGGCTGCTCGGAGAGGAGGGTGACGGAGCACGGCTTGCTGGTGGGTCTGACGATCGGTGGCTCGATCGGAGCAGGTTGCGAGGTGCCGATCTGCGGTGTGGCCGGGGTAATGACGACCTGTGCGAGCGCGGCACAGGAGGTGAGCAGCGCAACGGGGAGTACGGCGAGCGAGGGTCTGCTGCGAAGATGCGTGGTGCGGGGATGCATGCGGGTGGACCTCCGGGGAATGCGCGGAGAATAGCACGTTGTCCATGCGGCTTTCGAGGGATTTGGAAGAGTTTGAGTGTTTGCACGACCTATGAGAGAAATCACTGCACTGATGGTGAAGCTCTGTGCCGTCTGGGAGCGCCCTGCCGAATGCCCCGCGGTGTCTCTGCGGAGCGTGTACTCTCAGCGAACAGGAGGAACGAGGTCATGGTCGAGCTACCGGTGATTGCGAAGAGCGGCGAGGAGGAGCTGCGGCTGATCGCGGCGATGACCAATCGGCACGGGCTGGTGGCGGGCGCGACGGGTACGGGCAAGACGGTGACGCTGCAGGTGATGGCAGAAGCGCTGAGCTCGATCGGTGTGCCGGTCTTTGCGGCGGATGTGAAGGGCGATCTGTCGGGCATCTCGCAGCCCGGAAAGGGTTCGCCCAAGTTCGACGCACGGGTGCAGGCGATGGGCCTGGGGCCGGTGGAGTTTGCGGGATGCCCAGTGGTGTTCTGGGATGTGTTCGGCAAGCAGGGCCATCCGGTTCGCGCGACAATCAGCGAGATGGGGCCGCTGCTGCTCGGCCGCATTTTGAACCTGAACGACACGCAGGCGGCGGTGCTGACGCTGGTCTTTAAGATTGCGGACGACCACGGATTGCTATTGCTGGACATGAAGGACATGCAGGCGATGCTGCAGCATGTGAGCGACCATGCGGCGGAGTACAAGGGCGAGTACGGCAATATGTCTGCCGCGAGCCTGGGAGCGATTCAGCGAGGACTCGTTCAAATCGGGCAGCAGGGCGGGGACTGCTTCTTTGGTGAGCCTGCGCTGGACATTCAGGACCTAATCCAAACGCAGGATGGCAAGGGCGTGGTGAACCTACTGGCTGCGGACAAGCTGATGCAAGGCCCGCAGCTCTATGCGACGTTTCTGCTGTGGCTGATGAGTGAGTTGTTCGAGAAGCTGCCGGAGGCGGGAGATCTGGAGAAGCCGAAGCTGGTGTTCTTCTTTGACGAAGCGCATCTGCTGTTTACGGATCTGCCGCCGGTGCTGTCGAGCCGCATCGAGCAGGTGGTGCGGCTGATCAGGTCGAAGGGCGTGGGCGTGTTCTTTGTCACGCAGAATCCGATCGATGTACCGGACGTGATTCTGAGCCAGTTGGGAAACCGTGTGCAGCATGCCCTGCGGGCTTTCTCGCCGCGTGATCAGAAGGCGGTGCGAGCGGCGGCACAGACGTTTCGCGCGAACCCGAAGGTGAATGTGGAAGAGGTGATTACACAGCTCGGTGTGGGGGAGGCGCTGGTCTCGTTTCTTGATGAGAAAGGGACGCCGGGGATAGTGGAGCGGGCGATGGTGGTGCCACCGCACTCGCAGATCGGTCCGATTACGCCGGAGCAGCGGGCGGCGATCGTCGCGGCGTCAGTCGATCTCGATAAGGCCTATGGGACGGCGATCGATCGGGAGAGCGCGTATGAAAAGCTGAAGGGGAAGGCAGTTGCGTCATCTGCGACGGCCGGCGCGCCATCCGCGGAGAAGGTTCCGCTCCCGATTCCCGGGCAGGCGCAGACGCCGGCAGGTGCCGGCGGCGGATGGATGCAGGAGGCGATGGGAGTGGGTGGATCGGTGTTGACAGGTCTGCTCGGCAGCGGCACAGGCCATGGACGCATGACGCCGGTTCAAGCGATGGTGCAGTCGGCCGCGCGCACGATGGGAAGCACGGTGGGGCGGCAGCTGATTCGTGGTGTGCTGGGAAGCTTAATGGGTGGTGGCAAGCGGTAGCGAAGAGCTCTTGAGGGTGGCAAACTCAGGTCATTGTTTGCGGGACAAAATCCTGCTCAGCGGTGTGCCCTGTAACAGCAGCGAAGCGCACTAACAGCAGATCCTCCGCCTGCGGCGAAGGATGACAAAATCACTGAGATTCCATTGCAGGTTCCGCAATGCTTTGCTAGCTGGTGGACCGGCGGACCGGCGTGCTGGGCAGACGTTTTGAGACTCGCGGCGCGGAGCTGGGTGGGCGCCCCTTGCCGTTCTTGCGGCGTTTCGTGCTGGGCTCGATCACGGCGCGCATCCAGTAGTTGCTGTCGGCATCCGCCTCAATGCCATGCACCTCGCGCTCAAAGCCAGGGAAGCGCTTGCCGAACTCTTCCATGGCGAGAATGAGCTTGATGACAGGGCTCTCAGGGCCGCCGAGACGCTCTCCGGGCATGGACATGGGGATGCCCGGCGGGTACGGCACGAGCATGACGGCAGCAATGCGGCCGGCCATCTCGTTGAAGCGCATCTTCTCTGTCTCCTGCCGAAGAAGTTTCTGGTAGGTCTGCGCGGGGGTGAGGACGGGGTCGAAGTCCTCGTCGCATGCCTCGTTGACGAGCGAGGCGAGCCGCAGCTCGATCATGGCAGCGTTCATCTCGTCCGAGAGCTCTTTGAGGGTCATGTTGCGATAGCGGGCGGGGAACTTCTGTACTAACTCAGGAAGCGCCTCTTCGAGACGCGCTTCCGTGTCATACAGGCGTTTGAACTCGAAGAGGTTTTCAAGCAGGGAGCCCCATTTGCCCTTGGAGGTGCCGACCGAGAAGAGCACCAGGACGGTGTAATCGCCGGTACGGGCGATCTCCACGCGGCGGCTGTCGAGGAACTCGGTCAGGATCGCGGCGGGAATGCCCCAGTCGGCGATTTTGCCTTGGGCGTTGACGCCGGGGGTGAGGATGGTGACCTTGGCGGGATCAAGCATGGAGTACTCGTCCGCGATGTCGTCGTCGTTATAGCCGTGCCAGTCTTCGCCGGGCTTCAGCGTCCAGCAGGAGGGCGTGTTCATCAGGAGCTCGTCCTCAGCCTCCTCAAAATCGATACGTTCGCCGGTCGCCGGGTCGGTGACCTGCTCGGGTTGGTAGATGCCGAAGAACCAGCCATCGCCATTTTCAGAGGCGGCACGGAGGCGATGCGCGATCGAGGCCATCGCCTGGCGGAAGCTGATGGCGTCCTGGATGGTTTCGTCCATGAGCGTTGGGCCGGCGGGCTCGTCCATCATAGCGGCGGCGACGTCGAGGCTCGCGATCAATGGATAGAACGGCGATGTCGTGCCGTGCATCATGAAGGCTTCATTGAACTGGTCAAAGTCAAGCGGGGCCCGAGGGCTGAGCTTGATGTGGACCATCGAGCCCATGGAGAAGGCGGCGAGCATTTTATGCGTAGACTGCACCGAGAAGATGGCAGGGCGGTCGGGCATGTCGTCCGGCACACCCATGGCATAGCGGTTGCGATACAGGGGATGAAACTTCGCGTAGGCGTACCAGGCCTCGTCGAAGTGGATGCGTGGGACAGACTTGGCGAGTTCCTTGACGACGGTGTCGACGTTATAGCAGAGGCCGTCGTAGGTAGAGTTTGTGACGACGGCATAGGTGGGCTGCTGGGCGCGGGCACCGATGGAGAAGGGGCTTTTGGCGATAAGCTCCTGCACGTTCTCCGGGCTGAAGCGCTTGAGTGGAACTAGGCCGATCATCCCGTAGCCGTTGCGAGTGGGCTTAAAGTAGACGGGCCGGGCACCGGTCACCGTCAGCGAGTGACAGATACTCTTGTGGCAGTTGGCATCGGCGAGGACGATGTCGTCCTGGGCGATGACGCCGTGGCCGATGATCTGGTTCGAGGTGCTGGAGCCGCCGAGGACGTAGAAGGTCCAATCCGCGCCGAAGATGCGGGCGGCATTGCGTTCGGACTCACCGGGCGGCCCGATGTGGTCGAGCCAGGAGCCGAGCGGCGCGGTGGAGATGCCGAGGTCCGACCGCATCAGGTTTTCGCCGAAGAAGCGGTGAAACTCCTGACCGATTGGGTGCTTCAGGAAGGCGACTCCGCCCATGTGGCCGGGCGCGTCCCAGGAGTAGGCTCCCTGGTCGTTGTACTTCAGCAACTCGCGGAAGTAGGGCGGCAGCAGCTGCTCATGGTAGCGCTCGACGGCAAAGTCGACGCGGCTGGCGATAAAGGCGGGAGTATCGCCAAAGAGATGGATGTATTCGTGGACCTGCTTGACGACCTCGATCGGCAGCTCGGAGACGAGGGTGCGGTCGGCGATCAGGAAGATCGGGACCTTCTTGTTGCGATGCCGGACGGCGCGCAGAATCTGAAGCGCGGCGGACTCGGCGAATTGATTGTCACCCTCAAGATCCCAGTCGAGCAGGATAGCCGAGTAGGACGGGTCGGACGTAACCAGCGAAAGACCGTCTTCGGGGGTAGAGGTGCGAACGACCTCGTAGCCTTCTGTCTGAATGGCTTCCACAAAGCGCTCCATGGCGCGGTCAGAGACAGAGTCGGTACGCCCCACTTCGCTCGCAATCAACACCACCCAACGACCTTCGTTCATCACACCTCGTCTGCTAGACCTTCGCTGAGAATACAGAAATTTAAGAAAAGGTTTGTAAAACAGCAGGATGGTTTACAGTGGAGGCGTATGAGATGTGCGTAGGACGCGACCTTCAACGTCCTAAAGCATCTTATCTACAGAGGAAATGAAGATGCCAAGGTCGAGCGCTCTTGCAGCTGTCTCCCTGGCCACGACTCTGATTGCTTCTGCCTGGGGGCAGACCGTGATCTCAGCCAGACCGGGAACCATCACCTATATTGAAGGCCAGGCATCGCTTGGAACCCACACGGCTGGGCAGAGCCTGAATAGTCAATCCGGCTCGGTAGCTCTAACTGCGGGACAGACGCTTGAGACGACTGTGGGCCGAGCGGAGGTACAGCTGACTCCCGGGATCTTCCTGCGTGTGGGACAGAACAGCGCGGTCAAGATGGTGTCTCCAAGCTTGATTCATACTGTTGTTGAGGTTCAACGCGGTCGGGCCGAGGTCGAGGTCGATCAACTCTATGAGCAGAACGATGTTCGGATCTCGCTCACCAGCAGGCAGGGCGGCAGTGCGCAGACACAGCTAGTGAAGCCGGGTCTCTATGAGTTTGACGCTGAGTTGGGTGTGGTTCGGGTGTTTGAGGGTAAAGCAGAGGTCTCGACAGGGCCTGGCATGGAAAAGCCCATAACGCTGAAGGGTGGCCACTTGCTTGCACTTGATAGCGATTCGCTGAAGCCCAAAGGTTTTGACAAGAAGAAGTCGACCGATGAGCTGACCGCATGGAGTGATCTGCGGTCGCAGTACACCGGCCAGGAGAATGCCGGTCTCGTACAGAGTGGCGGCGGCTACGGTAGCGGGTTCGCTGGGGGCGGCTATGACGTCGGCTACGGCTCCTACCCGTGGTTTCCGAGCGGCGGCTTCTATAGTCCCTATGGGCTCGGTTTCGGTTCAGGATTCTACGGCGGGCCGTTTGGATTTGCGGGTCTTGGTTATTCAGGATTCGGCTATGGATTCTATGGGTATCCGGGCTACGGGTTTGGCGGCATGGGCGGGTATGGCTACGGTGGATATGGTGGCGGTTACGGCGGTGGGTACGGCTATGCCGGTGCCTCTCGCCCGTATCAAGGCCTAGGATACCGAGGCGGCTATAGCGGTCAGTTCAATAATCGTGGCGGCGTTGGACGTCCTGCGCCTGGTCAAGGCAGTGCAGGAGCTGCTACCCGAACGGGCGGAGCTTCGACTGGAACGATGCAAGGCGGTGGTGGATTGCATGGCAGTACGGGTTCCATGGCTGGCGGCGGCGGGTTCCATGGTGGCGGTGCATCGATGGGCGGCGGTGGTGGCGGTGCTCATGCCAGCGGCGGCGGCGGTGGTCACCGTTAGACAGGAGTTAGAACGGGCGAATAGAAAAGGACTCAGGCGTTGGCCTGAGTCCTTTTTTGCATCGAGTCCGCGATGACTTTGTTTATCGTTGTAAGAGCCGACGCCTAGCGGTGCCTGCTGATGCAAGGAGAGCCGCGGCTGTGAGCGAGAGTGTACCGGGCTCGGGTACCGGGCTGGTCTGGAGATCAATGCCGACGACTAGTGTGTTATCTAAGCCGTCGATGTAGAAGACGTTGCCGTTGGCGGATGCAAAACCTCCGTCGATCGATCCTCCACTGATCCGGTCTGCGACGGGATCCGACCCGTCCCAGATGCCTCGGCTGAGAGTCCCGCCGGGTGCCTGATAGAACCCAGAGAAGAAACTGCCAACAGTATTTAGGATGTCCCAATTAGGTCCGGATGGCTTACTGGCGTGGGGAGTCCTGGGATTGGGGTCAGACGTGGGCGTGGGGAGGATACTTGAGTAGAAGGAGGTTCCTGTGATGACGTTTCCGACCTGATAGCACTCTTGCAACAACGATGTTCCACAAGGAGTTGTTCCGTTCGCGGAGATCAGAGAGGAGTTGACCGCGTAGTCGCCGAAATCGTCTCCCATGACAAAGTGTTCGCTTGGCGTATTGGCGACCACAAACAGCTTGTACTCGTCGGCGAAGGCTGTAGAAGGTAGCGTTGCCGCTGTAAAGGAGATCGCAGCGACAAGGGGAAGAAGGTTCCTAGAACACATCGGCATCAATGGTCACCTGTTAGAGCGCACGGCATGAGAGTGGGAGATGGCGGGGAGATGAAAAACGAGTGAAGTTTAGCCTTGCGGTTGCACTTCGAAGGCCAGACAGTACTCACTGCAAGTAACTGATTTGCATGATTGAGGCGAACTGAAGTTTTCATTGTGGAAAAGGTGCTGCGCAGAAGTTTGCAGACCTGCTGTGAACTTTCAAAGTCCGGGAGTTGCCAGCAGGGTGGTCGAACATCAGCAACATCAGCCATGTCTTCGGGTTTACACCAATGTAGCTTGCGCGTTGTGCGCGAGCGATGATTTGTCAGGCTTCGGTCCGAGGCTGACAGGGAGACACAATGCGATTTGTCAGATGTACGGCCTTATTTTCAGTGGTGTTGCTTTCAATGCTGGTTCCGGCGACGGCCGCTCACGCGCAGGTCTCAGTGGGAGTTGGCGTCTATCCGGGATATTCCTATGGACCGCCGGCCTGCTCGTATGGGTACTACGATTACGCGCCCTACGCATGCGCTCCGTATGGGTACTACGGTCCGAGCTGGTTTAATGGAGGTGTCTTCATAGGCGCGGGCCCGTGGCTGCGGGGCGGCTATGGATACTATGGGCGGGGATATGGGTATCGTGGGGCATACGGTTACTACGGCCGAGGTTACGGCTATGGATACGGCCGCGGATATGGGTACGCACGCGGCGGATATGGCGGAGGCTACCGCGGCGGCTTCGGTGGCTACCATGGCGGGTACGGTGGCGGTCGTGGATTTGGCGGACGGCGGTAGAGAGGCAGCAGAGTGATGGTGAGCGGCTGCCATCGGCGGCCGCTTTGCTTCGGCCCAGGTGATGCTGATCGCATGCTGCATCCAAAGAATTAGGTCAAGTTGGCTTCCAGCCAATTGAGGCAGCGCAATCACAGGAGGTGCTATGAGCAAGCTTTCGCGGGATGTCCGAGCCGAAGATCATGTACAAGGGACGGCCAGTGCACGTTACACGCTGGTTGAGTACGGAGACTATCAGTGTCCCTCGTGCGGGGATGCGGCGCCGATCGTGAAGAAGGTGCAGACGCACTTCGGTAAGGATCTGCGGTTCGTCTTCCGCAACTTTCCGCTTGAGCAGCATGAGTTTGCGGAGGAAGCTGCGGAGACGGCCGAGTATGCCGCGAGCGAAGGCAAGTTCTGGGAGATGCATGATGCGCTGTACGACAATCAGGCGAAGTTCGAGGATAGCTATTTTCCAATGTTGGCAGAGAAGCTTGGCTTACAGTCCAAGGCGCTCGAAGAGGCATTGGGCAGCGGAACCTTTGCAGAGCGTGTTGATGAGGATGTGACCAGTGGCGAGAAGAGCGGGGTGCGGGGAACGCCGACGTTCTACATCAATGGGCGGCAGCATCTGGGGTCGTTTGCCTATGAAGATTTGGTAGAGGCGATTGAGACTGCTTCAAGTGCGAAAGCTTAGCGACAATGATGTTGAACCAAGCTAGATGTTCATGGTTGGTCCTTTCGTTGAAGTCAAGGAGCTCTGCCTATGACGAGATTGCATCTGACGAGAAGCAGGTTCATCTCGCACGATCTTGGAGTTTCTATGTCAGTTTCAGCAGCTACTGCCCATGTTGCCACTCCGTTGCTGGGGGTGAGCACCGGCCTTCGATCGTTCACAGCGCTGGCGGTTGTGTCGTGGTTTGCGCGACGTGGGGAGCTGCCGGTGGCGGGGACGTGGGCCTCGTGGGTGGCGCACCCGGCGGCTGTGGGTGCGCTCTCCGCCGCGGCGGTGGGCGAGTACATCGGGGACAAGCTGCCGAACACGCCGGCGCGAACGGCACCGCTGCCGCTGGCGGGACGTGTGATGCTGGGCGGGCTGATCGGGGCGATTGTCGCCACGGCGCTGCGGCGAGATGTAGTCGGCGGAGTTGCGATGGGAGCCGCGGGCGCACTGGCGGGGACCTATGGCGGGTTCTATCTACGGCGCGGGCTGACCACGGGAGCCGGGTTGCCGGATCTGCCGGTGGCGCTCAGTGGGGACGTGGCGGCGGTGGCGATGGCAGTACGGTCGCTGCGGCGGCTGACGGCTTAGGTCGCGGGATATCCTCCCCCATGTCTTCAGGTCTAAAGTATTCAATTGATTGATCTTAGATCCGGACCCCAGATACATTCTATGCAGGTCCTGAAAGTATGGCCAAGCTGATTCTGTCGGCTGAAGCCGCACTGCTGAGATGGCGCGTGGCCTCCTTATCAACGAGCACTTGATCAGCGTGTCCTTAGAAGTTTCCTGCCATGCTGCCCGGATAGTACAGGTCTTCCTAGCGGGGCTTCGATTTCAAGAATACCGGGTCGGTGAGGTAGTTGCGCCAAAACAGTCCAGGGTTACTCTTCTGATGTAGATCGCTCGGTAAACATGCGGGCTGTGGTCCGCAGACCCATGGCTTAGGCAATGTAACGGATGAGTCATTGGGCGACCTGTCGGTCGATGGCCCACTCATGACGATACTCACCCCAGCGAACACATTCGCCCGAGGGCCCCAAGTGAGACTGCCATGGATGGAGCAATCGCCTTCGGGGTGGCTGTATCGGAGTGAGCGCACTGGGCTACCCGCCCTTTGGTTGGCGGCGTTGGAGTTGATGGCTTGGCCACGGCCGTCTTAATGCTTCGGCTGGGGTGGCGGAGGGGGTGGTCTGGGTGGTGGTGGAACTGGCCGTGGGAGTGGTGGCCAATTTTCCCGGGCGGCGGAGGGACTCATGCGTTCGAGAGGTGGTGTTGTCTCAGGACTTGATCCATCCAGTAGCCGAGACGCTTCTGATTGTTGGGTGCGTCGGTTGAGGCGAGTTCGGAGAGGTCGCGTTCGCGTGAGACCAGGCGGTCATAGTTCAGGCCAGCGTCTTCGGCGTAGGTGGTGTTCCAAAGGGATTCATAGTCCGAGGCGACCTGGCTCCAGGAGTAATGGAGCTTGGCCATGGTTCGAATTGCGGAGTCGAGGTTTCGTGCAATGGAGTAGGCGGTCAGCAGGGCAACGAGAACCGAGCAGGCGATCGGAATGCTCGTCGGAAGAGTGGTGAAGAGGGTGATTGCGGCACCGGACGAGAGAAAGAAGGATAGGCCAGTGATCCATTGCTTCTGGAGCGTATATGTACCTGCCAGTTCCGCGAAGTAGAGGGCGCGCACCTCCGCGCCAATCTGACTTTCCCACACGTTTTGGATCTGGCTTTCGGAGAGCATATGGTGTCTTCAGTATAGGGCGGTTGGAGAAAGATGGAAGATTAAGAGCTGTCGACCTATCGGTTGATGGCCCACTCATGACGGTAGACCACCCCAGCGAACACGTTCGCCGGGGACCCCGGGCGCTGTCATGAATGAGGCACCCGTCCTTCGGAGTGGTTGGTTGAGGGCGGTGGCTGGCGCGTGGTCCAGCAGGACGTGATGTAGATGGTGGAGAGGGTGCCGGTGGCGTAGTGGTGGGCGCTTGACCATGGATAGTCTTCGGGCTTTGTGGTGAGGCCGCGTTTGACTGGGTTGCGGTGGATATATCGGATCTTTTCGAGGCGCTTGGCTTCGGTGTGGACGTTGAAGTCGAAGTAGCGGTCTTGCCAGAACTGCTTTCGGGAACCGATCAGGAGTTTGGAGGTCTCTTGTTTCAGGACCTTCAGGGTGGTGGCGAGGTTGTGGTGGGTGGGTTCGGAGAGCAGGAGATGGACGTGCTCGGGCATGAGGACGTAGGCGTGGAGGTCGAAGTTGTGGGTTTAGCGGGTGTGTTCTAGGACCTGTTCGACGAGGTTTTTGAATCGGGGGTGTTGAGGAAGGGCAGGCGGTGGTGGCAGCTGAAGGTGATGAAGTGGAGTTGGCTGGTTTGTTGGTATCGCTTGAGGCCGGTGGGCATGGTGGGAGTTTAGGAGCGGTCGACCTGTCGGTCGATGGCCCACTGATGGCGATAATCACCCCAGCGAACAAGTTCGCCGGGGACCCCGACTGGGACTGCCATGAATGGGGCACCCGCCCTTCGCGGTGGCGGGGTTGGTGCCTGAGGCAACTACCCCCGAGACACACCGAGCGATTCTATCGTCGCTATTTGGCATTCTCCAAAGCCATTTTCTTGGCTTCCGCCAAATCGATTTTGGCGGAGTGACCGTGCTGACTCAACATATAAAGAAGCTCACCACCGCTCAGCAATGTGAGTGGCTTATCTTTCGCGAAGGTGTACGCATCAGGTCCAAAGTCGGAGGTAGTAACAAGAAGACCCTTGTTTGCACCCTCGTTATGGACTGTTCCATATAGATCTCGAACTGCCGAAACTCCGACGGTATTTGTGTAGCGCTTTGCCTGAATAACAATCTTCCCTCCGCGAATTGGGTCAGGGTCGAAAGCGACAGCGTCTACACCGCCGTCCCGACTGGCCTGCGTGATCTTGACTTCGCCGCCGCTTTTCCTAAACTCTCGCTCAAAAAGCTCGCGGATTAGATTTTCAAAATCAAGCCAATCCATGGCGGCGAGGTTCGTGCGTTCGTCGATCTTATCGACCACTGCATACCCCTCGACAAAACGTTCATCTTCTTTGTTCAGCATAAACAACGGCTTCACAGGGCTTAGTTCAATCAACTTACTGGCCGCTACTCCCTTCAGCTTCTTAAAACATGCCTTCGGGTCTACGTTGCGTAAATTGATCGCCAGAAACTCGTCTTTCCGTGCCTCAAGGCTCATCACGCATGCATGCACCTGAGCTCCAGTTGATCGATCTATAGATCGAACCCAACCGTTAAGGATGATTGCAGTGAGAACGTCTGCCTCATCGCTCTCGAAAAGCTCGTATAGAGTGCGTAGAACGATTTGATAAAGCATTTCGTCGAATGTTTTCTTGATCCAGGCCTCTGAGACGGAAACTTCTTGGAGCTCTGAGCGAGTGGCGATGTATTTCACTTCTTTTAGATCAGGCAGTGTTGCTTGGCTGGGAAGCTCAAAATCGAGAACCAAAGTTCTCGTGGTTACAACATACCGAAATTGATGATCTCTCGGGAACGTATCCGGATATTCCGAGTGGCTAAGTACATCGTCTATATAAGCTTCCACTGCCTCCCGTTCACCGGATAGGTAAGCGTTGCGTAACTCATCGATTTGTCGGTGCTGAGCTTCGCGTCTTGCACTAAATGCGTTGTGTTCATTTTGCCAACGGTCTAGATGCTCCTCATAAGAGGCCGTCGCCATACCATTCAGATGTTTAATGCGTTCGCTCTCCTCCTGCCATTCGCTAGTAGCAGTTTGAAAACGAGTTTGCATCAACTGCTCCGCTTGTTCCTTCTGTTCTCGATAGTTTTCAAGCTTCTTGTGGGCCCGACTTCTAAATACTTTGTCAAAGAAAGAAAGTTGCGGTTCCAAAACCATCATGATGAAGTCGCGATCTGTTGATAACGGCTTTGGCGGAGTCTGTATCGAGGGTTGTTTCGTTGGCTTCGGTATAGCGAAACTTGATCGATCTTTCTTCAATGCCCAACTCGGCTTTGGATCCCGCGTCAATGCGACATGCAACAGGGTCTCAAGTGATTCTCGCTCGGCTTCGAGTTCGCGCGTACGCTCAAGGGCAAACGCCTTCGCGGCGGCGGTTTGGAAGGTGCTTAACGTGCGTTGTTCAAAGGTCTTTTGTTTTGCCTCTTGGGCACGCTGCACGTTCAACCTTCGTTGCCAACGCTCCTCCCAAATCGCCATTTGAGAGGCCGCCTTCATATCGACATCGTATTGGGTTTGACCCTTCACTACCCTGAATGTCTGCAGACCTGAATGCGAGATGCGCTGCTCCCACATGTTCTAAACCCTTCCTCAACGAAAGTAACGATGCTAAAGGTAGCAGTCCTAAAAGCGGTTCGGAATGACACTATCGTCCGAACTTCTGTTTGCCTTGCATTTGGCTCATCATGCGTTGCTGGGCTTTTAGGCCTCCTCCGCCGCCGATCATCTTGAACATCTTGCGCATTTGGCTGTATTGGCGGAGGAGGTTGTTGACCTCCTGGACGGAGGTGCCGGAGCCGGTGGCTATGCGTTTGCGGCGGCTGCCGTTGATGAGTTCGTGGTCCTGGCGCTCGCGGTTGGTCATGGAGTTGATGATGGACTCGACGCGGGTGAACTGGGACTCGTCGACATTTTCGGCGGCCTGGGCCATGCCGGCGAAGGGGCCGACGGAGGGGAGCATCTTGAGGATGCTCTTCATGGAGCCCATCTTCTTGATCTGACGGAGCTGCTCGCGGAAGTCGTCGAGGGTGAAGCCGTCGCCGGAGAGGGCTTTTTTGGCGAACTGCTCGGCCTTGCCCTTGTCGAGCCTTTCTTCGGCGCGCTCCAATAATGTCGCGATATCTCCGTGGCCCATTATGCGGGAGACGATGCGGTCTGGGTGAAAGGCCTCAAACGCGTCAGGCTTCTCTCCCGTCCCGAGGAACTTGATGGGGGCGCCGGTGATGTGGCGGATGGAGAGGGCCGCGCCGCCGCGGGCGTCGCCGTCCATCTTGGTGAGGATGACGCCGGTGATGCCGAGGCGATCGTTGAAGGCCTTGGCGGAGTTGACGGCGTCCTGGCCGGTCATGCTGTCGGCGACGAAGAGGATCTCGGAGGGTTTGAGCTCGGCTTTGAGCTGGGCCATCTCGTCCATGAGGAGCTCGTCGATGCCGAGGCGGCCGGCGGTGTCGACGAGGAGGATGTCGTTGCCGAAGTTGCGGGCGTCGCGAAGGGCTTCCTTGGCGAGGCGGAGGACGGTTTCGGTGTTCGCGGTGGGAGAAGCAGGTCCTCCGCCTTCGGCGAAGGATGACAACTCTTTATTTGATGGCGGGTCGAGTTTGCCTTCGTAGATCTGGGCTTTGATGGAGTCGGCGACGATGCGGAGCTGCTCGCGGGCGGCGGGGCGGTAGACGTCCACCGAGACGAGCATAGGCCGGTGGCCGCCTTTTTTGAGCCATTGCGCGAGCTTGCCGGAGGTGGTGGTTTTGCCGGAGCCCTGGAGGCCGGCCATGAGGATGACGGTAGGGGGCTGCGGGGCGAACTTGAAGCGGGCGGTGTCGCGGCCGAGCAGGTTGCTGAGCTCGTCGGAGACGATCTTGACCAGCTGTTCTGCGGGCGACAACGAGGTTGTCACCTCGGTTCCTAAAGCGCGGGTGCGGATGTGCTCGACGAGGGACTGGGTGACGGCGAGGTTGACATCGGACTCGAGGAGGGCGGTGCGGATCTCGCGCATGGCGTCGGCGATGTTGTCGTCGGTGAGGGTGCCCTGGCCGCGGAGGGTTTTGAAGGAGCGCTGGAGCTTGTCGCTTAGGTTTTCAAACATAGGGGTCTGAGGGTGAGTTTATCAGCGTGGGGGCGGTGTATCGGCTTCGGGCTTGGGCTGATGGGGGTTGGTACGTCGCTTTGCTCCGTGGTTAAAGGCGAGATGCGGGGATTCTTCGCTGCGCTCAGAATGACAAACAAGAAGAAGCAAAGGCGAGAAGCAGGTTCTTCGCTGCGCTCAGAATGACAACCAAGAAAAACAGAAGCTAGAAGCAGGTTCTTCGCTGCGCTCAGAACGATAACCAAGAAAGCGATACGAAGGTGCTACGACATCTAAGGAGCTGGCGGACGGTTAGGAATGGGCCCCGTGACGGCGGTGGTGCGTGGCGAGGCGGGTTCAGGTTACCGGTGTGTGGG
>CAXTRT010000044.1:0-34027 GCA_964246835.1 uncultured Acidobacteriaceae bacterium | reverse complement strand
TTGCTGATGCGAACCGTCGCGCGGGGAAGGATGGCTCCGGTCTGGTCCGTGACCTGGCCGGAGATGCTTCCGGAGTTCGTCTGGGCGCCTGCGGCGAGGGTCATGGTGATGGCGAACAGAGGCGCCAAAGACAGTGGTGTGAGCTTCGAGCTCTGAAACAGATCCCGCATGGGGTGACTCCTGGAGCATCTTCCGGACTGAGTGCGGCGAAACCTGTGATGGAGGCCATCTTCAGATAGGGAGAAGAGAGCGCAGGCCAGGGTGGCTGCCGTACCTCATTGAGGAAGATGCTGTGACGTGAACGACACGGGGGCGGTGCCAAAGGGGCAGATACCGCTGTGACAGGCGGAGTACGCTCGCTGAGGGAGCCGTACCGAGCCTGTTGCTTCGTGTGCCAGGGTCAGGCAGTTGGTGGAGGGCGGCTGAAGAGATGGAAGCTCCACTGCGCGATGTAGGGAGAGAGCGGCCGGCGCGCCTGGATATGCTCCAGCTGCGGCCGCTCTCCGACCACAGTTTGGGTGCCGGCGGGCAGGGCGGCGTGCGGCGCGGCGCATAGCGGGCACTCATCGATTGGCGCGGAGATCTGCGCCTTGCCGTCGGCGGAACGCAGCAGGGCATCGTGCGCGTGGCAGGCCTGCGCCGTACTCGCGCAGAACAAAAGCGAGACGCAGAGCAGCGCCAGGATCCCAAACCAGGCGGACTGCCGGGATGGCCGATGTCTGGAGTTAGAACCAGATCTTGAGCCGGGATGGAGGCGGAGCATCATGTTGAGAATTGGTACTCAATAAAGTATGTCACGAACCGTGCGATTTCTTCCCTTGCAAACGATCTTGGAGAGAACAGGAGACCGGCGGATCGCACGGAGGTGTCTTGATCGCGTCTAACGGTTCGGGAGATCTGGTAATGAGTTGGACGCGAGAGCTTGCCTGGAAGTCTACGGCCGGACGCATTTCTGCGCGGGCCGGTCTCTTTTTTGCGAGTTTCGTGTTTGTGACGGCTTCGGCGGCGATGGTTGCGGGGGCGCAGACGCCGGCTACCGCCCAGGCTCCGCGGCGCATTCACCTGATCCTGCGGGATGGGTCGTTTCAGCTGGTTCAGGACTACCGGATCGTCGGCAAGAACGTGGTGTACCACAGCGCGGAACGAGGGGGCGCGGAGGAGATCGTTCCGCTGGCGCTGGTGGATCTGGATGCGACGCATACCTGGGAGAAGCGGCACACCATGACGGCGGCCGGGCAGCCGGCGGATGGGCCGGAGATCGACCCGGAGCTGCTGAAGGAAGAGGCGGCACGGGCGGCGCTCACGCCGGAGATTGCGCCGGATCTGCATCTGCCGGAGCAGGACTCGGTGCTGGCGCTGGACACGTTTCAATCGACGCCGGAGCTGGTGCCGCTGGCCCAGAGCGACGGCCAGCTAAACCGGAACACGGCGCACAACGTGCTGCTGGGCGCGGTGAATCCGCTCTCAAGCCCGCATGCGGTGGTGACGCTGCGGGGAACGCGGTCGGCGGTGCAGGTGCATGTGCCGGATCCGGTGCTGTACGTGCGCATCGGCGACGACGCGGATACACCGGCGAGCGGCAGCGCGCTGACGGTGGACACGCACGGAGCGACGGGCGCGGCGGCGACGGCGAGCGTGGGGGGCTCGGCCACTAGCCGCTATGTGATCGTGCGGACGGATGTGCGCACGGACTCGCGCGTGCTGGCGAGCTTCTCTCTGACCTCGCCGCAGGACGGCCGGCGTCTGCCGGACGATGTGACGGAGGTAAAGGCGGAGCCGCTGGCCGGCGGCCACTGGCAAAAACTCACACCGGTGCGGCCGCTCGACTTCGGTGAGTTCGCGCTGCTGGAGATTCTGGATGCAAAGCGGATCAACCTCGGAGTCTGGGACTTTGGCGTGCATCCGGCGGCCCCTGAGAACCGCGATGCGATGAAGCCGGAGCCGAAGCGGCGGCCGACGCTCGATCGGCATCGAGACGACGATGGGCAGCGGGTCCGATAAATTGGAACGGGTTTAAGTCAGTAGCACTGAGTGCTACGATAGAGCATGCCTAGTCGATCGGAACGGGTCTTCAAGACAGCTTGGTTTGCCAAAGCTTCGAAAAAGGCGCACCTCACTGACGACGAGCTTTGCTCCGCAGTTCGCCAGGTCATGCTGGGGCAGGCCGATGAGCGAACATCAGCACAGACGAACTTACCGGCTTTCGGGCATTAGCTAATCTCTATGCACGCAAGACGGACGAGGATCTGGCCATAGAAATCCAGTTCAGGGGACTAGTGGAGATATGCAATGACTAAAAAAAGCACGTACAAGAGCGATGCCTTTGAGGCAATTCACAGCGCCGTCGCAGGTATGGATCGGGCCGGCACCATCGATAAGGAGACGATGCGTAGTTTTGATACATCCTGCCTCATCGTGCCCGAGACCATCGAACCCGCAGAGATAAAACTCATCCGGGAGAGACAGCAGGTGAGTCAGCCGGTCTTTGCCCGCTATCTCAACACAAGCGAGTCCACCGTGGAGAAATGGGAGACCGGCGTAAAACGGCCGAGCGGCATGGCCATCAAGCTGCTTCTGATCGTTCAGAAGCATGGACTGAAGATACTGGCGTAACTGCCTCTGCAACACTCAACCACATATAGGTAAGCGCGGGGAGAACAGGATGCCGATTTCGAACTACAGCGTGTTGAAGGGCAAACCCACAGAGGGGAAGGTCGTGACAGGGGCGAGCCGGCACTACCAGATCACGATGACGGCGGGGGCGGGTACATTTACAGTCGCGGTGAACATTGAAAGCGTGGACGGCAGTGAGGTGCTGTACGCGATCGAGCAGAGCTTTACGCCACCGGAGGCGGCTGGGCTGGACGCGCTCACGCCCGGCGTCACGGCGCTGCCGAGCAGGCCGGGTGGTCTGGCGCTGGACTTTGTGCGCGAGCAGATCGCGGGCAAGCCGATGATCACGCTGGCCGCGATGACGCTGCTGCCGAAGGCGGTGCGAGGTTTTACCGCAGCCGCAGCGCGGGAGAATCTGGCGAGCCGCGCATTCGAGAATGCGGTGGTAGCGCTGCTCGATGCGGCGATCGCGGCTGGAGATGCGACGGTGTATGCCTTCGGCAGCGCGTATGCCGACAGCGGCGTGGTGGACGGGATCCACAACATTCATATGAACCAGGGAAATCCCGTGAACAATCACGGTGGGGATAACGGCATCTGGCAGGACGGGGCGCTGTTTCTGGAGATGGGTGGCGTGTGGACGGCGGTGTTTCTCGCGTTTCAGACCGAGAGTTGGACGACGGATGCGACGGGCAATCCGGCAGCGGCGGTGGGGGTTTAGGTTTATTGTACGTTGTTCGGGAAAGCACGTGGTCAGACCCCTGCAGCGAAGAACAAATATAAAAACTAAGCAGGAAATCGAACAACGAAGAGCAGAAAAGTAAAACGTAGCACGTACAACATAGCCTTCCACTCAGATCATCTCGAGCAGCACGCCCTCTCCGGCCTCGAGTGTGAACGTGCCTTCGCAGAGGCCGCCGTCGCCGTCGAGCAGCGTGGTGAGCAGAACGCGCGATGCGGGGACCTGTACGGTTTGCAGATCGTTGGTTAGATTGGCAAGGATCAGCAGGCGCTCAGCAGCGGCGTCCGCGGGGTTGTGGCGCTCGTAGCGAAGCACGCCCGCAGCTCCACCTTCACCATCGGCCCTGACCTCCGTCACGGGCCCGGCATGAAGCGCCGGGTGCGCACGGCGCAAAGCGATCAGGCGACGGTAGAGCGCGAGGATAGAGCGCGGCTGTGCGGCTTGGGTCGCTACGCTGCGAGCCTCGGGCGTCTCGGGCGTGACGGGAAGCCAAGGCGTGCCGGTGGTAAAGCCGGCGGTGGGCGTGGCGTCCCACAGCATGGGCGTGCGCTCGGGATCGCGGCCCTGGCCGATGCCGGGCTGCCGCTTTTCGGCGGGATCCTGCACCTGGCCGGGCGCGATTACGCCGTCCAGCATGCCGAGTTCGTCGCCGTAGTAGAGCGTGGGCGTGCCGCGAAGCGTCAGCAGCACCAGCGCGGCGACGCGGGCCTGGCCCTCGCCCAGCCGCGACGCGAGCCGCTTCTGGTCGTGGTTGCCGAGCACCCAGTTTGGCCAGGCGCCGGGCGGCAGCAGCGACTCGTACTGGCGAATCAGCTCGGCTACCGTGCCGGCGTTCCATGGTGAGAGGATCAGGTGGAAATTGAACGGCATGTCCGCGCCGCGCATGCTATGTGTTACGTTCCCGGTTACAGTTTGTCCAGCTAGAACATTTTCGGTTACATTTTGATCGACGACCTTGGCCGCCCCGCCGTAGTAAGTGACCAGCCGATCGAGCGGCAGGTAAATCTCGCCGATGAGCAGGCGGTCGGGATAGGCGTCGAGCACCTCGCGCATCTCGGCGACGATGGCGTGGGTCTCGGGGCGGTCCGCGGTGTAGAGCGGCAGGATGCTGCCGAAGCTCGAGCCTCCCGGCTGCCACTGCGGATTCGACGGGTTGGAGCGGAACTGATCGTCCTTGATCAGCATCCAGAGCACGTCCATGCGGAAGCCATCGACGCCGCGATCGAGCCAGAAGCGCATGCCGTCGTAGATGGCGGCCTTCACATTGGGATTGCGCCAGTTCAGGTCCGGCTGCTCCGGCAGAAAGGAGTGATAGAAGAACTGGCCGGTGGCTTCGTTGAAGGTCCACGCCGAGCCGCCGAAGTTGCTCTGCCAGTTGTTGGGCGGACCGCCATCGGCTGCGGGATCGCGCCAGAGATACCAGTCGCGCTTCGGGTTGCCGCGGCTGGAGCGGCTCTCGAGAAACCAGGGGTGCCGGTCGGAGCTGTGATTCGGAACGAAATCGAGGAGGAACTTCAAGCCGCGTGCATGGACGGCTGCGATCAGCTGCTCGATCTCCGCAAGGCTGCCGAAGATCGGATCGACGTCGGTGTAGTCCGCGACGTCGTAGCCGAAGTCGGCCATGGGCGAGGGGTAGATTGGCGAGAGCCAGACGGCGTCCACGCCCAGCTCGACCAGGTAGTCCAGCCGCGAGAGGATGCCGTTCAGGTCGCCGACGCCATCGCCGTTCGAGTCCTGAAAGGAGCGCGGATAGATCTGGTAGATGATGCCATCCTGCCACCAGAGGCGTGCGCCGTGTCTGCTCATACGGTGCTGAGATGCAAGCGGCGGGCCTGTCATACACGGCGCGCCTGATCGTTAAGGCGCGCCGCTGTGCGCTGGGAGCGTGGCTACTTTTGCGGCGGTGTGCTGCCCGAAGGCGTGGTGGAGGAAGGCGAGCTGAGCGACGGCGCCGTCCGCGGCTGCAGCGGGGCCGAGCTGCCGGCCGGTGCGGTGCCCGCGGGCTGGCTGTTCTTCGCGAAGTCCTGCACGAGCTGGCGCAGCTGCGGCTGCACGGCGGACATGTGCTGCTGGACGATCTGGCTCGACTTCTGCCCGATCTCTGGTCCCTTGTTCAGCAGGGCCTGGCCCGCGGGCGACTTGTAGAAGGTCAGGATGCCGTCGACCTCGGGCTCGGTGTAGGCGGTGTTATAGGCCGCGATGAACTCCGGCTGCAGCGTCTTCCAGTCCACGGCGGGCGAGATGAGCGTGACCACCTGCTGGTGCAGGTCGGCAACCTTCTTCTGCTGATCCGGCGTCTCGGTCGCGCCGAACTCGCGATGGCCGAGCGCGTCGGTCTGCTGGTTCGCGCCGTCGACGATCTGTTTACCGACCTGATCGACCTTCAGCACGCTCAGCAGCTCGACGATTTTTGTGCGCTTGGAGGCGTCATCGGCATGCGCGGGAAGCGTGAGCGGAAGCAGAAGGACGAGCGGGAGAAAAGATCTCTTCATAGAGTGCGGCTCCTTGATGCCGCGCGGCGATCGCCCTGCGGCTCGGGGCCACAGCCGGGGATCGCGACGACATCCGGATATGGTATCAGCGCGGGGCCGGGTTCAACATCAAAGCGCGCTATGTGGAAGCCGAATCGGGCTTCGACTTAAGCTCCGCGCACATCGACCGCACGCATGCCGGCAGCCTTTGCGGCATGCAGACCTTCGTCCGAGTCCTCAAGCACGACGCACTCCGCCGGCGGAACGCGCATCTGCCGCGCCGCTTCAAGGAAGACATCGGGCGCGGGCTTGCCGTGGGGCACATCATCCGCGCTGACGATCAGGTCGAAGAGCGGGAGCAGGCCCGTTGTGCGAAGGCTGGCCTGCACGTTGGCGAGGCGGCCGTTTGAGGCGACCGCCATCGGCACCTTGCCCTGCCACGCGCGGGCGAGCGCAGCAACGGCCTCAATCTCACGCAGCAGGTGCAGGCCGGCGCGGAAGTGCTCGTTGTAGGTAGCGAAGACGGTCGCGCGATCGAGCGGAGCCGGCCTTTCTTCAGGAGCGCGGCTGCCGCCCGCAGCGGTCATAGCGGCCTCCTGCGCGTCCAGCAGGGCATCCGGCGTAAGCCCGGTGCGGGCCATGTACCAGCCTCGGTCCATGGTGTGGCCCTGTACCTTGAGCGCCTCGGAGATGGCGAAGAAGTGCGCGGGCGCGGTGTCGACCAGGGTGCCGTCGCAGTCAAAGATGAGGGCTGAGAAGGGGGTTGGAAGCGTAAGCGCCATGACGGTCTTTAGTGTCGCAGATGCGGTGCTTTTCAGGTGCGTGGAAGCGGCATCCATCGCCGCTGCAGCCGCAGCGCGGGCCGCTCCACGAGGCGATAGGAGAGGTCCGCAACCATCACCGTCACCAGCAGGTTCACGACGAGCGTGAGCCACGGGCTGCGCTCGGGCGGCATCGCCAGAAAGACCAGCACGTGGCAAAGATAGAGCGAGTAGCTGATGCGTCCGAGCCAGAGCAGCAGGCGCGGGAACTGCCGGCCGCGCAGGGCGAAGCATGTGAAGAAGAGCGCGTAGCCGGTGATCCACGAGGCTACAACCACCAGCCACGGCGGCGCCTGCACGGCATGCGCGACCGGATAGCGGCCGAAGCGGAGATAGAGGCCAAGCGCCAGGACAAAGGCAAGCGGAGCCGCCGCCAGCCACAAGCTTCGCCGTGCCCGAGCATCCTCCAGCGCACGCAGGGCGACGGTGCCAAAGAAGGCGGAGACGAGCAGACCCAGCAGGCCCGCGGGCAGCGAGCGATGCATCGCCGCGGCAGCCAGCACAGCCAGCAGCTCAACCGCCATCGCCGCCCACAGGCAAAGCGCGCTGCGCCGCGCCAGACCTGCCACGAACAGAAGCGAGCACAGAAGATAGAAGGCCAGCTCGAGCGAGAGCGTCCAGTACACCCCGAGACCCTGCGGCAGGCCGAAGAGACTCTGCAGCATGGCGGCGTTTGCGAGCACCCCAAGCCACGGATGCGGCAGCGCGCCGAAGGGCGACACATAGCGCCCAACCGCGACCAGCAACAGCGCAGCCGCGAGCGAGAGCCAGTACGCCGGGTACAGGCGAAACGCGCGGCCAAGCCAGAAGACCCGCAGCGAGCCGTGTCGCTCCAGGCTACGCGGAATGATGAAGCCGCTGACCAGAAAAAAGGCCACCACGCCGATCTCCCCCAGATTGAGCGGGGTGCCCGGCCGGCCAAGCGGCAGCCCGAGCATCTCGGACCCATGCTGGACCGCCACCAGCAGCGCCGCGATGCCGCGCGCGGCGTCGAGAAACTCATACCGGCCGGCGATAGTCGAAGCCGCAGCGCCAGCCGTGGCCGTAGAGCCAGAGGAAGCCGCCGACCCGGCCGAGGCCGAGGGCGCGAGACCCTCCGGCTGCTGGACCAAGCCGTGCGCCGGCCCAGCTGCCGAGTCGTGTGCCGGATTGGAGGTCGTCGATGCCTGCATGTTGCCGGTCTCATTCTCTCAGCCCTCGTGACAGCATGCGGTCTGGGGTTGGAGGCAGCGCGCGAAACGTGGGCAACGCAGGGCACGCCTGGGAGGTGTACAAAAAGAACATGGCAAGGAATCCTCAAGCAGCCGCTCCTAAATCATCGGCTTCTTGCTCAGTGCTTTGGCGTATAGGCGTGTGCTTTCTCTTGTCGATCGGACAGCACGTGTGGGCGCAGGCCGACCCGGAGTGGACCACACCTATCGCTCCGTTTCGCATCGCGGAGAACCTCTACTATGTCGGCAGCCGCGATCTTGCGGCGTACCTGGTCGTGACGCCGGCAGGCGACATCCTGATCAACTCCAACCTTGAGACCTCAGTGCCGCAGATCCGCCACAGTGTCGAGCAGCTCGGCTTTCATCTGGCGGACGTGAAGATCCTGCTGATCAGCCACGCGCACTTCGATCACGCGGCTGGTAGTGCCGCTATCAAGCGGGCAACCGGTGCAAAGTACATGGTGATGGACGGGGACGTGCCGGTGGTGGAGAGCGGGGGCCGCACGGACTTTGCCTACGGCGGCAGGCCGCGGTACCCGCCGGCGAAGGTGGATCGCGTGCTGCACGACGGCGACGAGGTGCGCCTGGGGGGTGCTGTGCTGGTCGCTCATAAGACGCCCGGCCATACCCGCGGCTGCACCACATGGACGATGCAGGTGACAGATCCGAGTAACAATCGCGGAGCCGGTCGGGGCCGGCCGCTGCAGGCCGTGATCGTCGGAAGCTGGTACGTCAACCCGGGCTTTCGCCTGGTGGATACTCCACGGCAAACGGCCTCATATCCTGGCATCGCGCACGACTATGCGCACACCTTTGACGTGCTGCGGTCTCTACCATGCGACGTGTTCCTGGGCGCGCACGGCGGCTACTTCGGCATGCGGGAGAAGCTCGCGCAGCAAGCCGCGAATGGCAGCGGAGGCGCCTCGGTCTGGGTCGATCCCGCCGGCTATCGCAGGGCGGTGGATGAACATGCAGCAGCGTTTGAAGCGGAGCTGCATCGCCAGCAGGCCGCGGCAGGCCGGTAGACGACGCTATCGTCCGGACCGCAGCTGCGACCCGTGCACGCTGGCCGACTGCATGCTCGCCGGCAGAGGCCGGAGGGCTCGCGGATGCTCATGGAACAGGCCTGCCGCGGTCACGCAGGCGATCATAAGGACCGCCTGCCACGGCAGCAGATTGGGTGCGGCGGATGTCTTCGAATGGTGCTCGTGCATCGTGACCTCGTCGCCGTCTCGTCAGCGCATGGTGGCAAGAGCACGTCGCTTGCCATGCGCAGGTACGGCAAACTCCTGCAAAACAGAGGGCACGGCCCCAGCGCCGCCGGGGAAAGAGAAGAGAAGTTCCACGACAGGCGGCACTCTTTTGCTTTGTTGCAGGGCTTCGTTGCAGAAGAAAGGCGGCCCGGCCGGTTGGATCTAGCTGTCGAGCGGCTTGCGCGCAAAGAAGTAAAGGCTGTACGCGAGCGCCGCGAAGGCGACGACGCTGACCCAGTCGTGGTGCAGCGGATTGCTCTCGTGAAAGCGCGGAAGGGTGCGATCGAAGAAGTTTTCGTATAGCTTGACAACGACGCCGATCAGACCGAAGATCCCGCCCGCGGCGATCAGGCCGGAGGCATAGAGTGAGCCGGGTGAGATCTCGCTCTCGGCATCGAGCGCCGGCGTGACCTCGGTCGGAATGGGTAGGCCGGTTGCGGGATCGACGTGCTCGGGGTTGGTGGGGTCGAAGCCGGCGAAGGGAATCAGCTCCGGGTGGGCCTCAAGAAAGCCGGGCGGGATGCTCTCCGTCCGCGCTGCCGTTTCTGCAAGGGCTGGCGCCGCAAGCCACGCAGCTCGCGCGGCGAGGAACCGGTCGCGGTATGCTTGATGCGCCGCAGCACGTTCTCTCGCCGCATGCTGCAGCATTGCGCGATCGACCATCCAGCGCGCCACGCCGCCGATGAAGATGGCCAGTGTCGTCGCGATCGAAAGATACGCGCCCACCGCAAAGGTGAGCGAGCGCACGCCCAGCAGCTCCACCGCGATCACCAGCGCCACGCCCAGCAGCACCAGCGACCACGGCAGCCGGCGCGAGAGAATGCCGTTGATCACGGTAGCCATCAGCCGGCCCTGTGGCGCGGCCGCCTTCTCCGAGCCGATGCCCTGAATCCACTGGACTTCGATCGCGCCCGTGGCCGGGTTGTAGAGGTACTTGCCGTCTTCAAGCGTGCTCGCGCCGATGCTGTTCAGCAGCACGTAGCTGCTGGCCGAGGGCAGCTCCTCCTTGTGGGTCCTGCCCTGGCTACCGGCCTCTGCGCGGCTGGTCAGCAGCACATGATCCCGCGTGAAGTGGCCCTTATCCTGCACGCCGCTCGGCAGCGCCGTGAGCGTGAGCGGAATGGGCCGCGGCAGCCTCTGAAAGACCTCGAGCCCGGTGTTCATCGCGTTCAGCGTCGCGCCGATCGAGAACACGGAGACGATGACGCCGATCATGATCGCCAGCTGCTGCTTCCAGGGCGTTGCGCCGATCAGGTAGCCGGTCTTCAGGTCCTGCGCGGTGTCGCCCGCGTTTGAGGCCGCGATGCAGACGATACCGCCGACGGTGATGGCGAGTGCACCAAACGCCGGTGCGGTCCAGCCCTTGACTAGAAAGATCGCGGCCGTCGCCATCAGCGTTGCGATCGTCATGCCGGAGACAGGAGAGGCGCTCGACCCGACGATGCCGACGATGCGAGCGCTGACGGTTACAAAGAGAAAGCCGAAGACGACGACCAGCAGACTCGCGGCCAGGTTTGCCAGAGCGCCGACCTGCGCGCCGGGCACGGGATGGAACTCAAGGAAGACCCACAGCAGCACGACCAGCAGCACCGATCCACCGAGCACGGCGGAGGCCGGCAGATCGTGCTCGGTCCGCTTGGTAGTGGTGTTCGAGACCGTGGCGGCAGGGCCGTCTCTTCGTTTTGCCAGCGCGGAGCGAACGCCTGTCGTCAGCGCGCCGGCGATCGTGGGCAGGGTGCGGCAGAGTGTAATCAGCCCGGCCGCTGCGACAGCGCCCGCGCCCATCGGCCGCACATAGGTCTTCCACAAATCGGACGGGCTCATGCCCGCAATCGGGCTGGTGCCCGGGTAGAGCGGGCCCGGCAGATGCGAGGCGAAGAAGTAGATCGCCGGCATCAGCACCAGCCAGGAGAAGGCGCCGCCTGCCAGCAGAATAGCCGCCACGCGGATGCCGATGATGTAGCCGACGCCGAGGTACTCCGGCGTGACATCGGCGCGAATCGCCGCGCCCTTCAGCAGATGCTGCGTGCCGAGATCGGGCTGGTAGTCGGGCGTCGAGGGAAAGAGGCCGAAGAGGTTTTCGTTCTGCAGCAGCGTATACAGGCTGCCGAAGCCCAGACCGAAGAAGACGCGGGAGGCAAACGAGCCGCCGCGCTCGCCGGCTTCGAGCACATCCGCGCAGGCCGTGCCCTCAGGGTAGGTGAGCGTCTCATGCTCGTCGACGATGAGCTGTTTGCGCAGCGGAATCATGAAGAGCACGCCCAACCAGCCGCCGAACAACGCCAGCGCAAAGATCCGGCTCGACTCGAGATCGAAGCCAAGAAAGATCAGCGCGGGCAGGGTGAAGATGACGCCCGAAGCGATCGACTGGCCGGCGTTGCCGGTCGTCTGCACAATGTTGTTCTCAAGGATCGAAGCCTTGCCGAACGCGCGCAGGATCGAGATCGACAGCACCGAGATCGGGATCGACGCCGCTACGGTAAGACCGGCGCGCAGGCCCACATAGACCGTCACAGCACCGAAGAGCACGCCGAAGATCGCGCCCAGCAGCAGCGCGCGCACGGACATCTCGGGCCGCGTCTCGGTTGCGGCGACGAAGGGCTTGAAGGCGGTACGGCTGGGTGTGGTGATGCGGGGCGCGGTTGCCATGATCGATGTTGCTCCTGGGCGCTTCTGAGGCGACTCGCTCTTGCGGCAGGGGTCGCGGGGCTGCAGGCGAGTGTACCAGCGCGTGCTCAAAGTTCCGCTGAGGCCGCACTTGCGCTCACGCCGGTCTACGCATAGACTGCGGCTAGTGGCGCGGCCATAGGCCTGGAGCGTCATGCGAGTGGGGTGAGTCTTCAGCGAAAGCTTGAAGCACAAGTCGCTCGGGAGGTTCGCGAAGGCTTCGCCTGGCGGACTGACTGGAACCGAGGCACAGAGCGCTCTTGAGCGCTGGACGGGTCACGATCCGCGCCCGGCCGTTTCAGCAGGGCTGCTCCACGGCGCGCGCCGCCTGGCCGGCAATCCTTTTCACGATCTGGTGGCCACCTTCTTCCCTGGCGACTGCCGCCTCTGTACGGCGCCGCTGCTGCGCCTCTCCGCGCTTCCTGTCTGCGAGACCTGCCTCTCCGCCCTGCGGCCCCAGGCTGAGACGCATCCGGGCTTGCTCTGCACAGTCTGCGGCGAGGCGCTCGGCTTTGAGAGCGAACGCTTCCTCAGCGGACGCGGCGCCGCCGGGCAGATCTGCACGCCGTGCCGCCGCGTTCCTCCGGCCTTTACCCGCGCTGTCGCCTATGGCGTGTACGCAGGTGAACTCCGCGAGCTGATCGGCCTCTTCAAGTTCAACGGCCTGCGCCGGGCCGCCGAGCCGCTCGGCCGCCTGCTGGCCTGCTCGATCGCCGAGCTTGCCCCCAGCCTGGACGCGGCCGCCGAGACCCTGGTCGCCGCCGTTCCACTCTTCCGCGGCAAAGCCCGCGAGCGCGGCTTCAATCAGGCCGAGCTGCTCGCCGCCTCTGCTCTTAAGAACCTCCGCCGGTCGCATTCCCAGCTTCGCCTGCGCCCCGCGCATGGCATTCTCGCCCGCGTGAAGCGGACCGAGAGCCAGTTCGGCCTCAACCCGCGACAGCGGCGCGATAACCTGCGCGGGGCCTTCGCGGTGCCGGATCCCGCTCTGGTTGCCGGGCGCGATGTGCTGCTGATCGACGACATCTACACCACAGGAGCCACCGCCCGCGCCTGCGCCGCGGCACTGACGCGTGCCGGTGCGGGACGCGTCTTTGTGGCTACGCTCTCCCGCGCGCAGACAGAGACGGTCGCGCTCTGGGAGACACCGTCCGCTCACAGCGCCAACCGCACGAACGACCAGATCGCAGCAGCAGCACCACACCGGAGGGCGTAACAGATGCAGTCGGCAAAGATGCGCAAGGCACGATCAGGCAGCAGGGTAGCGTCGGGCGGCAGGCACGCCGGTCATCTCAAGGGCGTCAGCGCGCCGCTGGTCACGGAACTGGAGGTGCGCGCCGGCGTCTTTCGCCAGCCGGCCATGCAGACGCCCGTGCTGGTGCTGAACGCGAGCTATGAGCCGATCAACATCTGCGGCGCGCGCCGGGCGCTCGTGCTGGTGCTCAAGGGCGTCGCCCGCACCGAAGAAGAGCAGGGCGCGACCCTGCACGCGCAGACCCTCCAGATTGCCATGCCCTCGGTCATCCGGCTGCTGGAGTACCGCCGCATCCCGCACCAGACTCGCGCCCTCTCCCGCAAAAACATCCTGCTGCGCGACCGCAACATGTGCCAGTACTGCCAGGTGGTGCTCACGGCCGGCGAGCTCACGCTTGATCACGTCCTGCCCCGGTCGCGCGGCGGCCTCTCCACATGGGAGAACCTCGTCGCCTGCTGCCACGAGTGCAACCGCCGCAAGGGCAACCAGCTGCTGCACGAGCTCAACGACATGAAGCTGCTGCGCGAGCCGCGTCCCTTCAGCTTGCATACCTCGCGACACATTATGCGCATGATTGGCTCGGCCGACGCAGCCTGGCGCAAGTATCTCTACTTCGAGGCTGAACCTGCCGCGTAATTAAACAAAGACACACGATCCAGCCTTGTATATACAATGGCCATATATGGACGTCTTCTCGGTGCTGGACGGCCAAGACTTCGTTTGGGACAGCGAGATCCAACGCAACATGCAGCGTGACAAGCCGATGACTCTGATCTCCCTGCGATTGCCGGACCACGTAATCGAGGATCTCAAGGAGATTGCACCAGCGTATGGATTCGGAGGTTACCAGGCCCTGATCCGCGCCTATATCTCGAATGGCCTTCGTAAGCATCTAGCGCAGCGGGAAGCAGAACGCGCCCGAAACAGCACAGTCGAAGAGTTCAGTCGAAGACTCCGCGCGCATGGCGTCCCCGAAACCGCAATCCAGGAAGCCGCAGCCGAAATGGGAACGGCGGGCTAAAGGGAAGTGTGAAGCGACACACAGTTATTTGGTCGTTCCTTCTGCTTTGTTGTCATCCCACAGGGATCCTGCTTTTCTACCACCACCGCTCACCGCACCCCGACCTCTCTTCGTTTGTCACCTCGTAGAGATCTGCTTCTCCGCTGATCGCGTCGAACAGGCGATCGAAACAGAGGTTAGGAAATGCGTCTGGTGATTGGGCGGTCTCGAGTGTGCATAGTCCCGTGCGTCATCAGTTGCGAGAAGTGCGTTTATCAGGACTAATCCGCAAACTTCCGAAAACGCCGTTTTCCGTGAACATCCCGTCGTCGATATTCTCAGGGCATGACCTATGCGACTGTGGTGCCCGAGTTGTTTAGCCGGTTTCCTAAGCTTGAGGCTACCTACCGTGCAAAGTTTGCATACATGGGAGATGACGAAGCCATTCATTACATGGTCTTCGGCTCAATCCTCATACCCGCTTTGACAGCTGCGTTGGCAGAGGGGGATTTGGGGGTTATCTTTCCGATCTGTGCATTTCTGGAGGATGTCTCGATTGCTTCCCGCCACGACAACTACTTGGCCACGCTATTGAAGGTCGAAGTAGCCAAGTGGCTTGGATGGGCGGCAAACGAAGAGCGACTTGCTCCTTGGCTTGGTTCAGAAACGAAACGCGTCTGCAACTACGTCCCCGGTCTTGCCACGCAACGGCTTCAGTTACGCTCTGAAGCCAAAGCAAACACCATCTCTCGCCGCATAGTAGCAACGATCAAGAGCCTCTGGCCGGGATGAGACAGAGACCTCCCGCAAAGTCGGGTTTTCGGACATCGCCGCGTTGGTACCGACAAGTCGCATTCTCGTCAGGAATCCGGGACAGAACCTCTGCAAATGGTCGCAAGCGACTGATGGAAGATTTTCAACGGCCCAAGCAACTCAGTCCAAGGCTACGGCAATCAGTTACCCCCAAAGTCCCCCGCCTCAGACATCCTGAGACGCTCCAACCTCGTTCCTGCCTGCCACGCCCGGGAATTCATCCGTCGTCGCCCGTCGCCGAAGTGGAGCACGCCCCTCCTACCTCCTGCATGGCGCGAGTTCCATCGAAGACGCACTACACTGAAGGTCCTCGACCTGCTGCAAACACCTCATCATCCCAAACGATGAGGGAGACCTCCGGCAGCGACGGGTCCAGACCTAAACGCAAGTGATTGAATATTTTGGACACGAGATGATAGGAGGCTACCCCTTTCACTTCGGCGGCGGCGTCGCCGGCGGCTGCGTCGGTGCTCCGGAATCCGGCGCCGCCTGATCCGTAATGTCCTCGCCGTTGTAGATGATGCGGCTGGTCGCCTTAAAGCGTTTGTAGTCCGTGTATTTGACGATCGTCCGCAGCTGCACGGACTGGCTCATCATGCCGTTCCCGCCGTCGAAGTGCAGCACGCCCTCGGCCTTGGTATAGGTCGGAAACCAGTACTTGCCGTCCACCTGCTCGTAGTAGGTGGTGTAGGGCGGCGAGAGATCCTCGTGGCCCTTGCGCTTGTCGTCCGGTACGCTCTTGCCGTTCACCAGCACGATCTCCAGGTCCTGCTGGTCGAGCCACACCTTGCCCTGGAAGTAGCGTTTGCCTTTCTCCATCACCTTCGGCTTGGCGTCGAAGACGTAGGTGTCGAGGTCGTCGACCTTCTGACGCCCGGCGTAGGTCACGTCGTACTGAGCCAGGTCCTCGGTCGTGAGCACGAACGGGAGCCGATGCTCGATGTCCTGGAAGTCGGCCGGCGACATCATCACGCGCTCGAGCGTGTTCTGCGGTGCAAAGACGACCCGCTCCTCGCGCTTGCCTTCCTTGTTGAAGACGATGTCCGTCACCTGCTGGTACTCGCCGTCTGGCTTGCCGTTGTCGTCCGAGATCGTCTGCACCTTCACGCTCTGGCGAAAGGTATAGGCCTGCCGGGCGCGGGCAAAGTCCGCCTCGCGCTCTCCCATCTTGGCGACGATCTGCACCGGCGTCAGGCCGCCGGCGGGGGGCGTGGGATCGAGCTTGCCGAAGCCTGCCGGCTCGCTGGAAGCTGCCTGCGCCGCAATCGGCTCGGCGCTTGTATCCGTTTCGGCGGCCGCCGCTAAACTTTCCGCCCGCGCCGCCGATAAGCAGGAGAGAGCCAGCGCAAGCAAGGTAACGGGCAGGATTTTGTACGGTTGCATCGGTCGGGTCTCCTCAGGGTGACGACGGGCCGGCAACCGGCAGTCACCATCCTCTCAGTACTAATAGACGCGGCTCAGGAGAGTTCTGTCATGCCGATCGGTCCCTGGATTGCAACTCATGTCACCGGAGGTCGCCTCATGCTTGCATCCCTCGGTGCAGCGGGTGCCATCACGGGCCTGTCCTCGCACTTTGTCTATACCGCCGGTCTTATCGCGCTGGGCGGCGCTCTGCTGCACGTCCGGCGCAACCAGCTGCGGGCCGCGGCCCAGCATCGGCAGGAGCTTGCCCTGCGCAAGGAACTGCTGGCGTATCTGCTGTTTAATGGCTCTCCGCGCACCATGGCGGCCGCCGAGCTCGGCCGGCAGATCAGCCGTCTGGTCGCGGTTCGCAGCTCCTTTGGCCGCGCTGCGTTGATGCTCCGCGACGAGGCCGGAACGCTGTGCGTCGCCGGAAGCGCCGGGTTTGACGATCTTTCGGTCGAGGCGCTTAACCGCTGGGGCCGCGGGTTCTCCGCGAAAGAGCTATCCGTGGTGGAGATCGCCGCGGAGCATGAACGCGTAGGCACCTCCAGCTTTACATTGACGCTGGACCGCCGTTACGCCGATAGGAATCCACTTTCCACGATGAACTGTAAAAAAGTTCACATTATCCCGATACGAGCGGCGCACGGCATCTTTGGGGCGCTGGTCGTGTGCACGGAACTGCGTCTGGCGGCCAAGGCCTCGGACGCCCTGGAGTTGATTCGCACCTCCGCCGCAACCCCTATCCTGCCGCTGACCGACCTGTTGCAGCCGATGGAGGCGCTCGCCCTGCGGCTGACCATGCAGCTCGCCGCACCCGAGAATGTCACGCCGGTCTGGCCGGCCCGCAATCTGTCGCGTGCGGATCGCCCAGCGGGTCGGCCCGACCGCAATCCTGACCGCCACGCCCGCTCGGCCTCGGCGTCGCACAACCAGATCGCAAGGCCTGCGGAGGAGAGCGGGCGGCGCACTCTCGATCAGGCAGCTTCCTCGTTAGACCCCCTCGGCACCGCGGCCGCGCTGGAGCGTGTTCGTCAGGCGCTTACTCCGGCCGCGGCGCCGGTCCAGCGCATTGCGGGTGTCTCTGGGCGGCCACCCGCCCGCATCTGGCGTCATGGGGAGGGTCTTTCGCTCATTCGCTAATCTGCTTGCCAGACCTGCTCGCCAGACCTGCTCGCCGCGCGGCGAACGACTCGGCTTACCGCAAACTCGCCCGGCAGCCGCCGCGATAGACTTAAACCATCTGCCGCGGAGTCCGGCCGGCCTTGGCAATGAGTCCCTTTCCCCGCCCCAAATCGCGCGAGCCCCTTTTGGAGGAAGGCCTGTTCGAGTACGCCGTCGGCTCGCTTGCCCGCCGCATGCGCTCCGTCCGCGATTTGCGCCGGCTGATGAAGCTGCGAGCCGAGCCGGGTGACGCCGGCGAGCAGGCCATCGATCGCGTCATCCGGCGTCTCGAAGATCTTCGTTATCTCTCGGACGAGCGCTTTGCCGCCGACTTCACGCGTCTGCGAAAAGAGAACCAGAGCCATGGCCGCCGCCGTGTGCAGCAGGATCTCGCCGCCAGGGGAGTGGCAAAGGATCTGGTCACACAGACGATTGCGCACGCCTTTGACGACACGGACGAGCTTGCCTTGGCGCGACAGTATGCCGAGCGCAAACGCATCAAGCCGCCGGCCACGGAGAAGGAAACCGCCCGCATCATGGGCCGCCTGCTGCGCGCCGGCTTCAGCTCGACCGCGGTCTGGAAGCTGCTGCGTTCCTGGAAGGTTGACCTTGATGAGGCCGAAGTCCACTCCCCGGAAGTTGCAGAGTAGGGTACTGGTTCGATGGAGGAAACTGTTGACCGTGCTCTGCGACTCCCGTAGAGTTTCGCACTGTGCCGAGGTTAATAGAGCACGGACCACACTTAGGGAAAAACTGAGATCTGACTGCCGCTGTTCTCCTGCGACCACATCGCTCTCCCCATCCAAACAGACCGTGACGAGTGTCCGGCAATTTGCGCCGGGTTCTAAAACCAAAGTGGAAGCCAGCACGTACTCACGGCACTGGCAGTAATTCGACACACGCTTCATCAACCGCTTTGCGAGGCCTACCATCGTGGAACAGATCGACAAGCTTATTCAATCCAAGCAGTCACGCCGCCGCTTCCTGGCGGGTGCAGGCGCCGTTAGCGCCGTCGGAGCAGCCACCCTGCTCACCGGGTGCAACAACTCCTCAACTACTACCGGTACCACCACCCCGACTCCAACCCCGACGCCACTCGTTATTCCCGATAACGACATTCTGAACTTCGCCCTCAACCTCGAATACCTTGAGGCCGAGTTCTACCTCCGCGCGGCTACCGGCAACGGCCTGCCCGCGAGCGTTCTGCTCGGCGGCGATGGCGCGGTCACCGGCGGCAGCATGGTCCCCAACGTTCCCGCGCAGTTCGCGGGCTACATTAACGCGACCGCGCAGGATGAGTTGAACCACGTTGCGGCGATCCAGGCCACGATCAAGGGAAACAGCGGTACTCCCGTTGCCCGCCCGACGATCGACTTCAATGCCGGCTTCAAGACCCTGGCGACGGCTGCCGGACTCGACCCGGCGTTTAATCCGTTCGCGAGCTATGCCAACTTCCTGGTTGGCGCATTTGTCTTCGAGGACGTAGGAGTCACGGCCTACAACGGCGCCGCTCCTGCGATCTCAAGCAATACCATTCTTGACGCAGCAGCCGGTATCGTCGCAGTTGAGGCGTACCATGCCGCCATCATCCGGACGCAGATCGCCGGCATGGCCAGCGCCCCGGGAGCGGATCAAACGGCCCTTAACGCCGCCATTGCTGTAGGCGCTCTGCGTGCGAAGGTGGGCGGCGGATTTGAAACTCCGCTCAGCATCAGCAGCATCGTGTCTGCCGACCCCACCAACGCGATCGGCTTTGCGCGTTCGACGTCGCAGGTCCTCAGCATCGTGTATGCGAACAACGCCTCCGGCACTGCAAGTGGCGGCTTCTTCCCCAGCGGCCTCAACGGCTCGATCAAGACAGTCTAAGAAATCCGGAATCCAAGGACCGAACATCATGGCAAATCAAGAGACACAGCAACTCGACTCCATCATCTCCAGCCGGCGCGCCCTGCTGGCCGTCGGTGGCGCAGCCATCGCTGGCTTGGCCTTCGCTCCCAAGGCGCAGGCGGCAACAGTCAGCGACAGCGACATTCTCAACTTCGCCCTCAACCTGGAGTACCTCGAAGCCCAGTACTACAGCATTGCGGTCAACGGTATGCAGATCCAGAATCTGCCGACCCCCATCTCTATCAACCCCAACAACGCGGCGACCACTGGGACCGTCACGGTCAAGGCCAACGCACAGGTTACATTCAGCGATGCGGCGATCAAGGCCTATGCCATGGAGACCGCGATTGAAGAAGGCAAGCATGTCTCCTTCCTGCAGAAGGCGCTTAGCACCGCTGCCGTCGCTATGCCGAACATTGATCTGCTCAACTCCTTCAATATGCTGGCTCAGGCAGCAGGCATAGGTATGGCCTTCGATCCGTTTGTGAGCGATGCCACCTTCCTGCTCGGCGCTTACATCTTCGAGGACACCGGTGTCTCCGCCTATCACGGCGCAGCCCCGCTGATCTCCGACAAGAAGGTCATCTTCCCGGCAGCCCTTGGCATCCACGCGGTTGAAGCCTACCACGCCGGTCTGGTCCGCACCTCGATCAATCGTCTGGACGCGGGCACCGACAGTCTAAACTCCATCACACGTCTGATCTCGGCGGCCCGCACCAAACTCGCAATGGGTTCGGCCTCCACCTCGCCGTTTGACGGCGGTATCTCCACCACCACGAAGGTCGCGCTCAACACGGGCTCGGCTACCCTCCTTGCAACCACGCTGGTTGATGCCGATATCACCGCATCATCCATCGCGGCTGGCCGCACCACCACGCAGATTCTTGCCATCGTCACCGGTGGCCCGGCGCCTGCCTCTGGTCCGTCCAAGGGAGTCTTCTTCCCGAACGGTCTCAACGGCCTCATTCAGTAGTTCGAAACACGTTTTACCAGGACCGGCGCAGCTCTTCGGAGTTGCGCCGGTTTTTTGCTTACACCCGCCTGCGTTCCTCGAGGTCTGTCCAACCTGCATTCCGCGGTCCAGCGTCCGGTCCTCATTTTCCCCATCCGTGCATCTATCTGAAGGTGGGTGCTTCCTCCCAGCGTTGGCCCGAACCCGATCGCATTGTAGCCATCGACTGGTCGGGCCGCATCGACTTACCGGGTCAGCGCCGTCACATCTGGGCGGCCATCTGGACCTCCGCCGCGCACGCCGTCGCGAGCCGCAAACCCGCCCGCTCTGCCGAAGGCACAAATAGCCCGGCCGCGAAGGCCACCTCGGTCCTTGAAGGAACCATCCGCCTCGAAGCCGGCCGTACCCGCGCCGAGATCGCTCCCTGGCTCATCGAACTCGCGCGTGAGACCCCGCGCATGGTGGTCGGCTTCGACTTCTGCTTCTCCTACCCGGAGTGGTTCGTGCGCGGCGAGCTCGGCCTCACCTCCGCACCTGCATTCTGGCAGATCGTCACCGCAACCCACGGCGAGCGCTGGCTGGCCCGCCGTGCCGCCGACGACCCTGACCATGACCCGCGTTTCTGGGGCAAGCCGCATAAGCGGCCGCCGCAGTTCTCGGGCGAGCACCTATACCGCATGCTCCGCGCCACCGACATCGACTGCAAGCTCCTCAGCCACATTCCCGAGGCCGACCGCGCCGCCCGCGTTAAAGGCATCACGCCCAAGTCCGTCTTCCAGATCGGCGGCTCGGGCTCGGTCGGCACCGCCTCCCTGCGCGGCATGCCGACGCTGCTCGCTCTGCGCGCCGCCGGCTTCCGCATCTGGCCGTTTGACCGGCCTGCGCTCTCGGGAGAGACGCCGCAGCCGCTGGTCGTCGAGATGTACACCCGCCTCATGACCGGCGCCGTCCACAAGGCCAACCCGCTCGCCCGCGCCGCCTATCTGGCCCGCCGCCGCGACCCCGCCTCCCCCGAGTTCGACCCGCGCTACACCGTTCTGCCGCGGCCCGTACTGACCCGCGCCCGCGCCAGCGAGGACGCCTTTGACGCCCTTGTCTCCTGCATGGTCATGACCGCCCGTCGCACCACATTTGCCACCCTGCCCCAGCCCCGCGACCCGGCGGCCGAGATCGAGGGCTGGACCTGGGCGCCCGAGCTCTGACCGCTACCTTCCATCAAGGCCCCTTACTTCGCGGAGACCGGCGTCAGGCCGCCTGGGTGAGGTCGCGCCGCCACCACCATCAGCTCAATCCGCCCCGTCTCGAGCACCAGCCGCGCCACCTGCACTGTCGCGCGCACCGGCTTATTCGGCTGGTCGGCCGTGCCGAAGTACATCCGGTAGGCTGCGTTCCAGCTGTCCAGATCCATCACGCCGCCCTTCGCCGGATCGCCTGCGAGAAACGCCGTCATCTGCACGATGTCGCCCTGCCCCAGGCCCTGCTTCTTCAGCGTGGCCTCGATTGACTTGATCGCCGCAATCGCCTGCGCCTTGGTGTCCGTGGTGTACCCCGCCGGCGTGCCCTTCACCTTGTCCGGCTGGTAGTCGACCGGCGCCATCGTCCCCGAGAGATAGGCCACGTCGCCCACCCACACCACGTCCGAGAACATCGAATCCGCCGGCCCCACCCGCCGCACACCACCAGTACCGCTCTGCGCCTGTGCACCCACGCTGCCAACCAGCCCGGCCAGCATCACCGCCGCAACCATCGCCTTGCCCATGTCGTGTCTCCTCTCGCTGAGAGTAGCCGACCAGGGATCGAAGTGCCAGCCTCTGCGGCCTGCCCTGTCGGCGGTACAGTATCGATGACGTGAACCCTCCCGCGACATGTCGACGCCTGCTTCCCTGGACGATGATCTGGGGACGCGTCGCTCTCGGTCCGGGAATCGTCTGGTCCGCTCATCGCGGTGGAATGGTAAGTGGCTCGGCCTGATCATTCTGCTCGCACTCGTTGACGACATCTACGACGGCGTGCTCGCCCCGGCGATGGCACTGTGACACTCCAGCCCTACGCCTCGCGGACTCCCTTGCGGACACAGTCTTTTATCTCGGCGTGACTGGCGCCCTCTGGCTGCGGGATCCGCAGGTTCTCCGCAGCAACTGGGGCCTGCTTGCCGAGCTCTTCGCACTGGAGGCCGGTCGCTACCTCTTCGATCTGGCCAAGTTCGGAAAAGCTGCCAGCTACCATTCCTATCTCGCAAAGTGCTGGGGCTTGGTCATGGCCATCGCGCTCATTGCGGTCGTCAGCTTCGGTGGCCTGATGTGGTTAGTTCGTGCGTCGATCCTGCTTGGCATCCTGGTGAACCTCGAAGGCTTCACCATGAGTCTGCTGCTGAGTCAGTGGCAGAACGATGTGAAAACCCTCGCCGCCGCGTGGCATCTGCGTCACCAGCAGGGCGCGCCGCGACGGGCTCTGTGAGGGGCCGCCCCTCTCGCAAACACCGCAGGCGCTGCTATCCTCAGACCTTATGCACTACCGCTCCGGCAGCCAGATTCGCGAAGACTTCCTGCGCTTCTTTGAAACCAAAGCGCACCGCCGTGTGCACTCGTCGTCGCTGGTTCCGGCGAACGATCCCACGCTGCTCTTTGCTAACGCCGGCATGAACCAGTTCAAGGACACCTTTCTCGGCGCCGAGCAGCGCCCCTACACCCGCGCCGCGTCGTCGCAGAAGTGCGTCCGCGCCGGCGGCAAGCATAACGATCTCGAAAACGTCGGCTTCACCCGCCGCCACCACACCTTCTTCGAGATGCTCGGCAACTTTAGCTTCGGCGACTACTTCAAGCGCGACGCGATCGCCTTCGCCTGGGAATTGTTAACCTCGCCAGACTGGTTCGCCATCCCGCAGTCGAAGCTCTACGTCACGGTCTTTGCGGGCGAAGGTTCCGTCCCCAAAGATACCGAGGCGGAGCAGCTCTGGATCGCCGCCGGCGTTCCCCCCGAGCGCATCGTCGCCATGCCCGGCAAGGACAACTTCTGGCAGATGGGCGACACCGGCCCCTGCGGCCCCTGCTCGGAGATCTTCTACGATCTCGGCCTCGACGCCGCAGAACACCGCAACCCGGACGGCACGCCGCAGGACCTCCCCTTCCCGCATGACGACCAGAGATACGTCGAGATCTGGAACCTCGTCTTCATGCAGTTCGACCGCGCCGCCGACGGCACCCTCACGCCGCTGCCCAAGCCCTCCATCGACACCGGCATGGGCCTCGAACGCATCGCCGCCGTCCTCCAGGGCAAGCTCTCGAACTACGAGACCGACCTGTTTACGCCACTGATCGCAAAGGCCGCCGAGCTGACGCGCTTTGACCTGAGCGCCTTCGCGGTCACAACCGACTCCTCCCCTCAACCGCCGTCATCTCGACCGACCCTGAGCGAGCCGCAGGCGAGTCGAACGGGGAGTGGAGAGACCCCCGTATTTTCCCCACAAGCCATTGACCTCGCCGCCGTCTCCGAAGCCAAGGGCGCTCCGTCGCTGCGCATCATCGCCGACCACGCCCGCGCCGCAACCTTCCTCATTAACGACGGCGTCCTTCCCGCTAACGAAGGTCGCGGCTACGTCCTGCGCAAAATCCTCCGTCGCGGCATCCGCCACGGCCGCCTGCTCGGCCAGGAACAGCCCTTCATGCACCAGATGGTCTTCGCGGTTCGCGACGAGATGGCCGTCGCTTACCCCGAACTTGTAGCCGCTGCCGATCGCGTCAGTAGGATCATATTGGGTGAAGAGGAGCAATTTGCACGTGCCATCGATACTGGACTAAAGGAATTCGAAAGGACGGAGTACCGTCTCATCTCTGAAAACATCGAAGCTTTCGGCAAAGAACATCTACTTGCCCTTGCCGACTTATTTATAGAGGCTGCAAAGGATTCACAGGAGCGTTTGGCACGCGAACCACTTCTCACTCTTTTCCAAGTGCACGGATTGATAGAGACTGAACGCAAATTTTCCATCAGCTTGATTACGAGCTTTTTCAAGCTCAATGAGCATCAACTTCTCTTTCCGGGACGAGACGCCTTTTATCTGTACGAGACCTTCGGACTTCCTCAGGATTTCATGGCGGACTTAGCGCGCGACGAAGGTTTTGTTTTCGACATGCCCGGCTTCGAACGCGCCAAGGAAGAAGAGCAGGCCCGCGCCCGCGCATCCTGGAAGGGCGGCTCGCAGAAGTCCGCCGCGCCCGTCTACCGCGATCTCCCCAAGACCGAGTTCGAAGGCTACACCGCAACCCGCCTCGACGGCGCCCGCATCCTCGCCCTGGTTAAGGACGGCATCGGCGTCCCCGCGCTTGCGCCCGGCGAGTCCGGCGAGGCGGTCTTGGATGCAACGAGCTTCTACGCCGACTCTGGCGGCCAGGTCGGCGACGTCGGCACCCTGACCGCAGCCGACCACAGCACCATCGTCGCCGATGTGTCCGGCTGCGCCAAGCCCATCGCCGGCGTCTTCGCCCATCGCGTCATCGCCCGCGAGACCCTCGCTGTCGGCGACTTCGTCGACACCGTAGTCGACGCGCAAATCCGCCGCTCCACCATGCGCAACCACACCGGCACCCACCTCCTCCAGGCCGCGCTGCGCGAGGTGCTCGGCACCCACGTCAAGCAGGCCGGATCGCTTAACGATCGCTCCCGGTTACGATTTGATTTCTCGCACTTCACCCAGGTCGCCGAGCCCGAGCTCCAGCAGGTTGAAGACATCATCAATCAGCAGATCCTCGCCAACACCCCTGTCCAGACGCTCGTTGACGTCCCCATCGACGAGGCCGTTAACGACCTCGGCGCCACCGCGCTCTTCGGCGAGAAGTACGGAGACCGCGTGCGTGTCGTGCGCATCGGCGACTTCTCGATCGAGCTCTGCGGCGGCACCCACACCACCGCTCTCGGCGAGATCGGCCTGCTCAAGCTCACCGCCGAATCCAGCGTCTCCTCCGGCGTCCGCCGCGTCGAAGCCATCACCGGCGTCACCTCGCTGGCCAGCTTTCGCCGCGACGCCGAGGTCGCCCGCATCGCGGCCCAGCTCGCGGGATCGCCCGACCAGACTCCGGCCGAGGCCCTGCAGGCCCGCCTCACCGCCACCGATGACGAGCTCAAACGCCTCCGCCGCGAGCTTGACGAGCTCCGCCTCAAGTCCGCCGCGGCATCGACCGCCAACGCCGCCCAGTCGGCCATCGACGTCGGCGGCATCAAGCTCCTTGCCCGGCGAGTCGACGGCGTCGACAAGTCCCAGCTCCGCACGCTGGTCGACGACCTGCGCCTCAAGCTGGGCTCCGGTGTGGTCATTCTCGGGACCACAGTTGATGGCAAAGTCTCACTCGTCGTCGGCGTGACCAAGGACCTCACTGCCCGCATCCAGGCCGGCAAGCTCGTCGCCCAGCTCGCCCCGCTCGTCGGCGGCAAGGGCGGCGGCCGCCCCGACCTCGCTGAAGCCGGCGGCAACGATCCCGGCTCCCTCGACGCCGCGCTCGCCAAAGCCCCGGAGACTCTTCGCTCGCTGCTGAACTGACGGCGATGCTGTAGACTTCTCGCATTTAATGCAAGGTCATCCCCGCGCCAAATGCCAGAGTATGAGGACTACGCATGTCTGCACGCCGCTGTTCTATCGCAGCCTTCCTCACCCTGGTCTCGTCCGTGCTTGCTCAAACCCCCTCGCTCGTGCCGACCGCAACGCTGCCGGTGATCTCCTTCACAAATGGCCGCTGGTTTGATGGCACAGGCTTTCGCGGCCACACCGTATACAGCGTTCATGGTGTTCTCGCGGATAGCACTGATGAGCCGGTCACCCAGACCATTGATCTTCACGGTGGCTTTGTTATCCCGCCCTTCGGAGACGCCCACGAGCACAACTTTTCGAGTCTGCGCACCGCACACACTGAAATTGCCACCTATCTTCATGACGGTATTTTCTACGCGCAGGGTGTGACCGAGCCGGCCTCCAGCTCCGCTCAGGTTCGGCCTCTGGTTAATCGGCCTGACAGCGTCGATGTCACGTACGCCCATGGTGGTCTCACCGGCGATCAGGGTCATCCAAAAGAGGTCTATGAGGCGCTTACACTTGGCCTGTATGGAAGCACCAGACCCAGTGACTACGTCCAGCGAATTCGTGCCTCGTCTCGTCGCGAGGGCGATGCCTACTGGGTCATCGACACCCCCGAGCAACTCCAGCAAAAGTGGCCGAAGATCCTCGCCGGCAAGCCCGATCTCATCAAGGTCTACCTGACCCGTTCTGAAGAGGATCTGGCACGACGCGCGCAGACCGACAAGGTTGACCACATCGGGCTGCATCCAGCGATGGTGCGCCCCATTGTGGTCCGGGCGCACGCAGCGCACATGAAGGTCGTTGCCCACGTCGATACGGAAGCTGACTTCCGTACCGCTCTCCAGGCGGGTGTCGATGAGATGGCACACTTGCCCGGCTACTGCATACGTGCAAAGGAAGACCCGAAGACGTACCGACTGGCCGACGACGATATCAGCCTTGCCGCTGCGCATCATGTGCGCATCATTGCCACGGCGAGTGTGTGCGACAACAGCTTCTACAATCGCAGCGACGAAGACAAAGCGGCAACGCGCGCTTTGCAGATCGAAACACTGCGGCGACTTCGTAACGCTCACGTGCCGCTTCTCGTCGGCTCGGACAGTTACGGCTCAGACTCGCAGCACGAACTCGACTATCTCGCCAGCCTCGGTGTATGGTCCAGCGCCGAGCTGCTCCGGCTCAGCACAGAGACGACGGACCGCGACATCTTTCCCCGCCGGAAGATTGGCACCCTGACGCCCGGCTCTGAGGCCAGTTTCCTTGTTCTGAAAAACAACCCTCTGGAGCGTTGGTCAGCAACTCAGGGGATTGTCGATCGTTGGAAGAACGGGAGCCATCTTCCGGAACCTTCCTCTGCAACGCCGTGACCCTCCATCGTCCGCACAGGGGTATCCGCGCATATCCCCCACTCGAACCGCCCTATCCATCCGCCCCGCGCCCGCTTACCCTGAGAGTGGTATGGCCTCCCCTCGCATCCCGGGCCGTTGCACGCCGAAGCCGTCGCTCCGCCGCGCCACCTCCGCGCTCGCGCTTGCCGCCATGTGTCTGGAGCCAGCGCTGCTCGCCGCGCAGGCCTACGCCGCCGTCGCCCACCCGGTAACGCATCCGGCGCGGGCCGCCCACGATCTCGACCGCCGCGCCCATGCCGCCGCCATTACACCGTGGGAGGCCGCCGAGCGCTCCCGCGATGCCTTTGAGGCCACCCCCGAGCTCGCCCGCACGCGCCCCGAGTACACCCGCGTCATGGATCGCTTTCGCGCCGTCTACCACGACAACCCGCGCGACCTGCACGCGCCCGAGGCCATCAACGCCGTCGCCGAGCTGCTTGCTGAATCCGGCCGCGACCTGCACGATCGCCGCAGCTTCGAGGCGGCCCTCGGCCAGTACGAGTTCCTCCGCACCCAGTACCCCACCAGCTCGCTGCGCACCGGAGCCCTGCTCGCCGAGGGCCAGATCGCCGAAAACGACCTGCACGACGCGGCGCTCGCCCGCGAGAAGTACCAGCTCCTGCTGAAGTCCTACCCGAAGAGCGCGCTCGCCGAGCAGGCCCAGGCCGGCCTAGCCTCGCTCAGCAACCGCCAGCATGCCGGCACGTCCAACCTCGCGGCCGGCAGCGTTCCTACCGCGACGGCTCGCGATCCCCGCTCCGCCGTTCAGCCCGCGGGCGTCCAGACCCCCGGCGCCGGGCAGGCGGCCGGCACCGGACAGATCGCACAGCCCCCAGCCCAATATCCAGCACAGCCCGCCGCTCCCATCGTCCGCCCGCAACACGCCGGCGACGCCGGCATCGCAACCCGCTCGGCCGCCGATGGTGGCAGCCGCGCCACCACCGTCGCCGACCAGGGCACGACCGCGCTGCCGCCGCCACGCCAGATCGCCCACCGCTCCGGCCCGCTTGCCAGTGTCTCCGGCATCCGCCACTGGTCCACGGCGTCCTATACCCGCGTTGCCATCGATCTCGGCGACCAGGTCGAGTACGAGGCCGCCCGCGTCCCCGCGCCCGACCGCATCTTCTTCGATCTCCACGGCGCCAGGCTCGCCGGCGATCTCGTCGGCAAATCCTTCGCCGTCACCGACGACGGCTTCCTCAAGCGCATCCGCGTCTCGCAGTCCGCGCCCGATGTCGCCCGTATCGTGCTCGACGTCAACGACGTCACCGAATATTCCGCCTTCCTGCTGCCAAACCCCTACCGCCTCATCATCGACATCCACGGCAGGTCGAAGGCGGCCGCCCCGCAGCAGCTCGCGTCGATCGACTCTCCCGCGCCGCGGTCGGCCGCCGTCCCCAACACCCACGCCATGCACGCCGGCAGCCCGACAGACGTCAATAATCTCTCGAACCAGCCCGGCAAGATCGACGCCACCAGCACCCCCACCTCGCAACCCATTGCCGCCACTGTCGCCGGCCGCGACCGCTCCGCCGAAATCACGCAGCAGCGCCCCACCGACACGGCATCGACGCTCCCCGCCAGCCAGCCTTCGAGCACCGCCTCCGCAAACAACGCCAGTCGCATTCAGCAGCCGGCCACCGCAGCACCGAACCTTCTAACCACAAATCTGTCATCCCGACCGGACCCTGAGCGAGCATCGCGAGTCGAAGGGGGAGTGGCGGGACCTGCATCTCCATCCACCGCAACGCGCACCCCCGCCGACGCCCGCGTCGTCGGCGACCCTAACCCCGCCACCACCGCCCGCGCCGTAGCCTCCGCTAGGAAGTCCGGCAAGAAAGGCAGCAAGATCCTCGCCGCCGCTGACACCCACGCCATCGGCGACCCCGCCACACCAGCCCGCGCCGCCGCGCTCAAGACCGCCGACGGCCAGACCTCGCTCGTCCGCGCGCTCGGCCTCAAGATCAATCGCATCGTCATTGATGCCGGCCACGGCGGCCATGACTCCGGCACCCTCGGCGTCGATGGATTGCAGGAAAAAGACGTCGTGCTTGACGTCGCCCTCCGCCTCGGCGCGCTGCTTCACGACAAGCTTGGCGCCGAGGTCATCTACACCCGCTCCGACGACACCTTCATCCCGCTCGAGACCCGCACCGCCATCGCCAACAAGGCCCAGGCCGACCTCTTCCTGTCGATCCACGCCAACTCCTCGCCGGACGCCTCCGCCCGCGGCGTCGAGACCTACTACCTCAACTTCACCCAGCAGGCTGACGCCCTCGAGGTCGCCGCCCGCGAAAACGCCGTCTCCGGCCAGTCCGTCTCGCAGCTCTCGGACCTCGTCCGCAAGATCACCCTCAAAGACAAGATCGCCGAGTCCCGCGAGTTCGCTACCGACGTCGAAGGCTCGCTCTACGCCGGCCTCGCCCGCGCCCCCGAAAACACCCGCGTCAGCGTGGACTCCGGCAGCGGCGGCAGAATCAAAGACCGCGGCGTCAAGAAAGCCCCCTTCGTCGTCCTCATCGGCGCCAACATGCCCTCCATCCTTGCCGAGATCTCCTTCGTCACCAACCCCCGCGACGCCGCCCAGCTTCGCCAGCCCGACTACAAGCAGCGCGTCGCCGAGAGCCTCTACAAAGGCGTCGCCCGCTACATCGGCTCGCTCTCAAGCTCGACCCCTGCACCTCTCCAAACCGAACGCGCCGCCACCGGCCAGTAAGCGGCCTTACTGCGGGAGAATCTACTTTCTTCGTCGTCATACATGCCGCGAAATCTGCTAGTACACGAGCATTAAGAAACGCTTAAGGATTAGGCGGTGGCGGAAATATATCTGTGCGTAGTTTTGCACATCTTCATGAAACAAAGTCACTTGCGTGGCAGATTGAAGATTCTGTAACACAGGGTTCACCGCAGTGAAATGATCGCCCCGTAGCGTCTCCTCAGGGTCAGACACCTGCCACCGCTTCAACACGGCAGACCTGCACCCGTATTCGCGGTCTTCCCAGGAGTCCTATGCTAGCCAGGCGCGCCGTTCTCGCGGTCGTTCTTCCCGTTGCCCCGTTTGTCCTCTCTGCCGGTGCCCCCTTCGCCAGCGCCCAGACTGGCCGCGGCACGCTCACCGGCACCGTCGTCGATGCCGCCGGAGCCGCGCTGCAGGGTGCGCGCGTCACCCTCAACCCCGGCAGCGCGACGGCCACGACCGACGCCTCCGGACAGTTCACCGTCCTCGGAGTCGCCGCCGGCGACTACACAGTGGAGGTCTCCTACTCCGGCTTCAAGGCCTTCTCCGGCTCGAGCACGGTGGTCGCCGGGCAGGCTGCGCGGCTCGACGCCACCCTAAGCGTCGCCTCCAGCACCCAGAATGTAGACGTCTACGCCGGCCGCCAGGGCGGCGAGATCGAGGCCATCAACCGCACCTTCAACGCCGACAACATCATCAACGTCCTGCCCGCCGACGTCATCACCAGCCTGCCCAACGCCAACATCGCCGACGCCATCGGCCGCCTGCCGTCGGTCACCCTCGAGCGCGACGAGGGCGAGGGCAAGTACGTCAAGATCCGCGGCACCGAGCCCCGTCTCACCCACATCACGCTCGACGGCGTCAACATGGCCTCGCCCGAGACCGTGCGGCAGATCAAGCTCGATATCATTCCCGCCGATCTCGTCGAGTCCGTGCAGATCAACAAGACCCTTCAGGCCAATATGGAAGGCGACGGCATCGGCGGCTCGGTCGATCTCCGCACCAAGAGCGCTGAAGATCGCCCGACGATCGGCTTTGAGGCGCTCGGCGGCTACAATCCCATCCTCGGCGGCATCGGCAACGATCAGTTCGACGGCACACTCGGCAAGCGCTTCCTCGCCAATCACAAGCTCGGCCTGCTCGGCTCCGGCTCCTACGACTACAACGGCCGCGGCATCAACGACGTCGAGCCTGGCCCCGCGCTCGCCGGCACCTATGACCTGCGCGACTATAAGTACTTCCGCGATCGCCAGGGCTTCGGCGGCACCCTCGACTACCGCTTCAGCGATACCTCAAGCATCTACCTCAAAGCCCTCTACTCGCACTTCAATAACTTCGGCGACGATTGGATCTATTCGCCCGCGATCAACAGCTTCACCAGCCAGTATCAGGGCGGCAACGACGGCAGCATCTCCTTCTCCGCCTTGCGCCGCCGGCCCGTACAGGATATTGGCGGTCTGCAGCTCGGCGGCCGCCATGTCGTCCGGCAGTCGTTGTTCTCCTGGGATGTCGACTCCTCGGTCGGCCGCACCCGCGATAACGGCTACGCGACCGCGCACTTCTCGCCCCAGGGAACCGGTAACACGCTCAACGCCATCACATATGGTCTTGATGTCTCGCATCCGCTCACCCCGCACATCAACGTGCAGGATGGCCAGAACATCTTCGATCCCACAAAGTACTTCTACACCGGCCAGAGCGTGCAGTACTTCTACAACCCCGAGGTGGATCTGGGCTTTGGCGCCTCGCTTGAAACGCCGTATAAGCTTGCAGGCCACACCAGCGCCTTTGAGTTTGGGGGTCGCTTCCGCAACATCCACAAGTTCGTCAACCAGAACACGCAGAGCTTCCTTCCTACCGCCGCAAACGCCGCCGATCCGTCGCTCGCCCAGTCCAACTTCCTCAACTCCTTCTCTGATCCCGGCTACTACGGCGGCAACTATAAGTTCGGCCCGGCAGTCGACTATGGCAAGGTTCTCTCCTTTCCCGGGCAGGCCCTGGACCCAGCGAATACGATCGTTGGCAACTCCTTCAATCAGATTGAAAAGGTCTCGGCCGGCTACATCATGAACACGACCGACCTTGGCCGCTTCCGTCTGGTGCTTGGCCTGCGCTTTGAGAACACCAGCGAGAACAATCTCGGCTACGACGGCGAGAGCAACCCTACGCGGTACGTCGGCACGACGCCCATCCGCGTGCAGTACTCCTATCTCGACGTTCTCCCCAGCGGCTCTCTCCGCTACGCCCTGACCCCGACCCAGGGCATCCGCGTCGTCTACGGCCGCGGTCTCTCCCGCCCGCAGTTCAGCGATCTCATCCCCTTCCAAACTGTTACCAGCAGCGGCTCGGCCCGCACAACCGTCAGCAAGGGCAATCCCAACATTCGCGCCGAGTACGCCGATAATATCGACGTCCTCTACGAGAACAACCTACCCCATACCGGTCTCCTTCAGGCAGGCTTCTTCTATAAGAATCTCAGCAATCCCATCCTTCCTACCCAGACCCTGGTTCCGGCCAATCACCCTCTCACCGGCAACGATCTGCCGTACTATCTCAACCAGACTGTCAATGCCGGCAGCGCCTACGTCTACGGCTTTGAGATCGCCTACCAGCAGCGCCTCACCTATCTGCCCGGAATGCTGAACGGCTTCGGCGTCTCCGCCAACTACGGCTATACCGCGTCCCAAGCGAAGTTTCCGGCCTACATCGATCCCGCCGTCATCCAGCCCGGCCAGATCAGCGGTCCCAATCGCGGCCCTGAAGGCGCGAATCCGGCCCTCATCGGCCAGGCTCCCAACAGCTTCAACTTCAGCCCCACCTACGACAAAGGCAACCTCTCCGTCCGCCTCGGAGCCACCTACAACCAGGCCAATATCGCCGCCTACCAGTACACCACCGATAACTCCGGCCCCATCGTCTCGAACGGCCAGGGAGCGCAGAGCCCGATCAACCCCGTATCCGGCGGCGGTCCCAAGGGCCCCACCGGCGACAACTACTTCTACTCGCACTTCCAGGTAGACCTCCAGGGAACCTACAAGCTGCCTAAGGGCTTTTCCTTCGTGGCCTCCGCTCTCAACCTCACCAATGAGGTCTTCGGCTTCTATAACGGCAGCACCATCTACCCCGTACAGCGCGAGTTCTACCGCCAGACCTTCAACGGCGGCATCCGCTGGTCGCCCACACGCGAATCCCGCTAAACCTATGGCAGCCCTTCCCAAGAGACGGTGGATCAAGAGCGTTGTGCAGAGAGCGTAACGGCTCGACACAACGTTCCCACCGGGGAAAGGCTCCTATAGGCAGGATCACGGAGGAGTGTATGTCTCACTGGAAAGCCCTTGTTCTCACCCCGTTCGCAGCCATCCTGGTGCACGGCGCGGCGGTGGCCCCGGCACAGATCTCTGTCAACATCGGTCCCGCGCCTGCCTGCCCGTACGGCTACTACGACTACGCTCCGTACACCTGCTCTCCGTATGGGTACTATGGACCGGACTGGTTCAATGGCGGAGTCTTTATCGGCGCGGGTCCCTGGTTTCACGGCCCCCGCGGTTTCTATGGCCACGTTGATAATCGCTATGACTCCCGCCACGGCTACGCCGGTCCCTACCCGGAGCGCGGCGAGCAGGCCTTCAATCACTTCCATCCCAACGAAGCGCACGATTATCAGGGCCATATCGGAGACGCCGGTCATGATGCCGGCCGGGAGCACTGGGCCGGCGCCCAGGGCGGCTATCACGGCGGCGGCGGAGGCGGTGGCTTTCACGGCGGTGGCCGCGGACGCTGACGTCAGGTCCGTCTACAGGAAGAGCGGCCCGCTCTTCCTGTAGACCTCTCCAACCCCCTCTACGGCTGCGCGAAGAAGCCCTTCCGCGCCTGCACCAGCAGCTTCTTATCCTTCGCCCGCAGCTCCAGCCGGTGATAGCTGTTCGGCTGCACGTCCGCCGGCGGCGTATACCCGACTTCATACTGTAGCCGCAGATCCTGCGCGATCTCCGCATAGATCTCCCGCAGCCCCAGCGCGCGCGATACCGTAAACACCCGTCCACCCGTGCTCTCCGCAAGCTTTCCGAGCAGTTCCTGTCCCGGATC
>CAXTRT010000043.1:0-34704 GCA_964246835.1 uncultured Acidobacteriaceae bacterium | reverse complement strand
GGTGAGGCGCGGCTGGCGGGGATGGATCTGCTGTAGGCGGGTGGGTGGAGATGTACGTCGCTGCGCTCAGTTATGTAAAGCGAGATACGGGGGGTTCTGCGCTCAGAATGACAAGCAAAAGCAAAAGCGAGAAGCAGGTTCTTCGCTGCGCTCAGAATGACAACCAAAAGATAAATGACAACTGAGGGATGAATGACAACTAGAGAGATCTGGATAGAACTGCGAATGTCGGTTTGCGTTTCTTGCCGATGAGGTAAGTTGGGTCGTACACAGGTTTATTGAACCGGCCTGATCGGGAGAGTGGATGCGAGCTGCGAAGACTATGGTTTGGGTGGGCTTCGGTGTGGGCGCGATGATTGGTTTGGCGGCGCAGGCGAGAGCGCAGGCGGCGCCGGCCGCGGTGAAGACGGCCGAGCAGGGGATTGATGCAGAGCGGATACGGGCGCATGTGCGGTTTCTGGCGGACGATCTGCTGGAAGGGCGCGGGCCGGGGCTGCGTGGAGCGGAGATTGCCGCGAAGTATATGGCGACGCAGTTTGCGCTGGACGGACTAAAGCCGGGCGGAGACAACGGCACGTATCTGCAGCAGGTGAAGTTTGTCGGGATGAAGGTGGCGGCGGGAAAGGCGAGTTACGTGCTCGAACCGAAGGGGAAGGAGCCGATTCCGCTGGTGTATGGCGACGACTATACGGTGAGCGACCAGGCGCTAGGCGCGGTCGCGGACTTCAACGTGCCGATTGTGTTTGTGGGGTATGGGGTGAAGGCGCCGGAGTTTGGCTGGGACGACTATGCGGGCGTGGATGTGAAGGGCAAGGTGGTGCTGTGCATCGTGGGTGATCCGCCGTCGGACGATCCAAAGTTCTTTGGCGGCAAGGCGCTGACGTACTACGGGCGATGGACGTACAAGTTTGAGGAGGCGGCGCGGCAGGGGGCGGTGGGCGCGCTGATTATTCACCGGACGGACCTGGCGAGCTATGGCTGGGACGTGGTGAAGAACTCGAATACGAGCGAGAAGACGTATCTGGCGGAGGACAAGAATCCGAAGCTCGAGGCGGCGAGCTGGATTCAACTAGATGTGGCGAAGAAGCTCTTTGCGGCGGCGGGACTTACACGCGAGGGCACGGGATATTCGAATAGCACGATCGTGAAAGTGCACCCGGGCGGTCACCTGGAAAAGGATGGAAGGCCGATCAGCCTGGAAGGCCTGACACACTCATTGACCGCAGTGGCTGTTACGCCGGTGCTTCAGGTCGATGCGACGGTTTCAGAACGCGAGAAGCAGGCCGTTATACAAGCGGTCAAACGAAGTGGCAACGGCGGTCCAGTGATAGATCAACCATCGTTCGAGTCGCTTATCGATTCCGCCGGCAGAAAGGGTTTCAAAGCTCAAGAGTTGCCGGTGAACCTGAAGGCGCATGTCGAGAGTGTGGTGCGGCCGTTTGAGAGCGCGAACGTGGTGGGCATATTGCCGGGCGCGGATGGCGGCAAGGGGCAGGCTGTGATGTATACGGCGCACTACGACCACCTGGGGTTTGTGCCAGGGATGGCCGGGGACAATGTGTACAACGGCGCGGCGGATAACGGGACGGGCTGCGGGATACTGCTCGAGGAGGCGCGGGCGTGGGCGGGGATGAGCGTGACGCCGCCAGGCGGGAATGGCGTGCGCCTAGCGCACGACGTGATCTTTGCGGCGGTGACGGCGGAGGAGCAGGGGCTGCTGGGGAGTGAGTACCTTGGGCAGCATCCGCCGGTGCCGTCGCGAGCGATCTCGCTCGATCTGAACTATGACATGATCCTGCCGGTGGGGGTTCCGGAGGAGATCAACGTGAACGGGGCGCAGCGGACGACGATCTACTCCACGGTCAAGGAAACGGCGAAGGAGTTTGGGTTGAAGATTGTGCCGGATGCGCGGCCAGAGGCGGGGAGCTACTACCGGTCGGATCACTTCAGCCTGTCGCGCGTTGGGATTCCGGCGTTCTCGATCGATACGGGAACAAAGTTCGAGGGGCACGATGCCGCATGGGGCGTTGCGCAGGAGAAGGACTATAACGAGCATCGCTACCATAATTTTTCCGACAACTACACGCCCGATATGGACTTTGCCGGGAACGCGAAGCTGGCGCGGTTCGGCATGGACCTGGGATGGCGGGTGTTGACGGCGAAGAGTGCGGTGGAGTGGCTGCCGGGGGATGAGTTCGCGGCGGCGCGGACGGCGAGCGAGGCAAAGTAAGGCAGGGCCGCGGGCTTTCTGACTGCGGTGCCGGTGATCCAACGGTTCAAATTCAAGAGGCGGGTACGGGAAGGATCCCGGGCGGCTTGTGACGACTGCCGGGGTGAGAAAGAAGGAGCGGCACGGCTTTGGTGGGGGCTGCCTATAATGGGGGCACTGTAGCTTGCCTCCACTCACCATGACCCGAATTAGAACGACCGAAGGACGGTATGAAGAAATCAGAGGTAGTGAAGGCGTGGGGAAGCATTCTGGCGGGCCGGCCGCCATCACTTTCAGTCGAGATTACGAAGGAGTGCCCGCTGCGGTGCCCGGGCTGCTATGCGTTTGAGGCGGGGCATCTGGGAGGTGAGACGAAGCTGAAGGAGCTCTCGGACTTCAAGGGCGATGAGCTGGTGCGGAATGTGTTGAAGGTGGTGGACGAGATCAGGCCGCTGCATGTGTCCATCGTCGGCGGCGATCCGCTGGTGCGGTATCGCGAGCTTGAGCAATTGCTGCCGCAGATGGTGGCGCGCGGCGTGCACACGCAGGTGGTGACGAGTGCGTTTCGGGTGATTCCGGCGGCGTGGGCCAAGATGCCGCTGGTGAGTGTGGTGGTGTCGATCGATGGGTTGCAGCCGGAGCATGATGTGCGGCGGGCGCCGGCGACGTACGAACGAATCCTGAAGAATATCGTGGATGCGAAGATCACGATTCACAGCACGGTCACGAGCCAGATTGCGTCGCGGCCGGGGTATCTGGAGGAGTTTCTGGAGTTCTGGTGCGCGCGGCCGCAGGTCAACAAGGTGTGGTTCAGCCTGTTTACGCCGCAGCGGGGAGCTACGGATGTGGAGATTCTCTCGCCGGCGCAACGGTCGGAGGTCATGCAGGAGCTGTTTCGGCTGCGGGTGCTGTATCCGAAGCTGGATATGCAGGAGCGCGTGATCAAGGAGATTGCGACGCCGCCGCAGAGTCCGGAGGAGTGCATCTTCGCGCGGACGACGCAGACGATCTCGGCCGACCTGACGACGCAGATTACGCCGTGCCAGTTTGGCGGCGACCCGGACTGCTCGCAGTGCGGCTGCATTGCGTCGATGGGGCTGGCGGCGGTGGGACACTTTCCGGTGGTCGGAAAGCTTACGGCTGGGCAGATCTTTATGGCGTCGGACCGGGTGGGACGAACGTGGCAGAAGGCGAAGCGGGCGTTTCTGCCGGGGGCGGTGAAGAAGGTGGAGCCTGTGCCGTTTCCGATTCTTCGCTCGTAGGAGCTGAAGGCGGGTTCGGTGGGTGGCAATACGGCATGACGGGAAAGTAAAGATAGAAGAGCAAACAGGAAGGCAAAGAAGGACCGGAGATGTTTTCCGGTCCTTTTTTGTGGCTCTGGTAAGGAGAGTGATACAGGGGTCTTTCCATTGCGCGCTTTGCGCTTTGGTCGAGATGACGGCGGTATGGGGCGGGTTATGCGGCCGAGAGGATAGTGGAGTGAGGTGGGCTTCTGCCGGCAGAGAAGTTTGTTGTGCGCTCCCGGTTGGTGAGTTGGAGACCGAGGCAAGGTGCGGGGATTCTTCGCTGCGCTCAGAATGACAGATTAGTTTATGGCAACTCGTAACAATGACAACTCTGAGTAATGGCACCTCGTAGCAATGACAACTCGTAAGCTGATATCTCGTGAACCATGACAACTCGTGAACCGGGTTGTGTGCCCTTTAGCAGGGCGCTCTGTTATTTGGTTTCGGGGGTGGCGTTGATGAGGTCGGTCAGGGGCTGGAGAAAGGTGAAGCGGACGATGGCTCCGGGCTGCTTTGCGGCTTCGACGAGGGCTAGGTTCTTGGCCTTCCAGCCGGTGGGGGCGGGGGTGTTGGAGCTGAGATAGAGGGTGGCCTCGATGCCAGCGAGGGTTAGGGCGGGGAGCTGGTCGATGCGCGGCTGGATGGCCTGCAGGCGCGGGGCGAGGAGCATCTGCTGCTTCACCTCGGGGACTGAGGTGCCGATGGACTGGAAGAAGGTGTTGAGTTGCTGGCGTGCGGCAATGACCTGGGCTGAGGAGCCGTGCGGATCGGTGAGGAAGGTGCGGGTGGCGAGCTCCAGGCGATGGCGGATGGGTGGGTCGGGGCGGACAGCGTCGACGAAGCTGGTGAGGGGAGTGAGCTGCGAGGTGTGCTGCTGCTGGTAGCGCTCGTGGAAGCTGACGGGCTCGAAGGCTTCGGCGAAGGTCTGGAGGGCGGTAATGCGATCGGTGCCGGCGAGCTCACGCAGGCCGGCGGCTTCGGCCGAGATGTGGTGAAGGCCGAGGGCTTCGAGTTCGAGGGAGACGGGTTCGAGCCGGCGGTACATGTCGTCTACGTTGGTGAGGGACTGAGGGGACCAGAAGCGCTCGGCCATGGCGGCGGTGCGCGGCCAGATGCGGGAGTCGATGGTGTGGCCGTCGAGCTGCTCGGCCCACATGGCGACCTCGCCGCCGAGGATAAGCTTTTGCTGGCCGGGTGTGAGAGTGGTGGCGGCGGGGATGGGATCGGCCAGGTAGTGGACGCCGGCAGGCTTCATGGCGTCAAGGTAGTAGGGGGCGGAGAGGACGCCCTGGTAGCCCTGCTGCGCGGCCTTGGCGAGGGAGGCCTCGCCGCGCCAGGACTGGATGACGACATCCTTGGGGAGGGCGGGGTTGAAGATCTCGTCCCAGCCGACCATGCGGCGATGGAGGCCGGTGAGGATCTTGAGGACGCGGGTGTTGAAGTAGGCCTGGAGGGCGTCATTATCCTTGAGGGTGTGAGCCTTCATGAAGGCGAGGATGCGTTGGTTCGACTTCCAGTCGGGCGCGGGGGCCTCATCTCCGCCGATGTGGAGGTACTGGTCGGGGAAGAGGGTGGTCATTTCGGTGAGGAGGCGGGTCAGGAACTTGTAGGTCTCGTCGCGGGTGGGGTCCATGGCGAAGTCGGAGATGCCGAACTCGCGGCGGATGCCGGTGGGGGTGGTGCCGGAGGCGAGCTCGGGGTAGGCGAAGAGCCAGGCGGCGGAGTGGCCGGGCATCTCGAACTCGGGGATGACGCGGATGCCGCGATCACGGGCGTAGCGGACGAGCTCGCGGGCGTCCTCCTGCGTGTAGAAGAGGCCGTCCGAGCCGAGGCCGGTGAGTTTAGGGTAGAGCTTCGATTCGATGCGGAAGCCCTGGTCGTCGACCAGGTGCCAATGGAAGACGTTGAGCTTGACGGCGGCCATGGCGTCGAGATTGCGCTTGAGAACGTCCAGCGGCTCGAAGTGGCGGGCGCAGTCGATCATGAGGCCGCGCCAGCGGAAGCGCGGGCTATCGGTGATGGTGACGGCGGGCAGGATGAATCCAGCGCTGGAGGTCTGGGCTGGTTGAACGAGCTGAAGGAGGGTTTCGAGGGCGTGCAGGGCACCGGTGGTGGTGGGGGCTTTGATGGTGATGGCGGAGGAGGTGATGGTGAGGGTGTAGGACTCGTCTTCGTCGATGGTCTGGAGGGGTGGGTCGGCGGCTATGTTGATTGAGAGCGTGCCGGTAGAGGCAGTGCTGAGAGAGCGGGGCAGGGGCTGGCCGGTCTTGTCTTCGAGGCGCTTGAGGGTGCGGAGGGTAGCGGCCTCGAGGCGCGGGCTGCCTGCGCCGGTGAGTGCGACGGTGAGGGATGAGGTGAGGGGAAAGGAGCCGTCGCCGGGGGTGAGGGAGGCGGGCTCGGGCATGAGGTTGTTGGTGAAGGCGCTGGTTTGTATGGGGGTCTGGCTCCGCAGGCTGGATGGGATGACGAGAAGGGTTGCGGCGAGGACGGAGGCGGGAAACCAGGGGCGCACGGGCTTGTCTCACTTTCGGAGAAGGCGATTAATGGTTTATAGCAGGCCGTGTGGAATGCGGGGATCTCTCCGCTCGCGTTCCACCCCATCGAGCAAAGACGCTCGTTGGGGACCCCGGTTGCTCGGTCGAGATGACGGCTTCTTTGGGGAGGTGCGCTTCGGTCGAGATGACGGCTTCTTTGGGGAGGTGCGCTTCGGTCGGGAGGCGGCTTCTGCGGGGAATGTGTTTCGGCTGAGAAGGAAGCGGTTCTTTATACTGATAGGTGATATGGCGAGTGAGACGGCAGCGGCGGCGGCAACGATCGTGCGGGGGCGGAGAAAGACGGCGCGCGGGCGATGGAAGAAGGTGGCGCGGCGGCTGCGGGAGCTGGGCTCGATCGGGTCGGCGCTGGCCTCGACCGGGCACCCGTATATGGCGCACATTGTGCCGATGCGGCGGTGCAATCTGGCGTGCACCTACTGCAATGAGTTCGACGATGTATCGCAGCCGGTGGAGATTGAAGAGATGGAGCGGCGGATCGACCATCTCGGTCGGCTGGGCACGAGCGTGATTACGATCTCGGGCGGCGAGCCGCTGCTGCATCCGGAGCTGGACCGGGTGATTGCGCGGATTCGCAGGACGGGCGCGATCGCAGGCATGATCACGAACGGATACTTCCTGATGCCGGAGCGGATTGAGCGGCTGAATCGGGCGGGGCTCGATCACATGCAGATCTCAATCGACAACGTGATGCCGGACGCGGTCTCGAAGAAGAGCCTGAAGGTGCTGGACGCGAAGCTGAGGATGCTGGCCGAGCATGCGGAGTTCCATGTGAACATCAACTCCGTGGTGGGCGGAGGGGTTGCGAACCCGGAAGATGCGTACACGATCTCCAAGCGGGCGCTGGGGCTGGGGTTCTCGTCGACGATCGGGATCATTCACGATGGAAGCGGGCAGCTGAAGCCTCTGGGCGGCGAGGAGCGGGCGGTGTGGGACCGGGTGCGAAAGCTGACGCGGCGGAGCTATTCGCGATTCAACCAGTTTCAGGAGGCGATCGCGAATGGCGAGCCGAACGACTGGCGATGCCGGGCGGGCGGGCGCTACCTGTACATCTGCGAGAACGGGTTGGTGCACTACTGCTCGCAGCAGCGGGGGTATCCGGGTGTGCCGCTGGCGGGGTATACGACCGCGGATGTTAAGCGCGAGTTTCTAACGGAGAAGGGGTGCGCTCCGAACTGCACGATCTCCTGCGTGCACCAGGTGAGTTATATCGATCATTGGCGCTCGCGGCAGCGGCCGGATGCGACGGGCGGTGGGATGGCGGTGACGCGCGGGCATGATCGTGGGGCGGAGCTGGTGCAGATTCAGTAGGCGTTGTTCAGTGCGGCTGGTTTACGGCTGCGCCGGGGATCATCGCGGCCCGCGGCAGAGTGCGGGGATTCTTCGCTGCGCTCAGAATGACAAACTTCTGGTGGAAGGACGATCAGGACTTGGGGAGCCTCGTTCAGTGGGCGGTGGCTTTGTTGGCGCTTTCGATGTAGATGTCTACGTTGTCTTTTGTAACCAGCGAGGTTCCGGTGTTGATGAACTGCGGGTAGCGTGAGAAGGAGTCTACGGCGTAGTTGTTCTGGAACGGCTGCGGTTTGTGGTGGTTGATCTCGTCGAGCTGTTTGAGGCCGACGTAGCCCATGGTCCAGGGCTTCTGCGAGACCGAGGCGTCGATGGCGCCGCTTTTGATGAGGCTTAGAGTCTCCGGGCCGACGTCCATGGCGATGAGGGTTCGATCGGTTGTGTTCGACCGTTTGAGGACCTCGGCGATGGCGGGGCCGGAGGAGGACTCGAGCGAGACGAAGGCGTCGACCTTGGCCGGTCCGGTGCGGGCGAGGTACTGGCGAGTCTGATCGAAGGCGATGGAGGGATCGCCTTTGACGTTGAGGACGTCGACGATCTTCATGCTGGGGTGATCGTTGATGATGTCGCTATAACCGCGCAGGCGCTCATCCAGATTGGGCTGGCCGGGGATGGAGAAAAAGACGATGTTGCCTTTGCCGTTGAGCTTCTGCACGAGGCGATCGCCGCCAAGACGGCCGGCGGCGAGGTTGTCGGTGCCGATGAAGTAGAGGCGCTGGCTGACGGGGGCGTCGGAGTCGAGGGTGATGACGGGGATGCCGGCCTGGACGGCGTCGTTGATGTCCTGGCGGAAGCTGGAGGCATCGGCCGCGGAGATGAGGATGCCGGCGGGGTGCAAGGCGACGGCTTTGCGGAAGGCTTCGAGTTCGGCGGCGGAGTCGTAGGTGTCCGGACCGGCGAGCTGCGCGTGCACGCCGTAGTCGGCCGCGGCGCGTTCAAAGCCGCTGTTGACGGTCTGCCAGTAGGGGAGCTTGAGGTTGTTCGAGATGAGGAAGTAGGTCTCGTCGCGGCTGTGCTGGCGGCAGGCGGCGAGGGGGAGAAGAGACGCGCTGAGGGCGGCGGCGATGAGGCGAGACCGATGAGCTGACATGGCATTCCTCCGGTGATGTGCCGAACCATGAAAGGCTGCCGGGCGCCTGTATTTCGGGTGTGCGGCCGGAGGCCCTGATGTGACGGCGAGGATTCTACTCCGCGCGGCGTAGGACCGGTCGAAGATATTTTCCGGACAAATCTTCGTGGGAGAGAAACGCCTTGTTGCAGGGTGAGAGCATGGAGGAGATGGGGCAGGAGGAATACGAGGACATGGGCGGTCAGGGAATGGGTGTTTCGGTGATGCGGGCGGCGGTGCTGGGCTTGAGCTTGCTTGCGGTCTGGATCGGCGGCGGACCGGCGATGGCGGCGGCTGCCGGTCAGACAGGCGGGGCATCGCAGACGGCGGGGCAGAGGCCGACGAGCACGCCCTATGCGGGCGATCTCTCGATCTTTGAGACGCCGGGGCGGGAGAAGCGGCTGCAGATCGACCGGGTGATGGATCTGCTGGGGATCACGCCGGGCAAGTCAGTCGCGGATGTAGGCGCGGGCTCCGGATGGTTTACGGTGCGGGCTGCGCGGCGGGTCGGCGCGGGCGGAGCGGTGGTCGCGGAGGATATCAATCCGGAGGCGGTCATGGCGATCGAGAGGCGGGCGAAGAAGGAGCAGCTAGGGAATGTGCAGGCAGTGCTGGGAACACCGGATGATCTGAAGCTGGCTCCGGGGAGTGTGGATGCCGCTCTGCTGCTGAAGGTGTATCACGAGATCGCGCATCCGGTGCCGGTGATGAAGGAGCTGCGCGCGGCCCTGAAGCCAGGCGGCCGGGTGGGAATCATCGACCGGAACGGGAACGGCGCGGACCATGGGCTGGATCGTGCGGTGGTTGAGCGCGAGATGCAGGAGGCGGGTTTCAAGGTGAAGGAGCGGTACGACTTCACCAAGGCAGATGGGCAGGATTATTTCGTTGTGTTTGTGGCGGAGTAGGCGACATCTCACCGCGAACTTAGCCGAAGGCATGTGGTCATAGAGAAGCAGATCCCTACGGGATGACAACAAACTAACTACAACGGTTAGCGCTGCGGGCTAGTGGGGTGGCGCAGCTTGGAGTTGGCGGCGTGGGTATCTGTCTGGACAGGCAGCGAGGACTGCGTGGTGTCGATTGTCTGATAGAGCTGGCTTACGTCGAGGACTTCGGTGTAGCCCTTTTGCGTGACGACGAAGATGCTGGGCGTGTGATTGAGGCCGATGCGAACGCCGAGATCGTAGTCCGCCTGGACCTCCTTGGCGAACTGGCCGGTGGGATCGACGACGAACGGCATGGCGCGGCCGTGCTGCTGGAAGTACTTCTGGGTGAAGGCCTGCAGGTCATCCTTGCTGGAGATGGAGAGCTGGTTCTGGAAGACGGCTCCGCGATACTCCTCGGCGGCCTGGGGCGAGATTTTATCTTGGATGTAGCGGGCGGTGATGGCGGCGTCGCGGCTCCAGATATGCATCTGCAGGGGGAAGTCGTGGCGGACGATGGGGATCTTGTAGTGGTCGGCCGCCTGGTGGACGAGCGGAAAGGCGTGCGAGCAGGCGGGGCACTCCAGATCTTCGAAGTCCATGATCGCCATGGGTTTGCCGGCCGGAGCCCTGAGCAGCGCGGGGTCCTTGACGGCGGTAGCCTGGGCCTGGGCGTGAGCGGCGGGGGAAGCACTGAAGAGGGCGGCGACGGCAAGAAGGGAGGCGGCGGCGAAGGGGCGCATGGAGGTTAGACGGGGGACTCGCATCGCTGTCATTCTACCGGGTTCGGCCGACCGCGGTGTGACGCTTTTGCGCCAGGAAAGGTCCGATCAAGTCCTAAGTATGACCAAGCTGACCTCAGCGGCTAAAGCCGCGTTCCATGGAAGGCACGTATGGCATAGCTGAAGCCATGCCCTTAACGAAGCGCGAGCAGGTCGTTCGCTGCGCTCAGGATGACAAACTTATTAGACGAACTTCAAACAAGGCGAACCTCGAACTAAGCGAATTCAAGCTCAGGACACTAGGGTGCCTGGAAGGTGTAGCGGATAGTCCAGTGCTCGGCGGCTCCCGCGGCCACGTTGAGGTGGATGTAAGCCTCGGGCGCGACGGTGGTGGGGATGGACCAGAGATAGAGGCGGCTGATGGGGCGGTCGGCGGTCTGGCGGACGGAGAGGCCGGTAGTGGTATCGGCGAAGGTGATGTCGTAGCCGGTTGCGGCCGGTCCGTAGCCCCCGAGATAGCTGGCCACGGTCTGATGCGGTGCCAGCGGCTGTTTGTAGACGAGGTCCGATCCCTCGATCGCGGCCGCGGGCTCGAGCGTACCGTCGGATTGGCCGGTAGGAGGCGGGATGGCCTTTGGCGTAAAGCCGAAGTGAATCCGCATGCCGGGGCCGGTCGGCCTACCGTCCAGCATGTAAAAGTCGTGATCGTAGACGTCGGTCACGATGGGGCGGGAGCCCAGGTTGGTCAGGGTGTGCTCGAGCACCAGACTTTTGCCACCGGCCTCCAGGCGGAGCACCTTCTCGTAGTGGTAGGCCACACCGTTCGGGGCGTGCAGCTCCTGCGTGAAGGTGATGCGGTCGGGTCCGGCCGTGGTGGACCAGCGGCCGCTATCGAGCAGAGGATAGGTGACGCTGAATTTGTAGGGGGATGAATCGAGCCGGCGAAGCACGCCGACGCCGATCTTGACGAAAGGCTCGCCGGGACGCGCCTGCTCGTAGCCGAGAGCGCCGTCGTCGGAACGGAACTCCTCAACCGGGCCGGTGATGGCGTCGTTCAGCAGGGGATCGTACTGGGGGAACCACTCGCCGAAGAAGGTATGGCCCTTGTAGCTGAGGCAGGGGACGACGCCTGCCCAATCGAAGCGGGAGGCTCGATAGTAGCCGGTCTTCGCGTCGGGAAGGAAGACGACAGCGGTCGTCTGTCCCTGATGGATCGTGGCTTTGGGATGATCGGCGTGCGGGAGGCTGGTGCAGGCGGACGGGGCGGCGAATGCGGCCGCTGCCGTGCCGGCAAATACAGGCAGGGCGAGAATAAAAGGGTGCAAACAGAGGTGGCGAATAGTCGATCGGCTCCGACGCGCTGCGTATCCGGCGGGTGACTCGCGGGTACGAGGAGGATAGCAGCGGGGCCGCAATAACGCGCTCCCATGGTTGAGAGCGCGTTCTTGCGTGAGCCGGATTGTAGCCCACGCGCGCAAACTGCAGGTCTCTTTACTGCGCAAAACGAAGAAGTCGTTTTACTTCGGTCGAGAGGACAACTCTCTCCCATTGCGAACACTTCTAGATGATGTTGGTTGAGGCCGGCGCCGAGATGGCGGGAGGCGCGTTCATGGAGCTGGTGGGTTTGGTGACGCCAAGCTGTTGCAGGATACCGGCCTCGTCTGAGCTTCCCCAGCGTTCGACGATCTTGCCGTCGCTATTGAATTTAGCAATCTGAACGCCGCGGGCCTTGATCTTTTTGTTCGTTGCCGGAATGCCCTGGAACGGGCCCTGGTGCGTGCCGGTAACGGTATACGCGATGGCGACGTTGTCGTCATCGGCGACCATCTGCTCGACGGCGATCTTGAGGTCAGGGAAGGCGGTGCGGAACGCTGTGAAGAATTTGATAAATCCTTCCGGGCCGCTACCCTGGTCCGGCGCGGGGTCGTGGTCTTTCACGTTGGAAGCAAAGACCTCGTTGAAGACATCGAGGTTTCCTTTATTGACTGCTTCGCCCATTTTCTTTGTGGTTTCAATGTTTGCTTGCTGGCTCATGATCCTCACTCTTTCTGAGCAGTTTGATGCCGAGGACAGGCTCGCTTTACGGGCAATTCGTGACTTTTAGAGGACTCTATTCTTTTCGCGTTTGGGAATGGTGATGGCAGAGGCGACGGCATATCCGCATCGGAAATGCTTTTTTCCGCAACCCAGGCGGTGGTGTGGCACTCTAAAGGTGGTGTTCGAGACTCCATTGAGACCAATCTTTCGAAAGGCTGTGGCCACGGGGTTGCTGGCCCTGTGTTCCTGCGCAGGCAGGCTTGCCGCGCAGGAGGCCCCACCCGCGACGCCGCCGCCAAATGCGACGGCCACGGCTCTGCCGGCAGCGCCCGCGCCTACGGCGGAGGCGATCAGCGCCTATGAGCGGTCTTTGCCGGGCGATGTGAAGGTGCTGCGCGGCAGCGGAACGGCGCTGCCGCTGAGCCTGGATGAGGCGATTGCGCGCGGTTTGCGGCAGAACCTGCAGGTGTCGTTGAGTCTCCAGAATGAAAAGCGCGTACGCGGTGGTCAATCGACCGCCGTCAATGCGCTGCTGCCGACGCTGCAGTTTCAGGCGTATACGAACGCGCAGGAGATCAACCTGGCGGCCATGGGCTTCAAGCCAACCTCGCTGGGACCGTTGCTGGCGCAGCTGGGAGGGGGAGCGGCGGGCTCGAGCTTTAAGTCGATCGTTAAGGTTAATGTGACCGACGCGCAGCTTAATCTGAATCAACAGCTCTTCAACGTTCCCGCCTATTATCTGTATCGGGCATCGCAGAAGGCGAGATCGGTGGCGGGCCTGCAGACGTTGAATGTGCGCGGAGGCGTGGTTCTGCAGGTGGGTGGACAGTACCTTACCGTTCTCGCGGATGCGGCGCAGATCGCCAATCTCGAAGCGCAGGTGAAGTCGGACCAGATCGGCCTCGAGCAGGCTCAGGATCGGCAGCGGGCCGGGGTGGGTGTGCATCTGGATACGCTGCGGGCGCAGGTGCAGCTGCAGACGGAGCAGCAGACGCTGATCAACGAGGAGAACGTCTACGCGAAGGATAAGATCCAGCTAAATCGGCTGATGGGCGCTCCGGCGGATCAGGAGTATGTGCTGAGCGATACTGCCCCATATGCCGATCTGGCGATGCTTCCGCAGAACATGACGCTCGACTATGCGTTTACGAAACGGAAGGACTACCTGAGCCTGCTGGCGCAGATGGAGGTGGCGCGGGAGACGGCGCGCGCAGTGCGCTTTGAACGGCTGCCCTCGGTAGCGATGGGCGGCTTTTATGGTGTGCTGGGCGAGACGACCGGCCTGTACCACGGAGTCTTCACCGCGCAGGGCAGTGTGAACTTCCCAATCTTCAAAGAGGCACAGTTTCGGGGAGAGGCGGAGGTTGCGCAGGCGCAGCTGATGGCGTTGCGGCAGCAGATCGATGGGCTGCGCGTGACGATCGATCAGCAGATTCGTTCAAACATGCTGGATGTGCAGAGCTCAAATGATCTGGTCAAGGTGGCGCGGAGCAATGTGGAGCTGGCGACGCAGGAGCTGGCCGACAGCCTGGAGCGCTTCAAGGCCGGTGTTACGGATAACCTGCCTCTGGTCGAGGCGCAGGCAACGCTGGCGAACGCGCAAAGTCAACTGGTTCAGCAGCTCTTCCAGTACAACACCGCGAAGCTGCAGCTGGCGCGCAGCGTGGGTGTGACCGAGAGCGAGTACAAGAGCTACCTCGGCAACTGAAGTGGCGGTGGGGTCGTTGTGAGTTTGTGCGACAGGGGTGAAGGCAAAGAATATCCCTGCGGGGTAGGAAAGCAAAAGGCAAAGCATATCCCTGCGGGATGACAAGCAAGGAGCGATGTGCTTGTGCCTGAGTGATCCAGCCCGCGGCTTCGAAGCCTGTAAAGCCATGGGTACATGGAGCTGAGGGTTTGCGGCGAGGTGTGTAAGCATAGTGCATGGCTGAGAGTGGCACAGCAGTCGCGGAGCAGATGGAGACGGCGCGGCGCGGCGAGGATCGGGCAGGTGCGTTTCGATCGCGGGACTTTCGCCTGTACCAGACGGCGCGGCTGCTGGGGATTCTTGGGGCGGAGGCGCAGTCGGTCGCGGTAGCCTGGCAGGTGTACCTGATCACGCATTCGCCGCTCGACCTCGGCTACACCGGCCTGGCGCTTTTTCTGCCGGGGCTTTTCTTTATGCTGGCGGCGGGGCATGTGGCGGATCGCTTCGATCGCCGCAGGATAATTCTCGTCTGCTATGCGGTGCAGGCCGTGTGTACGGGGGCGCTGCTATGGTTTGCGCTCTATGGGACGGGTGCTCCCGGGGCGAACGGCCGCGTTCCCATCTGGCCGATCTACGCGGTGCTGGTAGGCATCGGGCTGGGCCGCGCGTTCAGCGGACCGGCGGCCAGCGCGCTCTTGCCCAGTCTGGTTCCTAAAGGGCAGTTCGTCAATGCAATTACGTGGGGCGCGACGGTCTATCAGATCGCGAACATGGCGGGTCCGGCGGTGGGTGGACTGCTGTTCACGCTGCAGCTGCACGGCGAGCTGCGGCGATGGAATGGCGCCGGCATTGTGTATGGCTTCACGCTCATGATGCTGCTGGCGTTTCTGGGGCTGATCGGAAGCATGCGCGCGAAGCCGGCGGTGGATGCCGAGGTGGCAAAGAAGGGCTTCAGCATGCGCACGGTACTGGCCGGTCTGGAGTATGTGTACCGGACGAAGCTGCTGCTGGGCTCGATCTCGCTCGATCTGTTTGCGGTACTGCTGGGCGGCGCGGTGGCGCTGCTGCCGATCTTTGCGCAGGATGTATTGCACGCCGGGCCGCGCGGTCTGGGACTGCTGCGAGCCATGCCGAGTGTAGGGGCTCTGGCGATGAGTCTGGTGATGACGATCCGGCCGATCCGCCAGGGTGCGGGCCGGAAGATGCTGCTGGCGGTGGCGGTCTTTGGGGCGGCTACGGTGGTGTTCGGGCTGTCGAGCAATATGGCCGTAAGCCTGGTGGCGCTGACGCTGGTCGGCGCGAGCGACATGGTGAGCGTTGTGATTCGGTCGAGCGTTCTGCAGCTGGCGACGCCGCCGGCGATGCGGGGCCGGGTGAGCGCGGTGAACTGGCTGTTTATCGGTGCGTCCAATGAGTTCGGCGAGTTTGAGAGTGGGCTGACGGCGCACTGGTTCGGGGCGGTTCGGGCTGTCGTCGTGGGCGGCATCGGCAGCCTGCTGGTTACGGTGAGCGCGGCGGGGTTGTTTCCGGCTCTGCGCAACGCTGACTCGCTGACGGCCGAGAGCCTGCGGGCTGCGGATGAAGAGCTCAGTGAGGCGGAGCCGGTGGCTTAGGGAGGGGTTGTTTTAGTGCGGAGACAAAAGGCAAAGCAATCCCTTCGGGATAAAACAGAAGAATAAAAGCAGATCCCTACGGGATGACAAACAACAGGCGAACAGGCGAGGAGGCGTATGGAGAACGGGAAGAAGGCAGCGCTGGGAGCGACGGTGGTTGCGTTGCTGGCGGTCGGGATACGGGTGGGCCTAATCTATCGAGAGCGCAATGCGCCGGCGGCTCCGGTGGCGGCGACGCAGCAGGCGAAGCTGCCGGATGACGCGTATGTGTTCCTGAAGAAGAAGCGGCCGTCTTCGATGGCGGACCTGAAAGAGCTTGTTGGCACGACGGTGTGGGTCAGCGCGGGCGGACAGATGGACTTCTACCCGGTGACGGGTGGCCATGCGGACTACGGGAAGAAGGCGGGAACGCTGCTGGGAGCGGAGCCGCTTGCAATCGATGGCGCGATCGAACAGGTTGCGCCGAAGGCGGCGACGTTTCGCGTTCCCGGTGGAGACCGGCAGGTGCTGCTGACGTTCAAGCGGCCGCCGAGCGTGCAGGGGCCGGGTGATGGCGCGAAGGAGTTTGCCGTGCCAGTGGGCTATCGGGAGGGTGGGCAGTACACGTTCTCAACCGACGAGATCTTCTTTTATGAAGACCCGCACGGGCTCTACAAGCATTGGGGCGCGCCGGTGTGGGACGCGATCGATCATCATAAGGCGATCCTGGGCATGAGCGAGTCGCAGGTGCAGATGGCGCTGGGACAGGTGAGCGACAGCGTCAGCCAGGAGTACGGCAACCGGCGTGTGATGTACAGCAACCTGGGGCATCCGATGGATGTGATCTTTGTCAAGGATAAGGCGACGGCGATCATGCCGCACTCGTAAGGGATGCTTCTCTTTGTGAGGAGTGAGGACGAACATCAGATCCCTGCGGGATGACAACAAAAAGCAACACAAAAGGGCAAGACAGAAGTGCAAGAGAGAAAGGCAAAGCAAAAGGCGACACGGAAAAAACACGGGGCATGAGCGAAAAGATATGTGAGTCTCTGCGCTAGACGGTGCTGGTGGCAGGAAGGAAGAGGGAGAAGATGGTGCCGTGGCGGTTGGGGTTGACGCTTGATCGCACGGAGAGCGAGCCCTGATGTTTCTCGACGATGCCGTGCGAGATCCAGAGGCCGAGGCCGGTGCCGTTGATGCCCTTGGTGGTATAGAAGGGCTCGAAGATGCGGAGGCGCGTGGCCTCCGGCATGCCGTGGCCGGTGTCGGCGATGGTGATGCGAACGCCGGCGGCGTGGGTGTGCGGGGACTGCGCGTCGCGGATGCGAAGGGTGAGAATGCCGCCGGTGCGCATGGCGTCAATGGCGTTCGAGACCAGGTTGTTGAGGACCTGACGGATATCGCCTTCAAAGCAGACGATCGGCTGTGCGTGCAGACTTTCCTGACGGACTTCGATGTTGGAGTTGTTCAGCCGGCCGCGGTAGAGGGCGAGTACGGGCTCCAGCAGCTCGGCTGGCGAGATGGCCCGCGCGCGTGTGGCCTGCCGATGAAAGCGCAGCGTCTGCCCGGCGATCTGCGAGACGCGCGCCAGCTCCTGTTCTGCGAGATGCAGATAGCTCTCGGCCTGCGCCGGCAGGGCCTCCTGCTTCAGCAGGAAGAGCAGGTTGGTGACGGCTTCGAGCGGGTTGTTGATCTCATGCGAGATGGAGGCGGCGAGGCGGCCGACGGCGGCGAGCTTTTCACTCTGGACCAGGGCGGCTTCAGCCTGCTTTTGCTGCGAGAGGTCCGTAAGGAAGACGGCGATGGCGGGGCCGGAGAGATCATCCTGCGCGGGGAGGCTGGTGGCGCCGACGAGCAGCGGGATACGACGGCCGTCCTTGCTGAGATAGACCTTTTCGTAGGGGTCGGCAGCGCCTTTTTCCTTGATCTGCGTGACCGCGTGGGCGTCGCGCTCGGCGAACTCGGGCGGCGTGAGCTGACTCCAGACAATGGAACCCTGCGCGACCTCAGCGGCGGTGTAGCCCAGCAGCCGCAGCAGGGTTGGGTTGATGTAGGAGATGCCGCCGTCGAGATCGCCGATGAGGAGTCCGACGGTGGAGGCTTCGATCAGCCGCCTGAATCGTTCCTCACTCTTGCGCAGATGCTCGGAGTCTCGCCGCTGGCTGTCCACGTCCGAGATGGCGACAACGCCGCCGAGGAGGCGGCCGCCGTCGTCGAGGATGGGGGCCGCGCTGAGCGAGACCCAGGCGAGTGTGTTGTCGCCGCGTTGATAGAGGTATTCTTCGGCGGGGATGCGATGGCCACTCTTCATGGCGCGCGGCAGGGGGTACTCCTCGCCCACGACGCGCCTGCCGTCCGCGTGATAGGCGATCCATTGTCCGTGCGCTGCGATATCCGGGGTGGGGAGCGCGGGATGGCGGAAAATCTGCTCGGCGGTGCGGTTGCCGCGCACAATGCGGCCGTCCGGAGTTGCCATGAGAACGCCCACGGGAAGGCTATCGAGGATGCTCTGCAGGGTCTCGCGCTCAATACGCAGCTCGTTCAGCGCGGTATCTCTCGCCCGGAGCGCGTCGCGAATCTGATATTGCTTCTGGCGCGATCGCAGGGCTGCGCGAACGGTGGCGAGAAGAGTCTCGGTGCGGATCGGCCGCTCGAGCAGAATGGGCTCTCCGAGGGCGCGGCGCTCCTCTTGAAAGCGGCGGCTGCGAAGGCTCTCGCGACCGCCGCCGGTGAGCAGGATGACGGGCAGGTCGGACCATGGCTCCTGTGCCTGAAGAAACGCCGCGAGCTGCCCGATGCGCTCGAGACCTAGGGCTTCTTCCGTCAGTAAAAGAGCTCCCATGGCGTGGGAGTTTGCTTCAGCCATGCAGACGGAGAGATTCATGCAAGGCTCCGCGTCCAGGCCGTGCTGGCGGAGCGTGGAGACGATCAACTCGGCATCCCGGCCGGAGGGGGCGACAACGTGGACGACGAGTTCGCCTGGGGCCCGGGTCTGCAGTGCCGGCGGGCTACTCATGGTCTTTCGCAAGGTCAGGAACGCCGGTCAGAACGCCGCGAAAGCTGCTCAAGGGATCGCCGATGCTGATACCGTTAGCGGTGAAGCGGAGCTCGCGCAGCGCACGCTCATGATGGCCGGCGCGCTGCTTGAGCACAGAGATAAGCCGGCGGATCTCTCCCTTCATCTCGAAGTAACGGAGCAGCACGACAGTGTCCGAGAGATAGCTGACATCGAGGTCCGCCTGCATGGAACCGAGAAAGCCGTGCTGGGTGAGCACCATGATGGTGAGGACGCCTTTCTGGTTGAGAAAGGAGATGAGTTCATGGAGGTGCAGGACGAGATCGCGCTCGCCGGGCATAGCGTTGAGGAAGCCATTGAGGGAGTCGATGACGACAACGCGTGTGTCTCGCTCTTCGACATCGCGGCGGATCTGTGCCGTGAACTCGCCCGGTGAGAGCTCGGCCGGGTCGACCTGCTGGATGGAGAGCGTACCGCGCTCGAGCTCGCACTGCACATTCATGCCGAGTGCCTCCGCGCGCTCAATGGAGGTGCGCCGGACCTCATCGAAGGCATAGATAATCGCGCGATCGTCGCGGCGTGCCGCTGCAACGGCGAACTGGAAGGCGATGGTGGACTTGCCGACGCCTGTGGGACCGATGATGAGGGTGGAGGAGCCACGCTTGATGCCGCCGCCGAACATGGCATCGAGCTCGGGAATGCCACTTAGGACGGGCTCTTTGAGAAAAGGTTTGTCGTGCTCGGCGGCGATCAGCCGGGGGTAGATCATCACGCCGCCCTGTTTGATGGTGTAGTCGTGAAAGCCCTCGCGGTAGGCGGAGCCGCGCAGCTTGACGATCTCAATATGGCGGCGGGTGACGCCGTAGGAGCGCTGGATTTTTTCCAGGTGGAGGACACCATGGGCGATGCTTTGCAGCTGCAGATCGTTGCCGTCTGTGGTGCGGTCGTCAAGCAGGAGGACTGTCGTATCTCGGCCCACGAAGAACTGCTTGAGCGCCAGCAGCTGCCGGCGGTAGCGCATGACGTTGTCGGCCAGCAGACGGAGCTCGGAGAGCGAGTCGATGACGAGACGATCGGGCCGCTCGCGATCGATGATCTCGGTCAACTTCTGAATGGTGCTGGCGAGCTCGACCTCGCTGGGATGGAAGACGGTGTACTGCTGATCGGGCGAGAGGGAGGCCTCTTCGGGGACGAACTCCGCGATGGGGAGGTTTGTAGGATCCCAGCCATGCGAACGCGCGGAGCCTTCGAGTTCGGAGCGCGGCTCGGAGAGCGTGATGTAAAGGGCTTTTTCGCCGAGAGCGATGCCGGCCAAGATGAACTGCATGGCAATGGTTGTCTTGCCCGTACCCGGATCCCCTTCAAGGAGGTACATCTGGGCCGGCGGCAGACCGCCGAGAAGAATTTCGTTGAGGCCGGTTATTCCCGTGTCGAGCCGGGGAGAGGTTTGCGGCAGTACAGAATTGGGCGGGTTCGCCATAGAGGTCAGGATATCGAAAAGCCGGGTGCGTGCGGGAGGGCTCAGCCGGTATTGCGCAAACCGGCGGCGATTCCGTTGATGGTCGCGGTGATGGCGCGATCGAGGACGGCGTCTGTGGGTGTCTCGGGGTCGAGGGCGCGCTTGCGCCGCAGCAGATCGACCTGCAGCAGGCTCATGGGGTCGACGTAGGGGTTGCGCAGGCGGATGGACTGCAGCAGGACGGGGTTGGTCTCAAGCAGATCGGTCTGGCCGGTGACCTGAAGGATCATGGCGTGTGTGAGGAGGAACTCGCGCTCGAGGACGGAGAAGACGCGATCGCGCAGGGCAGCATCCTCGACCAGCGCCGCGTAGAGTCGGGCGATGCCGAAGTCGGCTTTGGCGAGGGCGAGCTCCACGTTGCGCACAATATCGAGGAAGAGGGGAAAGTCGCGGGCCATGGTGCGCAGTAGATCGAGGTTGCCGGGGGACTCGCGGAGGAAGGCGTCGATGGCGTGGCCGACACCGAACCAGGCCGGCACGAGGTGGCGCGACTGCATCCAGCCGAAGACCCAGGGGATGGCGCGGAGGTCGGCCATGGTGCGCTGGCGTGAGGCGCTGGCGTCCTTGCGCTTAGCCGGGCGCGAGCCGATGCGGGCGTGTTCGAGTTCGGCGACGGGCGTGGCCTGCTCGAAATAGGTGAAGGTCTCCGGATTGTTGACGATGTGCTGCTGGTAGAAGGCAAAGGAGACGGCGGAGAGCTGGTCGAGGGCGGCCTCCCAGGCGGGCAGGATCTCGCCGGTGAGATGGGGCGGGGCGTCTCTGTCTCGGAGCTTTGCGTCAGGACGAGCGAGGGCATCGAGCGAGGCGGCAATCATCAGCTCCAGGTTGCGCTCGGCCAGCACGACGTCGGAGTACTTCCAGTTCAGCACCTCACCTTGCTCGGTAAGGCGCAGCTCGCCGGTGAAGGAGTCGACCGGCTGCGCGAAGAGGCTGCGATGGGTGGGGCCGCCGCCGCGCCCGACGGTGCCGCCGCGGCCGTGGAAGAGGCGAAGGTGAATGCCGCACTCGCGGGCGACCTGGTGCAGCGCGCGATGCGCCTTCCAGATCTCCCACGTGCTGGCGATCATGCCGCCGTCCTTGTTCGAGTCGGAGTAGCCGAGCATGACCTCCTGGCGGCGGCCCCAGCTTTCGAGCAGCGGCTGGTAGCCGGGAGAGGTCCAGAGCTCGCGGCAGATGGCCGGCGCGTGCTGCAGGTCTTCGATCGATTCGAAGAGCGGAACGGGCTGCAGGCCGGGGTCGCCCGGAGTCTCGGTTGTGGGCTCGGTGGCTTCGACCTGCACTCCGCCCAGGCGTGCAAGGCGAATGACGTTGCGGGCGTCCTCGGCATTGGAAGCGCCGGAGATGACGTACAGGCGGATGGTCTCCGGAGGGAAGCGGCGCTTGAGATCGGCGATGGCGCGAAAGGTAGCGAGGACCTCGGCGGTCTGCGCGGAGAGCGGTGATGGAAGTGCATCTGAACCCCGCTCGAAGCCGGCGAGCTCTTCGAGCGCGGCGATGTGCACGCGGGCGTGCTGGCGAATGTCAAGTGTCTGCAAATGCAGGCCGTAGGTGCGGACCTCGAGCAGGAGAGGATCGACCAGCAGCGCGGAGAGTCGTTCGCCCTTGTTGGCCAGCAGCGAGTCGCGCAGGAGGGTGAGGTCGGCGAGCAGATCGGAGGCGCGCGTGTAGTGCGGCAGACGCGGGTTCGCGAAGGGTAGCGATAGCGCCGTGGTGAAGCCGAGCCGCGCCATGATGCAGACGATGAGCAGGCGCAGGCGCTCGAACTGGAAGCGCTCGCTGAGGTTTGCGGCGAGGCTGCCGGCGCTATCCGCGTCGCCTTCGAGCTGGAGCAGGTAGCGATCGATGCGGGCCTCGACCTCGAGGGTGACGGGGATCTGCTGGGTGGAGCTGCCGAGCTGGTCGAAGAGCACCTGCAGGCGCTCGCGATAGTGGCGGAAGAGCAGGTTGCGGGCGGTGGTGAGCGCATCGCAGGTGGTGTCCGCGTTGACGAACGGATTGCCGTCGCGGTCGCCGCCGATCCAGGAGCCGAAGCTGATGAGCTGCGGCAGCGTGGCGAGCGAGGGGACGGCGTCCGGCGCGTTGATGGCGGTGTCGGCGGGGAACTGTTCGTTGAGGGCGAAGGCTATCTCGATGTAGAGGACGGGCAGCGTGTCAAAGAGGCTGACATCGTAGTAGTCGAGTGCCATGCGGATCTCGTCGCGCACGGTGGGCCGCGCGATGCGGACGTCGTCGGTCTGCCAGAGCGCGGTGATCTCGGCGATCATGTCGTGCTCGAGTGCGTCGAGCTCGGTGGCGGCAACCGGGATACGGTCGAGCTTTTCGAGCAGCTCGGAGATGCGGCGGCGCTTGAACATGACGGAGCGCCGGGCGACCTCGGTGGGGTGCGCGGTGAAGACGGGCGAGACGCAGACGCGCGCGAGCAGATCACAGACCTGCGGGCGGGTGAGGCCGGCCTGCTTGAGCGCGCGCAGAGTTCCGCGCAGGCTGCCGCGCTGCGGCGGCGCGTCGGCCGAGAGCTGCGTGGCCAGACGGCGGCGTTTGCGGTGATTCGTCTCGGCCAGGTTGATGAGCTCGAAGTAGAAGGAGAAGGCGCGGGCGAGCTGGTAAGAGGTGGTGAAGTTGCCGGTGAGGGTGTGGACGCTGAGCAGAGCCTGCTGCATGTGCGAGCGCGAGAGGGCCTGTGACTCGTTCGAGGGCGGTGCGGCGTCGGCCTCGCGGCGGGCGATGGCGGTGCGGCGGAGGCTCTCGACGGCGTCAAAGAGCGCCTCGCCGGCCTGCTCGCGGAGGACCTCGCCGAGGAGCGCGCCGAGGGATCGCACGTCGCGGCGGAGCGGAGCGGTCTTCAGCTCGGGGGATTGGGCTTCAAGCTCCGCGAGTCGATCCGACCAGCTGGCGGGCGTCCACAAAGAGGGCATGGCTCGATTATCCTATGGGGCGCCGGCTGCCGGGGTTGCTTGGAGTGGTAGAGCCGGACCGAGCGAAAAGCAGGTTCCTCGTGTTGCTCGGAATGGAAGAAAGAAAGGCAAAGGCAAGTAGGTGCACGATTTGCTTAGAAAAGTTTGCCGAGGGTGAAGACGAACTTGCGGTGGCCGCCATCGCCGATGGCGGGCGCGAGGGTAATAACGCCGAGAGGCGTTTCGGCGACGACGCCGAAGAAAACGTCCTGCCGGGTGATGGTGTGCTGATCGGGCGCGCGCATCTGTCCGGCTTCATACGCGGTGCCGATGTAGATGCTTTGCCCGAGCGGGGCAGGAAGCTGCGCGATGCGGCGCAGGTACGCAGGTTCGATGAGGAAGTAGTCGGTGCCGCGGTACTCGTCGATGTTGCTCGCGGTCAGACGGAGCGGGCCGCCGAGCGTAAAGCGGAAGGGCTGGGCGACGCTGCGGTTGAGCATGGTGCCGCCTTCGGCCGCGAGCACGAAGTCGTTCTTGCCGACGGCGTGGGCGAGCGAGAGCTGCGTGGTGAACTGTGGCGCGTCCGGGCTGCGCACGGCGGCATGGAGGTAGGCGGCCTCGGCAACGACGCGGACGCCATACTGCGGGATCAGCGCGCGATCCTGCGTGTCATAGGCGAAACGTGCGCGGGCACGCTGTAGATTGCCATAGATATCAGGCGCTCCGTCGTTGCCCACGCTGCGCGTCCAGGCGATGTGAGCGACCTGGTAGCCGAGCCGGAACTCCCGCGTCCGCGAGTCGGTCCAGCCCAGATCGGCGCCGCCTCCGCCGGTCTGCAGGTTGCGTTCGGCGAGCCGGCGCTGGTTGAGGAAGATGTTGTAGGGCTTGCGGGTGAAGCTGCCCTGCGGCGCGAGAAAGAAGCCGCCGGAGAGGCCGGTGTTGCGAATGCGGCGAGCATATTCCCCGCTGAGCTCGGTCTTCCATCCGGCCTTGATGATGCCTCGAAGCTCAGAGCCATAGCCGCCGAGGTCCTGCTCGAGAAAGATGCCTTCGATGGTTGCACTGGTGATGCCGCCACCGAGCGCCTCCACATTGGCGCCCACGGTCAGGAAGGGCGGACCAAAGGCCTTGTCCAGAACAGTCACGAGAATAATCGGACGATCGGTGTCGCTGGTCTTGGCATCGCTGGTCTTGGTGTCGCTGGTCTCATAGCCGACGGTGTAGTCCGCGTTGTAGCGGCCGTCGGAGCGAACCTCCGCCAGAATCCGATCCAGCTGTTTGGTATTGACGGGTTGGTTGACCAGCGGCATGAACTTTCGCTCAACGGCTCGCTGCGCGCTTTCGGTGGGAGCCTTGACGCGGATGCGCAGGATGTTGCCGGCGGGTCCGCGGCGGCGGCCTGCGCGATCGGCTAAGTAGCTTTGCCATTGCTCGTTCGAGACGGCGTAGCGGAGGAGATCTGTCTTGTGCTGCTCGGCCGCGGCGTAGCCACGTTCAGCGAGATCCGCCGTCCTGAGGTAGTCGGCCTGGGAGAACCCCTGAATGTCGGGTGTCATTACAACATTCGCGAGCAGACGTTCCTGGCGCTCCTCGCCTTCGATCGCAACCGAAAAGCTGCGCTGGAGTACGCCCAGAATGGAACCGAGGTCTCCTTGCTTGAGCGGGCTGAGCGGCAGGCTGACGGCGAGGATCACATCCGCCTTCATGTCCTGGACCGTAGCGGTCGGCAGATTATTGAGCACACCGCCATCGACGAGATCATGGCCGTTCAGGCGGAAGGGCGCATAGACCGCGGGCAGCGAGACGGAGGCGCGCACGGCATCGGGCAGCGACCCCCGTGCAAACGTAACCACCCGGGCATCAGTCAGATCGGTTGCGATGCAGCGCAGCGGGATAGGCAAGGTGTTGAAGTTGGTTCGATCGTCGTAGCGGAAGAACTGGCGATCGAGGAATTGGTTCAGGCCCTGATCGGTCAGCACGGAGTTACGAAAGCTGACGCCGTGCTTAAGTCCGATCGGAATGCTATTCGGGAGCGCGCGGGAGTCTTCACGGCGGCGAAAGTTGCGGCTCTTGTAGGACGAGTTGAAGGAGAACACCGAGCTGAAGACATCGTCGTTCATGACGGCCTTGAGCTCGTTGACGGTCTTGCCGGTGGAGTAGAGCGCGCCGACCATGCAGCCCATGCTGGTTCCGGCGACGACATCGACGGGAATATGATGCTCTTCAAACCACTGCAGCACGCCGATCTCGCTCATGGCGAGCGCGCCACCGCCGCCAAGCGCCAGGCCGATGCGGGGACGACCGGCGGGGCCCGGCGGAGCAGGCGCGGGAGCGATCGCCGTCAGCCCGGTGATGGCTCCGGTCGCGGACTCTTCCCGCGAGGTTTTGGAGTCGCCGGCACCCGGCATGGTTCCCGTCTTGCCGTCCTTGGTGAGCGACCCCGCGACGCCGGCGCCGACCTGACCCTGCGGATCAGGGGCCGCCTGCGCGATAGCGAGGGGAGCACAAAGCAGAAACAGGCCTGCGGACAGCATGGGGAGAGAGCGCATGGAGTCAAGTCTAGGCTGCTCGAGCGCCCGGGCGAGATCCTGCTAGCTGAGGCGGACCTACATCATCAGCGCGATCTGGTTCAACTCCTGCCGCATCGCCGCCAGATCGCAGCCGAAGGTCTCCATCCTGGCGGCCGCAACGCGCGCGTCCTGGTTCGAAACACCGTAGCCTCGCTGGGTGAGAAAGGCGCCGATCAGCTCGGCGGCCTGGAACGAATCCAGTCCCGCGCCGCGGAGTTCATCCCGCAATGTTTTCAGGTCAGCCGCTGTAAAGATCTCGAGTTCGATAGCCATGGCAGCTCCCTCGTTCGCAAACTTTCTCTTGTGCGTGATTAGTCGATCGGATGCAACGTGTCTCCAGGCGACACCCTCCGGTGAAACATAGGCTCCGGGTGGTGAACATAACCTCAGTAAAGACAGTACGGAGGGGTTCGTGGAACGGTTTGCCACAAATGGGGGAGACTTGTTCAAAAGCTAGGAGGTTTGTTTGCCTTTCGAAACGAGCGGACGGATCGCGATAGCATAAGCACCATGAGTGTTCTGGAGAGGCAGGCAGCCCGCGTACTGGATGGGGTTGCCGTTGCAGGAGAGATCAAGGCGGAGGTTGGCCTGGAGGTTGCGGCATTAAAGGCGCAGGGTATCCAGCCGGGATTGGCGGTCGTGCTGGTGGGAGATCTGGCGGCGTCCGAGATCTACGTTCGCAGTAAACGCAAGACCTGCGCGGAGCTGGGAATCTACAGCGAACTCATCACGCCGGACAAGGGCGTCACGACTGAGGAGATGCTCGAGTTGATTGCCGGCCTGAACGCACGCGATGAGATTGACGGCATCCTGATTCAGCTGCCGCTGCCGGCGCACGTGGATACCAGACGTCTGCTGGAGGCAGTGCAGCCGGAGAAGGATGTGGACGGCTTTCACCCGGTCAACGCGGGGCGTCTGCAGACCGGACGGCCAGCGCTTGCACCGTGCACGCCGGCGGGCATCATGGAAATTCTGCGGCGGTCGGAGATCGAGATCCACGGCAGGTATGCCGTGGTTGTAGGACGGAGCAATATCGTGGGCAAACCGGCTGCCGTGATGCTGGTGAATGCGTCGGCCACTGTGACGGTATGCCACCGGTTTACGCCGGATCTGGCGCGGTTCACGCGCGAGGCCGACATCCTGGTAGTCGCGGTTGGCCGGCCTGAGCTGATAACGCCGGAGATGGTGAAGCCCGGTGCCGTGCTGATCGACGTGGGAATCAACCGGATCACCGATGCCGCGGAGGTGAAGCGGCTGTTTCCGGGCGACGCCGCGCGGGCGGAGGGCTTCGCCAAACGCGGATCGACGGTGGTGGGCGATATCGCGCCGGCGGCCTTCGCGCGGGCGAGCGCGTACACGCCGGTGCCGGGCGGAGTCGGCGCGCTGACCATTGCGATGCTCATGCAGAACACCGTGACGGCGGCGCGGCTGCGGCGCGGCCTTAAGACTGGCTAACGGCGATGCTGCGCGTTGGTCTGACCGGAGGGCTCGGAAGCGGGAAGTCTACGGCTGCGGCGATGTTTGCGGGGCTTGGCGCTCAAGTGCTCTCCGCCGATGAACTCGGCCGGCGCATGATGCAGCCGGGAGAGCCGGTCTTTGCGGCGATCGCTGCTCACTTTGGCCCGGGGGTGCTAACACCCGAGGGCACGCTTGATCGCGGCGTTCTGGCCCGGCTTTCGTTTGCGGAAGGGAGGGTGGCGGAGCTGAACGCGATCGTTCATCCTGCCGTGATTGCCCGGCAGGCCGCGATTGCCGAGGAGCTTGCCCGGCGAGAGCCTGGCACAGTGCTGATCGTCGAATCGGCTCTGCTGTTTGAGACGGAGCACGCGGGTACGGGAGGCTGGCGATCGCGCTTCGACCGGATCGTGCTGGTGACGGCGCCCGATGCAACGAAGGTGGAACGCTATGTCGTTCGGACGGCCGCGGCGCCGCATGGAGCGAGCGAAGAGGCGCGTACGGCCGATGCCTGGCAACGATTGAAGCAGCAGATGGACGATGCGCGGAAGGCCGGCTGGGCGGACTTTGTGCTGCACAACGGCGGGTCGGTTGCTGCGTTGCAGGCGCAGGTAGATCGGCTCTGGCCGCGTCTGCTTGCGGAGGCGCAAAGCGGAAAGCCGCGAGACGCGGGGACGACCTGAAGGCTGCCCTCCGTTGTTGTCGGTGCGCTCACGAATGGGCGTCTCTCGATACAATGAAAGTGAGTCTGGAAAGATGTTCGGGCGGAGCGTAGAGCCCCGACACATGCTGGAGTGATGGATGAAGCTGCGCCCGATTGTTCTGGTTCTCCTGTTGCTGACAGGCTTTTATACCGTGACGACGCATCTCGCCTCGACCGGCGCGATGCCGTGGGTGCGGCAGCTGGCGTCCGGTCCTGCCTCCGCCATCACAGCAACCTCGTCGGTGACGACATCCGCCCTGCGCGGGGCTTCAGGCAGCTTCGATTTAACCGAGGCCGCGGCCGCTCCGGCCTTCGATAGCGAGGAGCAGCAGAATATCGCGGTCTATAAAAAGGCGCTCTCGAGCGTCGTCAACATAACATCGACCACTGTGCAGTTCGATTTCTTCTACGGACCGGTGCCGCAACAGGGGCAGGGATCGGGCTTCATCCTGGACAAGCAGGGCCTCATCCTGACGAACAATCATGTGATTGAGGGTGGCCAACGCATCGAGGTCACACTCGCCGACAAGCACAAGTACAAAGCCGAGAAGATCGGCGTCGACGTGAACCACGATCTGGCGCTGATCAAGATCACCGCGCCGAACCTGGTGCCGGCGGTGCTCTCGGACTCGAACGGCCTGGTGGTGGGGCAGCGTGTGTATGCGATCGGCAATCCGTTTGGGCTGAATGGCACGATGACGCGCGGTATTATCTCGGCGATCCGGTCGATTCGCGGACCGAACAACAACCCGATCGAAGATGCCATCCAGACGGACGCCGCGGTGAACCCCGGCAACTCGGGCGGGCCGCTGCTGAACTCACGCGGCGAGGTGATCGGGATTACAACGTTGATTGCTTCAAACCCGAATGGCGGCGCGGACCAATCGGCGGGTATCGGCTTTGCCATCCCGATCAATACCGCCAAGGCCGTGCTCGACGACTTTCAGAAGTATGGCCACGCACGCCGGCCCTCACTCGATGTGCAGACGCTGCCGGTCAGTCCGGATATCGCAGAGCAGATTGGCCTGCCGGTGGACTACGGCATCCTGATTGAGCGCGTGCTGCCGGGCGGGGCCGCGGAGCGCGCGGGTCTGCGCGGAGGCACGCAGCGCATGTACCAGGGCAACACGCCGGTGATGCTGGGCGGCGACCTGATCGTTGCGGTGGATGGCCAGGATATTGCGACACCGCAGGATCTCTCGGGCGTGATGAACCGCCATCGCGCGGGAGACACCATTACGATCACGATCTTTCGCGGCAAGCGAAAGATGGATCTGAAGGTGCAGCTGGGCGATGCCAAGGGAGACAGCCGGCAGGCCTGAGAGCCGGGTTTGCGCGGGGCAGGAATCTATGCCGAGGAACGTTAGGAGGCGCGTCACTAGGGTGGCGTGCGGCCTGGATGCAGACTGTACGGCTTTAGAATAGAGATGTATGGACGCAGCCGAACTACCGCCAGACCCGGCGCCGATCTTCAACTGCCCGCGCTGCAGTCACTGGCTCCCTGATGGAACTCTTGCATGCCCGGCGTGCGGATCGCTGGTCTACGCGGATCACATTGCCGAGCTGGCCACCGCCGCGCAACGGATGGAACGGGAGCGGCGCTGGCCGGAGGCTCGTGCGACGTGGGTGGCTGCACTCGCATGGCTTCCCAGCACGACGTCGCAGGCACAGGCGCTTGAGCAGCGTGTGGCCTCGATCGATGCGCATACTACTGCGGATAAGGAGAAGGCGTCGCGGTGGGCCAAGCGCCTGGGGCCGCTCGCGCCGGTGCTGGTATTCCTGGGCAAGCTGAAGGGGCTGCTGTTCCTGCTGTTCAAGTTCAAGTTTCTGTTCAGCTTCCTGACCTTCTTTGGACTCTATTGGGCGCTGTTTGGCTGGAAGTTCGGCCTTGGTTTTACCCTGTCGATCCTGGTGCATGAGATGGGGCATTTCTGGGCGGTGAAGCGGCGCGGTCTGAAGGTCGATCTGCCGGTGTTTCTGCCGGGCCTGGGCGCGTATGTGCGGTGGTACACCATGGGCATACCGCTTGATGGGCTGGCCTCGATTGCGCTGGCGGGGCCGCTCTTCGGGCTTGGGGCCGCGCTCTTCTGCCTCGGCCTGTTTGCTTGGACGCACCAGCAGGTGTATGTCGCGCTTGCGCACACCGGCGCGTTCATCAACCTGCTGAACCTGATCCCGGTTCTGGGGCTCGACGGGGCGCAGGCGATGTACGCGCTGACCAAGCTGCAGCGAGGCCTTCTGCTGGCCTCGACGGTGGCGCTCTTCGCTGTGATGCATGAGGGCGTGTTCCTCTTTCTAGCTGCTGGAATAGCGTGGCGTCTCTTCACCAAGGACGAGCCGGCCGAGGCCAGCAACAAGACCATGATGTACTACCTGCTGCTGCTCTTCGCGCTGGGTGCGTTTCTGCGCATCGTGCCACCGGGGACGATTACGCGGTAGGTTTTGAGAGAGTAAAAAGCAAAAAACAGAAGAGCAGAAAACAGAAAACAAGAAGCTCATAAGTGATTACGTCTTCAGTCGGTAGCGGCGGCCTTCAAGCATGTAGCTGCCGCTTAGAACGCGGGCGATGCCTTCTGGGTAGGCGACGTGCTCCTGCTCCAGGATGCGGGCTGAGAGGCTCTCCGCGGTGTCTCCGTCGATCACAGGGACGCTGCGCTGCAGAATAATGGCTCCATGATCGAGCTCTTCATCTACGAAGTGCACGGTGCAGCCGGAGATGGCGACGCCGTAGTCGATCGCCTGCCGTTGCGCGTTGAGACCCGGAAATGCGGGCAGCAGCGACGGATGGATGTTAAGGATGCGGTTGGGAAAGGCGCGCACGAAGTTGGGCGAGATGAGCCGCATATAGCCGGCCAGGCAGACCAGATCGACACGCTGCTGCTCAAGCTGCGCGAGGAACTCTGCGTCATGCTCGGCGCGCTTGCGCCCGTTGGCCGGAACGGCGATGGCCTTCAGGCCAAGGTCCCGCGCGGCGAGCAAGCCGGGAGCGTCTGGTATGTTCGAGAGGATAACGGCGATCTCCGCACCGGGCAGATCCCCTTCGCGGATGGCGCGAGCGATGGCCAGAAAGTTGGAGCCGCGGCCGGAGAGCAGGATGCCGAGACGGGTCATGCGGGATCGTCACTTTGCTGCTGCAAGTCTGCGATCACCCTCTGTACTGATCTGCGTAGAGTGGGTAGATCAGTATGAATGGCTTCCCAGATCGCGTTGTCGTCAAGATCATCGTACTTATGCCGGAGAACGTTTCCCAATCCCCTTATATCCCGCCAGTTCACCTCTGGGCAAAGCGCTCCGGCACTCTCGCCGAGCCGGAAAGCAGCTTCAGTAAGAATCTGAAGCTGTCGTTCCACGGCTGATTTTGTTTTGTGATCGCGGCGATATGCAGGGAGATCAAAGCCGATCAGAAACTCGACTATGGCATCGCTGCTCTTGAGAATGTCCTCGAGATACGTCTGGACTCGTCTAGTAAGCACGAACTGCTTCCTCAAGGACGCGCTCCCGGAAGTTTGACCGGAGATGTTTCGCGGAGCTGAGATGAGCGCGAGCGCCAAGAAGTTCGCTGACACGATCTTCAAGTCCATATGCACTTAGAAGGTTCAGTGAGTTTGCGTCGTCATATTCAAAGAGCAGGTCCACGTCAGACTCGGCTGTATTGTCTCCGCGAGCCATGGAGCCGAAGAGGCGCAGATGAAGGAGGCCAGCGGCACGCAACTCAGCTTCGTGCTCACGAAGGATGCCGAGGATATGGTCCCTGTCCATGGCTTTACTGTGCCAGAGTGCGTCTGTCTGTGCAATGGATCGGTATTTGGCCTGTACCACGGAGCGGCTGAATTCAGCTATAACTTACCTTCCGCTCGCCACGGACGATTCGGCCGATAATGTGATGACGTTCATTTGCCCGGTTCAGCACGGCTTTTGCCTTCTTGACCTTTTCGGCAGGCACAACGCAGATCAGGCCGATGCCCATGTTGAAGGTGCGAAACATCTCGTCAACCTCGACCGCGCCGAGCTGCTGCAGGTGCTCGAAGAGCGGCGGCGGCTGCCAGCAGGCGGGATCGACCACGGCGCCAAGGCCCTTGGCGAGGATGCGCGGTAGATTGTCTGTGATGCCGCCGCCGGTGATGTGGGCCATGCCGCTAACGAGCTCCGCCGCGCAGAGCTTCTTGATGATGCCGAGATAAGAGCGGTGAGTGCGCATCAGCGCCGCGCCGGTCTTATCTTTGAGCTCGTTGACGTACTGGTCGGCGCCATACTTGGCGACCTCGAAGAGCAGCTTGCGGGCGAGCGAGTAGCCATTGGTGTGGAGACCGTTCGAGGGCAGGCCGATGAGGACGTCGCCGATTTCGATGCGGTCGCCGGTGATGATCCTGTCGCGGTTGACGACGCCAACGATGGTGCCGGCGAGGTCGTACTCACCATCGGCGTAGAAGCCGGGCATCTGTGCGGTTTCGCCGCCGATAAGAGCACAGCCATTAGCGCGGCAGGCCTCGGACAGGCCCTGGACTACGGTTTCGACGGTGGAGTCGTCGAGCTTTCCGGTGGCGAGGTAGTCGAGGAAGAAGAGCGGCGTCGCACCCTGCACCGCGATGTCGTTAACACAATGATTTACAAGGTCTTGGCCGACGGTGTGATGGATGTTGAGGTCGAAGGCTACTTTGAGCTTGGTGCCGACACCGTCGGCGGAGGAGACGAGGACGGGTGCGGGAAACTTTTCGAGATCGAGGGCGAAGAGGCCGCCGAAGCCGCCTATCTCGCTCAAAACATGCTTGTTGAAGGTCTTGCGGGCAAGCATCTTGATGCGCTGCTTGGTGCGGTCGCCGGAGGTGATATCGACGCCGGCATCGGCGTAGGTGATGGATTTTTGCGGCGATTTTGGAGCAGGGGCAGGGCTTTTTCGCGGAGAGAGAGGCCGATTCAGGACCGGTTTGGGGGAGGTCTGAAGCGAGGCGCCGGCGGCCGTATCAGAGGTGGGTTCTGCGGGGGTTGGAGTCTCTTCGGGCAAGCGGGCGTACCGTCCTTCAACGATTGGGAAGCTCAAGTCTAGCAGGGCGATTTGCTTGATGATGTGAATCGCCCGGGAGCATGGTGCGAGGCCGACTTCTATACTTCGGGCATGGCACAGGCGATGGCAGGGGACGGGAAGCAGGTAATGCCGCGGTCGATGACGCGGTCGGGGGAGCTGCAGCGGCGGGCGGAGCGGTTGCTGCCGGGCGGGGTGGACTCGCCGGTGCGGGCGTTTCGCGCAGTGGGGGGCGAGCCGCCGTTTGTGGATCGGGCGAAGGGCGCCTATCTGTGGGATGTGGACGGGAACCGGTACGTGGACTTCTTCGGCTCGTGGGGGCCGATGATCCTGGGGCACGCGTATCCGGCGGCGGTCGAGGCGATCGCGCGGGCGGCGGAGCGGAGCGCGAGCTTTGGCGCGTCGACCGAGGCCGAGGGCGATCTGGCGGAGCTGGTAATGCGGTGTTTTCCGTCGGTGAAGCGGCTGCGCTTTACGAGTTCCGGCACGGAGGCGTGCATGAGCGCCGTTCGGCTGGCTCGCGGGTTTACCGGGCGCAACCTGATTGTGAAGTTCGAGGGCTGCTATCACGGGCACTCGGACGCGATGCTGGTCAAGGCTGGGTCGGGCGTGGCGACGCTGGGCATCCCCGGATCGGCGGGGGTGCCGGAGGCGGTCGCGATGGAGACGCTGGCGCTGCCGTACAACGATCTGGCGGCGGTGCGCGAGGCGTTCCAGAGATTCCCGGAGGGGATCGCGGCGGTGATCGTGGAGCCGGTGGTGGGAAACGCGGGAACGATCGTGCCGGCGGAGGGCTACCTGCAGGGACTGCAGGCGATTACGCGGGAGCATGGAGCGCTGCTGATCGTGGATGAGGTGATGACGGGCTTTCGGCTGAGCCTGGGTGGGGCGCAGGAGCTGTACGGGATCACCCCGGACCTGACCACGCTGGGCAAGATTCTGGGCGGGGGGCTGCCGTGCGGTGCGTTTGGCGGGCGGGAGGATGTGATGGGCTTCCTGGCGCCGCTTGGGCCGGTGTACCAGGCAGGAACGCTGAGCGGGAATCCGCTGGCGATGGCGGCGGGGATCGCGACGGTGGGCGCCTTGATCGAAGGCAAGGAGACGATCTATGCGGGGCTGGAGCGGGTAACGGCAGCGATTGCCGAAGGTGTGGCGGGGCTGGCGCGCGAGGCGGGCGTTGCGATGACGATGAATCGTGTGGGATCGATGTTTACCTGGTTCTTTACGGGGCAGCCGGTGGTGAACTTTGCCGATGCGATGACGAGCGACACGGCGCGCTTTGGCCGGTTTCACCGGGCGATGATGGAGGCGGGGGTGTGGCTGCCGCCGAGCCAGTTTGAGGCGGCGTTTGTGTCGGCGGCGCATGGGCAGGCGGAGGTGGCGTTTACGCTGGAGGCGGCGCGCGGGGCGCTGCGGGCGTAACGCGATGTGCGCCGGAAGTGAATTGGCTCGTTAGTGTGGATGATCTGCAAAAGAGGCAACGGCAAGAGCGAAATACGGGGATCTCTCCACGTCCCCGTTCGACTCCGCTCAGGGTTCGGTAGAGATGACGGTTTCTGGGGCGTCCCGGATGGAGATAGGTTATGACGACAGCGGCACCAGGAAGCGGACCACGACGTATTCTTCTCAGCGGAGCGACGGGGTTGATTGGGCGGCGGTTTGCCGCGGAGCGGCGGGCGGCGGGAGATCGTGTGGTGGCGCTGGTGCGGCGGGCGGCCGGCGGCGATGAGATCCGGTGGGATCCTGGATTGGGGGAGGGGGTTAAGGCGCTTGATCCGGCTTTGGTGAGTGGGTTCGATGCGGTGGTCCATCTGGCGGGGGAGCCGGTGGTGGGGCGATGGACGGCGGCGAAGAGGCGGCGCATCTTCGAGAGCCGGGTTGCGGGGACGACGACGCTGGTTCGGGCGCTGGCGGCGGCGGAACGGCCGCCGGGGGTGTTTCTGTGTGCGTCGGGGATCAACTTTTATGGCGGCACGCGGGAGGGCATGGTGGATGAGGGCTCGACGGCGGGGAGCGGTTTTCTGGCGAAGGTGTGCGAAGCGTGGGAGGGGGCGACGGATC
>CAXTRT010000042.1:7303-34735 GCA_964246835.1 uncultured Acidobacteriaceae bacterium | reverse complement strand
GTTGGGGCGGGGGAGGGAGAAGCGGGTCCTTCGCCTGCGGCTCAGGATGACACAAGGTTTAGGGGCGATGCGTTGCAGCCGCTTGAGGGGATGGCGGTGGATGTGGAGATCACGGAGTTTCCGCAGCCGGGGCGGCCGGCGAAGGGACGGGTGATTGAGTTGCTGGGGCCGCCCGATGCGTTCGGCGTCGATGTGGAGATTGTGATTCGCAAGCATCATCTGCCGCATGTGTTTCCGGCGAATGTGCTGGCGGAGGCGGCGGCGAGCGCGGAGGAGACGGTCGCCGCGGCGAGTGAAGAGGAGGTCCTGCGGCGCAGGGACTTTCGCGGGCTGCCCATTGTGACGATCGACGGCGAGACGGCGCGGGACTTCGACGATGCGGTGCTGGTGCGCGATCTGCCGAACGGCAATCAGGAGCTGCAGGTGCACATCGCGGATGTGAGCTATTACGTGCAGCCGGAGACGGCGCTCGATCTGGAGGCGCGGCTGCGCGGCAACAGTGTGTACTTTCCGGATCGCGCTGTGCCGATGCTGCCCCCGGCGCTTTCAAGCGGGATGTGCTCGCTGCGGCCGGAGGAGGACAGGTTTGTGCTGAGCTGCGTGATGGAGATTGACGCGCGCGGCGAGGTGGTGGGGTACGAGGTCGGCGAGGGGATCATCCGCAGCGCGCGGCGTATGACGTACACGCAGGTGCAAGCGATCCTAGACGGCATGAAGGGCGGCAAAGCGGAGACGAGTGCGGACGCAGACGGCGATGCGGTGCGGGAGACACGGCTGCAGTTCAGCGAATTTGTCACCGAGTTTGAGCGGATGTATGGGCTGGCGCTCAGGCTGAATGCGAAGCGGAAGCGGCGCGGGTCGATCGACTTCGATCTGCCGGAGCCGGTGGTGCAGTTTGATCCGCAGGGCGACATGAAGGCGATCGTGCGGTCGGAGCGAGGATGGGCGCACAGACTGATTGAAGAGTTCATGCTGTCGGCGAACGAGTGCGTGGCGACGTGGATTGAGAGCCAGGACGTCGCGAGTATCTATCGCATTCACGAGATGCCGGACCCGAAACGGATTGTGGACTTTGAGGAGACGGCGTCGGGGTTTGGGTACTCGCTGGGGATTGGCAACCTGCCGGTGAAGAAGCTGACGATGAAGAGCGATCGGCGGGAGGTGAAGCGGGGCTTCAGCGGCGGGGGACGGGCGCAGGGGGCGACGGTGCATGAGGTCGCCGAGCGCATCCCGGTGACGCCGCAGATGTACCAGCGGCTGACGGCGAAGATCGCGGGGACACCGGAGGAGCGGATTCTGGCATACCTGATGCTGCGCAGCCTGAAGCAGGCGCGGTACGCGGAGAAGAACGAGGGGCACTTCGCGCTGGCGAGCCCGAGCTACACGCACTTTACGTCGCCGATCCGGCGCTATCCGGATCTGATTGTGCATCGGCTGCTGCGGGCGCTGCTGGAGGAGGGGGCGGACCCGGTAGGTGGGCCGATTCTTTCGAGCGATGTGCAGCCCTGGCAGCGGGAGCTGGACGCGAAGGAGGGGCGGCGCAATGGGGCGGCGGATGCAGTGCGGAAGAAGATCGAGGACGATGCGGGGCCGATGGCGCGCGCGGAGCTCGAGGCGATTGCGGCGGAGACGAGCCAGACGGAGCGGCGGGCGGACGATGCAGAGCGCGAGCTGATTGAGTGGAAGAAGCTGAAGTTCATGCAGGACCGGGTGGGCGAGGAGTTCGACGCGGTGGTGCTGTCGTGCACGAAGTACGGCTTCTTTGTGGAGCTCGAAGAGTTGTTCATCGAGGGGCTGGTGCCGATCGCGACGCTGGGTGGATTCGCGGCCAGAGACTATCGTGACGAGGATCGTTACGTATTCCGCGATACCGACCGGGCGATCGTGGGGCAGCGCAGCGGGCGGGTGTTTCGCATGGGGATGAAGGTGCGGGTGCTGCTAGACCGGATCGACCGGCAGCAGCGGCGGCTGCAGTTTGCGCTGCTGGAGGTTAAGGGCGAGCACGCGGCGGAGACGGTGCTGGGCACTGGATCGTTGCGGCGGCGGAAGGTTCGCGCGGCAGGGGACGAGGCGGGGAAGAGTCCGGAACGAAGCGGCAAGGCGAAGAAGGGCAAGGCGAAGAAGCGGCTGCGGAACGCGAAGGCGAAGGGCAAGCGGCGCGGTTAGGGTGGTCTGAAGCTAAGTCAAGAACTTTTCTCTTTCAGAAGAGAGACTGTAGCCGGTCCGGACGAAAGCAGGTTCGTCGCGCTGCTCGGAAGGGAAGAAAGAAAAGCAAAGGGACTTGATCAGACTGTGGCAAAGAGTCATTGCAGCGACGAAATACGGGTCTCTCCACTCCCGATGGTCGGTCGAGATGACGGCTTTCCTGGAGTTCTTCCAACACGTTCTTTAGAACGGCTTGAGACGAGCAAGGAGGAGGAGAATGAAGGCGAGGGCGAGAAGGGCGACGCGGACGCGGTGGAGGGTGTCCCATGCGGCGCGGTCGGCTTGCCAGGTGGGATAGGGGCGGTCTGGATTTGCGCCGGCGATGCGGTTGTTGCGGGGAACGAGAAGGACGAGTGTTGCAACGATGGTGAGCGCCCAGAGAACGACCGCGACGAGCAGAAGCGGCAGGTTGTCAGGTTGACCGCGGTGCAGCCAGAGCTCCGCGAGGAGGCAGACTAGACCCAGGGCGTACCAGAACGGCATGATGCGGCCCAGTACGCGGGCTATGGCGGAGGCCGCGGCGAGATGCACGGGGGGTGGAAGCCGGCTGATGACGGGATGGATGAAGGCGGCGATGGCGAACTCATTGCCGACCATGAAACCGGTGACGGCAATGGCGAGGAGATCGAGAGGGAAGGACATGTGGGGACGGAGACCTCGGAGGCAGATACGCGGGAGGGGAGCGGAGAAGTTCCTGGCAGGACTGTGATGAACGGGGTGTAGCCTGGCGGTCTGACCTGCTAGAGCATTTCTCCTGATGCTGGCCTCTATTCGGCTGCAGTGGAGCGATTTTTCTTAAAGAAAATGGCACGGGCGAATGCGACCCGGGGTACACCCTCAGGAGAAATGCTATAGTCTGGCGGCGACAAGAGTAACACGGGGGCTCGATGCGAGCGTATCTGAGACGAGCGATTTGCGGGGTCGTGATGGGTGCGGTCGCAGTAGGGATACCGGCGGCTTCACAGGACCGCTCGACACGCCCGTCTCCGGGCGGTTCGGGAAGACAGCCGGGCGGTCGACCGAGTGGGGACAGGCGGCCGAGCCCTGGCGGCGGAAGCCCACGACCGCAGCCGGGGCGACCGGGACAGGGCGGCGGCAGGCCGAGCCCTGGCGGAGGAAGCCCGGGGCGGCCGATGCCGGGCCGGCCCCAGCCAGGGCGGCCGATGCCGGGCCGGCCCCAGCCAGGGCGGCCGGTGCCTGTGAGGCCGGGGCCCGGCAGGCCAATGCCCGGAAGACCCGGAGGCGGGCGGCCACCAAGCTGGGGACGGCCGCCGCAGCAACGCCCCAGTTATGGTTTTCGGCCGAACGATCGCCAGGCGCTGCTGCGGCACTATCGATCTCATCTGCGTTACGTCAATCGGGCGCGGCGGCCGATCTTTACCGTTGGCGGGTACTTTCCGTTCGGCGATATCGGCTATCTCAGTCCGCTGCCGGTCGGCTTATATGGGCAGCTGCCGCCGCCGCCGTTTGGGTACCAGATGGGGTACTTCGATGGCTATGTTGTGGTCTACGATCCGGTTACGTATTTCATCGCGAACATGGTGGATCTGCTGGCGAGCTGAGGCAGCGGTCGCGCGGGGTGCATGGAGGCGCGGCTGCTCCGCTTGTACAATCGGGTCTGACGAGGAGTTTCTAAGCGATGGCACACATGGTGTTCGACACGAAGTACAAGCAGGAGATGGAGGGGCTGGATGAACCGCCGTTCGACTCCGATTTCGGCCAGAAGATCTATAAGAATGTCTCGAAGAAGGCGTGGGGCGAGTGGGTGGAGCGGCAGAAGATGCTGCTGAATGAGTATCGGCTGCAGCCGTGGACGAGGGAGGCGCAGGAGTTTCTGGTGGAGCAGATGAACGACTTCTTCTTTGGCGAGGGCGGCGAGCTGCCGAAGGAGTTTGTGGCGCCGACGTCGTAGGGGTTTGTTGCGAGTTATGACGGATGGCGTTGTCGACGGACTTTTGATGAGGACTCAATGCGGGGATCGCTACGCTTCGGTCGAGATGACGGCCTCTGGTCTGAGCCGGGTCTACTGAGGGTTGGGGCGACGTGCCTCGTGTACACTTTGAAGTGTCGTTACCCCGCCTTAGTCCGCCTGGATTGAGGGCACGATGTCGGGACGTGGCTCAGCCTGGTAGAGCGCACCCTTGGGGTGGGTGAGGTCGCTAGTTCGAATCTAGTCGTCCCGACCAATTTCCTTCTTTTTTTTGTAAATGACACTAGACGTCTCTGCGTGGAACGCTCGGAGTGTCTTGCCGGCCTTGACGGATTGCGGGTCTCTCCACTGCGCGGACGATACGGCTGTCCGCTTCGGTCGAAATGGCACTTGATACAAGGAAGACGGCTCGTGGGCAGAGCGGGCAACAGCAGATCCCTTCGGGATGACAACAAAGTGCGGCCACCGGAAAGTGCGGCCACCGGCCCTTGTCTTGATGTTAGCGGCTGGATGTTGACGGGCCGAGCAGGCCGAGGTGTGCGGCGCGTAGCAGGGCGCTGTCGGCGGAGTCTTCGCTGAGCTCCCAGGCCATGACGCCGCCGAGGTGCTCGTCGCGGGCGAAGCGGGCTTTGGTGCGGGCGGAGGTGGGGTCTTCGTAGGTCCAGAAGGTGCTGCCGTCGAAGAGCCAGGGAGCTTTTGAGCGCGGATCGCGATAGAGGATGAAGGGCCGGGTGGTGACGGGCTGGGCCGCGGGCGGGAATGGTGTGCCAGCTTGCGGGAGAGGGGCCGCGGCAGTCTGCGTAGTACCGGTGATGGCTTGTACAGGTGGCGGCACTTTGGGGATGCCGCTGGTGTCGGCAGCGTTTGTTGCAGGCGGGGGCGCCATGAGATCGCGGAAGAACGGGTAGGGGCGGTCGCCGCGGATGGAGCGGCCGGTCTGCCAGAAGCCGTTATCGGCGCGCGCGACCTCCTGCCAGCCATAGCCGTAGAAGGGCAGGCCGAGCAGGAGCTTGGCGGCGGGAATGCCGGCGGCCTCCCACTCGTGGATGCTGCGATCGACGCTGCCGCCCTTGCCGTCTTCGGTGTAGAGCGGGGCGAGGAAGCCGGTGCGCGGATTCCAGGGGCCGTTGTAGTCGTAGTTCATCAGGCCGACCTGATCGACGACCTGATTGAGGGCTGCGAGATCGACGCCGCCGTACATGCGCGGCGAGGGGCCGGCGGCAATGGTGAGCAGAAGGCCGGGGCGCACGGCGTTCATGGCCTGGCGGAGATCGGTGAGAAGGGTGACGAAGTTGGCGGCGTCGTCGCCGTGGGGGTACTCCCAATCGACGTCGATGCCGTCGAAGAGGCGGGGCGCTTCGATACCGGGCGCGAGGTGGCCGCGCAGGAAGATGTCGATGCAGGAGCTGACGAAGGCTTGGCGGGCGGCGGGCTGGGCGTCGGCGGCGAAGTCCCGGGCCTGGCCTTCGAGCGAGAGCAGCACTTTGAGTTTTGGGTAGCGGTGCTTGAGTTCGACGAGCTGGTGAAGGTTGCCGCGGAAGGGCTGCGCGGGTGTGTCGGCGACACCGGTGACGCTGTCAGCGGCGGCGAAGCTCATGTTGAGATCGGCGTTGGGGTCGGCGACCGAGCAGTGGCCGTTGGTGACGAAGCCCTGGGCGTAGTTGATCTGGTCGAGCTGATGGATGGCGCCGCTCGCGACGAGGTTGCGCACGAAGAAGTGGTCGTAGACACCCCACTGGCCGAAGTAGGCGACGACCTTCGGACGCGGCGCGGACTTCGAGGTCTTCAGGGCGGAGGGTGCTGCGCCGCGGGCGAAGGCGGAGCCCGGTAGAAGCAGGCTGACGAGCAGAAGGAGGTTGGCGGCAGAGTGGCAGCGGGAAGAACCGGAGTGGATCACACTCTATGGACGCGCGGCGGGGTGGGCGAGCTTCAGGGATTATGACTGTGAGGCGATGAAGGTGCACTGCGAAGACAGATGCAACTGCAGATTCCTGCGGGAATGACAACAAAATGGGAGGATCGTTTGTTGAGCTCGGATGAAGTCATGGCATAGCAGAGCTGCGAGGGCGCGAATGCTTGATTAAACGCCCCTTTATAATGAGCCATGCCGAGCCTTGATCCCATTCTGCCGAAGTCTGATCCGCTGGTGCGGACGCAGGACGGTGTGGGCCAGCAGGCGAAAAGTGACGGCGGTCTGGAGTTGGAGGCTGCGCTTCCTGAGAGGGTTTCGGCTCTGGACGAGACGCAGGCCGGTACGGTTCTGGCAGAGCCGGTCGGTGCGTTTGCATCGGCGAAGGGATCGCGGGAGCCGGCGAGCGGCAAGGCTGGTGTCGCAGCCATGAATGGGAGAGGCCCGGGCTCCGATCCGGCGACCATTGAGGCGTACTTCGAGCAGGTGCTGCGCGTTGTGCATGAGAACCGGCCAAACGACGATCTGGAGCTGATCCGGCGCGCGTGGGAGTTCTGCAAGCAGCAGCATGATGGGCAGCTGCGGGCGAGCGGCGAGCCCTACATCGTTCATCCGCTTGAGGTCGCGCATGTGCTGGCCGAGCTGAAGATGGATTCGACGGCGATTGCGGGCGGGCTGCTGCATGATGCGGTCGAGGACACGGATGTTACGTCGGTCGAGATTGCGAAGCGCTTCAACGAGCAGGTGGCGCACATTGTCGAGGGCGTGACGAAGCTCGACAAGATCAAGTTTGCCAATCGCGAGGACCACCAGGCGGAGAACATCCGCAAGATGCTGCTGGCGATGGTGACGGATATTCGCGTGGTGATCATCAAGCTGGCGGACCGGCTGCACAACATGCGGACGTTGCAGCACCTGAAGCCGGAGAAGCAGCAGAAGATCGCGCGCGAGACGCTGGATATCTACGCGCCGCTGGCGCACCGGCTGGGCATGGGCAAGCTGCGCGGCGAGCTGGAGGACCTGGCCTTCCGCTATACCGACCCGTACGCGTATGAGCGTGTGTCGAACGAGGTGGACGCACTGCGCGGCGAGAATGAGAAGTTTCTGGAGACGGTGGTCGCGCAGATGGAGACGGGTTTGCGCGAGCACGGCATCTCCGGGCGGGTGGAGTCGCGCATCAAGCGGCTGTACTCGATCCAGCAGAAGCTCGAAAGCCAGGGGATTCCGGTCGATCAGGTGTATGACCTGCTGGCGGTGCGGGTGATCTGTGAGAGCGTGCAGGACTGCTACGCGGTGCTGGGGCTGCTGCACTCGATCTGGCGACCGGTGCCGGGGCGCATTAAGGACTTTATCGCGATGCCGCGGCCGAATCTGTACCAGTCGCTGCACACGACGCTGATCGCCGAGGGCGGCCACCAGTTCGAGGTGCAGATCCGCACGGAGGACATGCATCGTGTGGCCGAGGAGGGCATTGCGGCGCACTGGAAGTACAAGGCCAGTGACAACGTGACGGCCAAGGACGAGCAGCGGCTGGCGTGGGTGCGGCAGCTGGTGGAGTGGCAGCGCGAGATGAGCGACCCGAACGAGTTCATGTCGACGCTCAAGATCGATCTGTATCCGGAGGAGGTGTATACCTTCACGCCGAAGGGCAAGGTCGTGGTTCTGCCGAAGGACGCGAGCCCGATCGACTTTGCGTATGCGATTCATACCGAGGTCGGCAACACGACGACGGGCGCGAAGGTGAATGGGCGGATTGTGCCGCTGCGGACGCGGCTGCGCAACGGCGACATCGTGGAGGTGATGACGCAGACGGGGCACGCGCCGAGCCGCGACTGGCTGAGCTTTACGAAGAGCTCGCGGGCGCGCAACAAGATCAAACACTGGCTGAACGAGCACCAGCGCGAGCGCGCGATCGAGATCGGCAAGAAGCTGCTGGAGCGCGAGGCGCGCAAGTTCAAGGTGTCGCTTGCGAAGATTGTGAGCGCCGACTATGAGCGGGTGGCGAACGAGTATGGGCTGGGTGGCGAGCCGGAGCTGCTGGCGGCGATCGGGTTCGGCAAGTACTCGGCGCGGCAGGCGCTGAACAAGCTCGATCCGGGATCGACCGCGCAGGGGGAGGCGCCGCCAAGCGAGAGCGTGGTTGGCAACGCGATCGGGCAGATGTCCGAGGCGGTGAAGCGCGTCTTCTTCGGGCGCGGGTCGGACTCGCTGCAGGTGGAGGGCCAGGACGATCTGCTGGTGTATCGCGCACGCTGTTGTAATCCCATTCGTGGCGAGGAAATTGTGGGCTACGTGACGCGCGGCAAGGGTGTAGCCGTTCATGCCAGGAGCTGCCCTAACGTGCAGAACCTGCTCTATGAGAGCGACCGGCGGATTCAGGTGGAGTGGGCCGAGGCGCCGGGCGAGACCAGCGTGACCAAGGCGCAGACGTATCCGGTAAAGCTGATGGTGATCTGCGACGACCGCTCGGGGATGCTGAAGGAGTTTACGGCGATCATTTCGGATGAGGGGACGAATATCCGCAGCGTGGACTCAAAGGTGGCGGCGGACGGCAGCGCGGTGGTGGACTTTGTGATCGAGATTGTAGATCTGCGGCAGCTGAATAAGCTGATTCAGGGGCTGCGGCGCGTGGCGGGGGTTAGGGATGTACAGCGGGTGCAGAAGATTTAGTGATGGCTCCTCTGCTGAGGTGGGCTGAAAAGCAGATCCCTTCGGGATGACAAGCAAAAGGGCAACGAAGATCCCCTTCGGGGATGACAGGCAAAGAAGCAAAGCATGCGGAAGTGGTTGCGGGGGTTGGATTGCCGGTGTACTCTCGGAGACAGGATGATGCCTTTGCTCAACAGCCGCGCATGGTTTACGTTCCGCTATTGGCGTACGGTAGCGGCCGCGGCGGAGTAGGCTCATCTGACAATTGCGTATAGGGAATCAGACGATCCAAGAATCCGCAAGGCCGCGACCTAATCAGTCGCGGCCTTTGCTTTGCTGCACGAGAGATATGGGAAGAACAGGAGCGCGCATGAGCACAGAGGCAGTGATTTCGAGTCCGGTAGCGGTGGTGGCGGGGCGGTTCGGCAAGTACGGCGGGCGGTATGTGCCGGAGACGCTAATGGCGGCGCTTGAAGAGCTGGAGGCGGCGTACGAGGTGAGCAAGGGCGATGCGGCGTTTCAGGCGGAGCTGGCCGATCTGCTGCACCACTACTGCGGCCGGCCGACGCCGCTCTACTTTGCGAAGCGGCTCACGGAGCAGTGTGGCGGCGCGAAGATCTACCTGAAGCGCGAGGACCTGCTGCACACGGGCGCGCACAAGATCAACAATGCGCTGGGCCAAGGGCTGCTGGCGCGGACGATGGGCAAGCAGCGCATTATCGCCGAGACGGGCGCGGGCCAGCACGGGGTGGCGACGGCGACGGTGTGCGCGCTGCTGGGGCTCGAGTGTGTGATCTACATGGGCGATGAGGATATGCGGCGGCAAGAGCTGAACGTGTATCGCATGCGCCTGCTGGGGGCGGATGTGCGCGGTGTTGGATCGGGCTCGGCGACGCTGAAGGACGCGATCAACGAGGCGATGCGCGACTGGGTGACGAATGTGCGATCGACGTTTTACATCCTTGGCAGCGCGCTCGGGGCGCATCCATATCCGACTATGGTGCGCGACTTTCATCGCGTGATCGGCAAGGAGGCGCGGCAGCAGATTCTGGAGCAGGAGGGCAGGCTGCCGGCGGCGATTGTGGCGTGTGTGGGCGGCGGATCGAACGCGATCGGCGCGTTCTATGAGTTTCTCCCGGATGCCGATGTACGGCTGATCGGGGTCGAGGCGGGCGGACGGGGCGGCGGTCTGGGCGAGCACGCGGCGCGCTTCCAAAAGGCGGGCGGCGGCGTACCGGGTGTGCTGCAGGGTACGTACTCGTATGTGTTACAAGATGACGCCGGGCAGATCAGCCTGACGCACAGCGTGAGCGCGGGGCTGGACTATCCGAGTGTGGGCCCGGAGCATGCGATGCTGCATGACTCGGGGCGGGCGACGTATACATCCTGCTCGGATGACGACGCGCTGAAGGCGACGGTGACGCTGAGCCGCGTGGAGGGCATCGTGCCGGCGCTAGAGACGGCGCATGCGGTGGCGGAGGCGATTCGGCTGGCGCCGACGATGGGGAGAGACGAGGTGTTGATGGTGAATCTTTCGGGGCGCGGCGATAAGGATATGGGGATACTGAGCCGCGAGTTGAAGCTGGGCGGTGCGGAGACGGGGCCGGCGGAGAATCGTGGGACTTCGAGTTAGGTGGATGACGCTTACGATTTGCACCCGCAGGGGCAAAGACAACAGCAGATCCCTACGGGATGACAACCAAAAAGGCCGGAGCGAAGTAAGGATGAGGGACGATGGCGATTGAGTTCAAGACGCGACCAGGGTTGGTGGCGTATTTGACGGCGGGCGATCCGGATTTAGAGACGACGCGCGAGATTGCGTTAGCGGCGATCGACAATGGCGCGGATGTGATTGAGCTGGGGGTGCCGTTCAGCGATCCGCTCGCGGATGGGCCGGTGATTCAGCGGGCGAGCGAGCGGGCGGTGGCGCGCGGGGTGCGGCTGGTGGATGTGCTGAAGCTGGCGGCGGAGTTGCGCGCGGCCCGGCCCAGCGCGGGGCTAGTGCTGTTCAGCTATCTGAACCCTGTGGTGCGGCTGGGGATGCGGGAGTTCTGTGCGCGCGCGGCGGAGGTGGGCGCGGATGGCGTTCTGCTGACGGACATGATTGTAGAGGAGGCGGGCGAGTATCTGGAGGCGATGCGGGAGCATGCGCTGGCGCCGATCTTTCTGGCGGCGCCGACCAGCCCGGATGCGCGGCTGAAGGCGATCTGCGCGGTCAGCCAGGGCTTTGTATATGCGGTCTCGCGCGTGGGGATTACGGGCACGCAGGCGAATGTGGCGAGCGACGCGGAGGCTCTGGTGATGCGGCTGCGGAAGTACGCGACGACCCCGATCGCCGTTGGCTTCGGCATCTCGAACGCGGAGCATGTGCGGGCGGTGGGGCGGTTCGCGGATGCGGCCATTATCGGGAGTGCGCTGGTCGCGCTGATCGAGAGCAGCGAGCGGCAGGAGGCGGCGAAGACGATCGGCAGCTTTATCGCCGGACTGCGCGAGGTTGGGAGCGAAATTGGGCGCGCGGCAGAGAGCGTGGCGGCAGGAAAGTTATGATGGAGCGCGGAGAGACGTGCATCGCGGACGACTCGCACACACGGAGGACGGTTTGGCACAGGACGAGCAAATGCAGATAGTCGCGCTTCGGGAGAAGATCGATGCGATGGATGAGCAGATCATTCAGCTCATCAGTCGGCGGGCCGAGGCTGCAACCACAATCGGGCACCTGAAGCGCGATGCGGAGCTGCCTGTGTATGAGCCCCGGCGTGAGGAAGAGGTCTTCAACAATGTGCGCAAGCTCAACCCCGGCCCCCTAGCCGACGCGGAGCTGCTGCACGTGTTCGAGCGGATCATCGACGTGATGCGAACGCTGCAGCGGCGCGACGCGAAATAGAGCGGCGGCACAGACCACCCGACTTTAGAAGCAGGAAAGCGAAGAGAGACATGATTGTAGCGATGCAGGACGCAGCAAGCGAAGAGCACATACAGCACGTGATTGAACGCATGGTGGAGCTTGGCTTCAACGTTCACCGCACGACGGGCGAGACCCAGACGATCCTTGCCGGCGTGGGCTCGCCGGACCACTTTGAAGTGACGGAGTTCAAGATGCTCTCGGGTGTGCACGATGCGTACCGAATCTCATCGCCGTACAAGCTGGCGGGCCGCAGCTTTCGGCCGGAGGGAACGCGGATTCGCTTTGCAAATGGCGTCGTGATTGGCGATGAGACGATCGTGCTGATGGCGGGGCCGTGCTCGGTGGAGTCGCAGGAGCAGATCCTGACCAGCGCGAAGCAGGTGAAGGCGGCGGGCGGGCAGTTTCTTCGCGGGGGCGCCTTTAAGCCGCGCAGCTCGCCGTACAGCTTTCAGGGGATGGGACTCGATGGGCTGAAGCTGCTGCAGGAGGTTGGCCGTGAGACTGGCCTGCTGGTGATTACGGAGGTGATGGAGATCTCGCAGATCGAGCTCATGTTGCCGTACATCGATTGCTTCCAGGTGGGCGCGCGCAACATGCAGAACTTCAATCTGCTGCGCGAGCTTGGCCACATTCGCAAGCCGGTGCTGCTGAAGCGCGGCATGGCAGCCACCATCGAAGAGGTTTTGCTCTCGGCCGAGTATATTCTTTCGGGCGGCAACTACGACCTGATCCTGTGCGAGCGCGGCATTCGCACGTATGAGACGTATACGCGCAACACGATGGACATCTCGGCGATTCCGGTGCTGAAGAAGCTGACGCACCTGCCGGTGTTTGGCGATCCATCGCACGGCGTCGGCATTCGCGAGTTCGTTCCGGCGATGGCGATGGCGAGCGTGGCCGCGGGTGCGGACGGGCTGCTAATGGAGATGCACCCGAATCCCGATAAGGCGATGAGCGACGGCGCGCAGAGCTTGTATCCGGCGCAACTGACGGAGCTTGTGGGCAAGCTGCGCGGCATTGCGGCGGTGGTCGGGCGGACGATCACATAGCGGCGGAGGTGCTTTGAAGGTGTACAGCCGGTGCGAGCCAAACCGCGGGTCTCTCCACTTCACGAGACGATAAGACTGTCTCGCTGCGGTCGAGATGACACCTCTCTACCGAGGGACACTGCAAGAGAGCGAAAGAAGAGGCTGAGCCTGGGTGATCGAGAGTGTAACCATCATCGGTACAGGTCTCATCGGCACCTCGATCGGTCTGGCGCTGCGCCGGTCGGGTTTCAACGGCAGGCTGCTGGGCGTGGATCGGGATGAAGCGGAGCTCTCTCTCGCGCTCGCGCTCGATGCGTTCCGTGAGGTGCGGGTGGATCGGCCCGGTGACTTCCTTGCGGGAGAGCTTCCGGCGCTGCGCGAGTCGCAGGTCATCGTGCTGGCGACGCCGGTCCTGGCGATCCTCGACTGGATGGAGCGGCTGTCTCCGCTGCTCTCAGCGGGACAGCTTGTGACGGATGTCGGCAGCACCAAGCTGGCTATCGCGCGGAAGGCTGCGTCGCTCTTCAATCGGCCGGGCAGAGCGTCCTTTCTGCCGGGACATCCGATGGCCGGCAAGGAGTCGGGCGGGGCTGCGCTGGGGGAGGCGACGCTCTTTCGAGAGGCTCGCTGGTTGTTTACGCCGGTTGCGCCGGAGAACGCTGTCACCGAAGGGTGGCGAGGATGGGTGGAGCGAATAGGTGCTCGTACCCGAGATCTCGATCCGGCGAAGCACGATGAGATGTGCGCCTGGGTGAGTCATCTGCCGCAGTTTTTGGCGACGGCTCTGGCGGCGACGCTCGAAGAACGGTTCGGGGATGACGCGGACATCATAGCCGTTGGAGGCAGGGCTCTGGCGGAGATGACGCGGCTGGGTGCGAGCCCGTTCAGCATGTGGCGCGATATCGCGGCCACAAATACAGGTCCAATTGCCGCGGCGCTGCTCGCGCTCGAACAGGAGCTGGCGCATCTTCGCGAGAACCTGAAGACGCCGGAGCTGCGCGAGGAGTTCGGGCGGGCGAATGCGTTTCGTCGCCGTCGGGATTGAACCTGAGATAGATGCAACAGCAGATCTTTACGGGATGACAACCAAAAGAATGGGATCAAGATGACAAAGGGCGGATCGCACTAATGCGCCGCGACCTCCTCGGGTGATGGCCGTGCGGCCTTCGTCGGCAGGCGCATGAGAAACGGCAGCGGCGCCAGAGAGACGATGGCGACCGAGAGCACGAAGAAGGCGTTCTGGTAGCTGAGCATGGAGGCCTGCCGGATCAACTGCTGGTAGGCATATCCAACGGCCATCTGCGCGGTTTGCGCGGTGGAGACGCCTGCCGTGCGCAGCATCCCGGAGATCGCGTCCATGTAGAGCCGATAGGGCGCGCTGCCGGGAATGACGTTTGCGGCGAGCTGTGTCTGATGCGTCTGCGCGGTGCGTGCGATGAAGGTTGTGAGCAGCGCCGTTCCCGCGCTTCCGCCAAGATTACGGGCGAAGTTCGACAGGCTGGAGATCTGGTTCGATTTGGAGCGCGGCACGCCGACGTAGTTGAGCGTGCTGATCGGAATGAAGACGAATGGCAGGCCGATGACCTGGAGCATGCGCCAGAGCGTGACCGTGCCAAAGCTGCTGTCGAGCGAGAGCCGGGTCAGGTTGTAGAGGCCGGCGGCGACGGCGACGTAGCCGAGCGAGACCATCAGGCGCGGGTCCATCTTGCCGAGCGTTCGCCCAGCGACCATCATCATGACGATGAGGATCAGACCGCCGGGAGAGAGCACGAAGCCCGCGCGCTCCGCTGTGTAGCCGAGCAGCACCTGCAGGTACTGTGGGATGAGCACGGTCGAGCCGAAGAGCACCATGCCGAGGATGAGCTGCAGGAAGACGGCGGTGCCGAAGTTGCGATTGCGCAGCAGCTTGAGATCGACGATGGGGTCGGGGTGGACCCACTCCCAGAAGACGAAGAAGGTCAGCAAGAAGAGGGCGAGGCTGGCGACGACGCAGATCATGGGGTCGCCAAACCAGTCCTTCTCCTGGCCTTTATCGAGGAAGAACTCCAGGCAGCCGACGCCGGACGCGACCAGAGCGAGGCCGACGAAATCGACGGAGCGCCGATCGGCCGATCGCTTACGGATGTTCGGCGGATCTTCGACCAGGCGATGCGTGAGCCAGAGTGACAGAATGCCGATCGGCACGTTGATGAAGAAGATCCAATGCCAGTTAAAGTTGTCGGTGATCCAGCCGCCGAGTGTGGGTCCGATGGCCGGCGCGCAGACCACGGCCATGCCGTAGACGGCGAAGGCCTGCCCGCGCTTCTCAACCGGGAAGGTGTCGGCCAGGATGGCCTGCTCGCTGGGCGCCAGACCACCGCCGCCCGCGCCCTGAACGATGCGCGCAAGGATCAGCAGGGGCAGGCTGGGAGCGAAGCCGCACAGGATGGAGCTGAGCGTGAAGAGCGCGACACAGGTCATGTAGAAGCGCTTGCGGCCGAAGCGGTCGGAGATCCAGCCCGAGATGGGAAGGACAACGGCGCTCGAGACAAGATAGCTGGTCAGAACCCAGGTGGCCTCTTCCTGACTGGCACCGAGAGAGCCGGCGATGTGCGGCAGGGCGACGTTGGCGATGGAGGTGTCGAGCACCTCCATGAAGGTCGCCAGGGTAACGGTTAGTGCGATCGCCCAAGGGTTATATTTTGGTTTCCACTCGTCTTCCATGCCGGCCCACGTTCTCTATCAGGTTCCTGCTATGGTATCAGGAAGCTGATATGACACACCTGTCCAAAACGGGAAGGCGGCAAGGTGAAGCCAAGCAGGTCCTGCGGCGGATGCGGCACCTGCTTACGGCGGTTCGCGGCCGGCTGGATGAGCAGCTGCGTCCAGAGGGCGTGACCATGCCCCAGGTTCAGGCGCTCTCTCATCTCCGGCAGGTCAAGGCATGCACCGGGGCCCAGCTAGCCCGCGCACTGAGTGTGACACCGCAGACGGCGCAGGCTCTGCTGGCGCGGGCGGAGCGCGAGGGCTGGATCCGGCGCGGACGCGATGCGACGAACGATCGGCTGGTACTGTGGTCCCTGACGAGGGCCGGCGACGGTCTGCTCGCGAAGGCGGGGGTGGCGTTTGAGGCGATGCAGGACCAGCTCTGGCAGGGCTTCACGCTGAAGGCGATACGCGAGTTGAGCGCCGGACTGGAGCGCTGCCTGGAGAACCTGGGGGAGTAGGCAGCCGAGGTTTTGTCGAGAGAGACGGCCCGCGCTTGCGTAGTCTAGGAGCATGTCGATCCCAAGCACCTCTTCGGCGATCACGCTGGCGGACGTCCAGGCTGCGCGTGAGCGGCTGCGAAGCTCCATCTACTACTCGCCCTGCGCGTACTCGCAGATGCTCTCCGGCCTGACCGACCGCGCGATCTTTCTGAAGCTTGAGAACCTGCAGATGACCGGATCCTTCAAGGAGCGCGGCGCCCTGAACCGGATCGCGCTGCTGACGCCGGAGGAGGCTGCGCGCGGCGTAATCGCCGCCAGCGCGGGCAACCATGCGCAGGGCGTGGCGCACCATGCAACCGGGCGCGGCATTCGCAGCCTGATCGTCATGCCGCAGCAGACGCCGCTGGTGAAGGTGACCGCCACGCGCAACTTTGGCGCGGAGGTGGTGCTGCACGGCGCGAACTACGACGAAGCTTTTGCCGAGGCCATGCGCCTGCGCGAGAGCACCGGGATGAACTTCATCCACGCGTTCGACGATGCGGCCGTAATGGCGGGGCAGGGAACGATCGGCCTGGAGCTGATGGAGCAGGTGCCGGATCTGGATGCTGTCGTCGTGCCGATCGGCGGCGGCGGCCTGATTGGCGGGATTGCGTGCGCGATCAAGGAGTTGCGGCCGGAGATCAAGGTTATCGGCGTGCAGACGACGCGCCTGCCCTCGATGGCGATGGCGGTTGCGCAGCACGGACCGGTGACGCTCGATCCCGCGACGACGATTGCGGACGGCATCGCTGTGCGTCGCGCGGGCGAGGTCACGTTTCCTGTTGTGGATCGCTACGTCGACGAGATTGTGACGGTCGATGAGGACGAGATTGCGTCGGCGATTCTGGTGCTGCTCGAACGCGAGAAGACGCTGGCGGAGGGAGCGGGCGCAGCTGCTCTGGCGGCGCTGCTGCAGCGCAGGACGACGCTGATTCCGGAGGGCGCGCGGACGGCCGTTTTGGTTTGCGGCGGCAATATCGATGTCACGCTGCTGAGCCGCATTATCGAGCGCGGTCTGGTGCAGGATGGCCGGCTGATTCGTCTGCGGATTCATCTGCTGGACAAGCCGGGCGCGCTTGCCGAGCTGACGCGGCTGATCGCGGCGCATCGCGCCAACATTGTGGATACGCTACACAACCGTGCGTACTACGGGGTGAACCTGGGAGACACCGTAATCGACATCACAATGGAGACGCGCGGCCGCGAACAGGTGGCGGAGCTGCTGACAGCACTGACCGCTGAAGGTTACAAACATAGCCGCGTGCTGTAGAGTCTCTTGCTGAGTCCGCGGGGTCATGCGTCTTCGCGGCCGATGCCGATGACGAAGTAATTGGCCGGTGTGGCGCCGATGTTCTTGAGCCCATGCAGCTCGTTTGAGGCGACATAGGCGATGCCGCCGGCTGTGAGCGTGTGGCTCTGGCCGGCGTAGAGGAAGTCGAGTGTGCCTTCGCGCACCAGCATCAACTCTTCATGGCGGTGTTGATGCGGCGGGTGCGGCATTTGGCCCGGCATCAACGTGGTCTCGTGCAGTTCGATGTGTTCGCCGGTCGGCACCGGGCCTGACAGGACCGGCCGCATGACGCCGCTGGCGCCTGGATGCGTTGCCAGTGAGTCAAAGGAGAACGAGGCGCAGTGGCTGAGATCCGTGGGCTCCGATGCAGCGGAGGTCTTGCCCTGCGCCGCGCCGGCACGCGGGAGAAATGCCATAAGGCCGATAGCAGAGAGAGTCTGGCAGAGGTCGCGACGGGAGGTTTCGCTCATGCCTCGGCATACTACACCCGCTCTCTTACGACTGACTCTTTGCCGGACGTGCTGCTCGCATGCCGGAGAATTTAGTCGTGGCTGAAGTTTGTCTGCCGGCGCTCTTCGTGGCGTTCGAGGGCAAGCGCGATCAGCCGATTGATGAGGTCTTTGTAGGGCACGCCGCTGGCCTCCCACAGCTTGGGATACATGCTGATGGAGGTGAAGCCGGGCATGGTATTGATCTCGTTCAGGAAGATGCGCGGCTTGCCGCCTTTGCGTGCGGGCTCCATCAGAAAGTCCACGCGCGCGAGGCCGGCACAGTCGCAGGCGCGAAAGGCCGCGAGGGCCATGGCGCGAACCTGTTTCGCTTCGGCCTTCGAGAGCTTTGCCGGGATGATGGGAACGCTCGCGTCCGAGTGGTACTTGGCGTCGTAGTCGTAAAACTCCGCACCGGGCACGATCTCGCCGACAACCGAGGCCTCGGGCGCGTCGTTGCCGAGCACCGCGACCTCCAGCTCGCGCGGCTTCACTCCAGGGCCGCCGACACCCTGCTCCACGACGAGCTTGCGGTCGAAGCGCGCGGCGAGATCCATGGCGGCGGCGAGCTCGCCGCGGTCGTGGACCTTGCTGATGCCGACTGACGAGCCGAGGTTCGCGGGCTTGATGAAGACCGGGTAGGCAAGCTGCTTTTCGATCTGGCGCGTGATGCGCTTGGGGTCGGCGATCCACTCGGAGCGAAGCAGGGCGACGTAGGGGGTCTGCGGCAGACCGGCGGCGGCGAAGAGCCGCTTCATCGCGGCCTTGTCCATGCCGGTGGCGGAGCCGAGCACGCCCGAGCCGACGTAGGCGATGTCGGCCAGCTCGAAGAGGCCCTGAATGGTACCGTCTTCGCCAAAGGTGCCGTGCAGAACAGGGAAGACAACATCAAGCGCGAGTGACGATGGCCCGGGCTGCGAGAGCGCCAATGGATTCAACATCTCCGCATGCGCAGGCGGAGCGTCTCCACGCAGTATCTCCGGCTTACTTTCCGTGGGCTGCGCATCGGCCGGTGCGGCCTCGCCCTGCAGCAGAGTCTGTGCCGCTGCCGCCGTGATCCAGCGGCCCTTGCGAGTGATGCCGATAGGCACGACCTCATACTTCTTCCGATCGATTGCGCTCAGGATCGACGCGGCGGAGAGCAGAGAGACCTCGTGCTCGCCGGAGCGGCCGCCGAAGAGGATGCCTACGCGGAGTTTTCTCTTGTTCATGCTCTTTCAGTGTCGGACATTGCCTGGTCGTGGGCGGCAGAAATGGCGGCTGCGCGTGCAAGGGAACCAGCAAGGTCATTATGGCCGCTCGGCAGGTTCGCCGAAGCTCGCGAAGGACTTTGATTACACGTTGAACTTGAAGAAGAGAATGTCGCCGTCCTTGACCACGTACTCCTTACCTTCCGAGCGCAGCAGACCTTTCTCTTTGACGGCCTGCTCTGTGCCGAGCGCGAAGAGGTCGTCTGAGGCGTAGCAGTCCGCCTTGATAAAGCCCTTCTCGAAGTCCGAGTGGATGACACCCGCGGCTCCGGGCGCCTTGGTGCCGCGGCGGATGGTCCACGCGCGTACCTCCTGTACGCCGGCCGTGAAGTACGTGATCAGGTCGAGCAGCCGGTAGGCGGAGTGGATGAGCCGATTCAGGCCGGGCTCTTCAAGGCCCATGTCCTTCAGGAACTCATCGCGCTCCGACGGTTCAAGCTGCGCGATCTCGCTTTCAAGCGAGCCGCAGATGCGGACCACCTGGCTGCCCTCCTCGGCAGCGCGCTTGTCGACGGCGGCGGTGTAGTCGTTGCCGGTCAGCAGCGCGGCTTCGTCCACGTTGGCGACGTAGAGCTGCGGCTTCGCTGTGATCAGAAAGAGCTCGCGGGAGAGGACGCGCTCGTCGTCGGTGAGGTCCGCGGTGCGTGCGGGTTTGCCGGCGTTCAGCACGGCGAGCAGCTTGCCGAGCATGGCGTGCTCGGCTTTGACCTTCTGGTCGCTCGAGGCCTTGGCCGCGCGCTCCACCTTGGTGTTGCGCTTTTCAACCGAGTCGAGATCGGCGAGCAGCAATTCGGTGTTGATAATGTCGATGTCGTGCAGCGGATTGACGCCGCCGGCGACGTGGATGACCTCCGGATCGTCGAAGCAGCGGACGACGTGGCAGACGGCGTCGGTCGCTCGGATGTGGCCGAGGAATTGATTGCCCAGGCCCTCGCCCTTGCTCGCGCCTTCGACTAGGCCGGCGATGTCGATGAACTCCATCGTCGTCGGAACCAGGCTCTTCGGCTTGATCAGCGCGGCGATCTTCTGCAGGCGCTCATCGGGCACGGTGACGACACCGGTGTTCGGATCGATGGTGCAGAAGGGATAGTTGGCCGCCTGCGCCTTGGCAGAGGTGAGCGCGTTAAAGATGGTGGACTTCCCGACGTTGGGAAGACCGACGATTCCGCAGTTCAAAGGCATGAGTCTATTGAAACATGATGTGTGCGTCAGCTCACGGAGATCGCGTCGTGCGAGGGATGTCATGGCATTCCACTTCGCCGCGGTCGGTTGTAGCATGGCCTGCATGCTGAGCCGACGATCTTTCAGCCGTCTTGCGGGTCTGAGTGCAACGAGCGCATCTCTTGCGTCATGGCGAGGCTTCGGACAGGCGCCGTCGGAGCCGCGCGGCGCGGCGGCGGCATCGCAGACATCCGTAATGCTGTGGACGCTGAAGGCGGGGCGGAGCTTCGAGCAGCGGCTCGGTGTGGTTGCGCAGGCCGGCTACCGCCATGTCGAGCTGGTGGATGAGTTTCTGCACTGGTCGGATGCGGACTTCACGCGCCTCCAGACGACGATGCGGGCGCTTGGCATTACGGTTGATGCCACGGCCGGGATGAAGACCGGCTTCGCGGATCCGGCCCGGAGCGATGCTTTTCTCGCAGAGCTGCAGGGCCTTGCGGCTGTCGCGCACCGGCTGCAATGTCCGCAGATTATTCTGCTCTCCGGCAACAGAATCGAGGACCTGCCGAAGGGCCGGCAACATGAAGCCTCGCTTGAGACCCTGCGCCGTGCCGCCGATCTGCTACAGCGGGAGAACCTCACCGGCGTGATTGAACCGATCGATCGCCTGGAGAATCCGGCGATGTACCTGGACGGAGTGACCGAGGGTTTTGCGCTGACACGCGCTGTTGCCAGCCCTCATCTGCGGGTTCTCTACGACCTTTACCACGAGCAGCGAAGCCAGGGAAATCTGCTGGAGAAGCTTGAGCAGAACATCGATCAGGTCGGTCTCATTCATGTCGCGGATGTGCCTGGACGGCACGAGCCCGGCACCGGCGAGATGAACTTCAGCAACCTGTATCGCGCGCTCGGCCGGCTGCACTACAAGGGCGTGGTTGCGATGGAGTTTTACCCGACGGGCGATGCGGTCGAGGCGTTGCGGCGGGCGCGGCTGGACGCTGTGCAGGGTATGGCGACATCCGCCTGAGATGTGCAGGCTCTCTGCATCCTACGTGTAGGCCCTGCCCGTTGATGACAGGCGATGAGGGCCATGGAGAACGACAGTATGAGCATCAAGCATCTGGTTTTGAGTTTGTCGGCAGCTGCTGCGATGCTGCTGGTTCCAACCGCGGTACTGGCTTTTGCAACTGCATCTGATGCGGATAAGGTGTTTGTCGGCAAAGTGTCGCAGGGCGGCGCCTACGAGGTAGAAGCAAGCCGTTACGCCGAGATGAAGGCCGTTGCGCCCGACGTGAAGGACCTTTCCATCACGGAGGTGCACGACCATACACTGGTCGGCGGCAACCTGAAGAGGATCGCCGCGGCGACCGGTATACCTGTGGCTCCGGTGTTGAACGCCGAGTTCAAGGAGCGTCTCGCCAAGCTGAAGTCGGTCCCCGCGGCGGACTTCGATGCAGCGTATATCGCCGATATGCAGTCGATTCACGATAAGGATGAAAAGCTGTTTGCGCAGGAGGCGAACGACGGCTCGGACAGCTTTAAGACCTTCGCGCACCAGACGGATCTGATCGTGAAGCGACACATCGGCGCGCTGCACGGACTGGACTCGAAGTAGGCGGGCTGCCGGGATTGAGGCGATGAGGCGTTCTATGTTCCTGCTAAGCTGGCTATTCGCTAAGCGGCGGATGAACGACTCTCAAGCCCAGATGTTCTTCGAAGGCGTCAAAGTCACGATCGCGGTGTAGCAAGGCGTGGCCACCAATGAGGCATGCAGTTGCGATGAGGCAGTCAATGGTCTTACGGATAGTAAGACCCCGCGAGCGTAACGATCGATAGTTTGCGGCAGCTGCGACGGCAAGCGCTTCGCCGCCGATGGCCAACAACTCGAAGTGCGCCATTTGTTTGCGAACGCGCTTAGCGTCGCTCTCACTGCGAAGGCCCTGAAGAATCTCACAGAGGATAAGGTCTGTCAGTCCAAACCGCTGGAAGACCAGCTCACGATCAAGCCACTCGGTTTCAGGGTTGACAGTGCCGGCCATGTAGTCGATCCAGACAGTGGTATCGACAATCACCATGGATGGCTACTCGTGGCCGCGACCGAGGCGGGACTCATTCAGATCTCCTTGCCACACGATGGTGCCGCGCAACTGCCGAATAGATTGCTGCGCGTGCGTCTTGACGAGGAGACGAAGCGCTACTTCTACGACGGCCTTCTTGGTAAGCGCTCCACTTCGGCGCATCGCCTGTTGAAGGAGAATGTCATCGATTTCGATGTTTGTTCGCATAGCTGACCTCCAAGTCGGATGTGTAAGGATGACACAATCGTGTGTACTGAGGCAAGCGGATTGATGATGCGTCAGGGATAGATGCGGTTCAGCGTGCGCGCAAACGGGATAGTTTCGCGCACGTGGTCGAGCCCGCAGATCCAGGCGACGACGCGTTCGATGCCCATGCCGAAGCCGGCGTGCGGCACGGAGCCGTAGCGGCGCAGGTCGAGGTACCACTGGAACGCGGCGAGCGGCAGCTTGTGCTCCTCGAGGCGCGACTTCAGCAGGTCGTAGGAGTCCACGCGCTGCGAGCCGCCGATGATCTCGCCGTAGCCCTCGGGCGCGAGGACGTCGACGCAGAGCGCCTTAGTCGGGTCGATGGGATCGGGCTGCATGTAGAAGGCCTTGATGGCTGCGGGATAGCGATGCACCATGACGGGACGATCGAACTGCGAGGAGATGTAGGTCTCATCGGGCGAGCCGAAGTCGTCGCCGTCTTTGTGCCGCGTCTCGATCAGACCCTTGGCGAAGGCGTCTTCGAGCATCGCGTGCGCTTCGTCGTAAGTGATGCGCGGAAACGGCGCCTTGATGTTTTCGAGCTTGCCGGCGTCGCGGCCGATCACGGTAAGGTCCGCGCGATGCGACTCCAGCACGCGCGCGACGATGTGGCTGAGGAAATTTTCAGCGAGCTCTAGCAGATCGTCGAGGCCGGCGAAGGCCATCTCGGGCTCGACCATCCAGAACTCAGTCAGATGCCGGCGGGTCTTCGACTTCTCAGCGCGAAAGGTCGGCCCGAAGGAGTAGACCTTGCCGAGCGCCAGCGCGGTGGCTTCGATGTAGAGCTGTCCGGACTGCGTCAGGTAGGCTTTGCCGTCGTCGAAGTAGTCCATCTCGAAGAGCTCGGAGGTGCCCTCGCAGGCGTTGGGCGTGAGGATCGGCGGATCGGTGCGGATGAATCCGTTGGTGTCGAAGTACTCTGCGGCGGCGCGCATGATGGTCGCCCGCACGCGCAGGATGGCGGACTGCCGCGGTGTGCGCACCCAGAGGTGGCGATGCTCCATGAGGAAGTCGACGCCGTGCTCTTTGAGGGTGATGGGGAAGGGCTGCTCCGCGCTGACGGCGGAGAGGACGTCGATGCTCTCGACGTCGAGCTCGTAGCCGGACGGAGCACGCGCGTCGGCACGCACCTTGCCGGTCACGGTCAGCGAGCTTTCAAGCTGGAGCTCCTTGAGGGTGTTGAAGACGTGTTCGGGCACGGCAGCCTTCGGGACGATGCCCTGGATGGTGCCGGTGCCGTCGCGGAAGATCGGGAAAAGCAGCTTGCCGGACGCGCGGAGATTGTAGAGCCAGCCGCGCAGCGTAACGGTCTGGCCCTCGTGCTCGGCGAGTGAGGCGATGGTGGCGAGCGGGGCGGAGAGGGTGCTGGAGGTTTCCATGAGGTCGAGCTCTAGTTTAGCGCCAGCAGACCAAGCGGCCACGCATCGCCGCTACTCGGTGCGGGCTGCCTGCAGCCGCTCCGCCCGCAGCTCGGCGTCGCGGCGGAAGCGATTGAAGAAATCGGACCCTTGCTTCGTGACGGACTCAGCGGTTTCGCCGAGCTCATGGGCGATCTCGAGGATGCCCGAGACCTCGATCGGCAGATTTGCGATGTGCCGGCCGATGTTCTCCCAATCGATTCCGGAGCTTGCGCTGCCCGGCCAGAGGTGTTCATCGCGGCTGCCGCCGTTGTCGTGCAGGTGCAGCTCCGCGATGCGGGGCCGGAGCAGCTCAAAGGCGGCATCGATACCGGCGCCAGGATTCTGGTAGTCCGTGAGGTGGGCGTGGCCGACGTCGAGCGTTACGCCGACGGTGTCAAAGTGACCTACGCGCAGGATCTCCAGCAGCCGCTCGGGTGCGGTTACTTCATTCTGCAAGGTCTCAAGCAGAAGCTGCACGCCGAGAGGTCCGGCAAAGGCCTTCAGGTGCTCGATCGCGGTCAGCGAGTGCTCGAGCGTGCGCGGGCTCCAGGTATCACCCTTCATGCCGAGGTGCAGGGTGATGGAGCGGAAGGGGATCTGCTCGGCCGACTCGAGCACACGTTTGATCTCGTCCATCGCGGCGATGCGGTGTGACTTTTCCGGGTCGATCAGGTCGAGCGTGGGCGCGACGTGGCGGCTCCACTGCGCGTCGGGATACAGCGGCTGGTGCAGCGAGGGCCGAACGTCGGTATCGCGAAACCAGTTGGCCAGCTCGCGAATGCTGCCGCGATCGGTGTAATCGAAGTGATGGCGCGCGGCAAAAACCTCGATCGCTGTGGCGCCCGAACGGTGCATGGCATCGAGCAGTCCGGGGTGAAGACGCTGCTGCAGAAATACATAGGTAGAAAAGCCGGGCCGCATCCTCATGAAGCTACATCAACGCGACGATTCATGGCAGGGGAGGAGCAGAGCAGGACGCGTGTGGCTGAAGGACAAGGGGCGATCCCCGTTGGCGTAGCATGGCGTACATCACAGATGGGGAGGCTCGGGTGCATCGTTTCGGAGAAGGTCTTTTTATCGCGGTTCTGTTGCTAGGAAGCGGTCTGGCGCAGACAGGCTCAACGAACGACAGGCCTGTCGCGCAGGCCCAGACCCCGACCGCCGCACCGACCGCAGCGCAGACGATCGCGAAGATGCAGGCACAGCTTAGGGACTGGGGCGGGCTCAACCGTTATCATGCCGAGAACGCGGCGCTGCCGCCGCCAGCCGCGGGGGAGAAGCGCGTAGTCTTCTTCGGCGACTCAATCACGGACTCGTGGGGCCGCGGTCCCGAGAATGGCACGTTCTTTCCCGGCAAGCCGTATGTCAATCGCGGGATCAGCGGGCAGACGACGCCGCAGATGCTGGTTCGCTTCGAGCAGGATGTGGTGCGTCTGCGGCCCGCGGCGGTCGTGATCCTTGCGGGAACGAACGATGTTGCCGGCAACACCGGGCCGGAGACGCCGGAGATGATCGAGGACAACTTTCGCGCCATGACGGCGCTGGCCAAGTCGAACGGCATCCGGGTTGTGCTGTCGTCGATCCTGCCGGTGTTTGACTATCCATGGCGGCCGGGATTGGAGCCGGCGGGGAAGATCCGCGACCTGAATGCCTGGCTGCGGAGCTTTGCGGCGGATGAGCATGTGGTGTATCTGGATTACGCCGTGAAGCTCGCCGACGAGCGGGGCGGCATGCGCCCGGGCACCTCCAAGGATGGCGTGCACCCCAACGCCGCGGGCTACGCTGTGATGTCGCCGCTGGCCGCGGAGGCGATTGAACGGGCTCTTGGCCCGGGCGGGCGATGAGGGCATCCGGCAAGGCTCAGGCAGTTACCTCTGTGTGCGACACACGGGACGGCTCATGGGGGATAATGAAGGTGTTACGAGGTGCCCGCCCGGTGGATGGCGCGGGTGTGCGGCGCCTCCTGTCTCACTTGCTGGACAGCACCCGGTCTGGCTCCATGCAGCCCTTGGCCAAAACTAACACCCCAGGATCGGATGAATCATGGAACTTTGGAACGACTACGAAGGCAAGCTGCTGGACGGGCAGTTCCGGCTGGATCGACTGATTGGCCCCAAAGGCCGCAGCGCTTTTTTTACCACCAGCGACAAGGATGGCAGGCCGGCGACGATCCGGGTGATCGAGTCGCTGAACGATGAGGATGAGATTCTGGCTCGCTGGAACGCTGTACGGGCGATCAACGAGCCCAGCCTGGTGGCGATTCTTGCCTGCAACAAGACGGTTCTCGATGGCGTGCATCTGGTATATGCGGTTCTGGAGTCGACCGATGCAAGCCTGTCCGATCTGCTGCGCGAGCGAGCGCTGACGCCGGATGAGACGCGCCAGATGGCCTCGAGCGTAGTGACTGCGCTTGAAGCGCTGCACGTGAAGGGGTTGATCCACGAGCATGTTGAGGCCGACAGCGTGCTGGCGAAGGGCGAAGAGGTGAAGCTGCGCGGAGACTGCGTGCGCGAGGCGCCCGAAGGCGCGGAGGGCGAGACGCTTCGGCGCCGCGATGCGCACGATCTGGCGATGCTGGTGGGCTATGCGCTGACGCAGCGGCGCGATGTGGGCCAGACACGGCTGCCGCGTCCGTTCGACGATTTTGTACGGAATGGTATGTCTGGAACATGGGGGTTGAAGGAGATGGGTGGGGTCGCGCGGCCGGTTGCGGTCTCGTCCGCTCCGCCGGTCCAAGCCGCTGGCGGTGCCGTGAAAGCGCCGCAACCGCAGATGGTTTCTACGCCGGTCAAAGCTGCTCCGCTGAAGGTAGAAGACGCACCGGTGACAGCGGCTGGACCAAAGGCTGTGCCGCCTCTCCGGGCAGCCGCCGCGACCCCCTTACGGTCGGCGGCCACATCCGCGCAGGCAGTTGCGGCATCGCTCTCGGAAGCCCCGCAGATGCCGACGCGGCGGCCGGCACGGGAGGACCGGATCGTGCTCGAGCCCGAGGAGAACGTAAAGTCGCGCTCGATGTTCTGGGCCGCACTGGCGGCGGCGGCGCTCCTGCTGGTCGGCCTGATCTGGCACTTCACGCATGTGAATGATTCCTCTGCGAAGACAACTGTGCCGGTTACGGCACCGGCCCTGGCTCCTGTGCCGGAGTCCTCTTCGGCGGTTACGACTCCGGTAACTCCAGCAACTCCGATGAAGCCTTCGGCCGCAACGGCATCGGGGCGGACCGCCATGGTGCACAGCCACGTGCCCGTCGAGCAGGGCGCTGCCCCAACCGGCAGCCAGTGGCGGCTGGTGGCGTATACGTTCAATCGCGAGGAGCAGGCGCAGCGCAAGGTGGAGGCGCTGGCGCAGGTGCATCCGGAGCTTAAGCCTGAGGTGTTTACGCCATCGGGGCGTGCGCCGTATCTGGTCGCGCTGGGTGGCTGGATGAGCGTGGACCAAGCCTCGGCGCTCAAGTCCCGAGCGCGGTCCGAGGGGCTGCCGCATGACATTTACACGCAGAACTACCGTGCGCGCTGAAGCGAATTTTCTGAAGGATAGTCAAAGCCCGAGCAACAGCAGATCTCTTTTTGAGTGACAAGCGAAAAGAAAGAGGGCGGCGCAGTTTGCGCCCCCCGCTTTATAGTTTAGTGATGGGTGGGAAACTAAAGGCCGTAGCCACCATGGAG
>CAXTRT010000042.1:0-7293 GCA_964246835.1 uncultured Acidobacteriaceae bacterium | reverse complement strand
CCCCGTTCAAACAGATTTTTTTTTTTTGTTTCACACGCAAAAACAATTTGGGGGGCGATGTTGGCCCCCCCCTCTTTCTAGTTTCGTCATGCTTCAAAGACTACTGGACGTCGCCAGCTTCGAGATGAGACTCAAGGAAGTAGAGCTGCTCTTCTGCGTCGACAATAAGCTGGTTGAAGAAGTCCGATGTCGGTCCGTCACCGATGTCATCGACCTTATCGGAGGTCTCGCGAAGGTTCTGGCAGTAGTGGCCGAGCGAGTCTGCAAGGGCGCGGACGTGATCCATTCCGTTGATGGTCTCAACCGGATACTCGTTGATAGTTGAGGAGTACGCGGACTGGCGGACGGTGCCGTTGGCCACGCCCCCGAGCTGCGTGATGCGTTCGGCGATGGGGTCGACCTGCTTGAAGATCACCTTCGCGACGTGATCGAAGACGAGATGGAGCTGATAGAAGTTGTCGCCCTTGACGTTCCAGTGAGCGAACTTGGCCTGCGAGTAGAGATCGAGGCCCTCGGCGAGGGGCTGCTGCATCACCGCAACCACCTGCTTCTTGATGTCGTCCGAGAGGGCGACGCGGTTAGGGTACATGCGGTCAATGATCTGGGTAGCAGGACCGGGCGCATGGGTGGACTTGTTCTTCTTGTCGGTATTCTTTTCGGTCAGGGTAGGCATGGATCGTGTGGTCCCTTCTGTGCTGCGTTCTGCGTGAGTTGTTGGGTATTGGAGTTCTGCGGAGGAATACACCGCGAATTCTGTCTCTATGGGGATAGATGCCGATTTCCGGGCGGAGTGTGGCTGAGGGCGTGCCGGGTCGAGGCGAACCATAGCGAAGATGTCCTAAGAAATTAGTTGACAAGGGCTGGCCTGCTTGTGTTTGATGTCCTAAGACATTAGGAGAAGAGGGTATGGCGCGACGGGTAAACGAGCAGCTAACGCCGCTGGAGCTGGAGTTGATGCAGGCGCTATGGGCGGGAGGTCCCTCGACCGTGGCCGAGGTGCAGGGACGGATGGCGGGCGAGCAGGCCTACACGACGGTGCAGACGATGCTCAACATCCTCGAACGCAAGGGCAGGGTGAAGCATGTGCTGAAGGGAAAGGCCTATGTGTACAGGGCGCTCGTCACGCGCGAAAAGGCGATGGGCAGTGCGATGCGGGACATGCTGCAGCGGATGTTCGGCGGCTCCGCGGAGGCTCTGCTGCTGTCGCTGATGGAGGCCGAGCGGATCGAGCCCGAGGAGCTGGAGCGGCTGGCGCGCAAGGTGGCGGAGGCGGAGAGGGCAGCGGGCAGCAAGGGCGGCGAGGAGGAGCGGTGATGGAGCGCACGGTGCTGGAGTATGTGCTGAATGCAGTGTGGCAGCTGCCGTTGCTGCTGCTGGGCGGCTGGTTGCTGGTGCGCGTGAGCCGGGCTGAGCCTGCGGTGGAGCATGGCGTCTGGCTGGCCGTTCTGGCTCTCGCGGTGATTCTGCCGCTGCGCGGTCTGACGGTGGACGCGCCGGTGGCGAATGCGTCTGGGCCAATGCGAACGACTGCAGGCTCGGGGCGATGGCCGCTGCCGGTGGGCGCGGACGCTTCATCCGTGGAGAACGGAGCCCCCGCGGTAAGGCGTTCGGACGATCCAGACAGGAAGGCCGGGGTCGCCGTGGCGACAGGCGGGATGACGGAGCCGGTTCTGTGGCGAACATGGCTGGCCGGGGTCTTCAAGACACGCGAGGTCAGGGTGAGCGCGCGGCTGACGCATTTTGTAGTACGGCTCTATGTGACGGCGGTGCTGCTGGCGATGGGTCGCCTGGCGCGGGCCTGGATGGCTGCGGGGCGGCTTGTCCGGAGGTCGGTTGCCGTCGAGCTGTGTGCCGAAGACTCTCTGGTGCTCGAGCGGGGAAGCGCACGGCTGGGCGTGCGGACGCCGGAGGTGCGGCAGTCAAGGGAGGTGCGGACCCCTGGGGTGCTGGGTGTGCGGCGGCCGGTGCTTCTGCTGCCGGAGAGCTTCCGGGCGTGCACGCGGGAGGAGTCGCGAGCCGCGCTCTGGCATGAGCTGGCGCATCTGCGGCGGCGGGATCCGGCGAAGCAGCTGGCCGGCGAGGCGCTGTCGGTGCCGGTGGCCTGGCATCCCGCGATCTGGATGGTAAAGGCGCGGCTGCGGCAGACGCGAGAGATGGCGTGCGACGCGATCGCCGCGACGGAGATGAAGTCGGCCGCGGGCTATGCGCGCTGTCTGCTGACGCTGGCTCGGCGCATAGGCGCGAGCGGAACCGGGCGGGAGCTGGCGATGGTCAAGCTGGGCGATGGAGTTCTGGAGGAGCGAGTGATGCGGCTGGTGACAGGGCAGGGGACGACGGGCACGCGGGCACGCGCTGTGCGGATGGCGTGCGGCACGGCGGCGTTTAGTGCGACGCTAGCGACGGCGAGCGTGTGGCATCTGCGGCCGATGATGGCGCAGGCGGTGGCGACCCAGACGGTAGCGTTGCAGAGGGCCGAGGACCAGACGCGTGAGGGTGTTGCGGTACCCCCGGGAGAGGATGTGGACGCTCGAGCTGCCTCGGCGGTTGCGCCGCCGCAGACTCCAGCAGAACCTGCTACACCGGCTGCCCCGGCTGTTCCTATGGCTCCTGCAAGGCCGGAAGTTCCTGCAAAACCGAAAGCTCCGGTTGCCCCTGCATCGCCCATAGTGACAGCGCCCGTGATCATGACGCCGGAGCTGGAGCCGACGCCCGGCGTGGTGTATTACAAGCAAGGCCGTCCCCTGACGCCGGCAGAGCAGGCGCGCGTTACAGCGGAGATAGAAGCGTCGATGCAGCGGGCGCAGCAAGAGCTTCGCGAGGCGCAGGCGCGTTTGAACTCGAAGGAGTTCCATCGACAGATGCTGGAGGCTCAGGCCGCAGCGAAGGAGGCGCAGACCAAGATCAACTCACCCGAGTTCCAGGCGGAGATGGAGCGCGCGCAGAAGCAGATGCAAGAGGCGACTGCGCGGATGAACTCGCCGGAGTTCCGCAAGCAGATGGATGAGGAGATGCGACAGCAGAGACTCTTGCAGACAGAGTCGTTTCGTATGCAGCAAGCACAGATGCAGGCGCAGATGGCCGCGATGCGCGAGTCATTCCGGACGCAGCAGGCACAAATGAAGGCGCAGATGGCCGCAATGCAGGAGCAGATAGCTCTTTCGGCAAAGCAGATGGAAGTAAAGCGGCAGGACGGCATCCGATCCGGACGGCTGCACTGCAAGACGGATGCCAAGAATGCAACGATGTGCGTTACAGACTCTGCGCCCTAGTATCCGGCGGCTTTGCCGTAGGGACGGCGACCATCGTGGCCGCCCTGAAGCTCGTGGGATGTGGGATCGATGGCGATGAGTTCGCAGTCGCCCCAGGTGCCGGGGGAGTGCTCGTCGGCGGCCATCTGCCGGTTGGTCTTGTAGCCCATGGCGGCCAGTTGTGCGGCGATGTCGTTGGGGAAGGTGCGTTCGAGATCGAGGCGGTCGGGCAGGTACTGGTGGTGGAAGCGCGGGGCATCGGCGGCCTGCTGGATGTTGAGGCCATTGTCGAGCGTGCTGAGGAGGGTGTTGGCGACGGTGGTGATGATCGTCGAGCCGCCGGGTGTGCCAAGCACGAGGCGGACGCGGCGGCGATGGAAGAGGCTGCGGCGCCCGAGAACGATAGTGGGGGTCATGGCGGAGAGCGGCCGTTTTCCCGGCGCAATCGCGTTCGCCGGTCCCTGGATGAGGCCGTACATGTTGGGCACGCCCTGCTTCGAGGCGAAGTCGTCCATCTCATCGTTCATGAGGAAGCCGAGCGGCCCAATCGTGACACCGGAGCCGAAGGTGTTGTTGAGCGTGTAGGTGTTGGCGACGGCGTTGCCGTCTTTATCGACTACAGAGAAGTGCGTGGTCTGCGGAGACTCGTGCGCGGCGGGGGCGAGCTGCGGCGGCGGCGGAAGAAATCCGGCGGGCCGCTTGAGATTGGCAGAGGGCGTGGGTTTCATGGGGTCGATCGAGGCTCGCCATGCGGCGGCGTACTTCCGGCTTGCCATCTCGCGGAGCGGCTGCGGGGTAAAGTCGGGATCGCCAAGATAGTCGGCGCGATCCATGTAGGCGCGGCGAAAGGCCTCGGTGATGCGGTGGACCTGTGGAGCGGAACGATCGGGGCCGAGCTTCGGCAGTTTGTAACCGGAGAGGATGTTTAATATTTCGACGAGGACGATGCCTCCGGAAGACGGAGGCGGCGCGGTGATGATTTTGTAACCGCGATAGTTGCCGATGACGGGAGCACGATCTTTGACCTGGTAGGCGGCGAGATCGGCGGTGGTGATCAGGCCACCGTGTGTTTGCATCTCGCCGGCGATGGTACGGGCCATCTCGCCGGTGTAGAAGTCGTTCGGATTGGCGGCGATTCTGCGCAAGGTCTCGGCCAGAACGGGCTGCCGGAGGCGGTCGCCGGCTTTGTAGAAGTTGCCGTCCCGCTGGAAGATGTGGGCGGACTCGGGGAACTGCGTGAGGGTCTTATTCTGAAGGTTGGCGGCTTCCGGTTCGGACAGATTGTAACCAGAAGCGGCCAGTTTGATGGCGGGGGCCATGTCCTGCGCGAGTGAGAGCTTGCCGAACCGGGACTGCGCGTAGACCAGACCGGCTACGGTGCCGGGTACGCCGGAGGCGAGATAGCCTTCGGTCGAGCGTCCGGGCGCTACGTTGCCTTGAGCGTCAAGGTACATGTCACGCGTGGCGGCGGCGGGGGCTTTTTCACGGTAGTCGAGGAAGTGCGTCTTGAATCCGTGATGGCCCGAGCGGGCGCGAAGGAGCATGAAGCCGCCGCCGCCGAGGTTGCCGGCCTGGGGATAGACGACGGCGAGCGAGAAGGCGACGGCAACGGCGGCGTCGATCGCATTGCCACCCTGCTCGAGGATCTGAACGCCGGCGTCGGTGGCGTCGTGTTGAATGGTGACGACCATGGCGTGCCTGGTGCGGACGGGCTGGTCGTTCGGGAGATCGTAGGCGGGGATCTGCGCTGGGACGCTCGCGGATGACGCGAGAAGAGCGATGAGGGCTCCGATACGTGCGGGCAAGGGCGGTCTCCTGATGCGGTGTGGAGAGAATACAGGAGGCGGTGAGGGACGGCTGCGGCGGATGCGGACACGACAAAGGCGGCCGTTGCGGGCCGCCTTGTCGTATTGCTCCCGGATAAAGGGGTTATTTGCTCGGCTTCTTCTTCGCGGCGGAGGTGTCGGTGGTTGTCTTGCGACCGGGCTGGGCTGTGGCACCGGGGCTGTCAGCCGTGCTGCCCTGGAAGCGGGAGTGCTTGCCGTCGCCGGGCTGGAGAGGCGAGATGCCGGCCTTCTGCATGAGCTGCGCAGCGATCTCGTAGATCTCTTCGGGCGCGTAGTCGGGCGAGAAGAGGCTGCGTGTCTCGCCGATTACAGGGCCTTCGGCCGCATAGTCGGGAACACCGGGAAGGACTTCGAGCTGTTCGCCATCGGCCCAGTCCGCGGGGCCGGACCATACACCCTTGACGTCGGCGTACTCGCCCTCCTGCGACCAGGTGTAGAGCTTGCGGTGCGAGCCGATCGCCTGCCACTTGCGGGCCTCGGGAATCTTGGCATCGTCGATGTTAGGGGTGGGAAGCATCTTGGTGATCTCGACCCCGGTGATCTTGCGAAGGGCAAGCGCGTAGGCAGCCTGGTGAACGCCGCCGCGCACCATGAGATAGCCGATGACGTCGCGTGCGGCCTGGTTGGTGGTCATCTGATAGCAGCGATGCTTATGGGTGCGCGCGCCGGTCTCGAGAAAGAAGTTATGCAGCAGATCGGTGACGAGGGTGCCGGACGAGAAGACATTCGCGCCGGACCAGAAGTGGCCCATGGAGTCCATGACCTGGTGGCCGCCGCCGCCGACAATGGTGTGGTGCGTGTTGCGCAGGTTGGCGGCGTCAAGGCCGGGGGCGTCGACGGGATCGCCTTCAGGGTAGGAGCCCTCAAGCATGAGGTTGATCGCGGTCGAGACGAGTTCGACGTGGCCAAGTTCCTCGGCGGTGATGCTGGCGACGAGATCGTAGAAGGGCTTCAGCTTCTTCTTTTCCTTGAAGCCGAAGGACTGGTGAAGGTAGTTGTTCAGCGTGGACATCTCGCCAAACTTGCCGCCGAGCAGCTCCTGGATGGCGGCGGCGCCGTTCGGATCCGGGTTTGCGGGCTTCTGTAACGGAATGAGGAGCTTTTCTGAACGCATGAACATGGTGGGGAGATCTCCGGATGGGTCGAGGGTTCGAGACGTGCGTTGAGAGGACAGAGCCGAAAGGTGCCGGCTGGATTCTAGGCCGTGAGATGCCCGTGACGAGAGATGCCAATGTGAATCGAAGAGGGCACGTTGATGGGATGAAGATTGGAAAAGTAGGGCGGATACGGAGAAACCCTTCGGCGTCGAGGCGGATCAGGACATCGTTCCCAGGAGGGCAAGGGTGGCCTCATCGCGTTGGCCGGAGAAGAAGGTATCGAGCGCAGCGCGGAAGAGCGGGGTGTCGGGATCGGCGACGGCGAAGAGGGTCATCGAGGAGCGGAACTTGAGATCGTCGGGGAAGGGAAAGATGTCGGCGGCGCTGCGGTCCGGGTGGGTGAGAACGAGAGTGGTGCACTCGCGAAGGCGGGGGCCGAGGATAGGGTGGGCGACGAAGGCGGCGGCTTCATCCATGCTGCGGATGGCGAAGCGCTGGGCTGTGGGGCTCGAGCCCAGGCCGGCGATCTGGGGAAAGAGGAACCACATCCAGTGCGAGCGCTTGGCGCCGGCGGTAAGTTCCGCGTGGGCCTGCGGGTAGGACGGAGGATTGGGCGTCAACGAAGCGCTGGAGGTCGAAAGGATCGGAGGTCATGCAGGTCTCTGGTGTGGCACGAGGACTTCTTGTGGGAGCTACTTGTGGGATTGGATGCGTGCGGAGATGGGCAGCAGTGGGACCGTAAGATGGGGCGATGGCTACGCGGGTACGGTCGTTTGCGAAGGTGAATCTGGGGCTGCGGATCGGGCCGGTGCGGGCGGATGGCTTTCATGGGCTGGTCACGCTGTATCAGACGCTCGCGCTGCATGATTTTGTGACGGTGACGGCATGGCGGGCGGCTGCGACGCGGATTGTGATTCGGACGGAGCACCTGCGGGTGCCGGTCGACGCGCGGAACACGGCGTGGCAGATGGTGGAGCGAGCGCTCAAGGCGATGGGGACGACGGCTGAGGTGGAGATCGGGATCGAGAAGCGGCTGCCGGTGCAGGGCGGCATGGGGGCAGGCAGTGCGAACGCGGCGGCGGCGCTGCTGGGGCTGGAGCG
>CAXTRT010000041.1:0-35119 GCA_964246835.1 uncultured Acidobacteriaceae bacterium | reverse complement strand
ATCCAGGCCCTCGAGCTCTTCCTCCCCACCTGCCTCCTCCTCCTCGGCAATCAGTCCATGTACCAGAAGTTCTTCTCCGCCAAATCCGAAAAGGCCGCCTCCCAGGCCGTCGTCGGCTGGATCGTCGGCACCGTCATCCTCGAGACCATCATCGTCGCCATCGCCGTCACCGGCTCCGCCCTCTTCCCCACCGGCGAGGTCGCCCACGCCCCCCGCGAGATCCTCGCCTACGTCGGCCTGCACGCCTTTTCCAATCGCACCCCCGCCCTCACCCTCCTCGGCGCCCTCCTCATGGGAGCCATCTTCGCCAAGATCATCTCCACCGCCAATAATTGGCTCTTCTCCCCCGCCACCAACATCGTCAACGACATCTACGTCCGCTACATCGCGCCCGAGGCCTCAAACAAGCGCGTCCTCATCGTCAGCCGCCTCACCGTTGTCCTCCTCGGCATCTGGTCGCTCTACCAGGGCCTGCACGCCGAGTCCGTCCTCAAGGTGGCGCTCTATGCCTACACCATCTACGGCGCTGCACTCACCCCCGTCATCCTCGCTGCCTTCTTCTGGCCCCGCGCCACCGCCAGCGCCGCCGTGGCCTCCATCGCCGCCGGCACGGTTGTCACCGTCGGTTGGGAGCACCTCCGATTCGTCCTCCCGCCTGCCCTCGCCGCCCGCGACGCCATCCTGCCCGCGCTTGCGACCTCGCTGCTCTGCCTGCTCGTCGTCTCCCTGCTCACCCGCCCGCCCGACGCCGCCCATCTGGCAAGCCTCGGTGAAGCCTGACATCAGGCAAGACCATGCAGCACGCATTCGCCTCAGTAACCGGTTGGCAGCGAAACGGTAATGCCAAGCGACCACCGCACGCCGATGTGTGTCTTACCTCCTATAGATAAGAACGGCGTGCTCGTCAGGCGCCGTCAACCTGAGTGTCCTGTATCGCTGCTGCGTATCTTCGCCAAGGCCCTTCATGGATCTCCATCTCGTTCCGGACGCCGCAGCCCTCTGCGTCCTGCTTGCTCTGCTTCTTCTCCTCGGTCGACGCCATCCGGAGAGCCGCGTTCGCTTCTGGCTTGCCGGCCTGGTCCTCATCCTCGGTGAGGCGCTCGCCCATCTCCTGTTCACCATTCCTGGCCCGTGGCATCGCGGCAGCCACGTCGCCGCGCTCTGCTTCTACCTGCTTGCCGGCCAAACCTTCATCTACGCTGCGCTTCGTCCCAGAGCTGTCGATTGGCGGCTCTTCACCGCTATCTTTGCCTCTGCCGTTCCGCAGGTCGCCGCGCTTACGCTTTACGGGCTGGATAATCGCTCTCCCCGACCCTTCCTTCTATGCGCCTTCCTCGGCATCCCGCTCGCCGTCGCCTGCGGCTTTCTTACCACGCGCGCTATCCGCTTCGGCATCCTGCACTTCCTCGGCTGGGCAGGCTTTATCGGAGCCATCCTGCAGGCCGACTTCCGCTACGCCGTCTACTGGATCCTCTTCTGGATCTACATGTCGGCCGCTGTCCTCTTTGCTCGACGGCTCCCCCGCTCCAGCACCGGCCGCTACGCCATCGTGCTCGGCTTCGCCATCTGGTCGCTCTGCTTCCTCTCGCATAGCTGGATGTTCGAGCATCCCGGCTACCTCCTCTACGCGCAGGATATCTGGGACCTGCAGAAGTTCCTCGTCGCCATCGGCATGCTCATGGTCATGCTCGAAGACCAGGTCGCCCGTAACCGCGATCTCGCCCTACACGACGACCTCACCGGTCTGCCCAACCGCCGCCTCTTCGACGATCGTCTCTCTCAGGCGCTCCTGCAGGGCACACGCTCCGGCAGCCGCACCGGCCTCATCATGCTCGATCTCAACGGCTTCAAGCTCGTCAATGATTCGCTCGGCCACACCGCCGGCGACGAACTCCTCTGCACCGTCACCGAGAACCTCACACGCGCCCTCCGCTCGTCCGACACCCTCGCCCGCGTGGGCGGCGACGAGTTCGCCATCATCGTCTCCAATCTTCGCTCGTCCGACTCCCTCCTCGCCCTCATCGACAACGCCGCGCGCATCACGATTCCGCTCAAGGACGGTGACTTCCTCGTCACCGCCAGCACCGGCCTCGCCATCGCGCCTGATGACTCCATCGACCCTGAAACCCTCTTCCGCCTGGCCGACGCCCGCATGTACGCCCAAAAGCAGATCGCTTGAGACCGCTTACCGCACACGTTTCCCCTCGCATTCCCATTGCAATCCAGACCGCTGCTTTTTCACACTCACCTTTTCGCGTTGCGTGCATCCAAAGCCGAAGAACGCAATCCGCAAGGAGACTTACCGACATGGCTACCCGACTTGAAACCACCGATCTGAACACTGATCTGACCGATGACCTCCTGGCGGGCATGGGACCCGACGCAACCGCGACCTTCGACTCCTCGGATGTCGCTCCGGCCGCCAGCAGCGAAAGCCTCTACGCTGCCGCCGACGAGGAGGAAGAAGACGAAGACGAGGTTGACGACGAGGATGAGGATCTCGACGAGGAAGACGACGACGAAGATGACGATCTCGACGATGAGGATGACGATCTCGAAGACGACGACGAAGAAGACGAGGACCTCGACGATGACGAGGATGAGGATGAAGACGAAGAAGAGGACGTCTAGCATCAGTCCCTTACCATCCACCACGGGAGCGGCCAAGCGCCGCTCCCTTTTCTCTGCCCGGTACAATCAGAGCAGCGATGATTCTCCCTTTCGTCCGCGATCTGCTCGCGGGCCTCGAACACTCCGAAGCCTTTGAGCGTGCCCGCCGGCATCTCGCTGGTGGCTCCGGCCGCCGCCGCATCTCCGGCCTCACTGCGACCGCGCGCGCCCTTTATCTCCCCCTCTTCCTGCGCGCCATGAATGCCCCGGCGCTGCTCCTCGTTGCCGATAACAAAGCCGCCGAGGCTCTCCATGCCGCCGTCGTCAGCGCCTGCGATCTCACCGGCGCGCTCGGCCGCGAGAACGTCCTTCGCCTCCCCGCGCACGACGTCCTTCCCTTTGAAAACCTCTCGCCCCACACCGAGATCCAGGAGACCCGCGCCGCCACACTGTGGAAGATTGCAACAGGCCGCCCCGAGACCCCGCGCCTCATCATCGCGCCCGTCGAGTCCGCCTGCATGCGCCTCTTCGGCCGCGACTACTACGCCGCGCTCGCCATCCATCTGCGCGTCGGCGAAGAGCACCTGCCCGACATGCTCATCGAGCATCTCCTCTCGGTCGGCTACACCAAGGTCGATGTCGTCGAGATGCCCGGCCAGGTCACGCTTCGCGGCGGCATCCTCGACGTCTTCTCTCCAGAACAAGACCGCCCCTGCCGCATCGATTTCTTCGGCGATGAAATCGAGTCCATCCGCAAGTTCGATCCCGAGACCCAGCGTTCCTCCTCGCACATAGACGACGCGCTCCTTCTCCCACTCACCGAGACCCCCGTCACCGACAAGCTGCTCACCGCCATCAACGCCCGTCTTACCCGCACCGGCTCTGCAGCCGCTGCGGAGCTCGAAGGCGGCGATACCCCAGCTGAGCTGCAGACCCACGTCTCCACTCGCACCGGGGAAGCCACCGTCTTCCCCGGCTGGGAGTTCTTCGCCCACGTCGCCGGCGCGCGCAACACCCTGCTCGATCTGCTCGGCCCCAAGCTCCGCGTCTTCACCGAAGAGCCCGCGATGGTGCAGAACCAGGGCGAGCGCTGGTGGAACAAGGTCGAGCAGCGCCATGAGCGCTCGGGCATCGGCAATCTCGTGCGCCCCGAAGACATCTACATCTCGCCCTGGGACCTCAACGACCGCATCCGCGCCTTCCCCGGCGCAGACCTCGACCAGCTCGGCGCCGTCGACATCCTCGATGGCGACTCCGGCCAGCTCACCGGCATCGACTTTGCCACGCGCCCCACCATGCGCTTCCACGGATCGATACCGGCTCTCGTCGAACAGCTCCGAGCCCTCATGCAGCAGGACGCCCGCGTCGTACTTGCGGCACACAACCAAGGAGAGGTCGAGCGCCTCGCCGGCATCCTGCAGGAGTACCAACTCCCCTATCGCCTCGGCTCGCGTAACCAAACACCCGGCTCCGAGAACGTCTACTCGGAATCCTCCTACAACTCCGGAAACCAATTAGACCTCCGCACACCCGTCATCGTCCGCACCCCCATCGCTTCCGGCGTTCAGGTCCTCGACGTCCGCGAGCTCGGCAGCAACGTCCCCCGCACCGCGCAGGCGCAGCAGATCATTCTCTTCGGCGCCAACGATCTCTCGGACGACGCCGACGTCTCCGCCCGCCCGGTCCCCCGCAAAAAATCCAAGACCTCCGCCTTCATCTCCGACTTCCGCGACCTCAAGGTCGGTGACTTCGTCGTGCACGTCGAGCACGGCATAGCCCAGTACTGCGGCCTTCGTGTCCTCGATGAAAATAAGGACGACAACAACCCGCCACTCGAGCTCATGATCCTTGAGTTCGCCGAAGGCGCCAAACTCTACGTCCCGCTTACCCGCCTCGACCTCATCCAGAAGTACCGCTCCACCGACACCGGTCCCGCCCCCGAGCTCAACCGGCTCGGCAACCAGGCCTGGGCCAAGACCAAGGCTCGCGTCAAAAAAGCCATGCAGGATATGGCCGCCGAGCTCCTCAAGCTCTACGCCCAGCGCGCCGCCGCCGTCGGCACCGCCTTCTCGCCCGACAACAACCTGCAGCGCGAGTTTGAAGACAGCTTCGACTTCACCGAGACCGACGACCAGCTCAACGCCATCGCCGACATCAAGCGCGACATGGAGTCCCCTCAGCCCATGGATCGTCTCCTCTGCGGCGATGTCGGCTACGGCAAGACCGAAGTCGCCATGCGCGCCGCCTTCAAGGCGGTCCAGGATGGCAAGCAGGTCGCCGTCCTCACCCCGACCACCGTCCTCTCCTTCCAGCACTTCGAGTCCTTCAAAAAACGCTTCGCGAAGTTCCCCGTCAACATCGAGATGATCTCCCGCTTCCGCACCGCCAAAGAGCAGAAAGAGATCCTCGAACGCACCGCCGCCGGCAAGGTCGATATCCTCATCGGCACCCATCGCCTCTTCTCGAAAGACCTCAAGTTCCAGGATCTCGGCCTGCTCGTCGTCGATGAAGAACAGCGCTTCGGCGTCCGCCATAAAGAACGCCTCAAGCAGCTTCGCGCCGCCATCGACGTCCTCTCCATGTCCGCCACGCCCATCCCGCGCACCCTGCATATGTCACTGATCGGGTTACGAGATATGTCGGTGATCGAAACTCCGCCCAAAGACCGCATGGCCATCCAGACTATCGTCGCCAAGTTCGACGAAAAGCTCGTCCGCACCGCCGTCGAGATGGAGCTCGAGCGCGGCGGCCAGACCTATTTCGTCCACAACCGCGTCGAAACCATCTACGAGCTCGCCGCAAAGATCCGCGAGCTCGTCCCCAGCGCTCGCGTCGTCGTCGGCCACGGTCAGCTGCCCGAGGCCGAGCTCGAGCGCGTCATGCTCGCCTTCATGAACCACGAGTACGATGTCCTCTGCGCCACCTCCATCATCGAGAACGGCCTCGACATCCCGCTTGCCAACACCATCATCATCAACCGCGCCGATCGCCACGGTCTCTCCGAGCTCTACCAGCTCCGCGGCCGCGTCGGCCGCTCCAATCGCCGCGCCTACTCCTACCTCCTCATCCCGCCCGAGCAGCAGCTCACCGAGGTCGCCCGCCGCCGCCTCGCCGCCCTTAAGGAGTTCTCCGACCTCGGCGCCGGCTTCAAGATCGCCGCGCTCGACCTCGAGCTCCGCGGCGCCGGCAACATGCTCGGCGGCGAGCAGTCCGGCCACATCGAGGCCATCGGCTTCGAGATGTACACCACCATGCTCGAAGAGGCCGTCCGCAAGATGAAGGGCGACGGCTCCGGCGACCACGAGACCACCGTCGTCAATCTCGGCATCTCCATTCGTATCGACGACAGTTACATACCGGAAGAGAATCAGCGCCTGCGCATGTACAAGCGTGTCGCGGGGGCACAGTCCCAAGCGGATCTCGCAGAGATCCGCGATGAACTACAAGACCGCTATGGCGCCATCCCTGAAACGGTTATAAATTTCCTCGCCGCCGGCGAGATCCGCCTCCTCTCGGAGCAGCTCGGCATCAGCACCCTCGAACGCAAACGCACCGCCGTCGAAGACCAGCCAGCTCCGCCAAAGTCAGCCCCACCACCCAACCGGGTGCCCCAGGTCTCGCCTCTGAGACCTGGGTCTACCTCCGCACCCAACGGCCTGCAACCCCTGCGCCCCGGCCAGATCGCCCGCCCCGCCGCGCCCACTCGCCCGCTTCAATTCACCACCCGCTCCGTCGCCGCACGCGAGATTACCAACGCCACCCTCGCCGCGCGCGCCTCCATCGGCAACCGTCCTGCTGCGGCACCAATGCGTGCCCAGGCCGGCCAGATCAAAACCATGCGCGACATGCTCCACATCAAGTTCAACGATGCCGTCCACTCTGAAACCTTCGCCAACGCCGGCCGCTCTCACGCCGCGCTCGGCCCCGACCCCGCTGCCCTCATGAAGCTCGTCAGCCGCAACAGTAAAAACGGCGCCGCCTTCTCCCCCAACGGAACCCTCCGCTGGCCCCTCACCAGTTCCAAGGCCGAAGACGTCCTGCGCGAGACCCGCGACCTCCTCGAAGCCCTCGACGTAACCCGAATGGTGACTGCCTGAAGTCGCCTCGTCCGTTACAGTGACCACATGCGCCTCTTCGCCGCCGCCTTGCTCTTCCTTCTGCTCTCGCCTCTCCTCCCCGCGCCATCCGTCGCGCCACCTCCGGCTCCGGAAGAAACCACACCTCGAAAGATTGGTGGCTCCGTCCTTCCCCCAACACTCAAGTTTCAGGTCGAACCCAAGTATCCGAAGCCGTTACTCGGTCGACCAAAACCCAGCCATGTCGTCCTGGGCCTGATCGTCGATCCGCAAGGTCTTCCCACAAAGATCCACGTCGTCACCACCGGCGGCAGCGACTTCGATAAAAACGCGATCAAGGCCGTCGAACAGTACCGCTTCGGCCCCGCTACGGAGAACGGCAAACCCGTACCCGTCGAAGTAAACATCGACGTCCAGTTTCATGTATACGATCGGCCTCCAGCGCCATAGAGGAGGCTGCTCTCCTTCTCTCACTGCGGACTATGAGGGTAACAAGAGCGCCAACCACTCCGGAACCGGCTCAGCCTTTTCCGTCACCACGCTAGCCTCTGTCTTCAACACAAACCGATGCGGCTCCCGCAGGTCGCTGTTGTCATAGACCAGCACCAGCGGTAGCCGCAGCAGCGCCAACCGCAGATTCTCCATTGTTCGCGGAAAGCGCGTCATCAGCTTGTCCGCAGGCACATCATGGCCACCTTCGATTACGCGCATTGCCACTCGCTCCTCCGAGATCTCCGGCTGGCTTACTCCCACAAAGCAGAGCACGACGTGGTAACCGCTCGCGACAGCACCTTCGAGAAAAGCTAGTTTGCCGCCAACCGGATCCGAAAAGACAGTTTCAAAGATAAAGTTTTCTCGTCTCGTATACAGCTCATGCCTGGCCCGCTCCGCCAACTCCGCTGCTTTATAGGCGCCTATCGACAACTCCCGCGCAAACATATCTGCATTGACAAACGGAAGCCCTCGTCCGTTCAGGTAGGACTCATAGAAGGTGCTCTTTCCCGCCCCGTTTGGCCCAGCAACCACTATGAGATTCGGCGCTGTCTCAGAAAACGGAATCTTCATGCCGCATCAATTGCCTTGGCTTGCGCGGTCACAACGAACTCACGCCCGGCAAATGTACCTTCTGTTCGCGTTCCGTCCGCATCTTCTCTAAAGAAAACGCGCGCCTTCTCCGGATGAGCCGCAAAGCGTGGAAAGGGCCTGCTCGCTAGATAAGCAGCAAGCCGCTCTCTTCCCTCAGCCTGATTGATCGTTTCAATGCTGTGCGACAGCTCAGCGGCCACGCTCTTCTGCCGCAAAGCTCTGATCTGCTCGCCGCTCATCATGCGCTCCATGGATCGTCCCAGGCTAGCCCAGAACTCCACCTGCCCCGCAATCGACCGCTGCATTGCCGCGCCCGCAACCCTCGCCTCCTGCACCAACTCATCCGAAAGCTTCACCGGCTGTCCCATGCGCAACAGAGTAGCATAATGCTACCCTTAGCCTCCACCGAACCCGATACTTGCCGTCGTACACTTCTCTCATCCCATGAAGACCCCGTTCGCGACCCTAGCCGCCACCCTCCTCGGAGCCCTTCTGCTTCCCTCTATCCTTCCCGCCCAGCGCCTCTCCGCCGATGGCGGCGTCCAGACCTTCCAGCTTCTCGCCGACCAGTACTTCACCGATGTCTACTTTCACTTCTCCCCAACCGCAGGAACCCAGGCCGGCTTCCACCAGTACGACATGCAACTGGAGGACTACTCCGCCGCCGCGGTCCAGAAAAACATCGCCGCCCTCCATTCCTTCGAGCAGAAGATCACCGGCATACCACCCGACGCCCTCGACGCCAGCGTCGCCGCCGACCGCCAGATCCTGCTCAACTCCATCCACTCCCAGATCCTCTCGCTCGAGACCATCCGCAACTGGGAGAAGAACCCCGATACCTACTCCTCCGGCATCACCAACTCCGTCTTCGTCCTCATGGAGCGGCCGTTCGCTCCAGTCAATACGCGTCTCAAAGCCGCCATCGCCCGCGAGCGCCAGATGCCCGCCGCCTTCACCGCCGCCCGCCAGAACCTCAAAAACCCGCCCCGCATCTTCACCGAGATCGCCCTCGAGCAGATCGACGGCATCCTCTCCTTCTTCCAGACCGATGTCCCCGAGGCCTTTAAGGACGCAACCGACAAGCAGGCCCTCTCGGACTTCGCCGCCTCCAACACCGCCGTCCTCCACGCCCTCGAAAGCTATCGCGACTGGCTCAAGTCCGATCTCCTCCCCCGCTCCACCGGCGACTATCGCCTCGGCTCCGCCACCTTCGCCCACAAACTCAGCTACGACGAGATGGTCGACGTCCCTCTGCCGCACCTGCTTGAGATCGCCTACGCCGACCTTCGTCGCAATCAGGCCGAGTTCGCGCGCATCGCCAAAGAGGTCGATCCCGCAAAGACCCCGCAGCAGGTCCTCGCAGAGCTCGCCACCGTCCACCCTTCTCCTGACCAGCTCCTGGGTGCATTTCAAGCTCAGTTCTCCGGCCTGATCGCCTACATCAACGCCAACCACATCATCACCATTCCCTCCAAGGTCGAGCCCACCCTCGAAGAGACGCCACCCTTCATGCGCGCCACCACCCAGGCCTCCATGGACCCGCCCGGCCCCTTCGAAACGCACTCCACCAAGGCCTACTTTAACGTCACCCTCCCCGAACACGATTGGACCCCAGCCCACGTCGCCGAGCACATGGCCGCCTTCAACGTCGGGACCATCACCTCAACGGCGGTGCACGAGGCCTATCCCGGCCACTACGTCCAGTTCCTCTGGCAGGACCAGTTCCCCTCCAAAGTCCGCAAGCTCGTCGGCGCCAACACCAACATTGAAGGCTGGGCCCACTACTGCGAGCAGATGATGCTCGACGAAGGCTACCTCCCGCCTGGCGTAACCGCCGGCTCCCGCGAGGCCAAACTCCTCCGCCTCGGCCAACTGCAGGATGCCCTCCTCCGCGACGCCCGCTTCGTCGTCTCCATCCGTCTTCACACCGACACCCCGCTGCCCGCCAGTGTCGCCACACCAGCCACCGGCCCGGATAGCAAGAGCACCTTTACCTTCGACCAGGCCGTCGACTTCTTCGTCCGCGAGGGCTACCAATCCCACGCCATTGCCCTCATTGAAACCAAGCGCGGCACCTCCGACGCCACCTACCTCTACTACACCCTCGGCAAGCTCCAAATCCTCAAGCTCCGCGAAGACGTCAAAGCCAAACAAGGCACCGCCTTCAACCTCCAGCACTTCCACGACGCCTTCATGCGCGAAGGCCCTGCCCCCATCAAGGTCATCCGCAAAGACATGCTCGGAAACGACAGCCCCGTCCTCTAATGCCATTTGAAGATGATAAAATGGCAAATATGAATGCCATTGCCGAGATCGATAAAGCCGGACGTCTCGTAGTCCCTAAAAAGATGCGCGATGCGCTCCATCTTGTACCGGGAACCCGTCTCACCTTGCTGCAGGAAGGACAGACGATCGTTCTGGAGACAGAGAGCAAACCCCGCGGTCTGTATATGAAACGTGGGACGCTGGTCTACGACGCGGGTCCCGTCCCACCCTCCGACGCAGTAGATTGGGTAGCCCGGGATCGCGAAGCGCATCTCAAAGACCTCACGGCGGATACAGTCATACCGTGATCTTCGTAGACACCTCTGTCATCGTCGCCGCCTCGACCCCTCGGACCACCGCCACGACGCATGTCTCAATGTGCTCGACCTTCCATCTCCGCGGGACGGAGCCTGCGCCGCACATACCTTGGCGGAGGTCTTCTCCGTCCTCTCCGGTCGCCCCCTGCCGCTTCGCATGTCTCCTGCCGACGCACAGTCGATAATCAGCCATACTGCCGGAAAACTTACCGTCATCCTACTCACCACTAAGGAACACCTCTCCACCATCGCAGATCTGGCAAAGCTAGGGCACAGCGGAGGAATGATCTACGATGCCCTCCTGCTCGCGTGCGCTCGGAAAGCAGAGGCGGATCGTATCTACACGCTCAACCTCAAGCACTTCCGCCAGATCGCCCCTGACCTCGCCTCTCGCATCATCGAGCCCTAGCGTAGAACCTAGAAACAGGGCCCTCTTTCATGGCTCGAAGACGCAGGCTTGTGCATGTCTCTCCCTCAAAATCCCGCTTACGCGGAAGTCGTAGCCGCACCGTCGTGAGCCGTTGATACCATAAGGCGTACGCATCTCGATGGAGTGACACTCAGCCGTAATGACTCCCCAGAAAATCCGTAAAGCCGTCTTCCCCGCCGCCGGCATGGGCACCCGCTTCCTTCCGGCCACCAAAGCCACCCCCAAGGAGATGCTCGCCCTCGTCGACAAGCCCCTTATTCAGTACGGCGTCGAAGAGGCCGTGGCCGCCGGATGCACTGAGATCATCATCGTCACCGGCCGCGGCAAGTCCACCATGGAAGACCACTTCGACCGCTCCCCCGAGCTCGAAGCCTCGCTCGCCGCCAAGAACAAGACCGCCCTCCTCAAAGTCGCGCTCTCGGTCTCGAAGCTCGCTAAAATCTCCTACGTCCGCCAGCCCGAGCCCCTCGGCCTCGGCCACGCCGTCCTCATGGCCAAGGAGCTCGTCGGCAACGAGCCCTTCGCCGTCCTCCTCCCCGACGACATCGTCGACGCCGCCGTCCCCTGCATGAAACAGATGGTCCAGGCCTTCGAGCAGACCGGCTCTTCCATCCTCGGCAGCGAGGTCGTCGAAGGCGCCGCCATCCAGAACTACGGCTGCCTCGACTGCACCCCCGACCCCAGCAACCCGCGCCTCCTTGCCGTCAAGCACATGGTCGAGAAGCCCAGGCCCGAAGACGCCCCGTCGCAGAACGCCATCATCGGCCGCTACATTCTCACCCCGCGCATCTTCTCACTGCTGGAGCAGATCACCCCCGGCGCCGGCGGCGAGCTCCAACTTACCGACGGCATCAAGGCCCTGCTCGAGTTTGAGAAGGTCTATGGCTTCTCCTTCGAGGGCAAGCGCCACGACGCCGGCGATAAACTCGGCTTCCTCATGGCCACCGTCGAGCTAGCCCTCAAACGCGAAGACCTCGGCCCCAAATTCCGCGCCTGGCTCAAGACTTTTCCAATCTGAGCGGCAACAGGCATCCTTCTGTCCAGATCGCCCAACGATCTTGTCATTCTGAGCGCAGTGAAAAATCCCCGCAGTTGCTCCGCTCGAAGCTTGGGTGGGCGGACTCATCGCGACAGACTGACCTGTTCCGCACAGAACGTACGGTCTCTCCTCATAACAATCCTCCGCGCGGTGCGCCAAAGAGCCTTCCGAACCGTTCCTGCCACCCGCATCATCCAATCCCGGCAAGCAACGCTCTCACAAGGAAACCCACGGCCGTGCCCACTCTCCTTGATCCAATCCGCGTCGGCGACCTCGACCTCCCCAGCCGCGTCATCATGGCCCCGCTGACCCGTCTACGCGGCACCGTTGACAACATCCCCACACCCATCATGGTGGAGTACTACACCCAGCGCGCCTCCGCTGGTCTCATCATCTCCGAAGGCACACCTGTCTCGCCCATGGGCGTCGGCTACGTACAGGTCCCTGGCATCTGGTCCGAGCAGCAGATCGAGGCATGGAAGCCCGTCACCGCCTCCGTGCACGCCCACGGCGGCCGCATCTTCCAGCAGATCTGGCACGTCGGCCGCATCTCCGACCCTGTCTTCCTCTACGGCGAGCTGCCCATCGCGCCCAGCGCCATCGCCGCCTCCGGCCACGTTTCGCTCCTTCGGCCCGAGAAGGCCTTCGTCACCCCGCGCGCCCTCGAAACCCGCGAGGTTCCCCTCATCGTCGAGCAGTTCCGCCGTGCCGCCGAGAACTCGCAGCGTGCCGGCTTCGACGGCGTCGAGATCCACGGCGCTAACGGCTACCTGCTCGATCAGTTTCTGCAGTCCGGCACCAACCAGCGCACCGATGAGTACGGCGGCTCGATCGAGAACCGCGCTCGCCTCATGCTCGAGGTCGCCGACGCCTGCATCGGTGTCTGGGGCTCCGGCCGCGTCGGCATGCACCTCGCGCCGCGCGCTGATGTCCATGGTATCTCGGACGCAAGTCTGGCCGAAACCTTCGGCTACGTCGCCCGCGAGCTCGGCCGCCGCAAACTCGCCTTCCTCATGTCGCGCGAACACCGCGCCGGTGGCTGGCTTGGCCCCGAGCTCAAGCGTGAGTTCGGCGGCGTCTACATCGCCAACGAGCAGTTCACCTTCGACGCCGCCAACGAGGTCCTCGCCAACGGCGAAGCCGACGCCATCGCCTTCGGCAAGCTCTTCATCGCCAACCCCGACCTGCCAATCCGCTTCGCCAGAAACGCCCCTCTCAACGAGCCCCAGCCCGCCACCTTCTACGGCCACGGCCCCGAAGGCTACATCGACCAGCCGAGCCTCCGCGCCTGACAGCGTATCTACCCGCCTGCCCGCCGGCAAAAGGTCGCGACACGCCGCGGCCTCTCTTTTCGTTGTCATTCCGACAGGGGCGTAGCGAAGTGGAGGAACCTGCTTCTCCACCGTGAACATTAACACCACAACGACAGCGCATTTCTGGTTGTCATTCTGAGCGCAGCGAAGAATCCCCGTATTTCGCCTTTAGCCACGGAGCGGAGCGACGCGGAACCCAACCAGCCCTACCGCTTACTGCGTCGTCCCCGTCGTAAACACCGCCTCCGACCGCGACCCCAGCACCCGGTATAACGCAAACTGCCGGCTGCCCTGCTCCCGCATCTCGAACAGCAGACTCGCCCGGTTCGACGCCTCCGCATCCACCACGCCCACCAGCCGCATCCACGGCGTCTGGTCCAGGTGCGCCGCATCCGTCACGCTCGAAAACGCCGTCTGCAGCGTCCCGAACACATCCTTTTGCGCCACCACGGTTACATACCGGAGCGCCGCGCCAACACCCGCCGTATGCGCCGTATACACAAACGTCGGCGCGCCACCGTAGCTCAGCAGATATCCCCGCAGATCCTCATCAAGCAGCCCCGGCCCGGCAGCCTTCGCCGCAGCCGCCGCCTTCCGCTTCGCCGCGGCAGCCGCCAGCGCCGCCCGCCTCCGAGCCGCTGGTGTCTGAGCTGCCGGTGTCGAAGCCGCCGCGGTCTTCACCGCCGGCGTCGCAGCCGAACTCGAACCCGCCGAACTCCCAGCCATTGAACCCGCACCAGCCGGTGCCGCGGCCACCGGCATCCCCGCCAGCTTAGCCGCCGCCAGACCCTCCATCATCGCCAGCACGGCTTTGTGCTCCGCCTCATCGTCCCACGGCCGCACAAAGTCGTGCTCCGCCCGGCTCTTCGCATCGCTTACCGCAACCATCTGGTGCAGATCCGCCGGCAGCCCCGCCATCTTCGACATCGCCTCGCCATCCGCCGCCTTCTGTCCGCCCACCGGCTTTCCCCTGTGCAGCAGCGGCCGATCCGGATCGTTGTTCAACGCTCCTGTCGCAATCTCCTTCTTGGCACTCGCGTCCGCCCCGTCCGTAGCCACATCCTTCTGCCCGCGCTTCTTCAGCACCGGCCGGTCCGGATCATCCGCCGGCGTCCCCGCGGTCGTCGCATCCGCCGTCGTTGAGTCCGTCTTCTTGTCGTTCTTGCCGTCATTTTTGCCCGCGGGACTCCGCCGCCGCAGCGTCGGCCGATCCGGATCGACCTTCGTCGCATCGTCAGCGTCCTTGCCGCCGCCCTTGCCGTACTTGTCGTCGTCCTTGCCCGTCGTAATCGCGCTCACCCGCCGCGACGCCTTGAGCTGCGCCGCCTTCACCTCCGCCTCCGGCTTGAACGTCCCATACCCGAACCATCCGTCGTCATACGGGCTCTCCGCCGCGGCCAGCTTGCCCGCCGAGCTCAGCTCCACCAGCCCCTTCACCACACCCGCCTGCTGCAGCTCGTACGCATTGCCCGGCAGCAGCGCAAACGGAATCGGCCGCGGCTCATATACCGCCGCATCCTGGAGCTCGCCATTGATGTACAGCGACACCGGAATCAACCGGCTCGCCGCCGGCTTCGTCAGATCGCCCGTCCACTCATACACCCCAACCGCCCGCACCACCGTCTCCGGCTTCTCGACCTTATGCGTCTGCGCAACACCGCACACACACAGCCCCAGCCCCGCCGCACCCGCCGTCGCAACTCGTCGCCACACCATAGCATTCCATTAGACGACGCAAAACACCCTTTCGACCCCCTGACCCGCGCCCCCACGCACAGTTGTCATACAGTTGTCATTCTGGCCGCCCCATTTGTTTGTCATTCCGAGCATTACCCCATTGTTTGTCATTCTGAGCGAAGCCGAGGAACCTGCTTCTCTACCGGAAACCATCACACCCACCGGGAACACTCGCTCAACCCCGCTCTTGCATGCCGTTCTGACCACTCTTTCTTTCGTTTGTTATTTCGACGCTGAGCTTGGGTTGTAGGTTAGTTGATCGAACTGACCTACTACCCTGAGCTTGCCGGAGAAAGAACCGCCGCATTTTGTCTTTATCGGACGGAGCGCAGCGACGCACAACGACCTGCGCGCAAGGGTGTGGATGTTAGTGTGGCGCAGGAGTTCCTGCCCCACGCAAAGATCCGAAGGACGCTTGAACCTGATCGGATCGAACCCTGACTTCGGGAGCGCCTCGAACGCGCTTCTCTTCACAAAGATCAGAAAGCTTCATCACAGCGCCGATTTTGCCTGGTGTATGCTACTGACATCGTGACGAGCACCCTTGCACCTCTGGCTACTTTGCCAAAGCTGATGCTTTGTTGTTGCCGCACGCTCGCTTGTCGTCGCTAGCGCGATCTCGCCTATCTCCGTCCCATGCTGATCCTGACTCTGTCCAATAGGTGTTCAGGTTTCGCGGCCTAAAGCCCCTCACAGTATCGATTCTGCCTCCGAGGACTTCATGAGAAGGCTTGCTGTTGTATTTGCATTTTTATTTGCTAGCGCTTCTGCGGTGGCGCAGGTGGCGGTCACTTCGCCGGAACAGGCATTTGGTTTCAAGCCTGGAACCGACAGGAAGCTCGCCGATTGGGTGCAACTGACCTCGTATTTCAAGACGCTCGGTACGCAATCGGACCGCATTCGCTACGAAGAGGTGGGTAAGACAACCGAAGGCCGGCCGTTCATTACAGTGACGATCTCCTCGGCGGAGAACATCGCGCATCTTGCCGAGTACAAAGATATCCAGGCGAAGTTAGCGGACCCGCGCGTTACAGCAGAGGATCAGGCGAAGGATCTGATCGCGCGCGGGAAGACGGTACTGGTCGTCACCTGCAATGTGCACTCGACGGAGATCGCGAGTTCACAGAGCGCCAGTCTCTTCGCCTATCGTCTTGCGACAGAGAACAGCCCTGAAGTCCAGTCGATTCTGAAGAACGTCATCATCATTCTTGTCCCGTCGTTGAATCCAGACGGCCAGCAGCTGGTGGTGGACTGGTACAAGAAGTACCTTGGAACACCGTTTGAGGGCAGCAGTCCGGTGGTGCTTTGGCATCACTACGTAGGGCACGACGACAACCGCGATTGGAGCTCGTTCACACAGGTCGAGACACGTCTCGCTGTCGAGAAGATCATCAATCCGTGGCACCCGCAGATTCTTTACGACCTGCACCAGATGGGATCGAACGGGCCCAGAATCTATCTTCCGCCCTGGGTCGACCCGATCGATCCCAATGTGGACCCGCTCCTGGTTCAATCCATGAATGCGTTGGGGATCAACACAGCACTCGAGATCGCCGAGACCGGCAAGCAAGGCGTGCTCGTGCACGGCGTGTATGACTTCTGGTCGCCGCTGCGGGACTACATCGCTCTGCATAACGGCTTGCGCATCCTGACCGAATCAGCCAGCGTCAACATCGCCTCGCCGATCGACATCCCGTTTTCCAAGCTGGATCGCGGCATTGGGTACGACGCAAAGCTGGCGGCATGGAACTTTCCCGATCCCTGGAAGGGCGGCCATTGGACACTGGGCGACATCGTGTCCTACCAGGAAGATGCGTTTTTCTCCATCGCCTACAACGCCGCAAACTATCGCGAGCGATACCTGAGCGACTATTACAAGCTAGGGCAGCATGCGCTTCATCCCAAGTCCGGTCCGTACGCGTATGTGATCCCCTCAGGACAGATAGACTCCGCTGGGACTGCTCGGTTGATCAACACGCTGATCACCGGAGCGAATGAAGTGCAGCAGGCCACGGCTGATTTCACCGCCGACGGCAAGAGCTATTCGCAAGGCAGCTACATCGTGAAGCTCGCACAGCCCTATGGTGCGTTCGCGAAGTCGATCCTTGAGGTGCAGGAATACCCGAATATTCCGGAGTACCCGGGCGGCCCGCTACAACGGCCTTACGACGTAACCGCGCAGACGATGCCCTTGCTGCTGGGCGTCACGGCGGTTCCTGTGCGCAAGGAATTCGAAGCACAGGCCAAGCTCGTCAGCCACGTGCAGGTTGAGCCTGGTTCGTTTGCTCGGCAGCAGGGTACAAGAGGCTATGTACTCCAGGACGACACGAACAGCAGCTTGTATGCCCTATTTGCCCTGCTGAAACATGGTTTCCGCGCCTACCGGATCGCCGGGACAGGGCAGGAGCCGGACACGATCTATCTGCCGCAGCAGAAGGGGCTTGAGGCGGAGCTGGCGAGTGTCGCGGGCAAGCTGCCCGTCGCAATCAAACCAGCCTCGGCGGAGCTGCCCCAGAATGCTGCCTTCCAGGTGCGCCTGCCCCGCATCGCCCTCTATCAAAGTTGGGTTCCTTCCATGGACGAGGGCTGGACGCGCTGGATCTTCGACCAGAACGAGATTCCTTACACACGGGTCGTGGACGCCAACATCCGCAAGGGTGATCTGAACCGCCGCTTCGATGTCGTTCTGCTGCCGGATAACGCTCCGGGCGCCATCACGGAAGGCCGTTACGGCAGAGGCGAAGAGGCAGAAGGCCCGCAGGCGCCACCTGAGTTCCGCGGCGGCTTAGGGCAAGCGGGGCTGGCGAGCCTGCGCACCTTTGCGGAGGCAGGTGGGACCATCGTTGCTCTGAATAAGGCCTCGCTCGTGTATACGGGCAAAAACACCTCTGTGACCAATGCACTTGAGGGATTGCCGGCAAAGGAGTTCTACATTCCGGGTTCGATCCTGCAGGTTGCGGTGGATACATCGAACCCGCTAGCCTTCGGCGCAAAGCCAACTGTGCCCATCTTCTTCGAGCAAAGCCCCAGTTTTCGTGTCTCGGGAGAAGCTCACTCCGTTGCCATCCATCAAAAGGAGAAGCCGCTGCTGAGCGGCTGGATTCTTGGCGGGGAACACCTTCGCGGAACCTCCGCCCTGGTGGATGAACCGCTGGGCAAAGGGCACATCATCCTCTTCGGCTTTCGCCCGCAGTACCGCGCGCAATCGGAAGTGACCTACCGATTCCTGTTCAATGCGCTGCTGTACTCAAGCTCACAGCCCGCGGTTGTCGAGGGCGCAAGCACTAGCGCCACGACAGCGACCGGCAAGCCGGGCAAGCGGAGATAACGCCTATGCCTTCCACTGCGTTCCGCAAAGCTCGCCGCTGTCGACCCTAAGCGTATCCTCCATTCCCCGCATCAGCCGGTACGCATCGTCTGCCTCAGTGCGCCTTGAACAGGCCCAAGGAAAAGGAATCCTATGCTTCAGAAACAAATTGTTCGAGTACGTAACCTGATCGTTTTACTTGCCCTGCTCCCATGCGGCGTTCAATCCAAGGCACAGACTTCCGCGGGTAGTATCCATGGGCAGATCAGCGATGCATCTGGTGCCCTCATACCGAACGCGCAGATCGTCGCTCACAGCCCCGCAGTCGGTGGCAGCTTTAGAGCGATCTCTGACAAGGAGGGCAACTATCGCCTGACGGATCTGCCCGAAGGTGCGGAGTACAGCGTGGAAGTGGTTGCCCCGGGCTTTCAGAAGTTCCTGCGTGAGGGTTTGCTCGTGCGCCCGGGCCTGGACATTACCGTGGACATTCCGCTGCCGACAGGCGAGCAGACGGAAACAGTCGAGGTTTCGGGCGAGTCTCCGCTGATCGACACGCAAAATGCCGAGCAGGCTATCAACCTAAGCGGTGAGCTCTTGCGCAATGTGCCCATCACGGGTCGGCATGACTGGTCCGACTCCCTGCAGATCACACCCGGCATAACAAGCGCCTCCTCCGACGCGCAGGGCGGACAGACATACTTCCTACGCGGCTCCGAGAACGAGAATCACGCCACGCTGTTCGACGGCATGGATGTCGGAAGCTTTCAGCAGAACTGGCCTTCCAACACCATCAGCATCTCGAACGAATCACTAGGGGATATTCAGATCAAGACCGGTGGCAATGACGCCAGCTCTCCCGCTGCGATGGGCATGGTCATCAATCTTGCAAGTCCGGTAGGAAGCGATCAGTTCCACGGCACCGTGTTATGGCTGACCGGGCCTGCCGCGTTGAACGGGAACAACGTAGCCGGTGGCAATGCGGCGGCGTCCGCCGTGGAACAACCAGACTTTTCTGTTGGCGGTCCGATCAAGAAGCAGCGGGCCTGGTTCTTCGCCTCTGGCCGGTACATTCATCGCGACGATGGCATCAGCCAGACCAGTACACAGACGGGATACCTGCAAGCCCTGGCTCCGGGCTTTCAGACCTTTGCCAATCCATCGCGAGGCTTCGTCTTTCTTGGCGATGTCTCAGTGCAACTCTCGGAAAAGCACCGGCTCATGGGCTTGGTGCAGTACGACAGCCGCAAGCAGGACGCGAACTTTCAGTGGTACGCCTCTAACATTGCCCACAGCCAGTTCGGCGGCGGCGCTTATGGCATCCGGCTCATCTCGCAATGGACACCGCGCTTCAACACGCGCCTGCTTGCTTCCTACAACAACAAGGGCACCAATAGCAGCTTGTCCGCCATTGGTGGCGTGGGCAGCCGTCCGGAGGTCGACATCTACCAAACCGCCGCGCTCTCGAGCGGCACCTACGTCGGCCAGGGTTCGTCGCTTGTGACGTTGAATAATCTCTCCTCGGTTTCAACAAATCCGGCGAGCAAGCCAACGCTTACAGGAGATTTCGAATACCTCATTCCGAAAGCCTGGGGTGAGCACGACCTGCAGGCCGGCTTCTATCTTGAGCCGCACGAACTCAGCAAATCGACCACGTATTATGCGAACAACGGCGCGATCATCCAGCAGAATGCCGCTCTCAAAAACCCCAACGATCCTACGCAGGGGTACACCATCTTCAGTTCACAGAGTGTCAACCAGAGCAGCCTTCTAACGAGTTACATCAGCGCCAAAGATGCCGCCTGGTACATCCAGGACCGGTGGAAACCGATCTCCCGGCTGGCGATCACCGCGGGCATCCGCCCCGACTGGATCTCGGCCAGCGATCGCATCGCCAGGCAAACAATGCAGCACAGTTGGAACTGGGCACCCCGCGTGGCCGGAACGTATGTTCTCACTGGCAATCAGCGCAACGTGGTACGGGCAAGCTGGACCAAGATCACGGACATTACGAACGCGAGCTACCTGGGTGCAAACGCCGTCGGCGGCACCAACACACCCACATCGACAACGACCTACTTCAACCCGGACGGCTCCGTGCTGAACACCATCGTGACCCCCGGAACCAATGCTTCGGCAACGGGTCGCACGTTTGATCCTGGACGTCATCAGGGCTTCGTCCGTGAGTGGCTTGTGGGCTACCGCGCGCAACTACCGCATGAGATTACGCTCGATGCCAGCTACATCGATCGCGAGTATCGCGACAGGCCAGCCGCGATCGATACCAATCAGATCTACACCACGTCGGCGAGTGGCACGGTGTGGGGCGGCCTGGTCAATCCAGCACTCAACAGCACCTACTTCATCACCAACAATCACTACAACTGGCTGGTGTACCAAGGCTACGAGATCACCGTGAGCAAGCAGACGAAGGCTCTGCAACTGTTCAGCACGTATACGTACTCGCCGGATCACATCGGCGGCAAAGCGCAGCCGAACGATCCGTCATTCATCATTGAACCGAACAAATTCGCCAACAACAACGGCATCGGTTCCGTGCGCGGATACGTGATAAATAGCTACACCGGCGATACGCGTGATCGCATGTGGCAGCGCCAGGATTTCCGCAGTGGCGTGACCTATCGGGCACCATGGAACCTGCGCGTTTCCACGCTCCTTACGGCGCAGTCGGGCACGCCGGGTGGACCGGTGATTACGACCCTTGCGGCACTGGGAACACCGTATGCCGGTCAGTACGGCCCGTCGACCCTGAAGATCAACGGCCGGACAGTCTCCAATCCTCTGGCAACTGTCTACCGCTTCAAGTATGCGGATCGCGGAATCGGACAAATCTACTGCCCATGGCTGACGCAATGGAACGCCCTCGTTGGCCGCGACTTTCACATCACCGACCGTCAGGGCGTCGAGGCGGATCTGAACATCTACAACATCACCAACAACGGAGCCGCACAGCAGTTCGTCAATGGCAACAACGCCGCCTCCGGCACCTTCGGACAGCTGCAAAATGTGCAGTTGCCCCGGTCGGCGCAGATCAGCGTTCGTTATCACTTCTAAGCAAGCCGTTGGAGGCCAGGTGAACCTTTTCAAAATTGCCGTCGTACTGGGCAGCGTTCTTCTGCCACATATCGCGACCCGTGGCCTTGTGCAGGCTCAGACGCCCGCTCGCCTGACATTGCAAGACCTGTTGTCGGCGGATCCGATCGGTGAGACGGCCCTCTCACCGGACGGCAAGACCTTCGCACTTGTCCGCAATCAGCAGATCGCGCTTCTTCAAGCAGAGGGTGGCTGGCCTGTCACCTTGACCAGCACGCAAGGCGGCAAGTCCGGAATGGCATGGTCGCCGGATGGTAAGCGGCTTGCCTTTGTGAGCCAGGGCAGCATCTGGACTGTGCCCGTGGAGGGCGGCGCACCTACCCGGCTGACGGATGCTCCACCGGGTGGCGGCGACCCGCGACAGGCCACCGACCGCGATCCGCGCTGGTCACCCGACGGCCATTGGATCCTATTCACAAGCGGCCGCCGCGGAAACAGCAGCCTACTTGTGGTGAGTGCCGACGGCAGCACAACCAGCTTCCTGACGAAAGCTTCCGAAGAAGCTGCCGAGGGACGCTGGTCCCCCGATGGCTACAAGATTGTGTACGTGATTCGCACAAAAGAGTACTTCAGCGGCCGTATCGATCTGGCGAGCTTCGACACGCACAGCGGACAGCTGGCTGGGGAGCCCGCCGTGCTGTACACATCGCCGGTGGACAGGGGAGGCGGCTGGTCGATTCGCAGTGCCGTTTGGTCCCCCGACGGCCAAACATTGGCAACCGTTCTGCAAAACTCAGGATGGGATCACGTCTATTTGCTGGCCTCGAAAGGCGGCGAGCCCAAGCAGATTTCCGATGGGAACTTCGACGACGCGGAGCCTGCGTTCTCGCCTGATGGAAAGCTGCTCGCCTTCATCTCAAACCGAGACCTTCCGGAAAGCACCGGTCTGTGGACCGTTCCAGTGCAGGGCGGCAACGCAAAGCAGGCCGCCAGGTTCAGCACACCCGGGATCACCTCTGAGCCGGAGTGGTCCCCCGACGGCAAGAATGTCTTCTTCCACCATCAAGCGGCGAACGAAGCCACGGATCTGTTCGTGGTGAGTGCCTCCGGTTCCGATGTACCGAAGGCGCTGACGCACGCCACACCGGAAAACATTTCAAAGGCCTTCCAGATCCCAGAACGTGTGACCTGGAAGAGCAAGGATGGCCGCGACATCTCTGGTCTGCTGTATAGACCGCACTCGGCGAAGGCAGGCGGCAAGCTGCCTGCGGTGCTATGGGTCCACGGCGGCCCGGAGGGCCAGGACACGTTTCACCTGGATGGCTGGGCGCAGTATCTCGCGCAGGCAGGCTACCTCGTGCTCGAACCGAACTACCGTGGAAGCACAGGCTATGGCGAGGTCTTCCGCAACTTAAACGTCGAAGACTCAAACGGCGGCGAGGTGGACGACGTTGCCGCCGGTGCGCGCTATCTGATAGCGAATCAAGCCGCGGACCCGGCCCGCATCGGCATCGGTGGTGGAAGTCACGGCGGCACCATGGTGGCTTACGCTGTCACGCGCTACCCCGATCTTTTCGCTGCCGCCATTGAGCTCTATGGCGTGGTGGATCGCGAGCTTTTCGTCGAACGCACCAATCCGAAGTCCGCGACGCGATGGATGATGAAAATGGGAGGCACGCCGGGCGAAAAGCCGGAGGTTTATCGCCGGGCAAACGTGCTTCTCTCCATCGACAAGATCAAAACGCCGTTACTGGTGATGCATGGCGAGAATGATCCGCAGGTGCCCCCGGCAGAGTCAGAGGCCTTTGTAAAGGCGCTCCGAGCCCAGCACAAAACGGTGTTCTATTTCACTTACCCCGGAGAGCTCCACGGATTTGCGCAGCCGTCGCATCGCCTGGATGCCTGGAGCAAACAGCTGGCCTTCTTCGACCACTACCTGAATCCGAAGTTCGGAACCACCAACACCTCGGTGCAGGAGCTGGTGTTTCCGAATGGGGACAAGGCCGGGGAGGCCATCCCACATCCCGGGCGTGAGGACCAGCCTTGAGATACTCGGCAAAGCTTGGCAGACCGCTTGGCTAAAGCCAATGACCTCTTCCATGCTATGAAGGAGGACTCAGGTAAGTCCATGAAACCTCGCCGCTTCTATTAAGCTTTCCGTCTCTGATCCTGACCGCTGGGTGTGCGGGTCCGGTGTGCCCGCTTCAGAACTTGGCAATGAGCGTAACACCGCCGATGAGAAGGGCCGCGCCCAACCCACGCCAGATGTTCATCGGGTGGTGGTCCATACGAAGAAGCCCGAAATGATCGATCGCCAGAGACGCGATCAGTGCTGCCGTGACAGTAAAACCCATAAAAGGTCCAGCCCCGACCTTATTGACATAGGAAAGACCGGCGTACACCTGAACGGCTCCAACCAGGCCGCCAATGACCGCCCACCAGGGAAGCTCCGAGAGGTCCTTCGTTGTGGGCAATGGATGCGGCATGATGAGAAAAGCCGCGACAAAGAAGAAGGTGATTAAAGCAAACGACACAGCCGAGGCCAGCCATGCGTTATGAAGCGACTTATTGAGCTGTCCATTCATGGCGGCGCCCACGGACTGAAGGGCTCCGCCGATGAGGATGAAGGGGATAATCCATGCAGCTTTCATAGCTCCTCCTTGGGTGAGTACAGCGAGATCATTGAACTGGCGCAACCGTCTGCATGACGATGGCACCCGCAAGAGAACACAACAACGCAATAGGCATGGCGATCACACCCACTTTAAGGAAGCTCCAGAAGCTCACGTCGAGCTTCTCTTTCCGCAGAGCCAGCAGCCACAGAATGGTTGCAAGGGACCCGGTAATCGAAAGGTTCGGCCCCAGATCGACGCCGATCAGCACGGCATTCGCAAGGAGGCCCTTGGCGTGGGCTGCCTGCAGCGTCCCGCCCGCAATCAACCCGAGCGGGAGATTGTTGACCAGGTTGTTTGCGACCGCGACGGCAAAGCCCGTCACCAGCGCTCCCACGGCGGACGGAAGGTGCTCTGCCCACATCAGCCAACCGCTCGTCAGCTTCAATGCGCCGAGACTCTCGACGGCATCGACCATAACGAATAAACCGGCGACGAGTGCGAGAGTTCCCCAGCTAATCTCACGCGCCAGCTTCAGCGGATTCGCTTTCGATCTGATCGAGACGACAGCTGTAATCACCAGCGCCGCCAGGCAGGTAGGCAGGCCAAGGTCTTTCTTCAGCGTCGAGGCCACAAGCAGGACGGCGATCATCAGCGCTAAACCGGCCAGCACCAGCTTGCCTTCGCCGTTCAGCGGTTTTGTTTCCGGCTTGCCCTCCAGTTCTGCGCGAAGGTCCTTCCGAAATACCAGGCGCATCACCGCATAGGTCGCTGCAACAGAAAACACAGAGGGAACACCGAAGGAGAGGAGCCATCTGCCAAGCGGAGGCATGCCGCCGCCATGGAAAACAACCAGGTTCGCCGGATTTGAGATGGGTAGAACGAACGAGGCCGCGTTTGCGATCAAAGCGCAAGCGAAGAGATACGGCAGCGGCTGCACCTTGGCCTTGCGCACCGCCGATAGAATGGCCGGGGTCAGCACCACGGCCGTCGCATCGTTGGACATGAAGATCGTGACCAGGGTTCCGATGCCATAGACCAGGGTGAAGAGCCGCGTGCACGATCCGTTCGCGCTGCGGATCGCCGCCGAAGATAGCCAGTCGAAGACACCGTGCTCTCGTGCCAGCTCTGAGAGCAACATCATGCCGATCAAAAAGAGGTAGACATCGGACCCTTCCGCGACCGCCTTGCCGGCGAGTCTCAGGGGAACCAGCCGCAGCAGAACGAGCAGCAGTGCGCCCCCGCCGATCCAGTAAACCTCGGGGATGCCGCGAGGACGAACGAGCATCAGCACGATGCTGACGGCAACGATGATGAGAAGCGAAATGTGAGCCAGTGCAGGAGAGATCATCTACCACTTTCTTCCGTTCTTGTTTGGTCCAAGCTGCGTTCCAAGCAGGCCGTGTTCTGGCCAGGCTTCGAGCACGTTGTCCTGATCGCGTTCGGCACGCTCCCGAGAGGGTCGGTTCGTCCCAATGAGCACACGGATCTCATCGGCTGCTGTGTTGCCTTCCGTGTCCGATACAGTCACGCGCAGCGGGCATATACCGGCGTCCGCATCTCCAATAGAGAGGAGGCGTTCATACACGTTGCTGTTCTCGACCCTATGCAATGGGAAGCTCTGCCCAGCAAAGTGGACTTCAGCTTTGCTGATGCCCCTTTTCGACCAAATCTTCGCGCGGACCCGCAGATCCGCTTTCTCGGAGCTGCCGAGTTCGACATCATCGGCCATTAAGCGTTCGTCGGCAGGTGAGGTAATGATGACCGCAGGCCGGTCTCCCAAGTCCATAAATCGCCAACTTACAACGCCGTTGTCAATATTCGTGATGGAAAAACCGACCGGTCCTTCTTCGATCTGGCCCGTGGATCGTGTGGCCGTATAGATCGTCTTGCCGTCATGTGAGATCTCGTTGTAGTGCGTGTGGCCCATATCAACTAGTTTCACCTTGAACTTTGCAATTAGGCGCTTTAGCTCCTCCCCGCCCTCCTTCAGATCGCTGGGGTAGCAATGCAAGAGAAGAACGATCAATTGATTCTGTTCTGTTGCCTTACGGAGCTGATCTTCTGTCCAACGAAGCTGCGCGGCAGAGACTGAGAATGACGTAGGGTCTGGCTTGTCAAAGGCGTTCAGCGCCAGAAAGCGAACGTCACCGATTGTGAAAGCATAATAAATCTGCTCGGCTAGCGCAGTTCGAAAATTGCCGAGGCTCTTTTCCTCCACATCGTGGTCGCCAACGATCGCACACCAGGGAACCTGGAGCCGATCGAGAGATTGACGAACGACCGCATAGGCCGGCAGGTCGCCGTGATCGGCGTTGTCTCCAGGTAAAAAGACGAAGCTAATCGAATCGGCGAAAGCTGTGTTGACACGATGCACGATGGCCCGCAGATCGAGGTCGTTCTGCTCACCTCCCTTCCTCATGTGCAGATCTCCGATATGAACCCACGAGAGGACACCCGCGGCATCGGGCGGATTTGGGGAAAAGGAACTGAGCGCGGTGGTGTTGTTCATGCTCTCGCCTCCTCAGCGAGGTTGGGAGCCGGGGTGCCGTCGGAGCCACTGTCCTTGCTGAGCGTCTCGGGCATCGCGAACAGCAGGAGTCCAAGGGCTAGAGCTGCAACCCCTCCGAGAGCTAGAAACGACACGCGGTAGCTGCCGTGCTGGATGAGCTTGCCGCCAAACGTCGTACTCAAAGCAGCGCCTAGGCCCACGGCGGTCGCCAGAGCACCTTGCACCAGGTTGAACCGTCCTGTGCCCCGTGTACGGTCCGCCACAACCAGGATCGAAACGACGCCGAAGATCGCATTCGCTATGCCGTCCAGCAGCTGCACGGAGACGAGGCCCGCCTTCTGATGAACGATGGTATAGAGCAGAGCACGCATCGGCAGCACAGCAAATCCAAGAAGCAGCAGGGGTTTGCGGCCATGCACGTTAGCCCATCGCCCAATCGCGGCGGCAGAGCACAGGATGACAAACTGCGTGACCAGGATGCAGGCGGACATAAAGGGAGCGGCAGATGCTTTCAAGCCATTGGAGAGCATCTCTCCAAGCTGCGGCAGCATGGCTGCATTGGCGAAATGGAAAAGAAACGCGCAGACCAGAAAAGTAAGCAGAGCGCGATCTCCAAGTAGCGTCCTGATGACGGACCCTTCCGGTTTAGCTGGCTCCTCTGTCGCGCTTACCCCACCCCGCGCGAGTTCATAATCGATGTCTTCTCCCCGAATGCGACGAACCGAGAGCACTGTAGGGATGGTCAGGATAGCCGCGGCAATAAAGATGGCTCGGTTGCCAAAAAGCTTACTTGTGCCCGCGATGAGCAAAGCGCAAAAGACGTTTCCGCCAGAGTTGAAGGATTGATTCTTGCCGAACTGCCTGTCGAATCGCTCGCGTCCGACCATTCCCATGGTCACAGCCGCTAGGGTTGGCGCCAGGAAAGGGCCCGCTCCGCCGATGAGCAGCTGCGAGGTATACACCGCCCACGGCGCGACCGTCCAGGAGAGCAGTACAGCTCCGCAGGCCAGCACCGCACAGGCGATGACCAGAAGGAGTCGTTTCGACCGGACACGATCCACAACTGCACCCGCCGGAGTCTGTACTGCAACCGCGACGATTGCGCCGAGAGTGAGCACTACCCCCACTTGGCCAGGTTGCCATCCGGCTCCCGCGAGATACGCGGCCAGAAAGGGACCTAGCCCTGTCTGCACATCGGCCAGAAAAAAGTTTGTCGCTTGCAGCGCCCTAAGGCTGCCCTTCTTCTCCTGTTCGCGTGTGGTGTTCTCGAGCATGGTCTCCTGTTGCAGGGCAGGTTTGGCAAGTAGGGTAGAAAGTCGAAATCGTATTTAGGCTGCGATGAATCTTTGCCCCGCGGACGATAGGTTCAGGCGATCTGAACTGCTGTACTCGCATCCCGATAAAGCAATCACTGAGAGCAATCAACGAACGGTTTACGGCTGCGGGAGCTGGCCGGCGAGGAATAAGAACGTGAGAACGGCCAGGAGAGGGATGCGTGAGCGAAGGCTTCTTCCAAATAGCTTCGGCATTTTAGGTCCCCTTGAATAAAATCTGGACGGGACAGTGCTCGGAAAGAGCGTCCGCTGCCAGCATCGTGATATATCCGATCTTCGCCGGAGATTAGGTGCTTGCTTGCTCCAGGATCGTCATCTCTGTTATGCGATGGTCGGCAAGAGCTACAGTCTTCAACTCCCACGGCGCGAGAGCTACGTCGCTGTCCAAAGCGAGACGGCGACATACGATACGCGCCATCGTCTTTTTACCGGAGCGTTCTTGCAGGCGAAGAATTACGATGTCGTTCTGCTCCCCGCCCTTGATCGAAAGCACTTCGACATTGCTTGGACTGACCTCTAGGAACGACTGCTCCCAGGGTTGATTGCCATCATGCCTTGAATCCATGACATATCCCGCCGGGAACTGGAGGGCACAAGCCTGCCGATCCAGAGAAAGATTGGTGTACTCACCTTTGCCGCGCAAGAGCCAGAACGTTCTTTCCTGTCGGCCCTGATCTTGCCACGCATTAACACCGTTCACTTCGACCTCATTCGGCCTGTGACGCGCGTAAGGCGCTGAACGGACCAGAATCGTGCGAAGCAATCCTCTGAGACAGTCATAGCTGTACGTCGACTTATTCGCGAGCGCCAGGGTATAGGTTTCACCATGCAGCAATCCCTGCAAGGCAACCCAGTCTTGGTAAGGCTCTTCATTTCCATTCGCAACTCTCTCGAGCGCAGCGCCCGGAACCTTAGCAAACACCCTCGTCGCGTCAAACTTCGTTGGCACCTCGAGCTTTAATATCTGTTCGTGCTCCCGCCAGTCGAGTGTGAACCTTAGCTCAACAACGTCCGTCGCCGTAAACTCAGCTACATCCATCGTAATATCCGAGCTTTTCCATTTCAGTCTCTGGCGAGTCACTCTGGTGACAGGACCATCTTCCACAATCGCCGACGAGATAAAGCTAGGCCGGCCAAGCTCCTTGCGGAAAGCAGCGACATCGTGAGCCCAGGTATCACTCTTGTCCTCAATCACGATCAATCCAAGGTTCCCTGAGAGCAGCTCCGCCCCATCTTCGGCACAGAAAGACTTAAGACCGAACACATCGGAGGAGACCGTGGCGAGTTTAGAAAACTCCTTGGCAGGTGGCGGAGTACCTCGCTCAATACTGAAGACCTTGTAACCACAGGGCGGCAGTTCGATCCAAGCCGAAAGACGCGGATAAAAGTCCGTCATGCTGTCGGAGGGACGCATCTGCAGCGCTGTCTTGCTTCCATCCTTTGCCCTCAGATGGGTGAAGCGCTCCGTCTTTTCATCTGTGCGATAGTGAAATTCAAGCAATGCCTTCCGGCTCCAGGGCAGAGAGTTATACGCGAAAACCGCACCCTCGCGAACATCATGAAGATCTACCTGTTTCGCCATCAAGTCGAGAGAAGCATGCTTCGACTCTAAGGCAATCTGACAGGCGTAGCCGATTCCATCACGAGCATTTTCATAATCGGAGTAGAGCGACGTGCCCGCAAGAACATCATGAAACTGGTTGAAAAGAATATGATTCCAGGCATCCGCCATCCGGGTCTTGGGATAAGCGTGTCTGTAGGACATCGAAGCCACCAGCGCCACAGACTCAGCACTGAAAAGCTCATGCTCTGCACGCCGATTCTGATACTTCTCTTCTCCGCATGCCGAGTAACATCCGCGAGCATGATGTTGAAGATCTCCCTTGATAACTGGTACCTCTTTTAGATCGACCGACCTCGCGATTGAATCGAAGTACTCGCGCATCGTGCTCCAGCGCAACTCTGGAAGTGTCCGGTCGCTCTGTAGCGATAAAACTTTCTCAACCTGAACCTTTGTTACAGCTCCGCCGTGATCCCCAACACCAATAAAGAAAGCTCCATCATGAGATCCCGGCGCGAACACATGGGCCGCCGCATCGCGGATGTGGCTTGAATCCCAATCATAGTCTCCATAGATGCGATATGTAAGGACTCTCGAACCGTCAGGCCCCTCCCACCAGAAAAGCCGTGGGAGATCCATCTCATGCTCCTGCGGTCGCATAAATACATAATATTTGTAGCCTGCATGCTTGAGAATGGTTGGAAGGCCGGCAGCATGCCCGAAGGAATCAGGATTAAACCCGATCTCGACATTTACACCTAGCTCATCGTGGCAATAGCGTTTGCCGTAAAGACAATGGCGGGCAAAACTCTCCGTTGAAGGAATATTACAGTCAGGCTCCACAGGCCACCCACCCACGACCTCCCAGCGCCGTTCCCGAATTCGACGAAGAATCTCCTGAAACATCTTCGGATCAGACTCCTGCACCCAGCGATAGTGCGCGGTGGATGAGTGGCTGTAGCAAAAACCCGGAGTCTCTTCCATACGGTCGAGGGCGCTGCGGAAGGTTGCCAAAACAACATCGGCACTGTCTGTCCACGGCCACAGCCACGCAGCGTCTATATGCGAATGCCCGATGATATGTAGTACCGGCCGAGTACGTGCGTTCTCGCCTGAAGTTTGCGCGAACAGATTCTTCGAGAGGTTCGCATTCATCAGCAAGCCTCCTGCCCCAACAATAAAGTCTCGCCGGGTCGAGCCTGCCTGCAATCGGGAAACAATCGTCCGATCCATCGTCATAGATCCTCGTGACCTGTTGTGCTTTGATACGTTCGGTGGCGTTCTGATCCCTCCAGAGAAAGCACCTTCACTTGTGTCACACATACATTTTTGCATCCAGCGGGCGAACTGAACCATAGAATGCAGCCGGCCTTCTGGCATTGTTCCCACTCCAGCTAATTTCACAACATAGGAAGAGTGGGCACAGGAACCTGGAATTAACCCCCATAGACTGCCAACAAGATTCTTCAGAAACGGCAGAAGGCATCAGCGATACGATCTCGGATCGTACCTCGGTCTGGACGTAGCCTGCTTCAGGGAGACCTGATAGTGAATGCCGGCACCGCTGTCTGAGTCACTCTCGGTCGCGATTCTGTGGCGAGGGTATGCTCAGTATCTTTGCCTGCAAGACACAGGAGTTTTCCTGAGACAGAGTCCGCTTCCACCTGCTCCGGATATGGGCATAGGATCTGCGTCTCGGTGTCGTGATCGAGGCCCGTAACCGTGATTGCTTGAGGCGCCACGCCCGACTCGACCCAGCCACGCAAAGTGGGAAGCAGATCCATGTGTGCCGGTCCGGTACCACCACCGCAATGGGCCATACCAGGAACCATGAAGAGCCGAGTGGAAAACTCCGGGGACTGCTGCACACCGGCGCTCTCCCGATCTACCTGCTCAAAGTAGTCGATGGTGCCCTGCGGAGCGATCAGGGGATCGGCCCATCCGTGGTATAGCAGCAGCCTGTGTCCCATCTTCCGAAAGCTCGCGAGATTAGGATCGGTCGCATTCAGCCAAGGTCCAAGACGCCGATCCAGCGTGCCAACATCTGTGTCGAAGTCGAAGTCGGTCCATCGCCAGGAGGAACCCCAGACCCAGCGAAAGATCGAAGCGAACGGGACCGCGTCCGCGCGCTGCGCCGGCGGCAGGCTCCAGTTGGCCTCGCTTCCCCATGCCAGGCCCGGGTAGATCGAGTCACCTTGCGATGTCTCAGGCCCCGCGTGCACACGCAGAACCGCCTTGATCTCTTCTGCGCTCAGGCAAGTATCGGAGTTCGTTCCTGTGCAGCGCAGTGTCCATGGATCGTACGCACAGAGATTCGGATTCACGACCTGCACGAGGGAACTTCGACCCAGAGGCTTGCCGCATGTGCGCAGCACAGCCGCCGACAACAAGGAGACTTTGGCAGGTGTCAGGCCTGCGTCGACAGCCCGGCTTAACTCGCGGTAGTTCCACAGAATCGCCGCGTGGAGCCTGGTTCGAGCGTAAGCCGGGGCGCCGCTAAGGATGCCGTCGTAATCGGCGGGATAGCGCTCGGCCTCGCTCAGGCCCTGCTGGCCGCCCGTAGAGCAGCCGCGAAAATAGGAGAACTCTGCGCCTTTTCCGTAGAAGGCAATCGTGAGTCGCTTGGCGATCACTGTCATGCTGTGTGTCGCCCTGTATCCGAAATCCTTCCACCTCTCAGGTTGCCCTATCAGCACGTCAGCCTTCATAGGCGAAGCGGGTGACGTACCCATGTCAGTCGTCACCGCGACATATCCTCCTCGAAGCGCCTCACCCAACTGACCGTATTCAAGGATCCCGCCGAAGCCTCCGGTGCCTACGCCCATAAGACGGTGGTTCCAGGCATGCAGCGGCAGCCAAACTTCGATCTGAATGTTTGACCGGGCGGACGGCTTCGCTTGGATGACCACGCGACAGAAGTCAGGTAGTCCCGTGATCTTCGGCCCATGGAGGGGCGTAAAGGTGCCCGATGTTTCCGCCTGCGAGAGCTTCACACGAGCTTCGGAGAGCCGTACTCTGCTGAGGGCCGAGCAGTTCTGTGCTGCCATACGTTGAACTGATCCAAACCAAAACACTACGGGCAGCAAGAGACAAGCCTGCGACATAACCCGGAGAACAGCAGTACTGATCATCATCGGAATCCTCGCCTCCATCGGTAAAAGCGTAGGTATGAAGACGTCTCCACTGCACTCAAGCAACGCCACATCATCAGGAAAATGCTCTAGCGTGGTGAGTCTTAAAATTCATTTCACAATTTGTCATCCTGAGTGCGTAGCCGAAGGACCTGCTTTCGTTTGGTTGCGATGCTTTCCTCGTCTGATTTCTTCAACGAACTTCAGAATCATCACACTCGTGCTGAACAGGCCACGCCAGCATGGCGGCGGAAGCGACGGACGATAGTTTCTCCCGCGTGGCTCCGTCGCGCGCCAGGGTCGACATCCCTTGGATCACAGCCATGACGTAACCCGCTAGTGCCTCCGCGTCCACCGTTCGCCTCAGCTTGCGTATTCCTCGATCACGGCTGATTTTCCTTCGAAGACGCTTCTCAACACTGAGACGAATCTTGGCCAGTGCTTTCTGAACATCCGCGGCTGCCGGTGAGCAGCTGATCGCTGAACTCGCCAGGAAACAACCTGCCGGAGTGCTCTCCCCGGTAAACCCCACCACAGCCGTTTGCAGCAAGCCGATAGCTGCCTCGCGCGCCGTCAATGCGTTATCGATGATCGAGGTGGAAGTCACCGGCCCGGAGACATAGCGGCGGATGGCTTCCAGAAAAAGCTGCTTCTTGTCCCCGAAAGCCGTGTAAAGGCTGGGCGGGGTAATTCCCATGGCTGCGGTCAGCTCGTTGACCGACGTGGCTTCATAGCCGTGGCGCCAGAACAGCAGCATCGCCTGCTGCAGCGCAGCGTCGCGATCAAAGCCTAGAGGCCGTCCCGGTTTGCGACGTAGCTGTGCCTCAATCTTTTTCATAGCTCTTACTATGAAACATCTTGACGTAAAGCCGCAAGCAGGATGTACTGTTTCCATAGCGACTACTAAGGAATATCGATGCCTCTTACAAACTATCGCACCCTCGGCCGTTCCGGCCTCGTAATCAGCCCTCTCGCTCTCGGAACCATGACCTTCGGAACGGCACGCTGGGGTCAGGATGAAGCTGGAGCTGCCGCGGTCTTCAACGCTTACATTGCAGCAGGAGGCAACTTTATCGACACGGCCGACGTGTATGCCGGGGGGCGCAGTGAAGAGATGCTGGGCAGGTTCATCGCCGAGCGAACACTCCGGGATAAGATCGTAGTAGCGACGAAGGCTGGCTTCGCCGCTGGTCAGGGCGTGCATGCAGGTGGGAATGGAGCGAAGCATCTTCACGTGGCGCTCGACGCCTCATTACGGCGGCTGTGTACAGACTTCGTAGACCTATTCTGGGTGCACGTGTGGGATTCGATCACGCCGGCGGAAGAGCTGCTGGAAACAACGGTTGCGCTCGTGCGTGCCGGCAAAATCCGATACTGGGGTATGTCCAACGCACCGGCCTGGTACGTCGCCAAGCTTGCGACCCTGGCCGCTGTCCGCGGTGTTCCCGGCCCTATCGCGCTGCAGTACTTCTACTCCCTTGTCAATCGCGACATTGAGGATGAGCATATGCCGCTGGCAAAGGAGTTCGGTATGGGAATCGTGCCGTGGAGTCCTCTCGCATGCGGCTTGCTGACCGGCAAGTACGACCGGCCTACAGTGGAAGCCGCCGCTCCACGGGCGGGCGGACTGCCGCGCGATCCCGCGACCGGCAAAGCGAAACGTCCAGAAGGCGACAAACGCCTTGATGGTGCTAACCCTTTCGGCGACTCGCTCTTTACACCGCGCAACTGGAAGATCGTCGACGAGCTGAAAAGGGTCTCAGCAGAAGCTGGCGAGAGCCCCGCTCGCATGGCATTGGCATGGGTCTGCGGACGGCCCGGCATCACCTCAACACTCATGGGTGTGAGCCGATCCGAACAAGTCTCCGACAATGCAGCCGCTTTGGACGTTGTCCTTTCGACGGAACATCGCGCGGCCCTCGACGCGGTAAGCGCGTCGGCCGATCCTCGAATGCTCTATAGCCTCTTCACGCCTGCAGTGCGACAGCATGTTGTGTTCGGAGGCAGTCTCGTGGAGGCCTTCGCCGCACAGTAGCTTCGTTGAAGCCGGCTTGTAGTGTCTCACCAGCCCAGGAGCGACCGGGTTATGGTGAGGTCTACTCGATCCGACGGATGATGTTCCCGCTGTAATCGCTGCTCGTCATCGCAGCAAACTACAACGTGGAGGCAAGCAGGTCACCTCAGCTGACAGTGCACTCACTTCACTTCTCCATCTCCGCACCAAGAGCCTCGCGCGCTACCATCACCCCACATGCCCCCGCTCCTGAGCGTCTCCGACCTCCACATCCGCTTCGGCCCCCACCCCGCCGTCGACGGCATCTCCTTCACTATCGCCCCCGGCGAAACCCTCGGCCTCGTCGGCGAGTCCGGCTCCGGCAAATCCGCCACCTCACTCGCCCTCCTCCGCCTCCTTCCGCCCGCCGCCACCGTCTCCGGGCAAATTGAATTCAACAACCGCAACCTCCTTGCCGAAACCGAATCCGCCATGCGCCGCATCCGCGGCCGAGACATCGCCATGATCTTCCAGGAGCCCCTGACCGCCCTCAACCCCGTCATGGCCGTCGGCGCCCAGATCGCCGAAGCCCTCCGCGCCCATCACCCCGAGCTCTCCCGCCGCGAAGTCAAAGCCCGCACCCTCGCCGCCCTCCACGAGGTCGCCCTCCCCGACCCCGAACGCCGCCTCACCGACTATCCCCACCAGTTCTCCGGCGGCCAGCGCCAGCGTATCCTCATCGCCC
>CAXTRT010000040.1:0-35577 GCA_964246835.1 uncultured Acidobacteriaceae bacterium | reverse complement strand
GAATTGCCTCGAAGTAGCCGTTACCACAAAAGTTCCAACCCATATCTTAGAACCTGCTACATAACCTCAAGAAAGCCGTCATCTCGACCGACCATCGGGAGCGAAGACATCCCCGCATTTCGTCCCTGCGATAAACGATTTGCCTCATAGGCAATCTGCGTTGCACTTGCCTTCGTCGTTGCTACAAAAACATGAGGGAACGCGCTCTAACCCGAATCGAACGTATACTTTAGCCGCAAACCGTTTCTTTTGAATACTTTGTCCGTCAAGCCGCCACTATCGTATTTGTTTTGAAAACTTTACCTCCTCCCCGGGGGAGGGGCCGGGAGACCACCGCATGCCAACCGAGACCAGCACCAATCTGACCCAGCTTGCCGAGACTGTCCTCGGCAAAGCCCTGCGCGCCGGTGCCACCGACGCCGAAGCCGTCGTCTACGAGGGCGAAGAGTTCTCCGCGCTCGTCCGACTCGGCGAGGTCGAAACCCTGAAAGAATCCGGCTCCCGCGCCCTCGGCCTGCGCGTCTTTCGCGGCCTCCGCGTCGCCAGCGTCTCGTCGTCAGACTTCTCCGCCGACTCCCTCGACCGCCTCGTCGTCACCGCGCTCGACCTCGCCAGCATCACCGGCGAAGACCCCTTCGCCGGCCTCGCCGACGAGAGTGAGTTCGGCGAGTACAAGCCCGCCGACGGCTCCGGCCTCGCCCTCTACTTCGACGATGTCCACCACCTCCCGCCCGCCAAGCGCATCGAGATAGCCCGCCGCTGCGAGGCCGCCGCCCTCGCCGTCGACACCCGCATCCAGAACTCCGCCGGCGGCGACTTCGATACCGCCACCTCGCACAAGGTCCTCATCAACTCACGCGGCTTCCGCGGGGGCTACGCCAAGTCCTACTGCGGCTTCTCCTGCTCGCCCATCGCGCAGGAGGCCGGCGGCTCCATGCAGCGCAACTACTGGTACTCAAGCTCCCGCACCACCGCGGCGCTCGAAGACCCCGAGGAGATCGGCCGCATCGCCGCCAAACGCACCCTCGCCCGCCTCGGCGCGCGCCGTGTCAAAACGCAAGCTGCTCCCGTCGTCTTCTCGCCGGAGATCGCCCGCTCCATCATGGGCTCCATCTTCTCCGCCGCCGACGGCGACGCCATCTATCGCAACGCCAGCTTCCTCAACGGCATGCTCGGCCAGCAGATCGCCGGCGACAACATCACCCTCATCGACGACGGCACCGTCGTCCTCAACGACCACGGCCTCCGCGTCGGCGGCTTCGGCACCGCGCCCTTCGACGCCGAAGGCCTGCCTACCCGCCGCACCGTCCTCGTCGACCGCGGCGTCCTCAAGACCTACATCGCCAACTCCTACACCGGCCGCAAGCTCGGCATGAAGTCCACCGGCAGCGCCTCCCGAGGCCTCGCCGGGAACCCCGGCACCGGCGCCCACAACTTCTATCTCGAGCCCGGCACCCTCACCCCCGAGGGGATCCTCGCCGAGATCCCCGCCGGCCTCTACGTCACCGAGACCATGGGCTTCGGCGTCAACCTCGTCACCGGCGACTACTCCCAGGGCGCCGCCGGCGTCTGGATCGAGAACGGCGAGCTCACCTTTCCCGTCGAAGAAATCACCATCGCCGGCAACCTCAAAGACATGTACAAAAACATCACGGCCGTTGGCAACGACCTGGTCTTCCGCAGCGCCGCCGCCGCCCCCACCCTCCGCATCGACGGCATGATGATCGCCGGCGCCTAGTCCTCAGGATCCCTGAACTCACGACGGGTTTCCCGCGCGCTTTGCCACGAGCCGTACACAAGAGCCCAGCAGTAGACGAGCCAAAGTAACTCCGCTTCGGCCACGAAGATCAGATACTTCGCTTCGCCCCAGTAGCGGTGAAGGGCATGACCGGCAAGGAAAGGAACGATCGCTAGGTTCGTTAAGGTAAATATCCCAGTAGCCCACCAAGCACGCTTGCGGCAGGTGTGACTTCTGTTAGCAACGTGCTGTTCGAACACAGCTCGCTCCTCGTCAGACCATCGCTCTTCCGGCTCTGCTCCGAACATCAGCTCAGCTCCCAACCCTTTACTGTAGGCAGACTCGAGTCTATCGGGAGCCCCTCGATAGGAAGGTATGGCTTAGCACCTACGCCCTTAGCGCTACACGCTTCATACACCTAGCGCTCTACAATCTCCCTAGTGGCCAACCCCTTCCACTTCGAGCACCACCTCGCCTTCGACTCCACCGAAGCCCCTGAACTTCTCCGCCAGCTCCCCGAAGCCGACGGCATCCTCGCTCTCTTCGGGCATGACGACAACGCCCAGCCCTTCCTCACCCGCACCGCCAATCTTCGCCGCCGCGCCCAGCGCCTCCTCACCCCACCGCCGCCGCGCGAGCAGGCGCTCGCCCCCGACGGCACGCCGCTTCCCTCCAGGCGCCTCAACCTCCGCGATCACGTCGCCCGCATCGAGTGGTGCGTCACCGGCTCCGAGTTCGAGTCGCTTCTTACCCTTTACCACGCCACCGCCGCCCTTTTCGGTCTGCCCGCCGCCCGCAGTCGCCTCAAGCTCCGCACACCCTTCTTCCTCCGCTTCGCCACGGAGAACGCCTACCCGCGCGCCTACGTCACCAACCGCCTGAGCGCAAAGAATCTGGCCCAAACCTACGGCCCGTTCCCCTCCCGCGCCGCCGCCGAGCGCTACTGCGACGCCGCGCTCGACCTCTTCAAGCTCCGCCGCTGCTACGAAGACCTGCACGTCCATCCCGATCACCCCGGTTGCGCCTACGGCGAGATGAAGATGTGCCTCGCCCCCTGCAATACCTCCTGCACCGCGGCCGAATACGCCGACGAAGCCGCCCGCGTCGAGGCCTTCTTCCGCACCCACGGCGAAAGTCTCCTCACCACAGTCGCCCGCGATCGCGACCAGGCGTCAGACGACATGGACTTCGAGCGCGCCGCCGCCCTCCACAAGCAGTACGAGAAGGTTAAAGCCGCCGCTGCTCTCGCCGACCCGCTCGTCCGCCCCATCCCCGATCTCCACGCCGTGATTGTCCAGCCCGCCGCCATCCTCCCCGGGGACGCAGCCGCCCGCGCCGACGATGCCGCCCTCTTCCTGCTTGAGCGCGGCTTGCTCGCCGGGCCCGAGCGCCTCTCCACCCTCGGCGTCCGCGCCGTCAAGGAGCAGACCTCGGTCGGCTCCAGCCTCTTCGCCCAGCCGCTCATGCTGCAGGCCGTGCCGCTCGCGCCGGCACCCGGCACTCCGGAACAGATCCAACTCACTGGACAGCCCACCCCCGCCAGCGCCCTTTCTCCCGAAGACCGCGCCGCCCAAACCCTCGCCGTTCTCGCCCAGCACTTCCTCACCGAAACCAGCCCCGACCTCGCGCTCCTCTCCGACCACCTCGCCCTGCTTCGCCGCTGGGTCTACCGCCCTGAAAAGCAGCGTAAAGGCGAGCTCTTCCTGCCCAACCCCGACGGCGGCTGGCCCCTGCGCCGCATCCTGCGCGGTGCCGCTCGCGCCGTGCTCGGCGACCCTAAACCCATGCAGGAGACTGACCGCGACGCCGCCAAAGTCGTCAAGACCAAGCTCCTGCATGCTGGCCGCGAAGGCGTCGAGCGCAGCGTGCCCGTGCTCGGCCATGAGTCCGCCGCCGCTTCTATTGCCAATCCGGATGCGCCTGCCGTCTTCCGCTCCCGCAAGCAGCCCGCCTCCGCCCCGCCAGAGCCGCCACACCCGCTGGTAAACTCACCTCATCGTGATTGAACTGGCCTTCTCCATACTCGCCGCGGACTTCGCGCATCTTGCCGACCAGATCGCAGCGGCCGAGCGCGGCGGCGGCACCATCATCCACGTCGATGTCATGGACGGCCACTTCGTGCCTAACATCAGCTTCGGACCGCCCGTCGTCAAGGCCATCCGCCCCGTCACCAAGCTTCCCCTCGACTGCCACCTGATGATCGAGAACCCCGACGCCTTCATCGCCGACTTCGCCGCCGCTGGAGCCGACATGATCGGCGTCCACCAGGAGGCCTGCCGTCACCTCCACCGGACATTACAGCTCATTGCGGACCACGGCATGCAGCCCGCCGTCGTCATCAACCCCGCCACTCCCGTTGAGACCCTGGTCGAAGTCCTTCCCATGGTCCACCACGTCCTCGTCATGAGCGTAAATCCAGGCTTCGGCGGTCAGAAGTTCCTCCCGCTCGCGCTCGACAAGATCGATCATCTCACCGAGCTTCGCCGTGAGATGGGTCTCAACTTCCGCATCGAGGTCGATGGCGGCATCGCTCACGATACCGTCGCCTCCGTCGTCCAAGCCGGTGCGGACATGCTCGTTGCCGGCTCCGCCATCTTCTCCGCCGGTCAGGACGCCGAGCGGAACGCACGCGAGTTCCTCCTGGCCGCCCGCGCTGCCGCGGAGCTGTCGCCCGAAGAGACCTCCAGCATGCTCTCGTAATGTGCTTCACCAGCTTCTGCAGGGCAAACTTCACGGGAGAGGTCTAAACTAAATGTCATCCTACGCAATGCAGAGCGTGGGCGATTGGGGTCTACCGTACACGATGATCGAACGCACCTTCTTTCCGACCCGCTCCTTCTTTCCTAGCCTTCGTGCCGGTCTCGCCGTCGCCCTGCTGCTCGCGCCCGCGCTCGGGAGCCACGCGCAAGAGGCCGCGCCCTCGCCCGCAGGCCAGCCCAATGCCACACCGGCCCAGGTCGCCGGGGCACAGTCCTCCGCGGGTGCGACGCCGTCCGGCTCGCCCCAGACTGATATCAAGGCCGATCCCACCTTGGCCAACTCGCCCGAGAACAACACCAAGCGGATCAAGGCCAAGCTCACCAAAGACGAGAAGAAGGCCGACAAGGTCATTCAGTCCAAGGACACCAAGCGCGCCGCCCTGAAAGACAAAAAGCTCGATCCACTGGCCGGCCAGGACTCCAAGCTCCCCGACCGCCAGCTCTACGACAAGGCCCTGATCGCCACCAAGAAGGGTCATTTCGACGTCGCCCGTCTCGATCTGCAGACGCTGCTCAACACCTATCCTGATTCGCAGTACCAGATGCGTGCCAAGCTCGCCATCGCCGACTCCTGGTACAAGGAAGGCGGCACCGCCGCTCTAACCCAGGCCGAGGCTGAGTACTCCGACTTCCGCGTCTTCTTCCCGAACTCGCCCGAGGCCGCCGAGGCCCAGATGCGCATCGGCGACATCTACTTCCGCCAGATGGATAAGCCCGACCGCGACCACGCCAAGGCTATCCATGCCGAGGAAGAGTATCGCCGCATGCTCACCGACTATCCGGACTCAAAGCTGGTTCCGCAGGCCCGGCAGCGTCTGCGCGAGGTGCAGGAGGCTCTCGCCACCCGCGAGGCCACCATTGGCGACTACTACGCCAGCCATCAGAACTGGCCGGCCACCATAGCCCGCTATCAGACCGTGATCGACACCTATCCGCTCTATAGCCACATGGACGACGTGCTGATCGGCCTGGGCGACGCCTACGCCGCGCAGTCCGCATACATCCGCACCCAGAACCTGCCTGAGGCCGGTAAAGCCCGGCTGCTCACCACCTACGATCAAAAGGCCGCCAACGCCTACCGGGAGGTCGTGCTGAACCACTCTGCATCGCAGCATGTGGAAGACGCCCGCGATCGCCTGGCCACGATGAACGTTGCGATTCCGAACCCGTCAGTCGACCAGGCGCAGGCCAGCCAGGCGCTTGAAAACAGCCGCTCGCAGTACCGCCTGCAGGATCGCGCCCGCCTCCTCGTCTTCCATCAGCCGGATGTCGTCGCCGCGGCCCGCATCGGCGATCCGCCGCTGGTCGATGCCCGCGCCACGCTCGCCCCTGATGTCACCCGGCAGATCGTCAGCGACTTCAACGAAGCCATGCACCCCGGCACAACGGCTGCCGCCGCTGCCAAAACGCCCAGCGCCACCGACGCCGCGGCCGACGGCACAACGGCTGCCGCCCCCGCCGGCGCCGCTGCCCCACTCGCCTTCCAGGACGTTCCCAGCTCCGACACCTCCGCGGCTCCGACCGACCGGTCCGTCACCACCACGACACCTGCTACCGGCACCGGCGGTGCCTCGATGGGCGCGGAGATCCTGACGCCCGGCGTCAATGGCTCCTCCGCTCCGGCACCCGCGGGTTCAAACGCTCTGCACGCCGTGGGTCCGACCGACACCACCACGCTGCCCGCCGCCGAAAAAGCCGCGGACGCTCCCGAGCAGCTCAACGACATCCAGCCCGGAGCCGCACAGGCACCCGCCCAAACCGCTAGCGACAACGGCAAGAAGACCAAGTCGCCGGGATTCGACAAGGGCGACGAGAGCTCCAGCAAACACAAAAAGAAAAAGGGCATAAACAAAGTCAATCCCTTCTAAGGAGACTCTGTCTAATCCCTTACCTTTCTTTCTTCCACTCCGACCCTGAGCGAAGCCGAGGGAGAAACCTGCTTTTTTATTCCACCGGCTACTATCTCTCCCAGGAAAAATCAGAACCTTTCATAACGATGCAGTACGAGGCAGCGGGTAGGGTCGGCGGACCACCCAGGTCTGCGGCCCGGCCGGATCCCTCCACCCAAGTTTGATCAGCGTTCAGCCGGCCGGAGCGTCTCGTATTGCACCAACAATCCTGTCAAAAGACAAGACTCAAACCGGATCGTCGGATACCATCCGTTTATGTCCTCCGGTCCAGCAAGATCCTCCCTCGGTCTCGGCTTCCTTCTCGGCTTCGTCTTCGCCTTTCTCTTTGCGATTGGCGGTGTGTCCCTGTATCTCCGCTATGGCCATCCCCCTGTCGCCGTAGCCGACGCTCCGTTTCCGCAGGAAGGGAAGATTACGCACGTTCCGCTTTCGGCGCGCATTGATCGAGAGCTCGCCACCTCCCCTATCACTCCTACCCCCGCTGACTTTCTCTCCGGCGCCCACGTCTACATGACCCAGTGCGCCGGCTGCCACGGCACTCCGGCCCAGGAGAGCCCGATCGCCAAACAGATGTTCCCCGGTGCGCCCCAGCTCTGGAAGAAGCACAGAAACTCCGCGGTGGTCGGCGTCTCGGACGACGAAACCGGCGAGACCTACTGGAAGGTCGCCAACGGCATCCGTCTCTCCGGCATGCCTGCCTTCAATCACCTCCTGAACCAGACCGAGATGTGGCAGGTCTCGCTTTTGCTCAAGCACGCCGACCAGCCGCTCGACCCGCAGGTTGCCACCGTCCTCAGCGCCGCCCTCCAGCCCTGACGGCCCGCGCACCACAGGGCCCGCGGGCATGGTTCAACCTGGTGATTGACATGCCACCTCTCGTCCCCTCGAATAGACCTGAACGGGAGGCCCTACCCTGAGCATCATCCGCGCCTTGATCCAGGTCTTCAGCGCCGTCTTCCGGTCAGCCGCCCTGACTTTGCTGCAGTTCATCTCCATCATCATGGGAGCGATGGGCGCGGCCGCCCTGATCGGCTTCTTCGTGCTGAGCGGTGCCGGTATCCTCGGAGTGCGCGCAGCCCGCCGGCGCGCAAAGAATCGCGACTGACAGATCGCTTGGACTACGGCTTCGGCGTGTCGTCCGGCATACTTGCTCCAGCCTTGACCCATTGCTCCACCACCGCGATATCGGCGTCCGAGACCTTGGGCCGCGGCGCGGGCGGCATATTCATCGGGTCGTCGGCCGGCCCCTCATGGCGCATCAGCCGCACCAGCAAAGACGCGGCAGGATCGCCCGGAACCACCGCGGCTCCATCTTTGCCGCCCTTCAGCATCCCGGCCTTGGTCGCCATGTTGAAGCCGCCACGGTGGTTCATCCCGCCGTGGCAGGACGCACAGTTCTTCTGAAAGATCGGCGCCACCCGCTCGCTATAGAAGGCCGGCGTCCCCGCATTCTCCTGCGCTCCCACCACCGCCGGAGACATAGTCGCGGCTGCGGCGATCGCCAGCCCGGCCGATACAATGGTCCCCACCAGAAGTCGATTGATCCGGCACCCCATGCCCTCAAGTATAGCGACGGCAATCCATCCTGATCTGCATTCCGTTCAAGGAAGCAGGAGCCATTTTGCTGGGAGAAAGTTCCCCTGCCTGGCGCTGCCGGATGAGCACTGGAGAAGAGATGCCATGGGTCTGAACCCCATTCGATACTTCCGGCAGCGGCCGCAGGACCCTAGTCTTACAGTTGCTCTGGCGGTCTCCGCGACGCCTCCTACAACCCACCCCATGCCTCACCTGGCCCCCGCCGCTGCCCTTCTGCTGGCCCTTGGATCCTCTGCGTTCGCCTTCGCGCACCCGCAGCGCAGCACCGCGCTGCTTCCGCGTCACGGCACAGCCGTCCAGACGATCGCACACCATGCCGCCAGTCATGCGCGGCCCGCGGAGTCACGCCATCAGGCCCACTCAAGCAGACTCGCCGCAGCACCCACGCGCCAAAAGCACGGCGGCCGCCAGATCGCGCAACCCATCCTCTCGCCGCGCGAGCCGCACGGCCATCGCGCCCGCCTCGAACGCGCGCACCAGGAACGCACGCGCCACGACCACGCCGGCCGCCTCGAACGCGCCGTCTACCATCCAGTTCCGGTCGTCAGCCTCATTCGGCCGACGGCGGATCACCCTCGGCTCGCCGATCTGCCGGAGGCCGTCAGCGAGCCGGTCCTGCTGCCGCAGCTCTACGACGCGCGCGGCCGTCTGATGATGCCGACGGCGCTGGTCGGATCACACGCCATTCTCGTGCACCAGAACGAAATGGCCGATCAGGACGGACTCGGCCGCGTGCAGAACGACGCCGACCTGGACGCCATGCGCGCCCGCGGCATGCTCGTCGCCCTTCCCGCAGGCCCCGCCCTGGGCGTCGACGATCGCCTGCCGTATAACCGCCGCTATACCCGCCCCTGGACGGCAAGCTTCCTCAACGATCTGGCGCGCGCGCACTACGCGCAGTTCCACGCACCGCTGCAGGTAAACTCCGCCGTCCGCACCGTCGAGTTCCAGCAGCACCTCATCCACATCAACGGCAACGCCGCCCCGGCCGACGGCGACACCGCCTCCCCGCACCTCACCGGCCAGGCCATCGATCTCGCCAAGCGCGGCATGCCGCTCAAGGAGATCGCCTGGATGCGCGGCTATCTCCTGCCCCTGATCGAGGCCGGCCGGATCGACGTGGAAGAGGAGTTCCAGCAGGCCTGCTTCCATATCAGTGTCTATCGGCGATATACGCCGCAGGAGCCCGCTCCCTACCGCGTCGCCTCCCGCGACGGAACCGCGGCGCTGGCCAGCGTACTGCGGTAGCGCCACATGCTGCGGTAGCGCCAGCGGCTGAAATAACGCTGCGTGCTACAAAGGGGCCATGCGTCTCCCTCTTTCGCGCTGGGCCCTTGTCTGCACCGCCTCCATCTCTCTTAGCCATGCGCTCCTGCACGCGCAGACTCCTGAGGCCCGCGCGCAGATGCCCGATCTCAAGGAGACCAGCACCTTCGCAGCCGCGATGCAGGCCCAGCTCGAAGCGCACCAGGCGCTTCTCCCCGTCGCCTGGGACGCGAAGACCGGCAAACTCCATCTCGGGGTCGCCCTGACCGAGAGCGGCGGCATGGCCTCGGCCGAGTACATCTTCAGCGACTCGCTGCCGAACGGCATCGGCCAGAACGATCTCGGGCTCGATCGCGGCCAGATCGAGACGCTCTCAGGCGGCCTTGGTCAGGCACAGCGGCTGGTGCGTTTCGAGCGCGTCGGCCCCAAGCTGCTTCTGGTGCAGCTGAACACGGCCTTCCGCACCGCTTCGGCCGATCCCGCGGAGCAGCGCGCCGTCCGCCAGTCCTTCCCTCCGTCCATCCTCGCCAGCTTCAAGATCGATGAAGACGCCAACGGCCTCATCGTCGTGGACGCGACCGACTTCTTCCTCGCCGACATCCACGGCGTCGCCCAGGTCTTCGCCATGGCAAAGCAGGGCAGCTACCACGTCGACAGCAAGCGCTCCACCATCGTTCCGGAGTTCACCAAAGCCTTCTCCACCAACACGGAGGTTGAGGCCGAGCTCACGCTGGTCTCAGACGATCCAGGGAAGGCCAGCGTGCTCGCCGATGTTGTTCCCGACGTTCACGCCGTGACGGTCCATGAGCGGCAGAGCTTTCTCAAGCTGCCGGAGCCCGGCTTCGTTCCGCGCCGCTTCTCTCCCCGTGCCGGCTACTTCGACCTCACCTACCGCGAGATGAATACGCCGCTCGGCGTCGATACCCGGCAGCAGTTCATCACCCGGCATCGCCTGCAAAAGAAGAACCCGGCCTGCCGCGAGCGGTGCGAGGCGATCGCGCCCATCCACTACTACGTGGACCGCGGCGCGCCGGAGCCGCTGCGGTCGGCGCTGGTCGAGGGCTGCCGCTGGTGGGATCAGGCCTTTCAGGCTGCGGGCTGGGCGAAGGGAACCTTCCTCGTCGACGTGCTGCCGGCCGACGCCGACCCGATGGACGCGCGCTACAACATCATTCAGTGGGTGCACCGCTACAACCGCGGCTGGAGCTACGGCTCGGAGATCGCCGACCCGCGCACCGGCGAGATCCTCAAAGGCAACGTAACCCTGGGCAGCCTGCGCGGCCGGCAGAACTACCTCATCGCCGAAGCTCTGCTCTCGCCCTACCCGGACGGCCGTGTACCCGATGCGGCGCACGACAAAGCGCTGGCCATGGTGCTCGCGCGTATTCGCCAGCTGGCCGCGCATGAGACCGGCCACACCCTCGGCCTCGCTCACAACTACGCCGCCAGCACCATGCCGCACAGCCCGGACGAGACCATGAGCGTGATGGAGTATCCGCACCCGTGGATCACGCTCGGCAAGGACGGCGCACCCGATCTCAGCCACGCCTATCCAGGCGATATCGGCGTGTGGGACAAGGTCGCGATCGACTACGGCTATCGCGAGTTCGATCGCGGCGGCAAGCCGGTCGAGGACGCCGCCGCGCTTGACGCCATCCTGCACACGGCGGAGGCAAAGGGCGTTCGCTACCTCAGCGACGCGGACGCACGGCCGCTCGGCTCCGCCAGCCCCATCGCACACCTCTGGGACAACGGCACCGACGCCGCGGATGAGCTGAACCGGCTGCTGGAGGTCCGCTCCGCCGCCCTTCGGCGCTTCGGCCCGGACGTCATTCGTCCCGGTACCTCAATGGCTCATATGGACGACGCCCTGGTGCTCGTCTATCTGCTCCACCGCTACCAGACCGAGGCAGCAACCAAGAGCATCGCCGGCCTGGACTACCGCTACACCGTGCGCGGCGATGGCCAGGCCGAGCCGTCGATCGTCTCCGCGGCAGCGCAGCGCAAGGCCCTCGCCGCCGTGGTCAAGACGCTCTCACCCACGGTGCTTACACTGCCGGAGCCGCTGCTGCGCCAGCTGCCGCCGCGCCCGCCAGGCACGGAGCGGTCGGTCGAAAGCTTCGCGTCGCGCACCTCGATGACCTTCGATCCCGTCGCCACGGCGGAGAGCGCGGCCGACCTGACTCTGGCAGCTCTCTTCCATCCCGAACGGGCCAATCGCCTGGTCGAATACCACGCGCGCGAGGCCGCGCAGCCCACCCTGGACGAGGTGATCGACGCGGCGGTCGCGGCCTCGGCTGGCCCGGCTTCCTCGCCGGGCAGCCTGGCGGAGGTCGTCGGCTCAGCCGTGACCGCCCGCATCGTCGAGGCCCTGCTTCGTCTCTCCGCATCGCCCGAGACCTCCTTTGCGGCTCGCTCCATCGTCGATGCCAAGCTGCACACCCTCGCGGCCTCCCCGCCCGCCGGCACCGTCGGAGACGCAATCAAACGGCGCATCGCAGCCTTTGAACGAGCGCCCGAGACCTTCAAGCCCGAGCCCACCCTCGACGTTCCTCCCGGCATGCCGATCGGCGACGAAGACGCTTTTTAGCAGCCGCGCGCCCTCTTCCCGGGGTGAGGCACTGGACAGCGGATAGCGTGGTGCCTTAATGTCCATCGACAGGCACCACAGCGCCAACTCCCCGCGCGCGAAAGCGAGACCCATCGACCATGCTCAATCGCAGGAACTTTCTTCGATCCTCGGCGACCACCGCCCTTACCGCTGCTGCCGCAACCCATCTTCATCCGCTGCTGGCGCAACCTGCTGCCCCCGCGCCGCGATCGCCGAACGACACCGTAAACCTGGCGCTGATCGGCGCCGGCATCCAGGGCCAGAGCGATACGCGCTATGCGCTCCAGGGCCCGGGCGTGAAGCTGGTCGCCGTCGCCGACTGCTATGACGGGCGGCTGACCCACGCCAAGGAGATGTGGGGATCGGACATCTTCACCACGCGCGACTACCGCGAGATTCTTGCCCGCAAGGATGTCGACGCGGTCCTCGTCGCCGCGCCGGACCACTGGCACAAGCAGGTAGCCGTGGATGCGATGAAGGCCGGCAAGGACGTCTATCTCGAAAAGCCGATGATCCACATCTACTCGGACGGGCCGGCGATCATCGAGGCCGCGCGCTCGACCAATCGCATCCTACAGGTCGGCAGCCAGCGCGTAAGCTCGATCGTCTACGCGAAGGCCAAGGAGCTGCTGGCCTCCGGCGCCATCGGCAAGCTCAACATGGTTTCGGCGCGCTGGGACCGCAACTCGTCGATCGGCGCGTGGAACTACACGGTTCCGCTCGACGCCTCAACTGAGACCTGCGACTGGCCGCGCTTTCAGGGCTCCGCCCCAAAGGTTCCGTGGAATGCCGAGCGCTTCTTCCAGTGGCGCAAGTGGAAGGACTACAGCTCCGGCGTCGCCGGCGATCTCTTCGTCCATCTCTTCAGCGGCACCCACTTCATCACCGGCGCCAAGGGCCCGACGCGCGCCATGGCCACTGGCGGCCTGCGCTTCTGGAACGACGGCCGCGATGTGTACGACGTTCTGCTCGCGCAGTTCGACTACCCCGAAGGCTTCAACCTCAGCCTGCACGTCAACTTCGTCGACGGCGGCGAGGAGAGCGAGGGCTTCCTCTTCACCGGCTCTGAAGGCCTGATGGAGATCGCCGGCAACACGGTAACAGTCACCCGCACGCCGCTTGCAAGCGAGCCCGGCTATACCGTCTCCACCTTTGCCGAAGCCATGCAGAAGCAAACGCTTGACGCCTATCGGCAGAAGTACCCGGTCAAGCACAACGAGGGACCGCCCGTGCAGGAGGTGCAGAAGTTCGTCGCGCCGGCCGGCTACGTTGACAGCTACGACCACTTCAAGAACTTCTTCAGCGCCGTTCGCAGCCGCCAGCCCGTGGTGGAGGACGCCACCTTCGGCTTCCGCGCGGCCGGTGCGGCGCTGCTCAGCAACCTGAGCGTCGAGAAGGATGCCATCGTGCATTGGAACCCTGAAACCATGAAGATCGGTTAGCTGCCTGCCGCAACGGAGACTCAGAATGACGATTGCCTCAAAGAGCTTTGCCCCGCTGCTGGCGCTGCTTGCCTTGCCGATGAGCGGCATGGCGCAGGATCCCGCGCACGCGACCGAGTTCCGCATGCAGCACCCCGGCAACGGGCCGGACGGAGCGCCGCGGATGACCTTCCTGACGCACCGGCTCGGCACCGATCACTCGGAAGGCATCTCGCTGCTCGACATGGACGGCGACGGCTTTCAGGATCTGCTGAGCGGCGCCTACTGGTACCAGAACCCCGGGGCCGGCGGCGGCGAGTGGAAGCAGCACCAGTTCCGCACCGTCGGCACCCACAATGAGTTCGTCTCCGACTGCGGCGAGTGGATCGTCGACGTTGACCACGATGGCCTGCCGGACCTTGTCACCACCGGCTGGATCCAGAACGGCCTCTTCTGGTTCAAGAACCCCGGTCCGAAGGCGACGGCTGCCGGCACCATGTGGAAGGCCGAAAAGATCACCGACAGCTTCGACACCGAGGGCGGCGCCTTCGGCGACATCAACGGCGACGGCAAGCCGGAGCTCGCGCTCGCGCACTACAACCGCGCCGGCGTGCTCTGGATCGACTTCAGCAAGGACAAGCCGCGCGTCCACAAGCTGGGCGACAAGGTGCAGGACGGCCATGGCATCGGCATCGCCGACATTGACGGCGACGGCAAGGCCGATGTGCTCACCACCCACGGCTGGTTCCAGCAGATCGACGCCGATAACGATAAGTGGACATGGCACGGCGACTGGGACATCGGCGACGCCGGCTTCCCGATCCTCGGTTACGACGTCAACCACGACGGCCGCATGGACCTGATCTACGGGCAGGGCCACGGCTACGGCCTCTACTGGTTGGAGCAGGCCGGTCCCAAGGCGCATCCCACCTGGCTGCGCCACACCATCGATGAATCCTTCTCGCAGTCGCACGCGCTGATCCTGGCGGATATCGACGGCGACGGCTCGCCCGAACTGATCACGGGCAAGCGCTACCGCGGGCACGCCGGAAACGATCCCGGATCGTACGACCCCGTGGTGGTCTACGCCTACAAGCTGCCCACAGCGGCGGAGCTTAGCCGCGTAAAAGGCAAGAGCGCCGGGCAGGCATCTGGAACCAAGGTGACGTCCGGTGGCGCGGAAGCCATGCAGATCGCCGACAGCGCCTCCGATCCGATGTTTACGCGTGCCACGCTGTCAGAAAACGGCACCGCCAGCGCCGGCACGCAGTTCATCGTTGCCGACCTGGACCATGACGGCGACATGGATGTAGCCAGCGCCGGCAAGCTGGGCGTGCATGTGATCGAGAACCTGAAGGTCAATACCGTATCCGGGCCTGTCCGCGAAGCCACCCAGCCGATGAACCGAAGCTGGCCATTCCCGGGTGAGGGCAAGGAAGTCGAGCAGGAGGACGGTCCTAAGCCGTAGGGTCTGCTGCGGACCTTGGGAACAGCAGATCCCTTCGGGATAAGCACCACGAAGCAACCAAAGAGAAGGCCGCCTGTGATGGGCGGCCTTCTTCTTTGTGCGCGGTTGAAACCTAGCTCTGCTGAGCCTGCGCAAAGCGCTTATTGATCTCCGTCCAGTTGACAGTATTCCACCAGGCGGCCAGATAGTCCGGCCGCTTGTTCTGGTACTTCAGGTAGTAGGCATGCTCCCAGACATCGTTGCCCAAGATCGGATAGAGCCCCTGTGAGATGGGGTTGTCCTGATTGGGTGTAGTGACGATCTCGAGCTTGCCGCCCTTCCACACCAGCCAGCCCCAGCCGGAGCCGAACTGCTTGGCGGTGGTCTCATTGAACTTCTTGGTGAAGTCCTCAAACGAGCCAAAGTCCTTTGTGATCTGGTCGGCGATGTTGCCGTTCGGCGATCCGCCGCCCTTGGGCTGCATGATCTGCCAGAACATGGTGTGGTTGACGTGGCCGCCGCCGTTGTTGCGAACGACCGCACGAACGTCTTCCGGCACCGTGTCGAGGCTCTTCAGCAGATCCTCCGGGCTCTTCTTGCCCAGATCGGGATGCTTTTCGATCGCGCCATTAAGATTCGTCACGTAGGTCTGGTGGTGCTTGTCATGGTGCAGCTTCATCGTCTGTTCGTCGATGTGGGGCTCGAGTGCGGCGTAGTCATACGGCAACGGCGGAAGTTCAAAGGCCACGGTGATCTCCTTGGTGGGTCTATCTGGTGGAGGGCTCGCGTATCAAGCAGCGCACTTCAGCGTAGACGGTTATGAGAGAGGCTGCGCGAAGGCGGCCGCCTCCGGGTTGCATCCGCAGCCACGCTCTCTGTTGGGTGTGAGATGCGTTGCCTGTGGTGCGCGATGCTCCTTTCTCGGCTACGCGAGATTCATCGGAGCGTCATACGGCGATTCGCGGGGAAATGCAAGATTGCGTAAATTGGGTGCTATGACGACCGCGCTTGAGACTGAAACGGATACCGACTCTCCGCTGGCCTACCGATGGCTCGAAGATGACGGTGCCGCCTTTGGCGGGCCCGGCCTTGAGCCGCGATGGACGTCGAGCCGCAAGGACGCGGTGTCGACCGCATACTCCTCGGCCAGCCGGGTGTGGTTTACGGTCTCGCACGGAACGTTGAACGAGATCTACTACCCCTACATCGACCGCCCGCAGATGCGCGATATGGAGCTGCTGTTCACAGATGGCGAGACCTTCTTCCACGAAGAAAAGCGCGACTTCGCGTATGACTTCCACTACATCGATCCGGAGGCGCTGGCGGTGCGGGTGAGGGGGACGGATCCGGGCGGCCGCTACACGGTGACGAAGGAGTTCCTCAGCGATCCGCACTACCCCGTGGTCCTGATGCATGTGGTGGTCGAGGGCGACGAGGCAGTGCTGAGCCGGCTCAAGTGCTACACGCTGCTGGCGCCGCATCTGGAGGGTGGCGGCGCGAACAACAATGGCCGCTCGATCGATGTGGCCGGGCAGCGCTGCCTGGTGGCGTGGAAGGGCAAGACGGCGCTGGCGATGGGCGTAAGCGGCGGCGGCTTCAGCCGGACCTCCTGCGGCTATGTGGGTCAGAGCGACGGCTACCAGGACCTCTCAAGCGACAGGAAGATGGACTGGCAGTTCGGCGAGGCGCTGAACGGCAACATCGCGCTCACGGGCGAGATCGATGTGGCCACGCGCCGCGAGTTCACAGTGGCGATCGGCTTCGGCAGCGGCCGGCATGCGGCGGTCTCGCGCATGATGCAGACGCTCGCAACGCCGTATACGCAGCACCGCGATAGGTTCCTCGCGCAGTGGAAGCGGGTAGGCGCGCCGCCGCGGCTGGGAGCGGGCTCGATGGATGGCGGCCGGCTGAGCCGGATCAGCCAGAACGTGATTCTGGCGCATGAGGACAAGTCCTACGCGGGCGCGTTTATCGCGTCGGCCTCGATCCCGTGGGGCGCGTCGAAGGGCGACGACGATCTCGGCGGCTACCACCTGGTGTGGACGCGCGACATGGTGCAGTCCGCAACGGCGCTCATGGCCTGCGGTCGCACGGAGACGGCTGTGCGGGCGCTAGTCTATCTCGCCTGCACGCAGCGGACCGACGGAGGCTTCTCGCAGAACTTCTGGATCGACGGCGAGCCGTACTGGTCGGGCATTCAGCTGGACGAGGTGGCGTTTCCGATCATTCTGGCATGGCGCTTGTGGAAGCTGAACGCGCTCGACAACTTCGATGTCTTTCCGTTTGTGGAGCGGGCAGCGGCCTTTATGGTGCGCTACGCCCCCGTGACCCAGCAGGAGCGATGGGAGGAGAACGCGGGGTACTCGCCCTCCACGCTGGCCGTGGTCATCAGCGCGCTGCTGTGCGCGGCGGATATCGCGCGGGCGCACCAGGCGGCGGAGCTGGCGAGCTTCCTTGAGAGCTACGCGGACTGGATTGAGGCGCATCTGGATGAGTGGACGACGACCGATAACGGCGTGCTCGACCCGGAGGTGAAGCGGCATTACATGCGGATACGGCCGCCGGCCGAGGGCGAGCCGTTCCATAACGCGTCCGTGAAGCCGGGCTGGATTCATCTCTCGAACCGCGGTCCGGGCGAGACGGCAGAGTTCGACGCCCGCGAGATTGTCGACGCGGGCTTTCTCGAGCTGGTGCGCTACGGCGTGCGGCGGGCGGACGACCCGCTTATCGTGGACTCGCTGAAGGTGATCGATAAGGTCCTGAAGATCGAGACGCCCTTCGGCCCGTGCTGGCGGCGCTACAACCACGACGGGTACGGCCAGCAGAAGGACGGCGGCCCCTACATGGGATGGGGACAGGGGCGGGCATGGCCGCTGCTGGGCGGCGAGCGCGCGCACTATGAACTAGCCGCGGGCAACGATCCAAAGCCGCTGATCAAGGCGTATGAGGCCTTCAGCTCGGTGGGCGGCATGCTGCCGGAGCAGGTGTGGGACCACGGCGATCTGCCGGCAGAGGGGCTGTACTGCGGCAAATCGGCGGGATCGGCGCAGCCGCTGGTGTGGGCGCACGCGGAGTATCTCAAGCTGCTGCGGTCGGTGGTGGATGGGGCGGTGTACGACCGGGTCTCGGTGGTCGAGGAGCGGTATGCACGGCCAGTAGGGGAGCGGACATTCGTGAGCAGGATGGAGATCTTTCAGAAGACGCGGCGCATCGAGACGGTGCCGGCGGGAAACACGCTGCGGCTGCTCGATCCGGAGCCGTTTCGCGTGGTGTGGACGGCGGATGACTGGGCGACGAAGCAGGAGACGGATGCGCGACGGGTCGGCTACCCGGGGTCGTTTGCCGATATCGCGACGTCGGCGACACAGACTGGAAGCCTGAAGTTCACGTTCTACTGGCCGGATCGCGACACATGGCTTGGCTTTGACTACGAGGTAAAGGTTGTAGCGCCCAAGAGCGAAGCAGGTGCGGCGGCCCCGCCACCGGTCGCGGTTAAGCCATCCAATTAGTGAGAGGCTGTGGGATGAGGCGCGAGCGACCCGGCATTGGGCCCGTTCGCCGAGGGCGGGTACACTAGCAAGCGAGACGAAATCACCTGCGCCGGCCGGCGCGGCTCACACTTTTGAGATGAGGACACGATGATCGAACAGCAGACGCAGCAGGAGTTGCAGGCGCAACAGGGTTCGCAGGCGCAGCAGGACCCGCAGGCGCAGCAGGATCTAGACCAGCTTTCCATCAACACCCTTCGCTTCCTGGCCGTGGACCAGGTAGAGGCGGCAAAGAACGGTCATCCCGGCGCCCCGCTGGGCTGCGCGCCGATCGGTTATCTGCTCTATCACAAGTTCATGAAGCACGATCCGTCTGATCCGAAGTGGTCGGACCGCGATCGCTTTGTGCTCTCAAACGGGCACGCCTCGGCGCTGCTGTACGGCATGCTGCACCTGGCCGGCTATGACCTGCCGATGGAGCAGCTCGAGCAGTTCCGCGAGTGGGGATCGCACACCCCCGGGCACCCGGAGTACGGCGAGACGCCGGGCGTCGAGGTCACCACCGGCCCCTTGGGCCAGGGCTTCGCCGAGGCAGTTGGGCTGGCGATCGCCGAGAAGCATCTCGCCGCAATCTACAACCACGAAAACCACACCCCCGTGGATCACCACACCTATGTTCTCTGCGGCGATGGCGATCTGATGGAAGGCATCTCGCATGAGGCCTCGTCGCTCGCGGGAACGCTGGGTCTGGGCAAGCTGATCGTGCTCTATGACGATAACCTGATCTCGCTCGATGGACCGACGGAGCTGAGCTTTACCGAGGACGTGGTGAAGCGCTTTGAGGCCTATCACTGGCATGTCCAGACAGTGGGCGACGGCAACGATCTCACGGCGCTCTCGCACGCGATCCAGGCGGCCAAGGCCGAGGTGACGCGGCCATCGCTGATCAAGGTGCGGACGGTGATCGGCTATGGCAGCCCCAAGGCCGGAACCAAGGGCGTTCACGGTGAGGCGCTCGGGCCTGAGGCGACCAAGGCGACCAAGCGCAATCTCGGCTTTCCGGAAGATAAGAGCTTCTACGTGCCGGAGAAGGCAGGGAAGAACTGGCTCGAGATCAAAGAGAAAGGCAAGAAGCTCCATGCCGAGTGGCAGCGCAAGTATGAGGACTACGCCAGGGCCTATCCGGCCGAGGCCGCTGAGTACGACCGTACAACCTCGATGAAGCTGGCCGAGGGCTGGGAAAAAAAGCTCCCCGTATTCCCGACCGACAAGCCGATCGCCACGCGCAACGCCGGGCAGACGGTAATGAATGCGATCGCGGCGGTGGTGCCGGAGCTGTTTGGCGGTGCGGCGGACCTGACCAGCTCGACCAAGACGATCTTTAAGGACTCACCCAGCTTCCACGTCGATCCGAAGGGCCGCAACGTCTTCTTCGGTGTGCGCGAGTTCGGCATGATGGCGGCGGTCAACGGCATCGCGGCGCATGGCGGGCTGATTCCGTTCGGATCGACCTTCTTCACGTTCTCCGACTATTGCCGGTCCGCGCTGCGCATGGGAGCGCTGCAGTCGTCGCACTCGCTCTACATCTTCACCCATGATTCGATCGGCCTGGGCGCGGATGGGCCGACGCACCAGCCGGTCGAGCACCTGATGGCGCTGCGGGCGATTCCGCAGCTGACGGACTTCCGGCCGGCGGACGCGAATGAGACCTCGGCGTGCTGGCGGCTGGCGCTTGAGCGGCACTCGGCGGCCTTCATGGCCCTCAGCCGCCAGGATCTGCCCGTGCTGGACGCGGAGAAGTACAAGATCGCCGAGGGCGTGCCAAAAGGCGCCTACGCGCTCGACTGGGACTCAGACGAAAGCAAGAACGGCGGCTCTGGCAAGGACATCATCCTGATTGCGACGGGCTCCGAGGTCTCACTGATTCTGGAAGCTGCGGCGGAGTTGAAGAAGCAGGGCATCCGCGCGACGGTGGTCTCGATGCCGAGCTTCAAGATCTTCGACGAGCAGGAGCAGAGCTACAGGGACGAGCTCTTCCCGGAAGCAACGCCGAAGCTGGCGGTCGAGGCGGGCGCGACTATGGGCTGGTGGAAGTATGTCGGGCACAACGGCGGCATCATCGGGGTCGATCGCTTCGGCGCGTCGGCGCCCGGGCCGCTGGTGCTTGAGAAGCTGGGCTTCTCCGTAGCGAACGTTGTAGAGCAGGCCAGGAAGCTGGTGAAAAAATAAGGATGCTGCGGCTCTCTCTGGTTGCGGGGGCCGCACCTGCCGGAACTGGGGGGCTGTCCGTGCGCAATCACTGGACGAACGACGACGAGAGGACTGATGGAGACGAGCTGCCGCGCGAGCGTGACAGCAACTCGTCTGTGCAATCGCAGTATGAGGACACCGTGCTGCCGGACCGGGAGTGGGAGCACGAAGACGACTCCTAACGGGCAGGTCCGCCGCGCTGGAGAGAAAGAGACTGCAGATGAAGATCGCCATTGCGTCGGATCACGCCGGATTTCCGCTCAAAGAAGATGTTCGGGCGCATGTGGCAAAGCTGGGCCACGACATCCGCGATCTCGGCGCCTTCAACACCGAGCCCTCCGACTATGCGGACTTCGCCTTGCTGGTAGGCAAGGCGCTGATGCGGGGTGATGTAGAGCGGGGAATCCTCATCTGCGGATCGGGCGTCGGCGTCTGCATCGCGGCGAACAAGATGCCGGGCGTGCGGGCCGGCATGTGCCACGACACCTACTCGGCCCATCAGGGTGTGGAACACGATCAGATGAATGTGCTGGTGATGGGAGCGCGCATCATCGGCGTGGCGCTTGCCTTTGAGTGTGTGGACGCGTATCTGAAAGCGGAGTTCATCGCCACCGAGGAGCGCTTTGTACGCCGGCTAAACAAGGTCAAGGCGATCGAGTCCACGTACATGCCCGCATCTCAGGGGACCGCGCTCAACAGCTAGGGCATCTCTCCTGAAGGTGTACCCCGGGCCATGTTTGTTCATGCCATTTTCTCTCAAGAAGAATGGGTCTCCACTCAAGTCGAACAGCGGCCCAGCATCAGGAGAAATGCTCTAAAAGCTTGTCCCGTACGGAGTCGCGAGCGGCTTAGGAAGCATCTCTACTGCCATGGCACAGAAAACGAACAATCTGGTCTGGTTTATTACCGGCGCTTCAACTGGTTTCGGCCGGCTGCTGGCGGAGGAGGTGCTTCGCCGTGGCGGAAGGGTGATTGCAACGGCGCGATCGCTTGTGAAAGTGGCCGATCTTGAGGAGAAGCATCCCGGCCGGGCAAAGGCGTACGCGCTGGACGTAACGGACCCGGCACAGGTGAGCTCGATCGTGGCCCAGGCAACGGCGTGTTTTGCCCCCGTGGACGTGCTGGTGAACAACGCTGGATTCGGTCTGACGGGCGCAATCGAAGAGGTCAGCGACGAGGAATACATGCCGATGTTTGAGACGAATGTATTCGGGATGTTGCGGGTGACCAAGGCGTTTCTGCCGAAGATGCGCGAGCGCGGCAGTGGACACATAATCAATCTTTCGTCGATCGGGGGCTTGATCGCGATGCCGGGCTGGGGATACTACAACGCGACGAAGTTTGCGGTGGAAGGGCTGACCGAGGCGCTGGCGGCTGAGTGCGAGCCGCTCGGGATCCATGTGACGGCGATCGAGCCGGGAGCATTTCGCACGGACTTCCTGGGGCGTTCCGGCAAAAAGGCGGAGACGCAGATTGAGGACTACAGCCCCACCGCGGGCAAGGCACGCGAGTACTTTCAGACACAGGCCGGCAAGCAGAAGGGGGATCCGCAGCGGGCGGTGGAAGCGATCATTGCCGTAGTCGAGGCTGCGCATCCGCCGCGCCATCTGCTGCTGGGCAACGCCGCTCTGACGCGCTTTCGTAAGCGGCTGGAGGACTGGACGGGCGAGCTGGACGCATGGGAGTCGACGACGATGGGCGCGGACTTTCCGGACGACACGTCAGGCCAGATGGCTGCAACCCATCGTGAGACCCAGGCGGCAGCACGGTGAGCGACGGATCGAAACAGACAGCGCGCGGCGATCTCCGAAAGATCGAGACGATCTTCTGGGATATCGGCGGCGTGCTGCTGACCAACGGCTGGGACATGAACCAGCGTGCGCGCGTGCTCACGGCCTTAGGGGTAGACCTGCCTGCGTACGAAGCCGTGCACGATAAGGAAAACTGGTTCTGGGAGCGCGGGCTGATCACGGCCGAGGAGTTCTTCAGCCGCACCGTGCTCTCGACCAACCCAGGGCTGGGCCTCACCTTCGCGCAGCTGTGGCCGCTGGTGTGCCGTGAGAGCAAGGTGCTCTACGCGCAGTGCTTCGACGTGCTACGCAGCCTGCGCGGAGTGCCGGGCCTTCGCTTGGCTACACTGAACAACGAGAGCCGCGAGTTGAACAACTACAGGCTGGACGCATTTGGGCTGCGGGAAATCTTCGACTTCTTCGTCTGCTCCGGGTATGTCGGCGAGATGAAGCCGGCGCCTGCGATCTATCGCGCGGCGATCGAGATCTCCGGCCGCCCGGCATAGACGGGGCTCTTTATCGACGATAAAGTGGAAAACTGCGAGGCTGCCCGCGCCCATGGCATGCAGGCGATTCACTTCCAGACACCGGCGCAGCTTGCGGGCGAACTCGCGCACTTCGGCATGGAAACTATGAGCAGTCAAACACGGTAAAAGAGAGGCGAACGCATGCAACTGGGAATGATCGGTCTCGGCAAGATGGGCTTCAACATGGCAGAGCGCCTGCGGCTTGGCGGCCATACGGTAATCGGCTTCGACTTCAGTAAAGAGACAGTCGAGAAGCTGTCGGCGACGGGATCGAAAGGCGTGAGCTCGCTCGAAGATCTGGTAAAGGGGATGCAGACCCCGCGCGCGATCTGGCTGATGGTGCCCTCGGGCGACCCGGTCGATGAAACCATCGCAAAGCTCGAGCCGTTTATGGAGAAGGGCGACATCTTCATCGATGGCGGCAACTCGAACTATAAAGACACGCAGCGCCGGTACGCCGCATGCAAGCAGAAAGGCTTTGAATACGTCGACTGCGGAACCTCCGGCGGCGTCTGGGGCCTCAAAGAGGGCTACTCGATGATGATCGGCGGCGATGAAGCTGTCGTCGCTGCCCTGAAGCCGATCTTCGAGACGCTCGCGCCCACGCCCACGACCGGCTGGGGACGCGTCGGCCCAAGCGGCGCGGGCCACTTCGTGAAGATGGTGCACAACGGCATCGAGTACGGCATGATGCAGGCGTATGCCGAGGGCTTCTCGATCATGAAGGCGAAGGAGCCGCTCAAGCTGGACCTTCCGCAGATCTCGGAGATCTGGCGGAACGGCTCGGTGGTGCGGTCCTGGCTGCTCGATCTGACGGCCGACGCGCTTAAGCAGAATCCGACGCTCGATGGCCTAGAGGCCTATGTACCGGACTCGGGCGAGGGGCGGTGGACCGTGTTCGAAGCCATCGACCTGAACGTATCCGCGCCGGTGATTACAGAATCACTGATTCGGCGGCTGCGCTCGCGTGAGGAGAACAACTTCACCGATCGCATGCTGTCGATCATGCGCAATGCCTTTGGCGGCCACGCCGTGAAGAAGTCCTAATTTGTAACCGCACGTGATCTGAATCGGAGTTTCTAATCGTGAGAGCGATCCGGCGCTGAGCAGCATCCGGAGCGAAGGAGTAAAGGCTATGGCAACGACCGTAAGTGTTCCTGTAACGGCGGCGACGCCGGTTTCCATGAAGGCGGATGAGCACATTCCCGAACCGTGCATCGTCGTCATCTTTGGCGCGTCAGGCGATCTCACCAAGCGCAAGCTGCTGCCGGCGCTGTACCACCTGGAGCAGGAAGGCCTGCTGCCGAAGGACTTCTCCGTGGTCGGCGTGGCACGGCGCGACCTGAGCGCCACCTTCGCGCCCGATATGCAGGACGGGATCCTCAAGGGCGGCGGCGTGGACGCGAACGACGCCAAGCTGAAGCCGTTCATCGACCGAGTCGAGTACTTCCAAACCAACTTCGACGACGATGACGGCTACGAGCGGCTGAAGACGTTCCTGGCGGACGTGGACGCAAAGCATGGCACCAAGGGCAACCGGCTCTTCTATCTTGCAGTCGCGCCGGAGTTCTTTGCCGACATCATCGGCTACCTCGGCCGCCACAAACTGTCGCAGTCCAACGAGAACGGCAACGGCTGGGTTCGCGTCATCATCGAGAAGCCCTTCGGCACGGATCTGGAGTCGGCGAAGAAGCTGAACCTGGACATCAACGCGGTGCTGAAGGAGCGGCAGATCTTCCGCATCGATCACTACCTGGGCAAAGAGACGGTGCAGAACATTCTCGTCTTCCGCTTCGGCAACGGCATCTTTGAGCCCGTGTGGAATCGCAACTACATCGATCACGTGGAGATTACGGCGGCGGAGTCGATCGGCATTGAAGGCCGCGGTCCCTTCTATGAAAAGGCCGGTGCGCTGCGCGATGTGCTGCAGAACCATGTCATGGAGGTGCTGTCGTTCGTGGCGATGGAACCGCCGGACTCGTTCGAGGCGCAGGCCGTTCGCACAGAGAAGCTGAAGGTGTGGCGGGCGATCGAGAAGATTCCAGTCGAGAACACCGTGCGCGGGCAGTATGGGCCGGGCAAGGTGGACGGCAAGGATGTAGCGGGCTACCGGCAGGAGGATCGCGTCGATCCGAATTCGACGACCGAGACCTTCGCATCGGTGCGCGTGGAAATCGAGAACTGGCGTTGGGCCGGCGTGCCCATCTACCTGCGTGCGGGCAAGCGGTTGGAGCAGCGCGTCACAGAGGTGACGGTGGTCTTCAAACAGCCGCCGCTGCACTTGTTCAAGACGAACGGCACGGACGACAAGATCGAGCCGAACATCCTGAAGATGCGCATCCAGCCGGATGAAGGCATCACGCTGCGCTTTGGCGCGAAGGTTCCCGGACCGACCACCAACGTAAAGCCGGTCAGCATGGAGTTCAGCTACGCGGATGCGTTCGGCAAGTCGTCGGCCAACGGATACGAGCGGCTGCTGCTCGATGCAATGCTGGGCGATGCGACTTTGTTTGCGGATCGCGAGGGCGTAGAGGCAACCTGGGCGCTGTTTACGCCGATCCTCGAAGCCTGGGCCGCCACGCCGCCAAAAGACTTCCCCAACTACGCCGCGGGAACGGAAGGCCCGGAGTGCGCCAATGAGCTTCTGGAACACGACGGCCGCGCCTGGCAGGAACTCTAAGGCATTTCTCCTGAAGGCGTACAGCAGGCCACTTCCGTCAGTGCCATTTTCTCTCAAGGAAAATGGCCTCCCTTGCACTCGAACAACGCTCTAGCATCAGGAGAAATGCTCTAAGGACACGACGATGCCGCAACCTGTAACGGTTACATATTCCATCTGGCCTGAGCCGAAGGCGGTCGCGTTTGCGGCCGCGCAGCTCTTTTCGGACGCGGTGACGCAGGCTGTGAACGCACGGGGAGTCGCGCGCGTCGCAATCTCCGGCGGCAGCACGCCCAAGGCGATGTTCGCTCTGCTGGCCGATCCGGCGCAGCCCTTCGCCGCCTCAATCTCCTGGTCGAAGCTGCATCTGTACTGGGTCGACGAGCGCTGTGTTCCACCTACCGACGCCGAATCGAACTACCGTATGACAAACGAAACTCTGCTCTCAAAGGTTCCGCTGCCGGCCGGGCAGGTGCACCGTATGGAAGGCGAGCTCGATCCGGAGGAGGCCGCCAACCGCTACGAGACCGTGCTCCGAAACTCGATGAAGCTCGAAGGAGCGGAGTCGCCGGCATTCGATCTGCTGCTGCTCGGCATGGGCGATGACGGCCACACAGCCTCTCTCTTCCCGCACACGGCAGCGCTTGAAGAAATTACCCGGCTGGTGGTGGCGAATCATGTTCCGCAGAAGGACACGTGGCGTATCACGCTGACGTCGCCGGTGATCAACCAAGCCAGGCAGGTCTGCTTTCTGATCGAGGGCGCGGCCAAGGCCGCTGTGCTGGCGGAGGTGCTGACCGGCCCGCGTGATCCGGAGCGCCTGCCGTCGCAGCTGATTCGGCCGGCGAGCGGAAGTCTGCGCTTTCTGCTCGACGCCGCGGCGGCGGCTTCATTGCCGGTGCCCGGCAACAGCTTGACCGCACCGGGCGGGTCGCATACCGTAGGCACTCTGGAGCTTTAGCCGACGATGATACTTGCGGGCGATGTGGGCGGGACCAAGGTTCACCTGGCCTTGTATAACTTTGAAGGCGGTCGCCTGCGCTGGCTGCGCGATCAGAAGTATCCGGCCATCGAGTACAGCTCGCTCGACGTCGTCGTCAAGGAGTTTCTCGGCGAGGAGTCGGACCGCAAACACGAGATCGTGGCCGCGTGTTTCGGCTGTCCCGGTCCGGTTCGCGATGGACGCCTGAAGCTGACGAACCTGCCGTGGACGCTGGACGCGCGGGACCTCGCGAAGAGCCTCGATATCGAGCACATCTTCCTGATCAATGATCTGGAGGCGAACGGCTACGGCATCCCGGAGCTTACCGCTGAGAGCATCTTCACGCTGCAGGCGGCGGATACTGGCGCGATCGGGCATCGCGGACTTATCGCCGCCGGTACCGGGCTGGGCGAGGCGCTCTTAATCTGGGATGGGAAGAGCCGACACACACCTCTTCCCTCGGAAGGCGGCCACTGCGACTTTGCCCCAAGGACGGACGAGGAGGTTCGCCTGTACGAGTATCTGCGGCGAACCCTGAAGGGCCGCGTGAGCTTCGAACGGGTCGTCTCCGGACTCGGTCTGCGCAATGTGTACAGCTTTCTGAAGGATGAAGTAAAGATGGACGAGCCGGCATGGCTGCGTGAGAGGCTGGAGTCCGAAGACCCGAACGCCGTGATCGGCAGCTGCGCCGAAGATGGGTCAAGCGAGCTCTGCCATCGGACAATGCAGATCTTCGCGGCGGCCTATGGCGCGGAGACCGGCAATCTGGCGCTGAAGGTGCTGGCGACCGGAGGCATGTACCTGGGCGGCGGAATTGCACCAAAAATCCTAAAAACATTACAGGACGGGGCGTTTCTGGAGGCGTTTGCCGATAAGGGCCGGCTTCGGCCGCTGCTTGAAGCCATCCCCGTGCGCGTCATCCTGGATGATACCTGCGCGCTGTTGGGCGCAGCCGCCTTCGCGGAGGCTCGTGCGTCTGAGCTCTCCGGACACTCGGAGCGCGCGGCCTCTCTGCCGCTCTAACCGAATCCTCTCTGAACGTCCATGACACAGATGGGGCAGGAGACAATCAAAAGAGCTATCGTGGAACCATCGATTGACCGGACTTTTCGTTGACATCCCGAAGCCGAGCCGGTACCTTCCAATTTGAGGACACCATGAAAAAGACTCCCCTTCTGCTTGTTGGCTCCGCCTTCTTGTTTCTGATCACGCTGCCCCTGCACGCTCAAAATGGTTGTTTGAACTCGCCTGAGAACCCGACGGCCGTTCTGGCCGTAGTCGGATCCGCGGGTGCGTTCTTCTTCTCCCGCCGCGGCAAGTAGTTCCGAGGCTTCAGTGGCAACATCGCCGGCCCCTATTCCAGCTCTGCACGCCCGTGCTCTGATTCGCCAAGCCCCGTCCCTCGCGGCGGGGCTTGCTGCGTGCCTGGCCGTGCTTGGCGTGGTGAGTATCTGGCCAACTGCCGTGGTGCTGTACGGCATGTGGGTGACGGACCCGCTCAAATCGATCGGCATGCTGGTCCCGTTGGTCAGTCTCGCCCTCATTCTGCGCAGCTGGAGAGACCTCTCGTGGCAGTTTGACGGGAGTTGGTGGGGTCTTGCGCTGCTGCTGCTAACCACGGCGGCGGTACGCTTTCGCGAGCAGTCGGTCCTGGTCCTTATCCTGTCGCCGCGCTGGTCGATCTTCTTTCCGCCGCACTCCCTCGTGGCGTTCTGTTATGTCGTCGGGGTCGTCTTGCTGTTCGGCGGATGGCGGCTGCTGCGTGCCTCTCGCTTCGCCGTGCTGCTGATCTGGCTGGTCAACCCCGTGCCGCACGTCTTCAACGTCTATGTGGACCTGCCGCTGCAGCGCATCTCGGCGCATGTGGCGCGGGCCTTTGCGATTGCGCTGCACCAGAAGCTGACGCCGGACCAGATGCGGCTCATGTTTACGCCGGAGTTTGGGATGTTTATCGCGCCGGGGTGCAACGGGATCCGGGGCGCGGTGACCATGGGCATGATCGCTCTGATCGTGGGTCATCTCTACCGCTTTCGCTGGCGGGCGCATGCGCTGTTCGTTCTGGGCGCGGTGCTTCTGGGCTATGTCTTCAACTTCGTCCGGCTGTGCACGCTGGTGCTGTACTATATTGTCGCGCTCAAGATCACGTGGCTGCAGGACCGGGCGGAGATGGGCGACTACATCATCGGCGGATGCCTGTTTCTCGCGGCGGTCGGCCTGTTGTTTTACGTGGTGCGCCGCGTCACCGAGACCCCCTCCGAAATCGAGCCCGAGCCTGAAATCGAGCCCAGGCCGGCAGCAAAGGTCGCCCAGGTCATGCACGCGAAGCTAGTCTGGCAGAGTGCGGGTGTGCGGCTGGCAGCGATGGCGATATTTATCGCTTTTGCCGGCTTGCGGCTGGCTCACGGCCTGCTTCTCAAGCGAGACACAGCACCTGCGCCGGAGACGGTCCAGGCAGCAGCGGTGTTTCCCCAGCGCATGGGAAGCTATGTGCGGTCGAGAACCTGGCCCGAGCAGGTGGTGAATGGGCCCGTCATCTTCGAGTGGGCGGACTACCAGCCGGCAAAGGGCGGCGGGCCGCACGTAGCGGTCGGCATCTCGCCCGTGCTCGGATCGCATGACACCTCAATCTGTCACTCGGCGCGGGGCGAGGACCCGGTCTGGCATGGCGAACTGCGCACGGCCACGGCGACAGGGCAGGAGAGCTTCAGCAGCTCCTTCTTCAACAATGGGGCCACGCAGTATCTCGAGGTCACAACGGTCTGTAATGCAGGCGGCTGTGGCGAGTACACATCGGGTAACGCCCACCTTGGACTCATCTACAGCCGGCCGGCCCCGGCGGAGGCGTTCTCCCACGACCCACGCCGTCCCATCCCCGTCATGCTGAAAGTAGAGACGCTCGATGCGGCGATGCCGGCGGAGCTTGCCCGGGCGGAGTTGACGGAAGCCATGCGCGGCTTCCTGGCAGGCGTGGATCTCTCGGCGATGACCCGGGGATACCGGCAGTAAACCTCTCCGCTGAAGCTGGATACGCTTCGATTCCCGTCACTGAGGAAGCAATCTCGCGGAAAGGCACCGATCGAAGCGCCTCCATCTCATCCAACTTGATACCGATCCACATGCCTCGAACCTACGTCTACAAGCTCACCAGCGACCGAGGTGGCGCGCCCTGTGCCCCGCCACCGGGCGTCAGGCAGCATCCCCTGCTCACCTTGTCCATCTGCAAGCCCGCCATCCGCCGAACGGCACAGCCTGGAGACCGGATCGTAGGCCTCACCAGCCGCTCCCTTGCTGTGCGCGAAGGATATCCGCTGCATGCGGTGATCTATGCCGCTATCGTAAGCGGGGCGATGGACGCCCGCGACTACTATGCCCCGCGTAGCCGCTTCCGCTCGCGGCCGGACTGCATCTACAGCTTTCATCGTGAGAACGGAACGCTCACGCACGCAGGGCATACAACGCTCCATGCAGATGAAGCGTATCGCCCCCACGACATCGGCCAGTACCCGTATTACAAGAATGGCCGAACTCTACTTTGCAATGACTTTCGTTACCTCGGCAAAGAGGCTCAGCCACTACCTGAGACTCTCTCACTGCTCCATCCTATGACTGACGCTCTCGGACAAGGCCATCGCGTCTACTCCAGCATCGCACCTGAAGCTGTAGAGCTCGATAAGCTCTTCGCGACGCTCTGGCGTCAGCCCACTCGCTTCACCGCGAACAAGGTTACGGATGAGGCTTACGGTCATGCTCCGCGAGCCACGCAAAATGCGGGCTCGCGTCGATAGTTGATCTACGGACTCAGCCGCCCAGATTAGGAGACCTGTCGTCCTAGCCGTGCCTTAGACTGCGCTCCGCTAATTCGCGAGAGCGTTCGTGCCGCGTCAGAAACAGCCGGCTGCACCGAGACCATGATGATCGCCGTAGCCGGAACATCGCCTCCGCACAGGTAGCTGTGAATCGTCGTCGCGTCAAAATAGATGCCGTCACCCGCCTGAACCCGGTGCAGCTCATCGCCATGCCGCACATCCAGCTCGCCTGAGAGCACGAACAGGAACTCGTTTCCCGCATGCTGGTGCGCTTTGGCCTCTGCCCCCGGTTGCTGCGGCACAAACTCCGCAAAGTAAGGATCTAGCATGCGATCCGGCGTAATAAATCCCAGACTCTCAAAGAAGTATGTGGGATCGTCTACCCCGGACTGCGGCAGCCGTGTACGATCCTTGGCGCGATGAATGCGAAACAGCTTCTGCGGTTCGGGCTCGAAGAAGTAGCTGAGGTCCTTCGAAAACACCATCGCAATGCGCGCCAGATTGCGCAGCGTCGGAACCACTCTTCCCGTCTCCAGCTGAGAGAGAAAACTCGCGGAGAGGCCCGTGTGGCGGCCAAGTTCCACCAAACCCATGGTCTTCTTTAGACGCAGATGTTTGATCCGTTCGCCAATGCGCTTCTCGGAGATGAAGGCTTCCGCCTGCTCGCTGGCCACCTGCAAAGGGGACGACTTTCCGCCCGAATCAAGCTCGCCGGCAATCTCTACATCCCCAAGCTCGCCCGGAATCATATCGATCCCAGGAAGCACTGTTGTCATATCGGTCAAATTTGCTGTGTCTGCCATAAAAAGATTGTCCTTAGGTCTTGTCTAAACAGACGTAGAAACCACACGAAAAGAGGCCTGAGTGCCCCGATTTGCAGCAGGTACGCTCTTACGCTGTCAACAAGCTTCCCCGGCTGCAGTGCTAGGGTGAATCTTGTGTGGATCTCACCAAGCATGCGCCGCTCTTCCCAGCTGAAAATCCAGCCCAAAGTCTCTATGACTCTGCTCTGGACAGCAGGCCTGTTCTGGACAGCTGCGGTCTCGGGGCTGGCCGGCTGCGCGAATCCCGGGCCGCCCAGGCCGCCATCGCTCCATCTGCCTTCGCCCGTCAAAGATCTACGAGTCGAACGTGTCGGGGAGCAGGTACGGCTCGCCTGGACCACCTCGACGGACACGACGGACGACGTATCCATAACGCCGCCGCTCCACGCGGAGATCTGCCGGGATCCCCTTCAACCTTCCGTACGCCCAACGCCCCCCAGCCAGGCGCCCTGCACTGTCGTCCAGCGGCTGGCCGTCACACCCGGCCCCAGCACCGCCATAGATCCGCTGCCGCCGTCGCTGCGTGCCGACCCGGTCCAACTCCTTCAGTACCGCGTGCGCCTTCTAAACGCCTCGGATCACGCCGCCGATCCCTCCCCTCCAGCCTTCGCCGCCGCCGGAGTCGCTCCTCCTGCCGTGAATGATCTGCGCGCCGCCGCCTCGCCCGCCGGTACCCGCATCGTCTGGCAGCCGCGGGACTTCCCTGCCGCGTCCGTCCTGCTGCGGCGTACGCTCAGCTCCCCAGCGCCGCAAACCGTCGGGAAACTACCCGCTCCGCCACCCGTCCCCGCAAAACAGCCGTCTTCCGCCCGGCCGGCGCCCCAGACTACTCCCCAGACGGTCAGCCTTGAAGGCCCATCCGCCGGCCCCGATCCCGGTGGGCTCGTTGACCCCTCAGGCCAGCGCGACGCCACCTACAGCTACATCGCCTGGCGATCCCGCACCGTCATCGTCGATGGCAAGACCCTCACGCTGCGCAGTCCGGACTCGCCCCCCCTCACCCTCACCCTGCGCGACACCACGCCGCCTGCATCACCATCCGGTCTCGCAGCCATCGCCGACGGCGCCGCCGTCGATCTCTCCTGGGAGCCAAACACAGAGCCCGACCTCGCCGGCTACTGGGTGGAGCGCTCGCCCGCGCCTGATCCCGCAGCCGCCTCCGGCCCCGCGGCAGAGACCTGGCGTCGCCTCAACCAGGCACCCCTCCAGGTTCCCGCCTTCCGCGACCAACCACCCGGCGCTGGTTCCTTCCGCTACAGAGTCCTCGCCGTTGACGCCAGCGGCAATCTCAGTCGCCCGGCCGCGCCCGCTCGCGTCACGGTATACCCTCTATCCACGCCGTAAGCCGGCCTCGCCCATCCTCCGTCTGCGCCCGCGTCGCGTCTTTGTTAGCATGGTGGTGCGCAAGGAGTTCCCCATGGCCTCTCTACTCGAACAGCTCCGCAGTATGACAACAGTCGTCTCCGATACGGGCGACATCAATGCGATTCAGCAGTTTCATCCGCAGGATGCAACCACCAATCCGTCTCTACTGCAGGCAGCGGCCGAGAAGCCCGACTACCAGTCGATCGTCGATGACGTTCTTAAGCAGGCCCGCAAAGACGCTGGATCGAATGCCTCCGATAAGGATGTCGCGGCACTCGCCTTCAAATCGCTCGCCGTCGCCTTCGGCCGAAAGATCCTTGAAATCGTACCGGGCCGCGTCTCGACCGAGGTCGATGCCCGCCTCTCCTACGACAAGGAGAAGACGCTCGAGCAGGCCCGCGATGTGATCGCCCAGTACGATAAGGCCGGTATCGCGCGCGATCGCGTGCTCATCAAGATCGCCTCCACCTGGGAGGGCATCAAGGCGGCGGAGGTCCTCGAGAAAGAGGGCATCCACTGCAACATGACGCTGCTCTTCGGCCTGCATCAGGCGGTCGCCGCCGCGGAAGCAAACGTTACCCTCATCTCGCCCTTTGTCGGCCGCATCCTCGACTGGTACAAGAGCGCGACGGGCAAGGACTACCAGGGCGAAGACGATCCCGGCGTCCACTCCGTCACCACCATCTACAACTACTACAAGAAATTCGGCTACAAGACCGTCGTCATGGGCGCCAGCTTCCGCAACATCGGCGAGATCGAAGAGCTCGCCGGCTGCGATCTGCTCACCATCTCACCCAAGCTCCTCACCGAGCTCGAAAAGACCGAAGGCGAGCTGACCCGCAAACTCGATCCCGAAAAGGCGAAGTCGATGGAGATCGAAAAGCTCCACATCGACAAGGATACCTTCGAGAAGATGCACGCCGAAGACACGATGGCCCACGACAAGCTGAAGGAAGGCATCGAAGGCTTCTCCAAGGCGCTCGTGGACCTCGAACAACTCCTCACCAAACGCCTCGCGGAGATCGGCCACAGCAAGGAAGCGGCTTCGCAGGAACAGCCAGTCGGCGCGAAGTAAGCTATCTACCATCTCTAATAAGAGAAGGCCAGCCGCTAAGGCTGGCCTTCTTGCATCACTCTATATGCTGTCGCTAAATTCAAAGAAAGCCGTCTTACCCAACTAACTCAAAGCACCGTTTATCTGCTAATTAAAAAATAACCTAAAAGAATGCCGTCATCTCGACCGGAGTCGTGCGGGTCTATCGCACGACGGAGTGGAGAGATCCCCGTATTCCGCCGTTGTCGTCGCTTGTTTTGTCTTACAGAGTGGCTCGGTGCGAGTTTCTAAACCGCGGCTTATAGCCGCACCGATCGCAGATACGCCCGGCTCGCCGTCATACTCTCGAGCACCGGCCCCGCCGTCTCGTCCTGGTCCAGAAACGCGTATGCGATCCCCTGCACCTTCCCCTGCTTCAAAATCGCCGGCCAGTCGATCGTGCCCTTCCCCAGCTCCGTAAAGTGCGCCGACGTCTTCTCCATATCGAAGCTCGTCGGCGCGCCCGCCGTCCGATCCTTCAAATGCAGCAGCACCGCCCGATCCATATGCCGCTCCAGCATCTCGAGCGGTTTCTGCCCCGCCTGCGCCAGCCAGTAGCAGTCCAGCTCCAGCTTCACCAGCGCCGGATTCGTCCGCTTCATCAGCACCGCCCAGCCCGTCGTCCCCTCCACCGGCTTGAACTCGTAATCATGGTTGTGGAAGACGAACTCCATCCCCCGATCCTTCGCGCCCTTGCCCACCGCATTGAACACATCCGCCGCCTGCGCAAACCCGCCCACCGAGCCCCACTGCTCCTTCGGCACCATCGGACACACAAAGTACCGCAGCCCCAGCTCCTTCGCATAGTCCAGCTTGCCCTCAAGCCCTGCATAGTCAAAGTGCCCGCTCACCACCGCAAGCCCCGCATCCTCCACCATCCTCCGCAGCTCGGCCGGCGGATGCCCATACGCCACCGGATTCAGCTCCACCTGTGCAAACCCCGCCTGCCGAATCGAGCGAAACGCCCCTGCCAGATCCGTCGCCGCCTGCCGCCGCACCTGAAACAGCTGCACCCCATACGTCATGCCGCCCGGCGCATCCGCCGCCATCGCCATCGCCGGCATCGCCCCGCGCAGCACGCATCCCGCCGCCGCCTTCCCCGCCAGCCCCAGAAACTCTCGCCGTCCTATAGACCCGCCTCGCTCGCCCATCACTGCCCCTCCCCCGGCTCCGGATGCTTCGCCGTAAACTCCGAGCAGCACGCCGCCCGCACCGGCTTGAACTCCATGAACTCCACCCGCGTCATATCCGGATCGAACACATTCAGCTGCCACTTGCCGTCCTTGCCGATCTGCGTCTTGCGCTTGTCCGGGTCCGCCATCCCATTCGCAATCAGCTGCGCCGTCACCTCCGGCATATGTTCCGTGCCCAGACTGGTATGGTCCAGCACCCCCAGCTCCCGCTGGTCCGGATGCGCCCCGCCCTGCAGCATATACTCAATCCAGTCCGTCCCATCCGGCACCTGCAGGCTCACCCAGTCCGTCTTCGCCGGATCCATGCCTCCATGCCAGTACGGCCGAAATCCCAGCACATCCAGATAAAACTTGTTTTCCGCGTCCCGGCTCTGCACCTTGAACCCCGCATGGATCATCCGCCGCGACGTGGGCGCACCCGCCTTGCCCGCCGCCACCATCGCCGTCGCCCGCGCCTTCCCCGCCGCACCCGCCGTCTCCGCCGCCGCTCGCTTCTCCCCCACAAACGCCGTCAGATTGCCCTCCGGATCCCGCACATCAATCTCATCGGCATCCACCGCCTCAACCTTTAGCCCATGCGCCTCTAAATACCGCCGCATCCCGGCCACGTCCTTCGTCAGAAATCCCACCGAAGCCAGTCGGCTCTCCGCACCCGTTGGCAGCGGCGCAATCTCAATCCGCTGCCGCATCCCCACCGCAAAGCTCGCCCCACCCGAACCGCCTTTCCCCGGCAGATCCGTCTCCCGCAGCCCCAGCCACTCGCCATAAAAGTGCTTCGCCGCCGCCATGTCGCTCTCATAAAACCGCACATACGCGAGCCCCGTAATCGCCGGCCGCTGCACCGCCTGTGCC